>JAIFNA010000005.1 GCA_020048055.1 Arcobacter sp. | reverse complement strand
TTCATACAAAGAACTTATCACTTTTGTGGAAGATAGAGCAGGACATGATAGAAGATATGCAATAGATGCTACAAAACTTGAAACTGAACTTGGCTGGAAAGCAGATGAGAATTTTGATAGCGGGATAGTTAAGACTATTGAGTGGTATTTGGAAAAATATGGGATTAGATAATAATGTCAAGAATTTTAAATTTAATATGTAGAACAAAAGAACTTTTTTGTGAAGATATTAAAAATCATGAAAAAGAACTTTTACAAATTGTATCAAGTTCAACATTCCTAGTTATAGGTGGAGCTGGTTCAATAGGACAAGCCGTGACAAAAGAGATCTTTAAAAGAAATCCTAAAAAGCTTCATGTTGTTGATATTTCTGAAAATAATATGGTTGAGTTGGTTCGAGACATACGAAGCAGTTTTGGATATATTGATGGAGAGTTTGCTACATTTGCACTTGATATTGGAAGCTTAGAATATGATGCTTTTATAAAAGCAGATGGAAAATATGATTATGTATTAAATTTATCTGCATTAAAACATGTAAGAAGTGAAAAAGACCCATTTACACTTATGAGAATGATTGAAACAAATGTTTTTAACACAGATAAAACATTGCAACAATCTATCGACAATGGAACTAAAAAATATTTTTGTGTATCTACAGATAAAGCAGCAAATCCAGTCAATATGATGGGTGCGAGTAAAAGAATCATGGAGATGTTTGTTATGAGAAAATCAAAACAAATAGATGTCTCAATGGCTAGATTTGCAAATGTTGCTTTTAGTGATGGAAGTTTACTCCATGGTTTTAACCAAAGAATTCAAAAAAATCAACCAATCGTTGCACCAAATGATATAAAAAGATATTTTGTAACTCCACAAGAAAGTGGTGAACTTTGTTTGATGTCTTGTATCTTTGGAGACAATAGAGATATATTTTTCCCTAAGCTCAGTGAAAATTTGCATCTTATTACTTTTGCTGATATCGCTGTTAAATATCTCAAAAATCTTGGGATTGAGCCTTATTTATGTGAAACTGAAGATGAAGCAAGAGAGTTAGCAAAAACTTTACCATTAGAAGGTAAATGGCCTTGTCTATTTACTACTAGTGATACAACAGGTGAAAAAGATTTTGAAGAGTTTTTTACGGATAATGAAACTTTAGATATGGAAAGATTTGAAAATCTAGGAATTATTAAAAATGAAGCTTTATTTGATGAAGAAAAACTCAATAACTTTGAAAAAACAATCAAAAACTATAAAGTAAATTTATCGTGGACAAAAGATGATATTGTAAAAGAGTTTTTTACTATGATTCCAGATTTTGGACATAAAGAAACTGGTAAGTATCTTGACGAGAAGATGTGAGAACCGTATAAAAAGAGTGAATAGTTTCACTCTTTTAGGTTCGGAACCGGAAATTATATGCTGCAAGCATAATTGGAGGCTATTTCTTTGAATAATATAGTTGATTTTATAAAACAAACTTTTAGCACTGGTGAGTTTATTCCTCTTCATGAACCGAGATTTATTGGAAATGAAAAAAAGTATCTTAATGACTGTATTGATTCTACGTTTGTATCAAGTGTTGGAAAATATGTAGATACTTTTGAAAAAGAGTTTGCTAAAAAAGTTGGAAGTAAGTATGCAATAGCTACGGTAAATGGTACAGCAGCTCTTCATATTTCTTTGATTTTAGCTGATGTAAAAAAAGATGATGAAGTTATCACTCAACCACTTACATTTATAGCAACTTGCAATGCTATTAACTACATTGGAGCTAAACCTATATTTGTAGATGTTGATTTGGATACGATGGGTTTGAGCCCAGAGTCTCTTAAAAACTTTTTGGAAACAAATTGTGAAATCAAAGATAGCAAGTGTATAAATAAAACGACTGGAAAAATAATAAAAGCTTGTGTACCTATGCACACTTTTGGACATCCGTGTAGAATCGAAGAGATAAAAGAGATTTGTGACAGTTGGTATATAGTACTCGTGGAAGATGCAGCTGAATCTTTAGGAAGTTACTATCAAGATAAACATACAGGAACTTTTGGAAAAGTTGGAGCATTTTCTTTTAATGGTAATAAAATAATCACTTCAGGTGGTGGCGGAGTAATCGTTACAGACGATGAAGTATTAGCTATAAGAGCAAAACATATCACAACAACAGCAAAAATCCCACACCCTTACGAATATGTACATGATGAAATAGGATATAACTATCGTCTTCCTAATATTAATGCTGCTCTTTTAGTTGCTCAACTTGAACAATTAGAGAAATTTTTAGATGCAAAAAGAGATTTAACAATAAAATATAAAGAATTTTTTGCTACAAATGATATAACTTTTATAGAAGAGCCAAGAGAGTGTAAATCAAACTATTGGCTTCAAGCTGTTTTATTGGATGACTTAAATCAAAGAAATGAGTTTTTGGACTTTACAAATAAAAATGGTGTAATGAGCCGACCTATTTGGAAACTTATGAATGAACTTGAAATGTTCAAAGATTGTCAAAAAACAGATTTAAAAAATGCAAAATATCTTGAAGAGAGAGTTGTAAATATTCCAAGTAGTGTGATTATATAATGAAAGAAAAAATAGTTTTAATAGGTGGCGGTGGGCATTGTAGAAGTGCTATTGATGTAATTGAGCTGACAAATAAATATGAGATTATTGGAATAGTAGATACTAAAGAAAATATTGGAAAAAAAGTTTTAGATTATGAAGTTATTGGTTGTGATGATGATTTGGAAACTATTTTTAAAACTTGTAAAAATGCGGTGATAACCGTAGGACAAATCAAATCAAATCAAATAAGAGTTAAGTTATTTGGGAAATTAAAAGAGATAGGTTTTAATTTACCTATAATAATTTCTCCTCTTGCCTATGTTTCGAAGCACTCATATATAGATGAAGGGACAATTGTTATGCACCATGCACTGATAAATGCAAATGTAAGAATAGGAAAGAATTGTATTGTCAATACAAAGGCACTTGTTGAGCATGATTGTGTTGTAGGAGATAATTGTCATATTTCAACAGCGAGTGTGTTAAATGGTGGAGTGGTTGTGAAAGAGAATAGTTTTTTTGGAAGTAATGCCACTTCAAAACAAGGTGTAGAGATAGATGGATTTGTAAAAGCTGGGAGTTTAGTCAAATGAATAAAGTATTTATAATAGCAGAAGCAGGTGTAAATCATAATGGTTCGCTTGAACTTGCAAAAAAGTTGATTGATGTTGCAAGTGAAAGTGGAGCTGATGCAGTAAAATTTCAAACTTTTAAAGCTGAAAAACTTGTATCTAAAAATGCTGAGAAGGCAGATTATCAAAAAGAAACAACGGATAAAACAGAGTCCCAATTTGATATGATTAAAAAACTTGAGCTTGATTTGGATACGCACAAAGAGCTTATGGCTTATTGTAAAAATAAGAATATTATGTTTCTTTCAACACCTTTTGACCATGATAGTATAGAGCTTTTAGAGACTCTCGGACTTGAAATATTTAAAATACCAAGTGGAGAAATCACAAATTTACCATATCTTAGACATATTGGAAAGCTGGATAAAGAAGTAATTTTATCAACAGGGATGGCAGATATTGGAGAAATCGAAGATGCTTTAGATGTTCTGATAAGTTCTGGAACTAAAAAAGAAAATATCACAGTTCTTCATGCAAACACTATGTATCCAACTCCTATGGAAGATGTAAATCTAAAAGCTATGGTAACTATTGGCAATACTTTTGATATTGCTTTTGGATATAGTGACCATACTTTAGGGATAGAAGTGGATATTGCAGCAGTTGCTATGGGGGCAAGTGTCATTGAGAAGCATTTTACTTTAGATAAAACTATGGAAGGACCAGATCATAAGGCAAGTTTAGAACCATGTGAGCTAAAAGCTATGGTAAAAGCTATAAGAAGTATAGAAGTAGCACTTGGAAGCAGCATTAAAAAACAATCAAAGAGTGAAATACCAAATATGCAAATCGCTAGAAAATCGATTGTTGCTAGTTGTCATATCAAGAAGGGTGAAGTTTTAAGTGAAAAAAATATGACAGTTAAGAGACCAGGCAATGGAATAAATCCTATGCGATGGGATGAGATAGTAGGAATTATGGCTCAAAGAGACTACATGGAAGATGAATTGATATGAAAAAAATATGTGTAGTAACTGGAACAAGAGCTGAATATGGGTTACTCTATTGGCTAATGAAAGAAATAGAAGCAGACAATGAACTTGAACTTCAACTTATAGTTACAGGAATGCATCTTAGCCCTGAATTTGGACTTACTTATAAAGAGATAGAGAAAGATTTTAGGATTGATAAAAAAATAGAGATGCTAATATCATCTGATACTGCAATTGGTATTTCAAAATCTATGGGATTGGCTCAGATAAGTTTTGCAGAAGCTTATGAAGAATTGAAACCAGATATTGTTGTAGTTCTCGGTGATAGATATGAAATTTTTAGTGCCGTAAGTGCTGCTATGATAGCTAGGATTCCTATTGTTCATCTTCATGGTGGAGAAACAACTGAAGGTGCTTTTGATGAGTCCATTCGTCATAGTATTACAAAAATGTCTCACTTGCATTTTGTGGCCACAGAAGAATATAAAAATAGAGTTATTCAACTAGGTGAACATCCAAATAGAGTTTTTAATGTAGGTGGCATGGGAATTGAAAATATCAAAAGATTAAAACTTTTAACAAAAGATGAATTTGAAAAATCGATAGATTTTAAACTAAATAAAAAAAATATTTTAGTGACTTTTCACCCAGTAACTTTAGAAAACAGTACAGCAAAAGAACAATTCGAAGAGCTACTTAATGTTATTGATGAACTTGAAGAGACAAATATAATATTTACTAAAGCAAATAGTGATACAGATGGAAGAGTGATAAATCAAATGATTGATGAATATGTTGCTAAAAATTTCGATAAATCGGTTGGATTTACATCTTTAGGACAACTGCGATATTTAAGTGCTTTACAATTTGTAGATGCAATGGTGGGTAATAGTTCGAGTGGATTAGCAGAAGCTCCTAGTTTTAAAATAGGAACTATAAATATTGGAGATCGACAAAAAGGTAGAATAAAAGCTTCTAGTGTGATTGATTGTGAACCAAACAAAGTTGAGATTATTAACGCATTTAAAAAACTTTATTCATCAGAGTTTCAAGAACTGCTCAAAAATGTACAAAATCCTTATGGTGATGGATGTGCAAGTAAAAGAATTATTGAAGAGATCAAAAAAGTTGACTTAGAAAGTATTTTAAAAAAATCGTTTTATGACTTGAAGGAAATCCAATGAAAAACTACAAAAATATATTATTAAAACCAACATCAACAATAAAAGAAGCATTAAAAATTATTGAATATGGTGCGATGCAGATAGCTCTTGTAGTTGGGGAAGATGAAAAACTAATTGGGACACTAACCGATGGGGATATCAGAAGGGGTCTTCTTGGGGATTTGTCACTTAGTGACAGCATTGAAAGTATTATTTTTCGCACACCAACAGTTTGTAAAATTGAAGATACAAAAGAGAAAATATTAGAAATAGCTATTGAAAAAAAGCTTTATCAGATACCTATTATAGATAGTGATGGAAAACTTGTGGGCATTGAAGAAGTTGATGGACTACTAAAATCAAAAAGTAAATCAAATAAAGTTGTTTTAATGGTTGGCGGATTAGGAACTAGACTTTATCCACTTACAAAAAATACTCCAAAGCCTATGTTAAAAGTTGGAAATAAACCAATACTTGAAACAATTATTTTAAATTTTAAAAAGTATGGGTTTAATGACATTATTTTAAGTGTGAGTTATAAATCAGAGATTATTGAGGCGTATTTTGGGGATGGTAGAGATTTTGGTGTAAATATAGAGTATGTTCACGAAGAAAAAAGAATGGGAACTGCAGGGGCATTAAGTTTGATGAGAGAAAAACTTTATGAGCCATTTTTTGTGATGAATGGGGATTTGCTTACAAATATCAACTTTGAACATATGATGGATTACCATCTACAAAACAATTCAATGGCAACCATGGGAGTGAGAGAATATGACTTTCAAGTCCCTTATGGTGTTGTCAATGTTGATGGGATAGATATCAAAAGTATAGAAGAGAAGCCGGTGCATAACTTTTTTGTGAGTGGCGGTGTGTATGTATTAAGTGCTGAGTCACTAAAATACATACCTCAAAATGAATATTTTGATATGCCAACACTTTTTGAAAAGATTATAGTTGATGGACAAAAAAGCATATCCTTTCCTATACGAGAGTATTGGCTTGACATTGGAAGATTGGAAGAGTTTGAAAAAGCAAATAGTGAATATTACGAGGTGTTTTAATGTATAAAAATAAAACTTTTTTAGCCATTATCCCAGCAAGAGGTGGGAGCAAGGGACTACCGAAAAAAAATATCAAAGAGTTGTGTGGGAAGCCACTTATAGCTTGGAGTATAGAAGCTGGACTAAAAAGTAAATATCTCGATGAAGTGATGGTTACAACAGATAGCCAAGAGATAGCTGATATCTCAAATCAGTATGGTGCTAATGTGCCTTTTTTAAGACCTGATGAATTGGCAAGTGATACGGCGACATCATTCGATGCTATTAAGCACACGTTAGATTATTATAACAATGAGCAAAATAAAGAATTTGATTATATTGTACTTTTGGAACCAACTTCACCTTTAAGGGAACCAAGTGATATAGATAGGGCAATTGAAATATTATTTGATTCTGGTGCGGATTCAATTGTTGGCATCTGTAAAACGGAAGATCAAAATCCTTCATTTTTAGTTACTAAAGATATGGAAAATTTTATTTGTGGATATGAAAATAAAGAGATGAAAGTTTTAAGAAGACAAGATATAAAGGATGTTTATTTTTTTGAAGGGACAATTTATATATCAAAAACTAATATTTTATTGAGTAAGAAAACTTTTTACCATGAAAATACAATTGGGTATGAAGTGCCAAAATATAAATCATTAGAAATTGATGATATAGATGACTTTGTAATGGTTGAAGCAATCATGAAACATAAAGGATATAAATAAATGACTTATCAAAATAGATTATTAAAAGTAATTCCAGGTGGTGCACACACTTATAGTAGAGGGTTTGACCAGTACCCTATCAATGCTCCTCAAATTCTTCAAAGAGGTAAGGGTGCGTATATATACGATGAGAATGGAAAAGAGTTTTTGGACTACGGTATGGCTCTTCGTGCTGTAAATTTAGGTTATTCAAATGAGCAAGTTAATCAAGCTGCATTTAAACAAATAGAGTATGGAAATAATCTAACAAAACCTAGTTTAATAGAACTAGAAGCAGCCGAACTTATAGTGGATATGATAGATAGTGTTGATATGGTTAAATTTACAAAAAATGGTTCAACTGCTACAACAGCAGCTGTGAAACTTAGTCGTGCTTATACAAGTAGAACACTCATTGCAAGATGTTCAGAACAGCCTTTTTTTAGTTATGATGATTGGTTTATAGGGTCAACTCCACTTACAAAAGGGATTCCACAAAAAGATATCGATAATACAAAAATGTTTAACTACAATAATATAGAAAGTTTAGAAAAACTTTTTATTGAATACCCAAATCAGATAGCTTGTGTGATGCTTGAACCAGCAGCAAATGAACACCCAAAAGATAATTTTTTACATAAAGTAAAAGAACTTTGTCATAAAAATGGAGCAGTCTTTATTTTAGATGAGATGATTACTGGATTTCGTTGGCATTTAAAAGGTGCTCAACATTATTATGATATCAAACCTGATCTTTGTACTTTTGGAAAAGCTATGGCAAATGGTTTTTCAGTTTCAGCAGTTGCAGGAAAACGAGAGATAATGGAACTAGGAAGCATAGAGTTTGAAGGGAGAGAAAGAGTATTTCTACTTTCAACAACTCATGGTGCTGAGATGAGTGGACTTGGAGCTTTTGTGGAAACAATGAAATTTATGAGTGAGCACAATGTCGTTGAACATATGTGGCAATATGGGACAAAACTTATCAATATGATGAATGACCTTGCTGTAAAGTACGGAATAGAAAAAAATTTTGTAGCTGGTGGCATAGAATGTAGCCCATATTATCTCACCTTTGATAATGATGGAGAAAACTCTTTGGGTCTAAGAACTTTGTTTTCTCAAGAGATGATAAAGAACGGCGTACTTATTCCTTGGATCGCACTTTCGTATGCTCATGGAGAAAAAGAATTAGAGACAACTAAAAATGCATTAGAAAAAACTTTTGAAGTTTATAAAAAAGCAGTTGATGAAGGGTATGAGAAATATTTAGTAGGAAATCCAATCAAACCAGTTTTTAGGAAATATAATTGATGCTAAAAAATAAAGTAGTAGTCGTCACGGGTGGTGCTGGACTTATTGGAAAAGAGTTTGTAAAATCTGTTATAGAAAATGGCGGCATAGCTATTATTGCAGATATCAATGAAGCGATAGGACTAAAAGCACAAGAGGATTTATCTAATGAATTAAACTCTACAAATATAGATTTTGTAAAGCTAGATATCACTTCTAAAAATTCTTTAAATGAATGTATTCAATACTTGGATAATAAATATCAAAGAATCGATGCTCTTGTGAATAATGCCTATCCTAGAAATAAAAATTATGGAAAGCATTTTTTTGATGTGGAATATAGTGATTTTGTTGAAAATACTGGATTAAATCTTGGTGGATACTTTACAACATCGCAACAATTTGCACTTTACTTTCAAAAGCAAGGATATGGAAATATCGTAAATATTAGCTCAATTTATGGTGTAGTTGCTCCAAAATTTGAAGTTTATGAAAATACACCTATGACAATGCCAGTGGAGTATGCAGCTATAAAATCAGGTCTGATTCATCTTACAAAATATATGGCTAAGTATTTTAAAGGGATGAGTATCAAAGTGAATGCTTTAAGTCCAGGGGGAATATTGGATGCTCAGCCAGAGCAATTTTTATCAAAATACAAAGAACAATGCCTAAACAAAGGGATGCTTGATAAGAGTGATATGAAAGGTACATTAGTGTATTTGCTTAGTGATATGAGCAAATATGTAAATGGGCAAAATATTGTAGTTGATGACGGATTTAGTCTGTGAAAATTGTATTTATGCCAATGCTACCATTGACTCAAAGAGATTATGAATCTTTTGGTATAAAATATTTTAGCGAAAAGGGATATGATGTTTCTGTAATAGAAACTCATCAGTTACTGCTACCTGGATACAAAGGCAATGTAGACATTGAGTACTATAAGACTGAAAAAACATTTGAGCCTACATCTGTTGAAGGACTGCTCAAAATTACTGCTACTTTATCTTTAGATGATTATATTTTTTATTATTTGGCAAGTAAAGAAGCCGTAGCATTATTGAATCAAATTAAAACGACTACAAAAGCAAAATTTGTTACTTATATTAGTGGTTGTATCCCTAGTACATCTTCACCTTGTGGCATATTTTTAAAATTAAAAGCATTAGCTCGACCAGTAATTAAAAAGCTTATCGATACAACTTTTAAGACAGATATAGTTATCACTGGTGCACCAAAAGATGAATTAATCTACCCTTTTTTGATAGATAAAAATAGCAAAAAAGTTCATGCACATGCAAGAGATTATGAATTGTGTCTGAATGCTGTTGAATATAAATACAATAAGCCTTATTGCGTATTTTTAGATACTGATGTAATGGATGCAAGTGATTATTATATTTTTGGCAACAAATATAATAATAATCTTGATGATTATCATCGTAAGCTTGTTGATTTTTTTCAATGGATTGAAAAAAGCTTAGGAGTGACAGTGCTTATATCCGCACATCCTAAGTCAAGAGTTTTTAAAAATAAAAATAATTTTAATGGTTTTGAAGTTGTCCATAACGAATCTGCATCATTAGTTAAAAGCTCAAACTTTGTAATTAATGAAGGGACAACTGCTATATCTTTTGCAGTATATTTTAATAAGCCAATGTTGTTTTTTACAATGAAAGAGTTAAATTTTTTTTATAAACATACATGCGCATATGCTAAACAATTTAAAAAACAAATCATAAATATTGATGATGTTAATCAACTTGGAATGAGTATGATAAATAACGAATTAGCTTCATTGGCATATTATCCTAACTTTAAATATAACTATTTGACTTATGAAGATAGTTCTATATCAATTTTCAACATTATAGAAAATGAGTTACTACTTGGAAGATAGTTTACGAAAAAGGTATTTGATTAAACTATTTTCCAATATTGTAAATGGAATAATCAATATTTTTATAGTTGCAATAGTTCCTTCAGCGCTCGGTCCTGTTGCGTATGGTCAATTTACATACATACAGCAATTCTTCGCACAGTTAATAAGTTTTTTTGATGCTGGTACTTCTACGGCATTTTTTACAAAACTTGCTAAAAATACCGACAGGGTGGAGCTTATAAAGTTTTATTTTCTATATGCTTTTTTGTTATTTGTTTTCCTTAGTGTAACAATCTTTGCTCTTGATAATTTCAATTATTTATCTTATTTATTTCCCAATATATCACAGAAATATGTATATTTTGGTATTTTATTTGCTTTTTTGGTTTGGTTTACAACGATTTTTATTTATATATCTGATTCATTTGTTTTGACAATATCGGTAGAATCAATTAAAATATTCCATAAGATTATCTCTTTGGGATTATTATTATTTTTTATCTATTATTTTTCTCTTGATTTAACATACTATTTTTACTATCACTATGTATCTTTAATTTTATTTATCTTTATTATTTCATATCTTTTTAGATCAAAAGAAATATTCTCAAAACGAATGTTGAGCGCCCATTTAAATATTTTTAAACTATCAAAAGAGTTTATTTCATATTCATCTCCTTTATTTACTTTTAATACTTTGAGTATAGTCTTTGGTTTATTTGATTTGTGGCTATTGCAAACAATTAGTGGATCTGTACAAACAGGCTTTTATGGCTTGGCATACGCGATTGCTGCGATGTGTTTTTTATTTACTAGTGCTATGACACCTCTTATTACTAGGGAATTTGCTAAATCCTATGAATCAAATGATATGGAAAATATTAAAAAGCTTTTTTTAAAATATATCCCTATGCTTTATGCAATAGCAGCTTATTTTTCTGTTTTTATATCTTTTCAGAGTGAAGCTTTAATCCAGATATTCACAGATGAGAAATTTAAAGATGCTTATTTAGTACTAGTTATTATGGCATATTATCCAATTCACCAAACATATGGACAATTAAGTGGCTCAGTTTTTTATGTAACTGAGCAAACTAAAATTATTAGAAACATTGGTCTTTTCTCTATTTTATTGGGATTTGTTTTAAGTTTTATCTTGATATATGTTTTTAACTTAGGTGCAATAGGATTGGGATGGAAAATGGTATTAGTTCAAATAATAAGTGTCAATATACAGTTATATTTTAATAGTAAATTTTTAAACATAAAAATGACCCCTTTTGTTTTGCATCAAATCTACTCTGTATTATTTTTTGTTTTTATGATATTGCTATCTGATATGTTTGTGATATCTTTTAACAGCACAATACTAGAGTTTTTATTTTCAGGATTTTTGTACACACTTTTTGTTATAGTTGGAGTTCTTGTAGTGCCTAGTATTTTTGGTTTTACAAGGGAAGAGATATACAATCTTAAAAAATATTTTTATAGAAGAAGGTAAACGGGTGGAGATTACAGAAAAAAGTTTCTGGGAAGAATATTGGGGTGAGATAAAGTTACCTAATAAAATAAACTTGGATTTTAAAAACGATAGAGTCATTGCAAAGACAATTTCAAAGAATGTTCCAAAAGCAAAGACTCATCAAATTGCTTTAGAAATAGGATGTGCTCCAGGGAAGTGGATGGTTTTTTTATATGAGCAATTAAATTATAGTGTGTATGGTTTTGAATATTTAGATATTGCTGCTAGTAAAACTATAGAAAATTTAAGACTTTGTGAAGTGCCAGAGGATAAATTTAATATTATAACCGCTGATTTCTTGACACAAATACCAGAGCCACGATATGATTTGGTTATCTCTTTGGGCTTTATGGAGCATTTTGATAATTATAAAGATATTTTTCAAAAACATTTAGATTACACAACTAATGATGGCTATGTAGTAATTGGGTTTCCAAGTTTTAGGGGATTAAATTATTATTGTCAACTTCTAATTGATAAACTTGCTGGAACAGAAATAATTTTAAATCATAATATTTCAATGATGGATAAAAAACTTATGGAAGAGATGATTAGTGAATCAAATAAAGAATTGCTTTTTATTGATTATGTAGGTGGTTTTGAAGCCGGACTATTTAATGCTAATGATGTTAAAAATCCTCTTTTGAGATTTCCAATAAAAGTAGTTTTAAAACTTTTATCGATTTTATTTAGAAGTTCCAAAAATAAATACATATCTAGTTATCTTATGTTTGTTGTAAAAAATGGTTAAATTAGTTTTATATACAGAGAATTATTTTCCAGGGGGACTTGAAAGGTTCATATGTGATTTGATTGGAAGTAAAATATTTGATGTGCATATTGTAGTGAATAGTGAAAACAGTAGAATAATTGAGTTCGCTATATCTGAAAATATTCCTTATGAAGTAGTTAAGTTGTCTCAATTTAAGCTAACTCAATCTGTAAATAATACATATAATAAATTTGTCAAAGTGATGAATTTTTTCGGGCATTATTTATCTATCTTACCTAATTATTTCATACTAAAAAGACACTTGAAGAGAGTTGTTAATTATGAAAATATTTTAATAATTAATGGGGGTTATCCTGCTGCATTAAGTACATTGGTTGCTTCTGTGGCGTCTAAAAAGTTGGGGTTTAATAAAGTTGGATTATCTATTTTAAGTTCCATATCACCAAATTACAAGAATTCTGTATTTAAATATTTTCAAATTAAAATCGATAAAATCGTTGCTCAATATATTGATTTTTATATTCCAAATTCAAATCAAATAAAAGGTGAATTAATAGATGCTTTAAAAATAGAAAAGAGTAAAATTTTTACAATTTATACAGGGGTAGATATTCCAACAAATACAGCTAGACTCAGCGAATTAAAAACAAATGAAAGTTTAATTATTAAACAAAATAACGAAATATGGCTTACTATGGTTGCCTTATTGGGTTCAACAAAAAGACAAGATATTTTGATTGATTCTCTTGGTAAGCTTAATAAAAATATTAAATTATTACTTGTTGGAGATGGACCAAATCGTATTTTTCTAGAAAGAAAAACTAGTGAACTTGGGTTGGATGATAGAGTTGTATTTACGGGATGGATAAAAGATCCAAGCGATATATATCGTTTTGCTGATGTATTAGTTTTTGCATCTAACCAAGAAGGTTTGCCTTATAGTATAAGTGAAGCGATGTCGTATAAGATTCCAATTATTGCGAGTTCCGTTGGAGGAATAGTAGAGCAAATAGTTCATAATAAAGGTGGTTTGTTGTTTAGTAATGAGATAGATGATTTGGTTAAACAGATCAATAAAATGTGTGAATCTGATGCTATAAGGGAGAATTTTGCTCAGTATTCGTTTGAAAGAGTTAAAGATTTTTTTTCTCTTGATGTTATGAATAAGCAAATTTTAGATTTATACAAAAACAAAATAGAGTAAATAATAATGAGTTATAAAATAGCAATAGCTGGAACAGGATATGTAGGACTTTCAAATGGACTACTTTTGGCACAACACAACGAAGTAGTAGCACTAGACATTATTCCACAAACTGTAGAGATGCTTCAAAATAAAATCTCTCCAATAGAAGACAAAGAGATAAGCGAATACCTTAAAAAAGATAATCTAAACTTTAGAGCAACACTAGATAAAGTGGAAGCTTATACTGGAGCTGATTTTGTTATCATCTCTACCCCAACTGATTATGATGAGGCTACAAACTACTTTAATACAAAGTCTATCGAATACGTCATAGCAGATGTTTTAAGTATTAATCCAAATACAACTATGGTGATAAAATCAACTATACCAGTTGGCTATACAAAAATGATAAATGAAAAGTTTAACACTACAAATATTATCTTCTCTCCTGAATTTTTAAGAGAAGGTAACGCACTTCATGACAATCTTTACCCAAGCAGAATCATAGTAGGTGAAAAATCAGATCGTGCTATGATTTTTGCAGGACTTCTTGAGCGAGGAGCACTCAAAAAAGGTATCTCAGTTTTATTTACAGACTCCACTGAAGCAGAAGCAATTAAGCTTTTTTCAAATACCTATCTTGCTATGAGAGTTGCTTATTTTAATGAACTAGATTCATATTGTGAAAAGTTTGCATTAAATACAAAAGATATTATAGATGGGGTAGGATTAGACCCAAGAATCGGAACCCACTATAACAATCCAAGCTTTGGATATGGTGGATACTGTTTCCCAAAAGATACAAAACAACTAAGAGCAAACTTCAAAGATGTACCAAACAATCTAATAGGTGCAATAGTTGATTCAAATGAAACAAGAAAAGAGTTTGTAACAAATCAAATTCTTTCAACTAATCCAAAAGTTGTAGGGATTTATAGACTGATAATGAAATCAGGAAGTGATAACTTTAGAAGTAGTGCAGTTCAAGGAATCATAGAAAAACTTCAAGCCAAAAATATTGAAATAGTTATCTATGAACCAGTTTTAAAAGAGGATGATTTTGAAGGTTTAAAAGTGATACAAGAGATTGACGAATTTAAAACTATAAGTGATGTGATAGTAGCAAATAGACTAGAAGATAATCTCTCTGATGTCAAAGATAAAGTTTATACTAGAGATATTTTTGGGAGTGATAAATAATGAAAAAGAAAATACTAGTAACTGGTGGAGCAGGATTTGTAGGCTCTCATCTATGTGAAAGATTATCAAAAAATCCAAACTATGAAGTGTATAGCTTAGATAATTACTTTACAGGCAGTGAAGCTAACCATGTAGCAAATGTCACATATATTAAAGGAGATACTTCTGATATAGCTACTTTAATAACTTTTACTCCAGATATGGTCTATCATCTTGGTGAATATTCAAGGGTTGAGCAAAGCTTTGATGATATTGAAAAAGTATGGAAGTACAATAAAGATGGAATCTTTGCAGTTTTAGAATTTGTTCGTCGTGCTGGATGCAAAATACTCTATGCAGGAAGCTCTACAAAATTTGGTGATGGTGGACTTGGAAGAAACGCATCTCCTTATGCTTGGACAAAAGCGACTAATACTGAACTTGTGATGAATTATGGTACTTGGTACAATGTCCCATATGCAATCACATATTTTTATAATGTGTATGGGGATAGAGAGATTCAAACTGGAAAATATGCAACCCTAATTGCTCTTTTTAAAGAGAAAATGAAAAATGGGGAAAATCTTACAATTGTAAGCCCCGGAACTCAAAAGAGAAACTTTACCCATATCGATGATATTATTGATGGACTTGTCCTTGTAGGGGAAAATGGTTATGGTGATGAGTTTGGGATAGGAAGCTCAGAAGCTTACTCAATCGTAGAGATTGCTGAGATGTTTGGTGGGACTATTGAGATGCTTCCGATGCGACAAGGAAATCGTATGACAGCTGATGTGATGAGTGCAAAAACAGAAGCTTTGGGCTGGAAACCAACAAAAAATATCAAAGAATATATTAATAATTTGAGAGTAAGTAATTGGAAATAGTTATTAAAAATATACCATTAGTAACAATAGTAACACCAATTTATAACGGTGAAAAATATATAGCAGAAACAATAAAAAGCGTTATAACTCAAACATATCAAAATTGGGAAATGCTAATTGTAGATGATTGCTCTACTGATGATAGTATTGAGATAGTGCAAAGGTATGAAGCCAAAGATGAAAGAATTAAACTAATTAGATTAAATTCAAATTTTGGTGGACCAGCTCGACCTAGAAATATAGGACTTGAGAATGCAAAAGGTGAATATGTTGCTTTTTTGGATGCTGATGATGTTTGGCTACCAAATAAACTTGAAGAGCAACTAGGATTTATAGAACATGAAGATGTTGATTTTGTACATTCTTTAGCAAATATAATAGATGGAAATAGTAAATATGTTGGATTTTTTAATAATCAAAGAATTTTTAATAAATTAAAATATTTTATGAGTCATAAAAATATTTTGTATTACACGAATTATATTAACACAAATTCTGTTTTGATGAAACAATCTATCAATTATAGATTTAGTGAAGACAAAAATTTGGTAGCTTTGGAGGACTGGTATTTTTGGTTAGAAGTGTCGCAAAATCATAAAATCAAGCTTTTAGATAAGGTTTTGTTGAATTATAGAGTTCACACAAATTCAATCTCAAATAGAGGAACAGATAGGGGCTATCGTAAAACATTGTATTTGTTGTCGATATTGTTTTTAGATAAAAAAATACCATTTATCCACTATTTATTTAGTTTTCTATTGCAAATGATAAAAATTGTTGGTAAAAATGTTTAACATAATAATAGGGAAAAATAGCAATCTTTCTAAACAATTATCTTTACAAATAGACAATTGTATTTTAATCTCCTCAAGGGAATTGCTTGATGGTTTTAATTCTCTCGACGAGTTTAAAAATAAAGAGATAAATATCATTTTTAATAACTTTCAGCTAGCAACTAAACTTGGAAATATCGATAGTGCGGAACAATATATTGATAATTCAATAGTTGTGACAGCAAAAGTTTTAGATTATTTTTCAAAATCAAAAATAAACAAAATCATCTATACAAGTAGTAGTTCGGTGTATGGGAATAATATTTTATGTAATGAAAAAGATGAATTAAAACCACTAAATCTTCATGCATCTTTAAAGGTGGCTAATGAGAAGTTGGTTGAAATTTTTTGTCTTAAAAATAATATAGACTTTACAATTGCAAGAATATTCAATATGTATGGAGGAGATGATAAGTTTTCTGTTATAAGTAAAATTATCGATGTTTATAAAACAGCAGATGAGCTTACAATAGTAAATAATGGAAATGCAATAAGGGACTTTATCCATATTGATGATGTTGTAAACGCATACAAAAACTTACTTATAGTAAAAAATATTCCAGTTGTAAATATTGGTACATCAAACGGTATATCGATTAGGAGCATTTTGGAGTATTTAAAAAATCATGGGGCTAATTTGAGAACGAAAAATATTGTCAAAAATGAATTAAAAATATCAACTGCTGATAATAGTTTATTGTTGGATTTACTTGGAAATATCTCATTTGTTGAGGTTGAAGAGTATCTTAAGAAGGAATTGAATTTATGAAGCGAATGGTTATTTTGGTGACTGTTCCTATTGTTTTGGAGACTTGGTTTAAAGGGCAACCGAAGTTTTTATCAAGTTATTATGATGTTGAGATAATCACTTCAAATGGGGATAATATCAAGGATATTGAAAATTTTGAGGGTGTAAAGATTAAAATTGTTGATTTTAATAGGAAAATAAACTTGCTAAAAGATATGAAAGTTTTAATTAGTTTGTTCTTTCATTTTTTAAAATCAAAACCATCAATCGTATATACACTTACACCAAAAGCTGGATTACTTGGGATGATAGCTTCATATTTTGCACAAGTTCCATTTAGAGTTCATAGTGTTGTAGGATTGCCTCATCTTGAAGCCAAAGGGATAAAGAGAGAAGTCTTGCTTTTAACAGAAAAATTGACATATTTATTTTCAAATCATCTTTATTGCAATAGTTTAAATTTGGTAAAAGAGATAAATAATCTAACCCAAAAAAAAGTAAAAGTGATAGCTAATGGCTCAGTCAATGGAGTGGATACGCAATATTTTAAAGATAGATATAGTGAAGATGAAAAGGGAATTTTGAGAGCAAAATATGATATTTTAAAAGATGATTTTGTTTTAATTTATGTGGGAAGAGTTGTAAAAGATAAGGGAATTAATGAGTTAATTTTGGTTTTTGAGCAATTAAGTGAAAAATACAATAATTTAAAATTACTTTTGGTGGGCGATTTTGAGAGCGATTTAAATCCTATTTCTTACAAATCCAAACAGGCGATAGATACAAATAAAAATATTTTTCATATAAAATTCCAGCAAGATATAAGAGATTATCTTGCAATATCTTCATTATTTGTATTGCCATCTTATAGGGAAGGATTACCAAATGTTTTGATTGAGGCTGGTAGTTTTGGATTACCACTTGTAGCTACAAATATTAATGGTTGTAATGAAATTATAGTTGATGGAGACAATGGCGCCTTAGTTGATGCAAAAGATACAAAATCACTTTATGTGGCAATTGAAAGATTTATCGTTGATGAGAAATATTATAGTTTTATAAAAAGCAATAGTAGAAAAAATATTAAAGATAGATACTCACAACAATATTTTTATAAAAAACTCCATGAAGAGTTTGAAAATATCGAGGTTAAAAGTTGTGCATAAACTACTAATCACAGGCTCAAATGGTTTTGTTGGAAGCTACTTTATAAATAAATACAAAGATAAATACAAGATACAAACATTTAGTTTTTTAAGAGACGATATAAATAGTTTGGATTGTAGTGATATGGATACAGTTTTTCATCTCTCAGCTTTGGTGCATCAGATGGAAGGGGAGAGCAGTGAAGCATATGAAAAAGTAAATGTAACTCAAACTTTAGAATTAGCAAAAAAAGCAAAAGAGAGTGGAGTTAAACACTTTGTTTTTATGAGTACCGTAAAAGTATACGGGGAAGAAACTTCAAATAAATATAGTGAAAACACACACTGTAATCCAGAAGATGAATATGGGAAAAGTAAACTAAAAGCAGAAAAATTACTTTTAGAATTAGAATCTGATGATTTCAAGGTAATCATTATAAGAACTCCTATTGTTTATGGATTTGGTGTTAAAGCAAATATCAAAAATCTTGTAAACCTTGTAAATAAAGTTCCACTCCTTCCTTTTGGACATATAGAAAATAAAAGAAGTATGGTGTATATAGGAAATCTTTGTCATTTGGTTGATGAGGTTATGACTCAAAAAAAAGATGGTATATTTTTAATTAGCGATGATGAGCCTTTAAGCACATCTAAACTTATTGAGTTAATAGCAAAAAATCTCGGTAAAAAAATATACCTTATAAAAATACCATTTTTTGAAAGTTTATTAAAGCTGGTTAAACCATCATTTCATAAGAGACTTTATGGGAGTTTGGAAGTTGATAATACTACAACAAAAGAGAAGCTAAATCTAAGAAATCCATATAGTGTGGAAGATGGGATTAAACTGATGATACAGCAGAATTAAGCCTAGCAGATGGAGAATTTTTAAATTAATGTATGTTATAGTGTACAAAATAATGTAAGGAATAAATATGCAAGTAGTAAGTATGACAGAAGCTAGAAATAATTTTAAAGCTATATTTGACGCTGTTTATAATGATAATGATGAAGTGATTATTCATAGAAAAGGTAAAGAAAATGTTGTAGTAATACCTTTGAGCGAGTACAATTCTATTAAAGAGACAAACTATTTATTAAGCAATAAAAATAATGCAAGAAATTTGCAAGAATCCATCAAACAATTAAGAGAAGGTAAATTTTCCCAAAAAGAAGTGGGTGAATGAATTTAATATTTTCCGATCAGGCTTGGGAAGAGTATGTGTATTGGCAAAACACAGATAAGCAAATTTTAAAAAAAATAAATCAACTAATCAAAGATATAAAAAGAGAACCATTTGAGGGTATTGGTAAGCCAGAACCATTAAAATATGAATTAAGCGGTTTTTGGTCAAGAAGGATGAGCGATGAGCATAGGTTGGTGTATGAAGTTGGCGAAAGCTATATTGCCATAGTATCTTGCAGGTTTCATTACTAGTGGTTTATTTAATCTTATTTTTAATCTCTTTCTCTCTTATATATTTTATAAAAGAGTATGCAATAAAAAAATCACTCGTAGCTACCGTAAATGAAAGAAGTTCTCATAGCGTACCAACTCCTCATGGTGGTGGAGTTGCTATTGCTATAACTTGGTTTTGTGGTCTTATTTATCTTTATTTAAATAATCAGATTGAAACCACACTTTTTTATGCTTTACTTTTTGGCGTTGTTGTAAG
The DNA here is from genome assembly GCA_020048055.1 of Arcobacter sp. Classification (GTDB taxonomy): domain Bacteria; phylum Campylobacterota; class Campylobacteria; order Campylobacterales; family Arcobacteraceae; genus CAIJNA01. The sequence goes on along the minus strand of JAIFNA010000005.1, from coordinate 3,269 downwards.
TATAGTTAGTTTTCTTGATGATATTTATGAATTAAGTCCAAAAATAAGGCTTATTACTCAATCAATAGTAGCTTTGGGTGGATTGTACTTCTTGGGTGGATTTGAAACTCTGACTTTTGGTATTTTTGATATTTCAAATCATATTTTGACAAATATTTTTGCATTTTTTATGATAATTTGGTTTATCAATCTTTATAACTTTCTTGATGGAATAAACGGATATGCTGGAAGTGAAGCCATATTTTTATCAGTTGCTGGTTTTGCTCTATTTGGAGGAAATCATTTTTTGGTTTTAGCAGTTGCGGTTCTTGGTTTTTTGTATTGGAATTGGAATAAGGCAAAAATCTTTATGGGTGATGTTGGGAGTACACTTCTTGGGTACAATGTCGCAATTTTTACCATTTATTATGCAAATATTGAAAGTTCAAATCTGTGGATTTGGATTTTGCTGTTTGGAGTGTTTTGGTTTGATGCTACACTTACACTTGTAAGGAGAAAATTAAATGGGGAAAAACTTAGTCTTGCTCATAAAAAACACGCCTACCAAAGGCTTACACAAAGTGGCTGGAGTCACTATAAAGTTACAAATTTTATGATTGGATTGAATTTGCTTCTATTTGGAATCGTTGTTTTTGTCCCAAATACGGGAATCGCTTTTTTGGTATCTTTAGTGTTGCTTTATGGCGCGATGAAGTTTGTTGATAGTAAAAAAAGATTTGAATAAGTTTTAAAAGAAGGAAAAATAAAAGATATGAAGAGATTGCTGAAACCGTCAAATTTAAAAAGAAAAATGTTTTTTATCTTGGCTGATATTTTTATTGTTATTTTGTCTGTTTTGTTGGCATTTAGTTTTCGTTTTGATTTTCTAATTTCATCTAGTTATTTATCTGGGATGTTTGTTTCTGGGATTTTTTTAATAATTTTTAGAATTGTTGGATTTAATATTTTGAAGATTTATGATGTTAGCTGGAGACATTTTAGTATCAATGATCTTTTAAGACTTATATATATTTTGATATTTTCTTCACTTGGATTAGTCTTGCTAACCTATTTTGCAAGAGGATTTGATGTTATTATCCCACGATCTATTATTCCGATGGAGTTTTTTATATCATTGTTTTTGATTTTTGCTTTTAGGATAAGCAAAAGGGTTTATTTGGAGAGTTTTTTAAAAAATAGTGCTTTTATACCTACTGTGATAATTGCAAGTGCGGATAAAGCGATGGCAATAGTAAAGTCACTCCGCCAAACAAATTCAAAATACAAACCACTTGTGATAATTGATGATACATATCACGGTATGAAAGTTAACAATATCGATGTTTACTCTTTTGGTCATCTTGAGTCTATGTGTGCGAACTTTGATGCTGCTATTTTAGATGATACTGTTGGGATTCAGAAAGTTTATGAAGTGCTTAAAAGATTGAATATTGCTGATATCAAAATTGTATCTTCATATTCTGATTTTAAAACTGATTTTAAAGAGATTTCTGTGGAGGATTTATTGGCTCGTCATCCAAAAGATTTGGATAAGACAACAATAAAACAATTTATATTTGGTAAAAAAATCCTTATCACGGGAGCTGGTGGAAGTATTGGGAGTGAGATATGTCGTCAATGTGCAGAATTTGGAGCAAGCGAGCTGGTATTGCTTGATCATAGTGAATTTAATCTATATCAAATAGCTGAAGAATTACGAGCATTTGAGCCAAAATTAGTGATGCAATCAGTTTCAAATCTTGAATTATTGGAAAAAACTTTTGAATTGCATAAACCTGATATTGTTATACATGCAGCTGCTTACAAACATGTTCCGCTTGTTGAAGATAACATTGCAGAGGCTATTTTAAATAATATCATAGGGACAAAAAATGCTATAGATTGTGCTATCAAATATGGTGTTGAAAAATTTGTTTTAATCTCAACTGATAAAGCAGTTCGCCCAACAAATGTAATGGGGACAACAAAAAGAATTTGTGAGCTTTATGCACAAAATGTATTAAGTGGAAAAACTGAAGTTGTAGCTGTGAGATTTGGAAATGTACTTGGAAGCAGTGGAAGTGTGATACCAAAATTCAAAGCACAGATAGAAGCTGGCGGACCTATTACTGTTACTCATCCTGATATTACTAGGTATTTTATGCTTATTCCTGAAGCTTGTGAACTAGTACTGCAAGCTGGTGCTATTGGAAATGGTGGAGAGATATTTATACTTGATATGGGTGAGCCTATCAAAATTGTCGATTTGGCAAAAAAAATGTGTGAACTTAGTGGAAAAGACGATATTAAAATAGAGTTTAGCGGGCTTCGACCTGGTGAAAAACTGTATGAGGAATTACTCATAAATGAGAGCGATGCAAAAACAAAGTACGAGTCAATAACAGTTGCTAGCAAAACACACTATGATATTAACAAACTAAATAAAGATATAGCTTCACTTGTGTTAGGTGATGATAAGTTGGCTCAGCTTAAAAATATAGTTCCTGAATTTGATCACAAACAAAATTAGCAGTATTAACACCTTTCAAAGTTTGAAACGACTAAAATATTCGGCTTGAATCAAAATATAAAACATAATTGGAAACTATAAATTGACACTAGAAGAGCTTCAACTTACAATTTTAAGAAATATCACACCTGCTACTACTCAAAAAAGTTTAGCAGATGAGCTTGGATATAGTATAGGAAAAATAAACTATATCTTTAAAGCACTTAGTAAAAAAGGACTACTTAAAGTTGAAAGCTTTTATAGCAATCAAAATAAAAAACAATACAAATATCTCCTAACCCAACAAGGGCTAGAAGAGAAAATCACACTCACTAAAAAATTTATCCAAAGAAAAAAAGAAGAATATGAAGAACTTCAAAGGGAGCTTGAAATGATGAAAGAAATAGTAGTTAAATGAATATTGCAATAATCATCAATAAACTGATAGAGCTCAATTCAATTGCAAGCTTAATATTACTAAAAATGAGATAACAGATGAAGAATAATAAATCAATACTTTTAACAGGAACAGCAGGATTTATAGGCAGTAACTTTATGCCATATTTCCTAGAAAAATACCCAGATTACAGCTTCGTAAATCTTGACTTACTAACTTATGCAGGGAACTTAGAAAACCTAAAAGAGTGTGAACAAAACTCAAGATACAAATTTATAAAAGGTGACATTTGCAACCGTGAACTTGTAGAGTTTATCTTTACTGAATACGACATAGAGGGTGTTATCCACTTTGCAGCAGAATCACATGTAGATAACTCAATTA
>JAIFNA010000001.1:28984-136221 GCA_020048055.1 Arcobacter sp. | reverse complement strand
AGCTTTTAATTTAGCAGCTTCAAGGTTTATATTTTTACCTGAAGAGAGGATAATATTTTCCCCTCCACTAGCAGTAGCAGGGAGATGTTCTGTATCTTGAGCTTTATCAAATCCACCACCATAATAAAAGTTGTGTCCTGTCTCAGTTTTTAAAGCTTTAAAATTTATATCACCATCACTTGATGTTAAGGTTAAGTTTTTTGAAGCACTTAGCTTTGCACCAATATTATCAATGTTGTTTTTAGCACTTAGCTGTAAGTTTCCATTTGTTGCTTCTATATTTGAAGTGTTTCCAACTTCTGTATATGTAAAATCATTTGCATCCATTTGTCGTATTTTTATTATGCAGTAAACATTCGCTGTCTTTCATAGCCTTTATTTTCAATAATGTATTGTCATAATTATAATTATTAGTAGTCTTCTTTGTCGATGCTTCTTTATTTAACTTATCTATTTTAGATTCTAATTGAACTATCACATCAATAGCACCCTCTTCCCTTAGTAAATTATTAGAATCTACTATTTCATATGATATTTGGGAACTTTGCAATTCATTTGTTAAAATTTGTTTGTGTTGATTTATATTTTGTATTTGTGTAGATATTTCTACTTCAAACTCTTTTTGTGCAAGTTCATATTCGTAAAATAATCTTATTTTTTCAAACTCTAATTTCTTTAGTTCGCCATTTGTTTTGAATCCATCAAAGATATTCCATCTTAAATTGAAGCCACTATTCCAGTTATTTCTTTTTAATTCTTTGTAGCTTGTTTCAAAATTATTTTGGTCAGACCCGTAATAATAGTAATTTGATGTAAAAGAAACAACTGGGTACTTAGAAAATTTTAGTGCATTAATCTCATTTTGTTTTTGAGTTATTTTTATTTGGTATTGCTTAGCAAATGATGTATTCTCATATTTTATATCGTCCAAAACGTTATTGCTATTTTCAAACTTTAAAGGCACCAACTGTACGGCATTCAAATCCAAATTTGTATATGATAGTTTACTAAGGGTTAGTAGATTAATAAAATAGTCATTTTTTGCTTGTTCGATTTGATTTTCCAAATCAATTAAACTTATTGCTTCATTTAAGACCACAATATTTGAATTCATTCCAGCTTGTTGTAGGCGAGTTTTATAATCATAAATCTGTTTTTTTATCGAGCGAACTTCTTTATAAATTGTCATATCAATAAAATAATTTAAAGCTTTCGTGTAATAGTTTAAAATATCTTCTTTAAGTCGTATTTCTTCAAGGCAGATTCCTATCTCTTTTACAGCAACTTCTTGTTTTCCAACTTTTATTTTTTCATTTGTTGCTCCAAAATCATATAACTCATAGTTTAATTTTAAAGCTAATGAATTATCATATTGTGTATTGGAATTAACATTTATTTCTCCTACAGAAACATTTTGGCTTTTTTCATCCAAATTCTTTGTATATTCAGTTGCATATACAGCTGTTATTTGTGGATAAAAGCTAGAATTCAATATTTCTAGGTTTGTTTGTTCTATATTGACATCTGTTTGTCCTATTTTCAATTTTGGGGAATTTATTATTGCATTTTCTACCATCTCTTCATATGTTATGGTTTGCCCACTACAACTAAGAGCATAAAGAAAAAACAAAATACCATACAAATATTTACTATTAAAACCTTGATGTGTTAACATTACTATTTTACACTCATTCCTTCATCAAGATATTTTATTATTGGGTATATAAAAAACTCTATAACTCTCCTTTTGCCGACTTTCATCTCGGCACTTACACTCATACCAGCTGTTATCTGTAAGTTTTCACCCTCTATAAGCAATGATGTTTTAGAAGGTTTTATTAAAATATCATATATTGGTCCTAGTTTCTCATCTTCAACAGAATCTTGTGATATATGTATAACATTTCCATCAATTAGTCCGTATTTCTGGAAATCAAAAGTATCAATTTTAATAGCAACTGGCATATTATTTTCGATAAATCCTATATCTTGATTTAAAACAGTTGCTTTAATAACAAGAGGAACATTGCTAGGCACCAAAGTAAGTAACTTTTCAGCAGGTGTGACTACACCACCTACAGTATGAATAAACATCTTTCCTATAAATCCATCTGCTGGAGCTATTATTTTTTGTTTTGTTTGTCTAAAATTTACTTCGTTTAATTCAGTTTTTAATACGGTTGCTTCTTTTGTTTTTTGGGTAAATTCCTCTAATAATTTATTTTTATGCTCTTGTTTAGTTTGTTCAATTTGACGATTAATTTCATTTATTTTCTCTTGTAATCCAATGATTGTATATGCTTTAATATTTATTTGCTCTGTGTAGTCTATGATTTTATTAGTTACATCTTCATAATCATGTCTTGCAATAATGTCTTTTACTTTTTCTAGTCTAGCCTCTTTTTGTTTTGTAGCTTCTAGTAGTTGAGTAATCTTATTTTGTTCAGCTTTTTCTGAATTAATTTGAGATTTAATTTGTGCTAATTGATCTCTTAAACTGTTTTGTTGATTTTTAAAAGCTATTTTTGATGAATTGTACAGCATTTGTTGTGAGACTCTATTTTCAGTAGCTGATGGAAAAAATGGTTTATCGTAGACTAAAGCATTTAGCCTTTCTATCTCAAGAGATAACATATCAAGATTCTTTTGTTTTGAAATAAAGTCACTGGAGGATACTGATGGATCAAGCTCTATTAAAACATCACCTTTTTTGACTCTCATCCCTTCTTTAACAAATATACCACTTATCGTTCCTGTTTCTATAGGCTGTAAAAGTTTAATCTCACCCATAGGGATCACTTTACCTCTAGCTGTTACAACAATATCTATTTTTGCTAAAAAAAGCCAAAGTAGTGAAATAACCATAAAAACTATCAAACTCCACAAAAGAACTCTCCCCAAAGGAGAGGTTGGCTTGTGCTCTATTTCAACCAAAAGAGGTTGAAAATCATGCTTATCTTTTGTATCAAACCAACTCATATTATGCTGACCTATGCCAAGTATTATTTATCATTGTCATTAGTTCTGCATTTTTACTTACATCATTCACATTGGATATTGCTATACCTTTATCTATTGAATATGCTGTCATCGATTGGATAAGTTTATCAACATCTGTTGAAGATAGATAATTACCATCTGATAATTGAATCTTCTCGATCTTATTTTCTGTATTTTTCCACAATGATACATTAATGCTATCATTGACTGAATACTGAACTGTCAAATTATTATTATTTTGTAGATAAAAAGCAATATTTGATTTTGAAACTGTATTATCAAATGAGATAGTATCTGTGCCACTATAGTCATATACAACATCTTTGCCATCACCTATAGTAAATTTCCACTCAACATATCGTTACCAGATCCACCATTGAGTGTATCATTACCATACATACCATACAGCGTATCTGTGTTTGCCGTTCCTATTGCATTAACATTTATATTCCTTAAGGCTGGCATATCTAGACTTGAACCATCAGCAAACTCAAATTTTTCAACACCTATTGAATAGCTAGTATTTAATGAAGATAAACCAACTTTTACGCTATCGGTTGCACTATATTTTAATTTCATATAGAATTGATCCCAAGTTACTTGTAGATTATTTTTTGTGATTCCAACACCAAATACGATTTTATCTATTTCATTGTAAACAGTCGAATAATCTCGTATTTCATCAATTATATCATTACCATTGTCTCCACTTAACGTATCATTACCTGTTCCACCAACCATTATATCATTGCCAAATCCACCACTCAACATATCGTTATCAGCCAAGCCATGCATCACATCATTGTTTGTAGTCCCAACTATCTTGTCGTTGGAATTGGTACCTATAATCTTACCCATGAGACTGTCAATACTAGCAGTAAATTTAATCGCTTGATTATCGTTTATTATTTCCAAGGTTTCTATTTTGCTAGTGCTATTTGCTTTATAATCTTTGATAGTAATGCTATCAGTTGTATTGTTTTGAAAACTAATAACCAAATCTTGATTGACATATTTTGCAAAAATATCACTAGCTTGCAAGTTATTATCAATGATTTTGATAGTATCTGCACCTTGTTTATCTGTGATAGTATCTTGTCCATCCCCTTTTTTGAAGATATAAGTGTCATTTCCAGTTCCACCCATAAGAGTATCGTTTCCTATACCTCCTATCATTGTATTTTCACCAGAAGATGCTAAACCCTCGATAATATTATGCTTATCACCTACAACTATAATATTTCGACCACTTCCATGTAAAACAACATCGTGATCACTAATCACATAATTGGATGCATCATTATAAATCGCTTGAGTATCAACATGAATATAATAGCTATTAAAAAGCCCTTCCACTAATGATTGATTTGAAGTTAGTTTTAATATAACATCACTATAACCTATAAGGTTATAGTGTTTAAACATAGCAATAGCAATAGCAATTTCTTTTGCATTACTAGAAGTGTTAATAAAATCAACAAGATGTTGAACGCTCTTTGTTTTATCATCTATGATAAGAGCATTAGTATTGATGTCATACGATCCCCCTTCATTGATACTTGCAAATGGTTCGCTTTGAGACAAAAAGTTGTATTTATAACGATTCATAATCCCTTCAAACATTTGATTGATATAGTTTTCATCATACTTATTATTACTAGACATTTGTTTTGAAAAGGCACTTTCGATAGATCCCTTAAAATAAACATTCCCACTCAAGCTTTCTAGTATCCATACCTTATCATCTATACTCAAAGTATTATGTGTGATAGCGTATTTATTATGAAGTGCTTCAAGTCCAGTCCACTTTGCTATAAAATTATCAAACTCATTAAGGGTGTATTGTATGTCCGATTGCATAGTCTGCACAAGTGTTTTGAGTGAATTGTCCAAATTCATCGCAATAAGCAAATCTTGGACACTTCCATATCCTCTTAGATTTGTCATATCTAAAGTATCAAATGATATTTCTATATCTCCACTATATGAAGTATTTGTTCTATCTATTGCAAAATTCACATCTCCACTAAGATACTCTTTACCATCTTGGGTAAAAGTAGAGGTTTTTAAAATAGTATTTCCATTGGTGTTGATATTTGTATCTTTATTTGTTAGATTGATTTGTGTGATTCCCAATTCACTTAGCGTTTTAAGCTCACCTGTTTCACTCACCCCATCCCCATCATCAATCCACACTTGAAGCTTTGAAAAGTCTGTATCACTTGTATTGATAAGATTGTCGCTATTTGTATCAAACCCTCTTCGTAAAACACTATACCCTTCTTCTATAGCTGTACCAAAAAGTTCATTGCCATTGTCTATCTTGCCATCATGATTTGCATCAAACACCAAAAATCCATCCCCGTTTGCTATCCAGCTTGTTTGTGTAGATGTTGCTGTATTCTCAAAGTTAAAGTTTGTAGTTGATGTATTTAATGAAGTAGTATCTATTTGATTATTGTGGTTTATGTCAAGAACGATGGGGTCGTAGCTCCCAGTAGCGAAGTTGTATGTGTATGCTGGAATAAAATTTCCTCTTTCATACTTTATTGGTTGGTCGTAAAGATCTGTAGATATGAGACTGGCATCACTCCTTAGTATTGGATATGAAATAACTTTTATTATCGTGTCAAAACCCCATCCTCCAAGCTTATTATCTCTAGTTAATTGATGTGTCACTGAATATTTAACATAAACTGTTTCAGTAAAAAATATTGGTATCGAATACCCATTATATTCTTCCCATTTCTGATACATAATATTCTTTTTAGCTTCAAAAATATATGACTTTACTTGAGTGCTTAGTGCTTTTAGATAATGATACGAATCGGCACCTACACAATATCCATCCCAATACAATTTGTGTTCACCTGAATATTCTCCATTGAGTGGATTATACAATGCCGCAACAAATCCATGTAACACTTGACTTTCATCTGGCAATACAAGACGCTCAAAATGTTCTAATGCCAATTTATCACCTGGTTTAATAAGTGCAAATTTACCATCACTACTGAGTCTATCTTTGAGCCAATGATTTGCCTCCAACAAAACATCAATACCAAGATTGTATTGCTTCAATATAGACCATAAATTGTCACCTGGTAGGATGGAATAAACATCATCACCAACATGGAATTTACCATTTTCTTCATAGATACCAACCATTTTATCTATGTCATCTCTGTTATTCATAGGTATTAAATCACCTTGAAAACCACTTTTATTTATACCTGCTAATTCAAGTGCTTTATAGGCATAGTCGATGCAACTATTATCAAATACATTGTAGTCATCATTGCCAAAGCCGTGTTGGGTGGCGAGGGCAGAATTCTTTGTGCCAAACTCTAGCAAAGTATTAAATTGTTCTTGAGTAATTGCTATTTCTTTAGAAGAGTAAGCTGGGTCATCTAAGTAATTTTCTTTATCATTGTCCACAATACCATCTCCTGTATATCCTGCTTGTAGTTGTTTACCATCCCCAGTGATAACATTTCCATTGCTGTCTTTTTGACCAATCTCATACCACATATGACCTGCTATAGATTTCCATCCATATTTTAAGTCAGTTCCTGCTGATTCTATATTTATTTTCACATAATATGTTGTTGCCATCGTTTTATCCTTTTATTTTTATTTTTTAATATTTTCTACTAGCTCTATTTATATCAAACTTTGTTGTCACACCCTTTGGAAGCTCTACATCTTCCAAACTCTCAATTCTTATATGATAGTTTCGTAGTCTTTGTAGGTCTGCTATCATAATGGTTTTGGCACCAGCATGACCACCTTCACCATAAAGAGGCACTTTTGCAATAAATTCTATTTTCTCACCATCTTTGTACTCTTTTTTAGAGTCCTCAAGAACAAAATCAGTCTTAGATGCTAAATGTGTCCAAATAGTTACATCATTACTTGCCCAACCAAGAGGTGTGAGAGTTACTTTTAGTTTAAAGTATCGTTGTTCCTCTTTTGGTATGGGTTTGTCATTTCTAGTTCCAAAACCTATGGAAACCATTATTATTCGCTCTTCTTCTGTTTGTTGCGAATACCATTTTTCATAAGATACAAATATGTTAAAACTCACTTTTGACCCCCAAATATTCCACGGTGCCATAAAATCAGTTTCATAAACTGTCCCTTCTTTAGAGAAATCCACTGGTATACTAAACGGTACTTTCATCTCATTTGCATAGAGTCCAAAGGGTAATAACCCCATCAATACAATCCACAATCTTTTCATCTTTTTGTTCTCCTTTTTTGATTTATCTCTTTTTTGTTAATACCTACGAACATACTATTTACCATCTTTCACCTCCTAATCTAAAATTCTATTTCCTTTAAACACTTCAAACCACTAGCCAAACCCTTGATTCTTTGGTTAGCTTTCACCCCTGCTGTGTATAAAGCTTATAGTAATAGCTTTGTTTATCAATCAACTCCTTATGTGTTCCACTTTCTATGATATTTCCTTTGTCGAGTACTATAATAAGTTCACAATCTTTTACTGTTTGCAGACGGTGAGCTACTATAAACATTGTTCTATTTGCTTTGATTGATTTGAGATTGTTTTGGATGATTTTTTCAGATTCATAATCAAGGGCAGATGTCGCTTCATCAAATATAAGAATTTTTGGATTTGTGAGCAAGGCTCTTGCTATTGCGATTCTTTGTTTTTGTCCACCTGAAAGTGATGCACCTCTCTCCCCTACTTCTGTATCATACCCTTGAGATAGTTCGCTAATAAACTCATCTGCTCCTGCAATTCTAGCAGCTGTGATAATATGCTCTATCGGGGCAGATGGATTTGTTAGAGCTATATTATCTTTGATACTTCCACTAAAAAGATAATTTTCTTGAAGTACCACACCAATATTGTTTCTAAGCCATTTTGGATTCATATGTCTTATATCTACACCATCTATAAATATTGCACCTTCACTTTGGAGATAAAGTCTTTGGATAAGTTTTGTAATAGTACTTTTACCACTTCCACTTCTTCCAACTATCCCTACACTATATCCTGCTGGTATCTCAAAATTTATCCCTTTTAGTACTGCTTGTGTTGTTGGAGAGTAGCTAAAAACTATGTTTTCAAATTTTACTTTGCCTATAAGGTGTGGCAAAGTGATAGCTTTATCATTTGTCTGTTCTGTTGGAGTATTTAAAATATCTCCAAGTCTATCAACAGAAAGGAGAGTTTGTTGGAATTCATTCCAAAGCCCTACAAGTCTAAGGACTGGGGAACTAAACTGATTTGCAAACATCTGAAAAGCTATCAGTTGCCCAACACTTAGTTGGTTGTCAAGTACAAGTGTAACTCCAATATAAAGCATAGCAATTGTCATAAGTTTTTGTAAAAATCCTGTAACACCACCTAGTATATTTGAAAGATTGGTAAGATTAAAACTAGCGGTGACGTAGTTTGCAAGATAATCATCCCATCTTTTTTGCATAGCACCTTCTAGTGCTAATGATTTGACTGTTTGTACACCTGTAACGGTTTCAACCAAATAAGAATTTGAGTGTGCACCCATAGCAAACTTCTCTTCTAGTCGTTCTCTTAGTTTTGGTGTGATGAAAAAGTAAAGTAACGATATGACAAATACAAAGGCTACAACTATAAGTGTAAGTTTGACACTATAAAGGGTCATCATAAATAAAAATACAAATGAAAACAATACATCAAGTATCAAAGTAACAGATTTGTTTGCTACAAATTCTCGTATTTGGTCTAGTTCTCTCACTCTTGCGATGATATTTCCAACTTGTCTATTTTCAAAATAAACAAATGGGAGTTCTAAAAGATGCGAAAACAGTTTCGCACCAAGTTTTGAGTCAATCTTGGAAGTAGTATGGGTAAAAATATAGTTTCGTATAAGGTTTAAAATAAGCTCAAATAGGGCAACTGCAACAAAAGCAAAAGCTAAAACATCAAGTGTACTCATTGAGCGATGAACCAAAACTTTATCTAAAATTACTTGGGTAAAAAGTGGTGTTACTAAGGCAAATAGTTGGATTACAAATGAAGCGATAAGAACTTCTGACATTACCTTTTTATATTGCATAATTTGGTCAAAAAACCAACCAAATCCAAATTTTGCATTGTTATTTAAAAATTTATGTTTCAAAACGATTGTTTTTCCAGATGAGATAGTGTTAAATTCGGCAAATGTCAAAATCTTTGGTTGTTTGGTAATAGTATCAAATATCAAAAGTTCCTCTTTTTCAATATTTGCTTGGATGATTGTGATATAGCTATTTTCATTGGAAAGACAAATAAGTGGCATAGGGTATGAAGAGATAAGTTTTTCAATTGGTAATTTTTTTATCGATGCTCGAAATCCAACTCTTATTGCAATTCTTGTGAGTTCTTCAACTGAGGGTTCATTTTCACTAAGTGCAAATTGCTTGGCTATTGCCCTTGAATCAACTAAAATCTTATTTATTTGTCCTGCTATTTCTAATGCTATAAGTGCTGTTTGCATAATCATCTCTTTTCTTGTTTATTTAATTATTTCCATCTAATATTATGAAATTAATTTATCATGATGGACTATTTTCAAAAAATGTCCCATTTATCCATATTGATGGAAATGCGTTAATAGTAATGCCACCTTTTGGTGCCAAAACCAAATTGTTACCACACCCACTAAATACAATAATGCTGATTAACAGCAATATTTTTCTATATACATTTATCATTTTTTCTCCTCTTGATTAGTTTTTTTATTATTCATCAAAACCAAATCATTTTCTTTTAACTTTTTGTAAACTAATGCTATCAAAGGTTTATTGTCTTCAAATCTTAGCAACATAATGGAGTCTTTTGGAATTATTTTATTATCAGATGAATCAATGTAATAACAAACTATCCTGTCAATTACTACTCCATTATTTCTGGTAATTGTTAAAACAGAATCATTTGAAATATCAAATGATTCTCCTTGGCTAAATTCAAGCATTTTTGATAACAAAAGAAAATCATTTACATTATTTTTAACATATACCGATCTTATTTCGTTGTCATTTGTAAATTTTATAAGCTGAAATTCTGAAGTTAAGGTAAAAAGATATTGAGTTGGATTTTTTAATTTCTCCTCGTCATACACCTTCATCTTTACAATACTCCATATGTCTCCAACTAGATCATTTTTTGTGCAAATTCGTGTTTGTTCTTGAGCAAATAAACTAGAATTTAAAATAATATATGAAACAAAAAATATAAAAAAATATCTAATCATATTGAATTATTTGTCCGAGTTTAGTTCATATATATTTTTATAACTTGCCCCAACCCTTAATGCTTCTTTTTCTATTTTTAAAGAGTACTCTTTATTTCCGATATAGCATAATTCAATTCCTTGCAGCGCATTTTCACTAAATTTTGAAAGTGTATTTGTTAGATACTCACTACTCTTTAAGTTATTTGTTGAATAGACCACAAATTGTTTTGAGCCACTAGCTATATTACTTTGAAAACTTTGCGTAAATCCTTCAGCTACACCTGTTGTTTTTAAAACACTTAAAGATAGACCATCGGCTAACAATCCCCTACTTGGAATATTATAAATTGAAGCAAGATTGGTTGTTTTAAAACATTCTTGACTCTTTGCTAAAAGTTGAGCGTTATTTAAATTTGGTTGTCCGCTACATCCATTAAAAAAAGCTACTGCGACTGTAACAGAAACCGCACTTTTTAGGATTATTTTAATATTTTTTTTCATTTGTTTCCTTTTTTGAGTTTTAATTTAATTTTGATTGACTATGGATAATCACAAACGGGTTGCCAAGTATCTTTTTCAAGAAATGCCAATATTTTATTGTTTTCATTTTTCATAGTTTCCACAGAAGTTTCAATAGGATACTTCTTTGAATATCCAAAATACACCAAGCCACGACATTTTTCATTACTAAAAATTTTTTGTATATTTGTCTCAAAATATGGTGTATCTTTTTTTGGTGGGAAAACTATTTGCTTGTATCCAATATTGTTTTCAATTTTTGTAAAATACGGTCTTACTGGGAGTTTATAATTTACGACATCCATATACTCTTTCAAATTAGTCTTGCCTCCATTTATATAATAAATCGACAACAGACTGCTCCAGTTCTCTATCGGTTCATTATTGGAGGTGTATTCATGTATTGAATCTGTTTTATCTGAACCTTTATAGGCAATCGTATAATTCAAATCGTTAAAATTTATCTCATTTAGTGCCATATAAGGTGGGATTGTAAAACCTTCTTGTCCCCAACATCTATATGGACTTTCACTTTTAATTTCTTCTTTTGTTTTAAAATCTTTAATAACAATAGTAGCACCAGGGTAATTATTACATAGTGCATTTCTAAATAGATATATTCCAGTCCCCTCGGCAATCATCTTGACATTATTTAAATTCATACCTTTAGAATTGTAAGCATCTACTGTATATGTACCACTCATAACACATCCAGTAAATAAAAAAAATGGCAATATTAGTATAGTCTTCAAAATTATTTTCATTATTATCTCTCTTATTTTTATACTTTAGTGACATTAATCTTTAAATTAATGATACCTTTTGTTTTAACTAATACAAAAATAATACAAAAAAGATGTCGTTTTTTTGTAACTTATTGTAAATTTATGACACTATCATTTATTTTTATACTATTACTTCTGTGTTATGCAAAAACTAGACTTATAATTAATAAGACTTATTTAGTGGCATAAAGACTATTTTATAAGTTGTTAGAGATATTTTATGAACGATAAAAATTAACACAATAAAAAATAAAAATTTTTATATTTTTTACAAAAAAATTATTTTTATAAAAGTGTCTTTTTTAAGATTGTGATTTTTTTATTTGTTCAAATATGCCTAAACAAGCCATATGTCAAATAAAGTGTCATAAATAGTGTTAATTTAATTTACTGCCCGCCTGCCCTATTTTGTTTTGTTTTTGAATTATTAAATCAAGATGTATTGTTATTTGTGATGAATAGTAAAAAATTATGTGTGATGATAAAGAATGAAAAAAATATTAACTTTAAAATGGTGAGTTAAAAATTAAAGAACCTCTTGAACTCTTCCTACTTCTCCGCTTGAGAGTCTTACTTTTATCCCATGTGGATGTGTTGCTGAATTTGTGAGGATATTTTTCACTGTTCCTGTTGTAAGTTTACCAGTTCGTTGATCCTCTTTTAAAACAATATTGACTTTAGAGCCTATATTTATATTAAGTCTACTTTTTCCATTCATATTTGTCCCCTACTTTGGTTTGTCATTATAACTCAACGCCATCCCAAAATTCATCATAATTAAGATTTGTAAGTACACTTTCGTCATTTTGATTTTTTTCTGACAATCTTTTATTTTGAGCAGAAAAGTATTCTTCAAGTGCTTCATTGATAATTAAATTTTGGCTTTTTTGTAGTATCTCACAATATGCCAAAAGATTTTCGGTATTTGTTATGGTTAGTTCTATTTTATCTGTATGCTTCATATTTTAATTATACACTATATATTAAAATATTATTTATCTCGTAAATTTATTAGTGATTTTTATAACTTTAAAATATTTTATAAACTGTTTAAAACCGTTATAATATTTCTAAATGTCAAAATACTGCCCTCCTTTTTTTTCAAAATGTTATCAAAATAATAAAATTTATTTATTTAGATTTATAACCAATAATAATTGGTTATAAACGGTTTATAAAATACCTAAAATATATCCGAGCTTCAATTGTAAAAGAAATAATAAGTGAGTCAAGTAGAAATGATTTATTATTTTAATTGTTTAATACAATTTAATAACATATATTTATATCTATAATACATTTTATTAAATGTTTTAAACTGTTATTTAATTGTTTAATACAATTTAAAACTATAAAAAGCTAATATTTCGAATATTTAAATAAATGGAGTATGTAATGATAATTTCTGTATTAAACAAAAAAGGTGGGGTTGGTAAAACCCCTATTTCGTTCAGTTTGGCTAAAGATTTGGGATATTTTTTGCAAAGCAATGATAATTCGGTTATCGAAAATATATATCCTGATATGGCAAAAATTACACCTAAACCTCAATTGATTGACAATTGTGTTTATGATTTTGGTGGATTTGTTGATACTGGTATACTTGACATCATTAAAGCTAGTGATGTTGTTATTGTCCCTTGCGTAAATGAGTACAACTCTATTTTAAGAACTGTTGAGACTATTGAAGAGATAAAGTCTTATGCTAAAGCTATTTTAGTTATAGCTACTAAAACAGAAAAAGAATCGGATTTCAAACAAGTACAAAGTGCGATTGAAGAATATTTTGATGATTTGCATTTTTTTGAACTTAAATCTTCAAAAATCTTCAAGAATGCAATTGAAACTGGTCTAAGTATTGATGAACTATTTCATGAAAATGCTTTAAGTAAAAGCGCATATAAATCTGTTTATAACCAATATTTAACAGTTCTAAATATATTTAAAAATAATTAATAAGGATTTAAAATGGCAGAAAAATTAAGCATCAAAGATGTTTTAAATAAAGGTAAAGAGAGTGTAATTTCAACTTACGCTGGAGTTGATAAAAAAAAAGGTGGAAGACCTAAAAAAGATAACAATGAAACTAAAAAAAATAAAATAACAATTTATTTAGATGACAATGAATTATCAATACTATCAAATGCTGCGAATGAGATTGGACTTAGTGTTGGGCTGTTTATAAAAACAAGTGCTATTAAAACTGTAAAGAAAGATGCTTTAAACTAGAAATATTTTTAACAGTTTATCAATTGTTTATAACTGTTAAAAATATATTTAATAATATTAAATAAGGATTATAAATGACCTTCAACATCTCAATAGAACAATCAATTTTAAGTACAATATTCTTCAACCAAAACTTAGAAGAGTTTATCAATATTTTAGATCCTAATGATTTCTATCTTCCTGCTCATAAAAAAGTATATGAGACTATGGTTGCTTTACATAAAGAAGATTTACCAATAGATGAAGAGTTTGTAAGAAGTAGGGGGAAGATAGATGATAGTGTTCTAATTAGTATCTTAAGTGCTACGGCAATATCTAATGCGCTTGCATATGCTATGGAGCTCAAAGAAGCTTCAAAGAAGAGAACACTTGAAACATTACTCAAAATTTTAAGAGCAAAAGCAGAGAGTGGGGAGCTTAGTTCTGATGAGCTTTTAAAAGAAACGAAAACGGCGATTGAGCAATTTGAAAATAAACAAAAAATAGATGATGTTTTGCATATTGTTTCATTTGATAAGATAATTGAATCAAATCCAACTTTCTACCTTGAATCAATACTTCCAATACAACAAAAAGAGATAAATATCATAAGTGCTAAAGGGGGAAGTGGTAAAAGTTATGCAACAGCCTATCTTATGCTAGAACTTGCCAATAAACACAACCTTAAGTGCTTTGGATGGTTTAGTGAAGATAATGCTGGAACTACAAAAAAAAGGATAAATTCACTTTCTAAACTTCATAATCTTCCGATTTCAAATATCTCTATTAGTGGTAAAGAGAATAGGGCGATTCAATTTGTAAGTAGCGATAAAAGAAGACTGGAGATAAACAATCTTTTTTATAAACTCAAACTTCAACTAAAATCATTTGATGTAATTGTTCTTGACCCTCTTATTGCATTCTTTGGTGGAGATGAAAACTCAAATGCAGATGCTAGATACTTTATGAACCTTTTAAATGAATGGTGTGAAGAGGGGAATATTACCATCATACTTATCCATCACCACTCAAAAGGGGAGGGTGGTAGTGCAAGAGGAGCTGGAGCATTTATTGATGCTTGTAGGATACACTATACGCTTGATTACAAGTATCTTGATAAAGATAAAAAAGAGATAGATGATAGACTTAGGGTTTTAAGGATTGAGAAAACAAATCACTTCTCCGGTAAAAAAGAATATGAGCTTAAATTGTTTGAGGGTAAAGAGCCTAGACTTTTTAATACTATGGCTACTAAAACAGAATACAAAACAAAAATAAATTTTAGTGAAAAAGCCGACAAAATAGAATTTCCTAAAATATTTGATGATGAGTTTTAAATCAATCCTTATCATTCTTTAATTTTATAAACGAAGTCATATTGTGAAAGAAATTACACTAAATAATAAACACAATATGACATCGTTTTTTTATTAAAACAACCGTATAAATGAGCTTTTACTCCAAGTTTTCCCATATAATTACTGCTAATTTCTTCTTTTGGCTCTTTATTATTACAAGTTCTTCTTTTATATGTTTGTTATTTTAAATATTTTCTTGACCTTACTTCAAAAAAACGAAGTCATATTGTGAAAGAAATATAAATACTAACCACCACACTAACTAATTTATCAATGTTTAGATTAGTCAATCTATTTAGCACAAAATGACATCGTTTTTTGATTTTTTGATTTTAAAGTGTTAATAAATGAAATATCTTGATGGTTAAAAGCTCAACTATTTTCTTTATTTCTTTGATTGGGTTATAAAATATTTGAATAAACGAAGTCATATTGTGAAGAATTTGAATGATTTTAAAATCGATGTTAAAATATCTTGTATTGTTTTATAGATCTACAAATACACAATATGACTTCGTTTATATTGTCACTTAGTTGAAATTAGTTTCATTAAAATCAATAATTTACTGTTTATAATGGAAAATACGAAGTCATATTGTGAAAGATTGTATTTTGATGTTTATCAAACGAAGTCAAATACTACATATATTACAGTCATTTACTACATCGGCGAAGTCATCTTGTGAATTAACGAAGTCAAATACTACAACAAACGAAGTCATCTTGTGAGTGTTTGTAGGTTATATAGATATTTATAGAATAAATAGGTATCTATATACTATTTTATAAAATAAGTTTTTCTCTTATTTTATGAAAATAGTTTTATAAAACATCTCCTATCTCTTTTGGTTTGCTTGAACTATTCATAAATGTGATTTGATTGTCAAAAGAATTTTTTCGGTAGATAAGTTTTGTTTTTGGCTCATAAGTTATCCCATAATCTTTTAAAAGTTCACTACTCTCTTTTATCTCTTTAATCGCGGTTTGCTTTGTTCTTAGTGATTCCATTGGAAAACCGATTGTTTGGAGAAGGTTTTCGATACTCATAGTACTTGCTTGTGAATGTGTCCAAAAAAATCTAATAACAGCACGAAGTAGGGCGCTTTTTACTTTTAGAAGTTTTGGCAACTCTTTAGTGTAGTTTACAGTTAATTGATCTTCAAAATATTTTCGATACTCAGGTGTAATAACAATCCCATAACTTTTGTGTTTTGTACTATATGCAAATGAACTTATTATGCTAAAACTGTAAAAATCTTCACCGTTAGTCGTTCTAAATTCAATTGCTGTTGTTTGTATCTCATCTAGTTTATCTTTTAGCCATTTTGTATTTCTTGAAGTTGTCCCACTATACGATTTTAAAACATCAGAAGTGGAAAAATAGATAGCAATCGCTCCACTTTCCATCTCTTTCATCTCTTTAGCACCAGCAAACAGACAATCAAGTAAATCCCTATGAGTTTGTGTTAAGATATTCCCTTTTATTACTGTTTTACCCCAACTTGTTTCGATAAATCTTTTCTTTTGATTTTCGATAAATTGTGTATATGTTTTTGATTTTGAACTTATTTTTTCTATTGGAGCAAAAACTCCTGTTCTTAGTTCACTAACAGTTGCATTTGAATTTTCAAATTTTTTAACAATATCAAATTCTTTAAATGTGAGTTGAATACCTGCCATTAAAATCCTCTTTTTTACAAAAATTGATATAACTTCAACTCTTGTTTTATTTATTTCATTTTATCATAGTATTAATAAGTAAAATATATCAAGTTAAATAATCAATTATATAACAGTTTAAAATATGTTTATAACAAATATAAAAATGTTATAAAATCTAATTTACAATTGGAATAAGTATTTGACGTTACCTAATTATCCATCTATTTAAATACGAAATTTAGAGTAAATATAAAATAACACTAATAAACGGTTTCGTATCGCTGATTTATACTTCTTTATTGCAAGGGTTTGAAAAGCTCGCAAATATCAACTTCAAGGACATAGGCGATTTTCGAGAGATGTTCTATATTAAAATGGTAGTTATTAATGCAAATTTCTGAACAGGAGACAACACTAACAGATTTATGTCCAATAGCATGAGAAAGTTTTAATTGGGAAACTCCTTTGCTTTCTCGAATTCGTTTCACATTTAGCCCAATATTTTTATATAAATTGGAGGTGTAATCAAGTGGTAGACTATCAATATCTTTCAAAACTTACCTTGTTATATAAAGTTATCGTAAGTATATTTTTATTAAAATCTTAAAGCAACTTTATATATAAAGTCAAAATTAAAACTAAGGAGAGTTTATTGGAAAGATTTTTGTTTGTTGGACTTCCATTTCTTTTTGGAACAACATCTTTGTATGCGAATTTTTGGATTTTTGAATATGCTACACAGTCATGTCAAACGATTGATTCACCTGTAACATATAAACGATTAGGGATGAAGGTAGAATATATCCAAAAAGACAATGTTTGGATAGTAAATGGACAGGGAATTAATGCTTGGATTACAGAGGATTATAATGTTTGTAATTCACTATTAAGATCAATGGTAAACTATGAACGATTAAATCGTAGATAGTTTAATAATATTATAAAAAAAGGAAAAAAATGTTTAAAATAATGAAAAAAAATTATCTTTCAATGGTTTTTATTGGATTAATATTGTCAGGATGCGCATCAACAAATAGTATTGTTATTAAAAATTTAGAAAAGGTGGATAAACCTTCATATGATTTTTTGAAAAGAACACATTCTTGGGTGACGATTGATACAGCCTCAGAGAATTATAGTAAATGGAAAAATGATATGTTAAATGCATTTCCAAATGCACCTGTATCAAAAGTGCAAGAATGTTTACTGATGAAAGATAGTGTAGAATTAGGAACTATTGAAGGAAAAGGGAATATAGGATTTACGAACTATAAAAACTGCTTACCTACAAAATTAATGGCATCCAATAAACTTTCATCTGTATTTACAGAAAACAATATTTTTGGATGGATAACTGTAATTCAATCAAATTCAAAAAGATGGTCTCAAGGGATATATGAAGATTACGAAATATATAGAATAGGCATAATTGAATATGACAATAAAGCAGAATTATTTTCAGATGGTAGCTATAGATGGGGCTATTCTTCTGAAAAAGATGGTGTTTATGCTAAAGAAGCATTTAGTAAAGCAGTATGGACACAAGATACAAATAATGTAAAAATTATTCTAAATACACTTGATAAATATAATATTCCATATACAGTAATTAAAAATTAAAAATTTGAATGAAACAATTTATTATTGTAATTTGTTTGTATAGCACCTTCTTAAGTGCTCAAATTTTTCGAGATGATTCTTTAACTATCTTTACTCATAAGGATATTAAAAGTTCCTCATCAGGATTTACAATCCTTGGAGGGACAATAAGAGTTAATAAAATAGGTGGTATTGCAGATGGAACTTACCAACTAGAGGAATGGGAAATTGAGCAATTAGGTAATCAGCAATATCAAGCAACACTTTTTTTTCAAAAGAAAAAAGGGATAATCAACTATTCGCACACAGAAATGATTGGAATTCTACTTTCAAGCAATCAATTGTGGGTTAAATATCAAGAAAATATATACAGGTATAAAATACCACATCAATATCATAACCCCCAAAAGAATATTTTAGATATCACAATAGGTTCTATGCAAGTAACTTTTGAACTGATGGATAATTTTCAATAAATTGGTAAAAATGAAATTTTGTGAAGAAATTTACTTTCTAATCTAAAATAGGGTTCATTCCCCTACCGTTGTTAGGAGATTATGCTATGTAATCTTTTTTAAACAACCACTATATACTTCACATTTCTACCACTCATCCCATCAATTTGTTCAATACATCCAAACTCTACAAGCTGGGTTATATCTCTCACTGCTGTAGCTTTACTCACTTTTGTAAGGTTGATATATTTTTTAGTATTAAGTCCCCCCTCGAAGTTTTCACTCCCCATATCAAGGATTTTATTCAATACTTTTATCTGCCTCTCATTTAGTGCTTGATTTCTGTGTTTGTCCCAAAACTTTGTTTTTTGTACAAGATACTCAATATTTTTGAGTGATTGTTCCATTGCATTATTTAATATTCCTAGATGCCAAAGAATCCAAGAGGTTAAATCAAATTCTTTGTTTAAAAATAAATTTGTTGTTTTATCTAAAATATCATAGTAACCTTTTCTATCACTATTGATAGCAGTAGAGATAGAGTAGAGTTTAAACTGTGTAGTTGAAGTGTTTCGCGAAAGAACATAATCTGTTATAGCTCTTGCAATTCTTCCATTTCCATCATCATAAGGGTGGATGATTACAAACCAAATATGAGCAATAGCTGCTTTTATGTAGATATTTTCGCTACTTTTATTACAGTAAGAGAAAAATTTTTCAATATCACTTTCTATCTTTTCAACGGGAACTGCTTTATAATGCACCTTTTCGTGTCCTATTGCACCTGAGATTACCTCCATATCACTATGGCTTCTAAACTTTGCAATATCTATTTTATGGAGTCTATCGTATCTAGCATGTTCAAAAAGACAATTATGCCAACCATGTAATCTTTCTATTTGCATATTACTTTTATTCAAATTAGAATCAATTAATATCTCTACTAAATTATCAGTTGCTCTTGTTGAATGTGTATCACTTCGTCCATCAAAATATTTATCTAGCTTTTTTCTAAATGAAGAACGAACGCTCTCTCTTTTAAATATTTCACCCTCTATCAAAGAGGTATTAATAGCTTCATCTGTTAAAGTTTCTATTTCAATTTTGACAATATCATCTTCGTTAAATAGCTTAGATACACCATCAAGAATACCCCTGTTATAGTCTATTTGACTTATTAACTCTGTTAGTTGTGATGTATCATATTTAAAATTGGGATACTCAAGATGCTGCCATATCCACTTTAGAATTGTTTCTTTCATATTGAACCTTTGAGACGAATAATTACTATAATAGTATCATAATATGAGCCGATTAAAGTTTATAATCGTTTCATATCTCTTCTTTTCGTGTTCATCCAATATTGTTTTGTTTCCAAATAGTAGAGAAGCTTGAATAGGTATCTTTGATTTTCCAATCATAAAAGATTATCCTTTAAAAATTGTTTATGATTGTTTTTGAAGCTAAAATAATACCATATCTTAACTAATCTACATAAAATGACCTAATCATTTCAAAACCTATTTGATAATAAATAAAGAATTCTTTAAGATATAATTTTACAAGCATTTAAAGAACGAAAGATCTTGAATACTCCTTGTGTAGCTCGTGCACAATTTAAAGATTATTTTAAGGATTAAACTTGAAACAACTCTCTATTGATATATTACAAATTTTAGCTTCAAATACAGATAATTACTTATCTCGTAGTGATATAGAAAGTAAGTTGGAGAGAGTTTCTAAAAGAGCTATTTTAAATGAGTTAAAACTTCTATATTCTCAAAAAAGAGTAAAAATTGCAGGACAAAGTTCATCAACTGCATATAAAATTTCAAATGCTTACTATGAAGATTTTGAGAAAATTCTTTATATCTATCAAAATCAAATTCTAGTAGGTTATCTAGGGTACGATTATCAAACTTACTCTTTTGCGTATGATACAAACTATTTAATTACTGGCAAATATATCGCAAAATTTCAAATGCCTTTTAGTTTTGAGACATTTATACAAGAATCTTGCTTTGTAGATTTTGAAGAGTGTTTGCCAGAAGGGGTTGATAGAAAAATATTGATTGATAAAGTTGGTAATGCTACAGAGTTTTTTTTACTTGCTTACAATGACTATAGTAAAAATGATTTGATATTTTCTTCACAACCTTTGGAATTTACTCAAAAGTTAAAACCACAAAGTTATTTAGCAAATAAAGAGAGCATTTTAGGCAAAAACAAATTTCCAAATATTTTGAAATACGACATAAATATTGATGATATTTCACTATTTCCTACACTTCATATGGATGAAACAGAGGAATTAAAACATGTACGAACAATGAGTTTATCTGGTTATCAGCATAAACTTCAAGTAGTGGTTGATGGAGATATTATTAGAACCCCTACAAGTGGTGAGGATGCAAACTTTTTCATAAAACCATATGACCCACTAAAAGCCGATGAAAGTAGTGAATATTATTTTCCACACATCGCTATCAATGAACATCTTCATATGAGTTTTGCGAAAAATGAACTTGGATTTGATGTTCCTATGAGTGGCATTTTCAAAAGAGAAGATGACAGAGAGTACTACTATTTTATAAAATATTTTGATAAGCTTGGAAGTTATAAATTTCAAAGGAAAGAGTTTTCAACTTTTATGGTATTAAATAGTGACAATAAATATAAAACAAGTTCAGAAAAGCTTTTTGAAACAGCTGCAAAAGTTTTTCCTAGGCAGAGCGATCGCCTAAGGATGCTTGAGTATTACTTCTACTCTTTTGTAATCAGGCATGAAGATATGCATACGAAAAATATATCTGCAATATACGATAACGATAAAATTTTTATAGCACCATTGTATGATATAGCAAGTACAGGATTTTACAACGGCATTAGAAATTTTGAATCGCATCTTACTATTAATGGCAAACAAACAAATATCAGATACAACGATTTTTTAAAGCTGACAAGTAAGGCTAAAGTAAATAAAAATGATTTTAAAGAGCGAGCTACAAAGATACTAAAAACTTATGTGCAAAAGATGCCAACATACATCAAAAAGATATCAAAACTTGAAAATATCGAGTTTTTTATAAAAGAAAAACCCAATGCCGAGGATAAAAAAGTCAAAATCAAATCCCAATCTACTTTAGATGTTGTAATGATGAAACATTATGAAAATAGATGCGAAACTCTAAAGAGTAATGGCTGGTTTGAAAAATTTGGTATCTAATTTTTTTGTTTTGTAAATTATTGGCATTCTAAACTAGAAGATATATAAAAGTATGATATTAGAACATTTTAGAAAATTGTATGTGATTGATTTTGAAGTTGAAAGAATATCACAATCTAAAGCTAATCGCCTTACAACATTGCAAAAATTAACCAATAATTGAAGTAAGAATATATAAATACTCATATTTAATCTTTATTTATTGGATTATCTATGTAATATTATTGATTTTATAGTATAATTTTTCTTATGAGAACAATTGAATTAAGAAACACTTTGCCATTGTCCATATTCTCTCATGAGATGATTTATTCATTACTTGAAAAATCAGTAATTAATGTCAATGATAAAATATCAAATCTAGTAAAAAGTGGTGAACTCGTAAGACTTAAAAAAGGTTTTTATACTTTTTCAAAACCCTACCTTACAAAGCCAATAGACTTAATCAGCGTTGCAAATACGCTTTATGCTCCATCATATATCTCTTTTGATTATGCACTAAGCTACTACGGAATGATACCTGAGCGAGTAAGTGAAATAACCTCTGCTACAAGTAAAAATGAAAAGCTTTTTGATACTCCTCTTGGAAGATTTAGCTATAAAAGAGTACCTCTTCAAGCTTATTCTATAGGTGTTGATTGGTTATATGATGATGTTGATGGTGGCAAATTTATAGCGACCCAGGAAAAAGCCTTGTGTGATAAAATAAGATATGACAGAGGTATTGGCACTCTTACTCAAAGTGCAATGATGGAATATTTAAAATATGACCTAAGACTTGAAATTACAAAGCCATTGGATAGCAAATTTATAGAAGAAATTGCAACCGCTTATAGATCGAAAAATTTAAAAACTCTCTCACAAGTAATCGAAAAAGGGAAACTATGACACATCCAGCATTGATAAAAATGTTACAAAAATATGATTTATCAAATTCAAATAGTAGCTATGATGCCCTAAGAGAGATATTGCAAGAGATTGTGTTACTTGGTCTTTATGATGCAGGATTTTTTAAACATGCTGCTTTTTATGGTGGAACTGCTCTTAGAATACTTCATAATCTTCCAAGGTTTTCAGAAGATTTGGATTTTTCACTTCTACAAAGTAATTCAGAATTTAATCTTAAGCCTTACGAAGAAGCAATCATTTCTAGCTTAAAAGCTTTTGGATTTGATGTAACAATTGAAATCAAAGAAAAAAACAATAGTAGTGCAATAGCATCAGCTTTTGTAAAAGGCAATACTATAGAGCATTTGATAAACATAAATGCTCCAAAAGATATAACAAATAAGATTCATAGAGACCAAGCTGTAAAGATAAAACTAGAAGTTGATACAAACCCACCACTAGAGTTTGAAACAGCAAATATTATCAGACTAACTCCACGACCATTTTCAATAAATGCTTTCACTTTACCATCACTTTATGCAGGAAAAATGCATGCGATTTTATGTCGTGCATGGAGTACAAGACCTAAAGGGCGAGACTGGTATGATTTAGTTTGGTATATAGCAAACGATATTGAATTAGATAGCAATCATTTAAAAGCAAGACTTGCTCAAAGTTGCAAATATTTAGAAGAGAACAATATACAAATACCAAGTGAGCTTTCAAAAGAAATAATTAAAAATTTGCTTTTACAAAGAATGGAAAGTCTTGATGTAGAAAAAGCAAAAAATGATGTTCAACCTTTCATAAGAGATATTAGAGAAATTGAACTTTGGTCAAAAGAGTTTTTTATAGCTATAATTGAGAATATAAAAGTGAAGTAACTTGGATATGATTATAGAGCAACTCCATCTTGTGCTTGCACCTCTTCTAGAAAAACTCCAACATTTAGAATCTCAAAAAGTACAACTTGAAAATGAAATTTTAGAAACCAAAAAGCAAATAGAACAACTCTCACCTTTTATATCTCTAAGTGTACTAGATGTTCCAATAAGACAAGAAGCTTGAATTGGAATAGATGAATATTTACGAGTTATAATAAAAAAGCCTTTTTATAGTATTTAAACATTAATAATTTTAGTTGAATTTATAATCACTATGACGAAGATTGATAAGTTGTTTCTCTTTTTTTGTTTTTAAAATATTTCTTATCAAAAGCAACAATAAGAATAGGGCAATAACACCATTTACAGTTCCACTTACCATATCACCATCTAAAAAGAAACTATATGCCAAATAGCAAAATACTCCACTAATTACTAAACACATCAAAATACCCTTGCTGCTATTTTTTAAAATGGAAATAGTAGCAAATTATTTTCTAAGTTTGGTAGGTTTTGGCGGTAACACTTAAAAAAATAGTGGAATATGAAATTTAGGGTAAATATAAAATAACACGAATAAACGGTTTCGTATCACTTCTTTATACTTCTTTATTGCAAGGGTTTGAAAAGTTCGCAAATATCAACTTCTAGAACATAAGCGATTTTAGCTAGATGATCAACGTTGAAGTGGATTTTATTGTAGTAAATTTCAGCACTTGAAATTGGAGAAACAGATTTGTAGCCCAAAGCATAAGCAAGTTTTAGTTGAGAAATATTTCTTTCTTGCCTAATTCTTTTTACATTGGCACCAATTTGTTTGTGTAAGTTTTCTGAGAAATTGTTTGGTAACTCATCAATATCTTTCATTTGCACCCTAATATATTAGATTTATTAAAGTTTAATAAGATATGATTTTTTCTACAATCTAATATATTAGATTATACGAAATTAGGAAAGGAAAATAAAAAAATGGTAAAAAGTTTTTTATTGCTAATGGCTCTTGTGGCAGGAGTTTACGGTGAAGAACATTCGGTTAAAAAAGGAGATACAAATAACTTGGCATATTGGCAAGCTTATTGCGAACAAATTGCAGCAGGAGAATCATATTTTAAAAAAACAAATTTTAATGTAGCAATGAAAAAATGTCTTTGTAAAGAGGCTGGATTTAAAAAACATTGCATTGGTAAAAGTTCAAAATAATTTTTTTACTCATTATAGAATAGATAATTTTTTGATTTTTGGTAGGAAAGAGAAAAGAAGTGAACTAAATTAGTAGTGATTTTATTATTTGATTTCTTTAAAGAATTCACAAACATCAACCTCTAGAACATCCGCAATTTTAACTAAGTGTTCAATGTTGAAGTGTTTGTTATTAAGCCCAATTTCTGCCATAGAGACTGTTCCAACAGCTTTGTGTCCAATTGCTAAAGACAAAGCCAATTGTGAGATATTTTTCGATTTTCGTATTGTTTTAACATTGTTGCCAATTGTTTTGTAAATAGACTTTAATTGTGATTGGCTGACCGTGCATTCTTTCATTTGTATACCTATAGTTAAACTAACCATAAGTATATTAATGATAGAAATTTACATCAACTAACTATAGTTAGTTATTAATGAATATTTAAGGAGACTATGTGAGCATTTGTCAAAGTTGTCAAACAGAAAATGAAAAGGAGGTGAAGTTTTGTAAGAATTGTGGCTCAAAATTAAATACTATTTTAATGAAAGAGGTCACATTTGCAAAGCATCTTTTCAATTGGAAATATTATATTGTTGTTATTATATTTAGTATTGCTCTTGGATTACATTATGGTGCAGTTGGTGGCGCATTTTTTGAAAGTGATGCTATGAATGGAATGAATTCAATTGCATTTTTTACATCCGTATTTATTGTTATAAAGTATAAAAATGGAGCGATTTTAAAAAGAATAGGAATGTTTTTTGCTTCATATCTTGTGACTGCATTGTCTTTTTCAATAATTTTTGGAGTAGTTAGTGCAATAACAATTAAAGTAGCAGGGAATTCAATTGACACATATATCACAAATTTATTAAGTGCAAATTCAAAATTACCAATAAAAATGAATGATGAAATGATGATAATGAAATTTGAAAGGGGCGGGCAAGATAGAATAAAACAATATGTAAAATTTATGAATTATGATAAAAATGAAATATTAGCAGATTATCAAAACAACATTCAAACTGCCCAAAATGAGTCTCTACATGAAGAACTTAAAGCATCTTGCCCTGTAGCTAATACAAGAGAAATGCTTGAAGCAGGCTTAATACTAGAGTTAGTGTATCAAGATAAATATGATGCAACAATGTTTTCTATTGTTATTGATAATGAAAAATGTTTACCTTTTTATAATAAAAATGGGAAATGACATATATGTCTAGTATATTTATTTTATATGGAATAGGATTTTTAATTTGGCTTTATGTTTTTTATAATGTTTTAGTAAGTGAATTTAAAAATAGTAGTAATAAAATTGTTTGGGTTATTGTTTTAATATTTCTTCCAGTTTCTGCAATTGTATTTTTATTTATTGGCAAGGAACAAACTGTTGAACGCAATCAGAAAATTGACTTTGAGAATTTGATACAAATCTCAGCATTTGTAATTGCAATTTTTTTGGCTTCATTTTTTGTTGGATATATAAAAAATCACTATGGTATAACAGATGATGAGCATTTTTGGTTTATCGGAAAAATTATAGTAATTACAATAGTAGCTATTATAATTTTTGCACTATTTGCAATTTTATATGGATTTATAAGTGCAATTTGGAGTCAAGTTCTTTCTACAAATTTCATATTGTATTTTATGATAGGTGTAGTTGTGTTTGTGGTGTTAGGTACACTTTTCAATGTGTACTCAAATAATGCTGAAAAAGAAAAAGCTAAAATTGAAATTGCTATTAAGAAGTTTGACAATAAAGAATACGATGAGGCATTTAAGTTACTTTCAGAGTTAAAGAGTGATGATCCAGTTGTTCAATTATATTTAGGAACAGCATATACAAATGGGCTTGGCACAATCCAAAATTATTTTTTAGCATTTAAACATTTAGAAAAAAGTGCTTACAAAGGAAATGATTTAGCACAAAATATGCTTGGAATACAATATTTAGATGGTAAAGGTATTGAAAGAAATAATCAAATTGCACTTACATGGTTTGAAAAATCTGCTGTGCAAAATAATATGTATGCAATGCGAAACTTGGGTCTAATGTATTATAACGGAGCAGGTGTTTCAAAAGACTATAAAAAATCATTTGAGTATTTTCAAAAAAGTGCAAATAAAGGGGATATTCAAGCTAAGTTTTGCCTTTCAATCATGTATATGTCTGGTGAAGGTGTTGAAAAAGATATAACAAAAGCTGCACAATTACTAGTAGATTCTGCTAAACAAGGTTTTAAACCAGCTCAAGAAAAAATGAATCAAATCAATTCTATGAAATAAGTTTGACAAATTAAAATAAAGGAAAAAAATGTTCAAAATAAAAAATAAAAAATTAGTTGGAATAGGGCTTTTAGCATCTCTTCTTTGCACAAATGCTTTAGCTTTAGAAAATGAAAGCTATATCGGTATCAAAGGTGGCGCTACGAGTTTTGATAAAACTGTAATTGCAAATGTTTCAGGACAAGAAAATGTTGGGCCATATTCAAAGTATAAAGATGTATCGTTAGTTGGTTTAGATTATCAATCTTTATATACACCAGAAAACTCTTCATTATTATTTGGATATGGTGTTGATTTATTATTCAACAAAGGAAACTTCCTTGAAGGTGGGACGATAGATATAGATTTCAAGTTAGGAGCTAAAATAAATAGCACTAAGCTTTACGGAATGGTTGGATATGGGTTACAAAGCTTAAGTGATTATACTGCAGCAACAGGGTCATATGCTGGTATTGGCGCTACTTATGATATTAGTAAAAATATTGCAGTACACACTTCATATAGAAAACACACTATGACAACAACAGTAAGCGACTACAACCATGACTATTCAGATAACCAAAAATATGAATCAAAAGGATTCTTATTTGGGTTAGCTTATAAATATTAAAATAAATAAAAGGATAGAAATATGAAAAAAATTGGATTGATGTTAATAGCTACAGTTGTCATAAATGCAGCTTCTTTGGGGGAAGTTGATTACAATAAAAGAGTGGCTTTAAGTTATTGTAGCAATTTGGCTGGAGTAGGTTCAGCAACAGAAAATATTAGTATGGATAAATATGAAGATATTTGTTTGAGTTTAATCAAATATCCATTTAATGTATTACCAAGTGTTGCAGAAATTAGAGCAGCTATAACTAAACAACGATATTAGGATAAATGTATGTTCAAAATAAATACAAAAAGAATCCTTTTGTTGGGATTAGTGGCAGGGTATGTAGTATTTTTAACAGGATGTGCATTGAAAGTAGAACAACCAACTCCTGAAGAACAAGCTGATTATCAGAGATTGAGAGAAGCAATGGCACATGATTATAATCAAAAAATAGATCAAGAGCTTAAAAATGAAGCTGAAGAAAAGAAAGCTGAATTACTAAGAAATCCAATAATTACTCTACAGGAGTTAAAAAATAAAGTTGATGCTTTTGGTGTTTCTGAGAGTAAAGTAAATTTTGTAAAAACACGAGAAGGAATCACATTTAATGGAAAATCATTAAGTGACACAGTTGGGCATATAACACAAATAGAGTACAGTAGCAACAATGGTTTTATTACATATTTAGTTGAAAAATCAGATGGTGCATATTTTATGAAGTTTTTACAAGCAACATCAAATATAAAACCTATCGTTGTTGCAAAATTAAAACTTGAAGACGAAACATGGACCATTTCAAGCATAACAGGGGAAAAATATTATGGTAATAATCTTCAAATTGGCTCTAATGGGTATGTTATAGTAGGTGTAGATGGAACGGGATATATATCAGAACATGGTAAAAATGCAAATCCAATAAGTATTTCAGAAGGATACCGAGTTGCAAAATTCCAAAATGGAGATGTTGTAGGGAGTAAAACAATTTTACTTGAGATCCCAGAAGTGGTTGAAGAAGAGGGGAGTATATCTAGTATTTTTAGTAAAGCAAAAGCATTAGGCTCTATGTTGGGTGTTACAAAAAAGCAAGATTATGCATTTTTTGATCTAAGTAATAATAAACTAACAAAAATTAATATACCAAATGACGGAAAATCAACACTTGAGTGCATACAATACGGGGCAAAAGTAAATAAGTTTGTTACTAAATGTTTAAAATATGCAAACCCAGTTGAATCACTCTATAAACAAGATGGAGAGAAAAACTTTAGTCACTATTATTGGAGAGTAAAATGGTTCAACACAAATTCAGGAGTTATTGCACTAACACAAGAGGATGATTTAGGAAAAATATATGGAACAAATCTATCAACAGGTAAAAAAGTTTTAATCAAAAGATACCTACCTGGGTACAATGAATTTGATGCATCCATTCAATCAAATGGGAAACTTAAATTATCTGCCAAAAAAGGGATGTTTGGAAGTGATGATAGCGAAGATGTTGAAGCAGATATTGCTCAGCTAGAAGCAATTGTAGAAAAAGAATAAAGTGACAATATGCTTAACTTAGTATAAATTTAATAACAATAGGATAAGTCTTAGTAGGTTTTTCAGGCTGTGTGGTGCAAAAGAAAAGCAATTCTCGACATTCAATAAACCTCCAAGGAAAAGTTTATTGTTTGTGTATAGACCATCTAAATTTGTTGGCGGCGGAGTTTCTTATGATGTAAAAGATGAATCCAATAATGATGCTGTAGTAGGAAATCTAACTAACAGTGCTTTTATAAAACAACAAATGACCCCAGGAACAAAAAATATCTGGGCAAAAACAACTATATTTAAATCAGAAACAAATGTTGATATTAAAGATGGCGAAGTGTCGTGCATACGAGGAACTGTAACTCCAGGACTACTAATTGGAAATCCACAATTAGAAACAGTCGATTTAAAAACTTGTGAGCTTGAAATTAAAGATACAACAGAAACCGCCTCAGAAGAAAGTGAAAACTATAATAAAGAATTTTTTAAACAAAAAGATGACTTAAATACGACAGTATTTAAAGAGTTACCAGTAATTTCAGTTGAAAAGAATGCCAATATGTTCAACAGATGTGCAACATTATCAAGTGTAGCACTCAATGAATTGGAGCAAAAAGCTAAAGAACTCGGAGCTGATGCTGTTATAGATTTAAAATGGGATGGCCAAACAACACAACACCCAGAATGTAGTAGATACTGGGGATGGTATTTATTTGCTGCTCCTATTGCTTGGTTTATTCCAGGGACATTAGATGCAACGGTTTCAGGTAAACCAATTAAATTTAATGCAGTAGAAAAATGAGAGAGTTTTTTAAATCAAAAGCTTTTTTTGGAGGAGTTGGTATTTTCTTCCAAGAGGGCTAACTAATAAGGTTCTAAGTCTTTTTAACTCTCACAAAGCAAAGCTCTTTATTGAAGATAAAAGATTTGTAAAGCCTATCGAGAAACTAAATTTTACCCTTACTTTAAAAGAGGAACAGCAACTAGCACTTGAAAAGATTTTAATCCAAGATTATTCAGTTTTAATAGCACCTCCAGGATTTGGTAAAACAGCAGTTGCATCAGCAGTTCTCCAAATGAGAAGTGTCAATACACTGATTTTAGTAAATAAAAGCAATCTTCTTGATCAATGGATTGAGCGAATTTGTGAGTATTTTCAAATTGATATTAAAGCAATTGGCAAACTTGGAAATGGAAAGAAAAAACTAACTTCAAATTTAGATATAGCTACTTTGCAATCACTAAAAAATAGACCAGAACTCATTGAAGAGTATTCACAAATAATTATCGATGAAGTGCACCATATTCCAGCAGTCTCTTTTGAAATACCTCTTAGAAAATTCAAAGGGAAATATGTTTTAGGACTTAGTGCAACGCCTGCAAGACAAGATGGTATGCATCCCATTATGTTTATGCAGTGTGGTGATGTGGCTTATTTATCCAAAAAAGAGATTAGAAAAATACATACTTTAAAAACGGTTGTTTCTCCATTTGAAGCATTGAGTGATGATTTTGGGTTTATTTTAAATGAGATGGTGGAAGATTTTGATAGAAACAATCTAATTATCTCTGAAATAGAGAAACTAAAAGACAGAAATATTTTAGTGCTTAGTGAGAGAATCGAGCACCTAAATATTTTATATCATCTCCTTGATGCCAAGAAGATAAAATCTACCCTTGTACATGGTGGACTAAAATCAAAAATGAAAAAAGAGTTTCTAAAGGAAGCCAACACATCCTCTATAATCTTATCTACAAGCAGTTTTATAGGAGAAGGAATTGATTTTTCACATCTTGATGCTATTGTTCTTACAATGCCTGTATCTTATTGGGGAAGGATAGTTCAATATCTTGGAAGAATCGGAAGAGATGGACAAGAGTGTATTGCGGTTGATTTTTTCGATGAAAATACCCCTATGTTAAGATCTAGTTTTCATAAACGGCAAAAGGGATACAAAAAGATGGGATATGTGTTATTAGATGATAGGAGATTGTTTTAGTATGATATTTTTTAAAATGTTATTCAAAATTCTTAAATTTGATTAAAGAGCTCAAGAGGAAAATGAATTTACTAGCGAAGTAGAGTAGGATTAAAAAAGAAAAAAAAGTTCAGTACCACTTTTCTTTTTTACTAATTCTTTTTTATTATTTCATCCAAAAATAGATTCCAACTCCCCACACCAACACAACCACAATAAACTTCACCACAAATGAAATCTTCTTAATCTTATGCCTAAATAAGGTCATCGCCAGTAGTCCTCCAATAATACCACCAAGAAGTGCAAGTCCTAGCAAAGTCACTTCACGAACTCTTTTTACTTGAGGATTATCTCTTAATGCTTGAATCTTATCAAATCCATATACTCCAAAAGTTATGAGATTTAGAAAAAGAAGATAGAGTTCAAAGTAGGTGAGGGTGATGTTGAAGTTTATCATTTAAGAGTAGTAAGTTTTAAAAGTCACTATAAAATAATCATAATTTTTCGCAAAAATCTTTTAGAAGTAATTTAAGTTCTTTTGCTTTTTTATTCTCTTCATATATTTCAAAATATTTATCTACCCAAGCAGGTGTTTCTGGTTTCCATTTACTTACAGTACTATAAGTAGTTCCCATATCTTTAGCAAAGAGTGTCATATCTAAATTATTTTCTTTTAGCTTCTTTTTAAAATCTTCATATTTCATATAATGTATTACCTTCTTGTTTGTAGTTTTAATTGTAGCATATTCTTACCGATATTGCTAATTCATATTATTAAATTTGCGGGAAATGATAAAAATTACTTGACATAACTTGCGGAAAATGATAATATTCTTTAATTAATTTGCAGATAAGGAAACTTTATGAAAACAATCACCACCAAAAACGCAATTGATCTCCTCCTCCAACCAATTATCCCAATTGGTATATTTGGTTATTTCATGTGTAATAAAATATGTAACATTAGCAACAACACTATTTTATTTTTGATTCTCTTTGTGGTATTTCTATTTGTAAGCTATAAAGTAATTCTATTTCTAAAAATAAATTCTGATACTTTTTACCATATCACAATTGGTTGTGTTGATTGGTTTTTACTAGATATTGTTAATCTATTTTCAAATAACACCTATAGTGCACTAAACCCTAGCATCCTTGAAACACTTTCAAAGTTATCATTGCAGGTGGTGCTACAATGAAACATCCATTTATAAAATCATCACTATCTAAAACTAACAATAAACACTATGACCCAGCAATCTTTAGAGTAGTAGATATTCTTCATAAACTCCATAATGATGAAAGACCAACAATGCAAGAACTTACTATTGAATACAATGTAACCCTTAAAACCATACAAACAGATATTTATAAAAGATTAGCACCGTTTGAAATTACAAAGGATAGTTTGAAAAGATTGATGCTTCCTGATAAAGAGAGTAGTGGAGTATAAAAAATTATGAAATTTGTGTTGCAAAATAAAATAACACGAATAAACGGTTTCGTACCACTTCTTTATAATTTTCAATTGAAACTACACAAAAAGGGGAAAATAATATGGACTATTTTCATTTTGCCAATATACCGCTAACTATCTTTGCTGGTGTATATGTAATCATTTGTGTTGTTATTTATCTTGCTGATAAAAAAGATGTTATATCAAATTTTCTTTTGGTGCTTACTGTTCTTATATTTATCATTATGCTTTTTGAACCATATACTACTAGTAAGAGGGTAAAAGAAAATATCTCCATTTTTAATCATGGTGAAAAACTTAAATGCGGAACAAATAACAATGATACATATATTGTTTCAAATGATAAGTGGAGTTTAGAAGGTGATTATTATATCAATAATGAAAATAAACTTGTAATTAGAATTGATTATTGTCAAAAGTATTCAAGTAAATAAAGGAAACACCAATGGATCAAAATAACACAAATAACAACTCAAATGAAGAGATAAAAGAGCCCAAAACTTTCACCATAGCAATTCATTTTTTGGAGGATTAAATGGAATTTGTACACTACATCAACTGGAAACTATCATTTTTATTTTTTGTGATGTTCATCGTTGCACTTTTTTTAAATATGCAAGATAAAGAGAAACAATCATTTGGATTTTCAATCTTTGTTGCATCTATTTTTTTAGCATCACTTTTTGTCTTGCCACTCTACACTTTAAATAAGGTAACCCAGAATAAAACACTTTTTGAAAATGGAAATATTTTAAAATGTGTGAGTGGAGGTGGACTTGGAAACTCTACTAGTTTTATTGTCCATAAAGACAAGTGGAGTATCCAAAACGATTACTGTATCAATAATGAGAATAAAATCGCTATCAAGATTGAACACTGCGATAGATTTTAAAAGGAGTTTGATGAAAAATACAATAGAGATAACCAAAGAGGAGTTCAACTCCAACCAAAACCACTATCTTGAAATGATTGAAAATTGTGCAGTAAAAAAGATTATTATCCAAGGTGATACAAAAGAAAGTTTTATTGTAACTTCGTATGAAGAACATTTGAATAATGAAAAGAGGAGATGTTGTTCTAATGAATCAGATAAATGGGAAACAATTGGATTTTTTCTCTTTGCTATCGTAGTTATTATAAGTCTAAATTTTGGAAATAAGTAAAAGGAAACTAAATGCAACACAAAATCAATGATACAATTTTTAACTTTCAAGGGTACCTTGTAGATATTTGCTATGATGATTATACAAGACTTCAAAGATTTTATAAAACCACTACACAAAACCAACAAGATTTAAAAGCAATAGTAAAAACTACTACCAATACCCTTTTAAACTGTGAACCATTTTATTATATTGATGCTACTGAAATTTATGAAATAATTGACGATAATTACTTTAAATTTGCCCAAAATCATATCCAAGATGACAATAAACTAGAGTTACTAAACTACTGCATACAAGGTGAAAACTTCAAATTTACCATCCCAACCAAACAAGAAAATATCCCTTCAAATGTAGCTTTAGTAAAAAAGATAACAGAGCTTTTTCCATCACTCCTCACCCAAAACAATGATACAGATGAGAAAATTGTAAGTAGTATGATAGATATTCTAAAGCAACTCTACAAAAAACCTCAAACAATAACTTTAAAACAAACCTATACACAATATGGAGAAATTGATAAAAACAGTTTCAATATCGATGAAGCAATAGAGTTTGTAGAGGATAAGAAACGACTTCCAATATTTATCACACAAAAAGATATCCCTTGTGGAGTAATCCTAGGAATTGATGAATATCACCATATGGAACATTGCTCAAATATCGTTGAAGATACACAGATATATGAATCTATAAAAGATAGACTAAAAAAGCATAAAAAGGAAAACTAAAATGGCAAATCTAAATAGCACAAAGATAAAATCACTTCAAGTTCAAATCACAAAAGTAGAAGAGGAGATAAAAAATTATAATCTCCAACTCCAAAATATCCATCTTGATATCACAACTAAACAGCAACAAATTAAAAAATACAATGAGGAACTCAAAAAACTCAAAACCTCAAATGATATTATCATCTCAGAGCATGCAATTTTAAGATACATTGAACGGGTAATGAAAATAGATATGGTAAAACTATCCAATGAGATTATGAGTGATGAATTTAAAAAAGGAATCACAACTCTTGGAAATGGAACTTACCCCTATAAAAACCATCTCCTTAAAGTTGTTGATAGTGTAGTAGTTACTGTTACAGTAAAAGATGATATTACAAAAACACAACCTAAAGCTCAACTCAAAAAATCTCAAACAAAAATGAAACTCTATGCTCAACCACACAAGAAAAAACGAAAAAATTATTTTGGTGAATTACTTGAAGATTATTTAGATGAGTAGATATAGTATGGCAACTGATATTATGTTCAATGCTTTTAAAATTGAATATAGTTAGT
The DNA here is from genome assembly GCA_020048055.1 of Arcobacter sp. GTDB lineage: Bacteria > Campylobacterota > Campylobacteria > Campylobacterales > Arcobacteraceae > CAIJNA01. The sequence continues at coordinate 100,894 of JAIFNA010000001.1, read as the reverse complement.
AGGCTGTATCTCGTGTATTCCTCAAAATCATCAACAAAAGTCCAACCAAAACCACACAAATGCTTATCAAAAAATACCAACTTTGCAATTCACCCAAAAATAAATAAGCAAAAAAAGTACCAAAAATAGTTTCTAAAAGTAATACACTAGATGTGATAACTGGCGGTAAGTTTTTTGAAGCCATCGTAATAGCAATAGTTGGAATAGCTGTAGCAAATATCCCTAGACCTGCCAGTAAAAGCAAATTGTCCAAAAGTATGTTTTGATTTGTAGGCGTGATGGATGAACTTACATAATACAAAGAAGGCACCAAAGCTACAAGCAGCATAGCATAAGTTACACTTAGAGAAGACGGCGAGTATGTAGCTTTTCGTGAATGTAAAATAGCATAAACAGAAAATAAAAATGCCACACTTAGAGCTAGAAAATTACCAAAAATATGATAAGTTGTATAAGTAGTATTTGAAAAGTTTGAGCCAAAAAGTATCATTATCCCAAAAATAGCCATCAAAAATCCTCTTTTTTCTTTGAGTGAGGTGTGCTGATTTGTCCATAGTTTATGCACGATTACAAAAAGTGGAGCAACTGCTATCAAAAGCGATGTTTCCCCGACTGGTGCCAGCTGATATGACACGGTACCTATGTAATAACAACTAAGCATAATTAGTGCATATATCCAAGTAGTAGTGTGTTTTAAGTCTTTGATGATTGTTTTGAAGTTGAATTTGAGGAGTAGAAAAAATGATAAAAATACAAAAGCAAATAAAAACCGTAAAGCAACTATTTCATAAGCTTCAAAAGTAGGCAATAATCGTATAAATACTCCAGCCATCGCCCATCCTAGTGCAGCAATGAAGATTGAAAATAAGGCTATGCAGTAGGAGTAGTTTGAGTTGGTTGGCAAGCGTTTGTCCTTTTTTGATTCGTTTTATCTGTATATAGCTATTTTCTAAAATGCAAATATAACGAAATCATTTTACAATTTATCTTTATTTTTCAATACTTTTTTCTTAGTATATTCTTGTAAATCTGGCGGTGTGTTATTTTTTTGCATATATGCTTAAAGGCGTCCGTATCTATCACCATCTATACACCAATCTCTAAGTTCATTTCCCTCGTTCCCAAGTTTTACTTGGGAATGCATACAACAATACAAATATAAAGTAACATACAAAATTTTTCCAAAACGAGAAAAACTTTAACTCGCCACCAAAGGAAAATTATCTGGATTGTTTATAATCTCATCGGTTAAATCAATATCGAGTTTTTCCCAATAATAATGTCCTTTGCGGAGTTCCTCAACACAAGTTATTTCATCGATAGAACTTTGTCTAAACCATGGAAATTTACTAAACGGTAAAAATAGTTCTTTATCTCCACTGAGTAGCCAAAAGCCATTTGTAGAGATATTTGTTACTTCAGTTGTTGAAGAATTTTTGCCAAGCTGATATACACTCATCTTTATGCTCCTCTATAATATTTCTGATTTCATTTAGTTGTTTTTGTGAAAAACCTTGATTTGTGGCTAATTCGATATTTGGTTGTAGCCAATATTTTGCTTCACCATCAGGTGAAATAACATGAATATGAACTCTGCTTTATTCTCTTGAAAAGAAGAAAAAACGAATATTTCCAACTTTAAAAACTGTAGGCATCGTAATCCTTGCGATTTGAATTGAAAATATTATAACCTACTTTCTTATAAAATTATACTATTCAAACAAAGAAAAAACTTTTCAAGCTTCAGATAGTTTTTCAAATAAAACGAAATATGGTATTCGCCCCCTTTAAATACAATTTCAATATATAAAAACAGGAGCAACAACAATGCAAACAACAATAACACTTGATACTAAAACACTCACTTCAAAAATCAACACCAACAACTTCCTCCTTCAAAATACTTCAGAACTTATGCTAATAGGGTTTGTTGGTATGACATTGCTTTTTGGAGTTTATATTGAGAGTAATCCTACCACCTTTGATAATTTTATTCTCTATGTTATTTTTGGGTTTATGGCAGTCATCTCTTTTGGGGTAGTGTATAGCTACTATTTTCAAAAGAAAGTTATCAAAGATACATTCGCACTTATAGAAACTTCTAGAGTAGATAATGCTCAAGATGGAACACCACAAGATAACTTATAGATTACAGTCAAACATGGAAACAACAATTATTTCTATCATAATCTTAGCAATGCCGTTATTAATTGGAATTATCGGTATTGCTATATTTGGAGCCAAAAAGAAACCAAAAAAGGACAATAAAAGCTAAATCTTATAATTTATTTAAATGACGAAGAAGTGTATTCGTTCATATCTTTTATACTTCATTGTCGTAAATAATTAAGCAAAAATGGAGAACCTATGAAACTTATAGCAAATATCACAAGCTACCTTTTAAAACTTTTTAGATGTAAAAACTTTTTTGTAAAAGATAAAGAAACATCATTTCTACTATTTGTATTTTTTCTATCGCTTCTTCTTTCTTTTTGCTTAAATCATAACATCTACTTCAAAAAAATCATCACCTAAAAATCTTCCTCGTTTATCAAATATGTTTTATTTATAACAATATTTAAACATAGTTAATAGAATATTTTATAAGAATTAAACAAAAACAATACTTCAATATATTTTTTACTAAAATATATGATAAACTTTCATAAACATTATTTTAGTATTGTTTATGAAATGGAGATAGAATGGCAAAGATAGTTAAACAAATACAAAAACCAGATTCAAATATAATAATTTTTCCAAATGATTTAGGATTGTTTATTAAACACAAACGAACATCTCTTGGGATAAGTCGAGAAGAAGCCGCTAATTTATGCGGTATTAATTATAAAACATTAGAAAATATAGAAAATGGTAATCCAAATACAAAAATAGGAAATGTTCTAGAAGTGGCGAAACTTCTTGGGATAAAGCTTATTATAGAGGAGAAATAGATGTATGAGCTTCAAATTTTTTATCACAATGAAAATATTGGGAAGATTTTGTATGAGAGTTTAGCCGATGAGTTTAAATTAATTTATCAAAACCATTGGATTGAAAATGGATTTCCACTTTCACCTAAACTTGGATTTACTCAAACTATCAAAAGTATGGATATAAAGAATTTCATCGATAACCTATTACCTGAAGGAAAAGGACTTGATGAGCTTTTAAACTATATCCAAGTGAGTAAAAACAACAAATTTGTTATTCTAAAAAAGATCGGGGAAGAAACTTCAGGAGCATTTTCATTTGTAGAAGATGAAATAAATTTATTTCAAACATCTTTTAGAGAAGTAAGTGTTGAAGAGCTAACAACTAGAATAAAGCAGAGAAAACAAATCCCAATAACTTTTTGGGATAATTTACCAAGACTGAGTGTGGCAGGAGTACAAGAGAAACTTCCAATTTGTAAGCTTGAAGGAAAATATGGATTTGGACGCGGAAAGTTAGCGTCAACTCATATACTTAAATTTGATAAGTTATCTGAAAATTTGGTTTTAAATGAATATTTTTCACTTTGTTTGGCAAACAGTGCTGGACTTAATGTTGCAAATATTGAACTTAAAAGATTTGGTGATGAACTTGTACTAGAAGTTGAAAGATTTGATAGAAAAATCATCTCAACTGAAAAAGTAGAAAAACTCCATTTAATCGATGGATGCCAATTGTTAGGATTTCCTGTTTCTTTTAAATATGAAAGAAATTTTGGCTCAAGTAGAGATGTTAAAGATATTAAAGAAGGGGTGAGTTTTAAAAAACTTGATGAAGCAGCTTATTATACAAAAGTGCCATTACTATCGAAAAAGATACTTTTAGAGTGGTGTATAGTAAATTTAATCATAGGCAATAGTGACGCACATGGGAAAAATATCTCATTTTTAATAGACAAGGATGGCTTAGTGATAGCACCATTTTATGATATAGTCAATATCGCACTTTATGAAGGTATTTATGAAACATCTCTTGCTATGGGGATAGATGATGAGTTCGAGATAGATAAAATTAAAGCTTATGATGTAGCATCACATTGTTCAAATCTCAATATCTCACCAAAACTTTTTGCTAAAACATTTCAAAATAGCGCTAAAAAAATAAAAGCTAAAATAGAAAATGGAATACTTGATGAGATGATGACTTATGATAAAGAGTTTGCAAAAAGATATTGCGAAGATATTTTGGCTAGGATTGAAAAGTTATCGAGTGAAATCAAAGTTGCTATAGCGATTGCAGTGTAAAAATAACCAAGTATCTCTTTAAAACTCGCAAGCTCAACAATATCTTCTGCTTTAAATAGAAACCCTTCAAAAAATCACGATTCAAATACGCTAAATGAATATCTAATTGCGCTGGTGTCATAATATTTCTTCCACTTTTAACTGTTCGTCATTATTCTGATTGGGAGAGGTATTTTTTGTGACATATTTTTCAATATCATAAAATCCAAATGTTTTCATATCCTCATGATACTCATTTTTGAACTGTGTATATAAAACAGCTCTACTCGAAGTTCTTTGTTTTTTAGGAAATCTTTTTGAGAATAAATTAATACAAGCTATACAGACAGGTGCTTCCTCTAATTTTGTTGTTGCCATTTTTCTGGTCATTTTATTGCAAATTGAACATTGTGGACAGATTGGCTTTACTTTTGGTTTCTTTTTTGGTGGTTTTATGTCGCTAGTTACTTTTTTCTTTTTCCATAGGGGTTTACTAATATTAAGTGGTGATATCTTTAGATTTTGATCTGTTTGATCAAGCATTTTTAGCATTCTTTGGTTCTTGAATCCAGTGGTAAATAGAGTAACTTTTTTCTTCAAATTAAGTAGTTCTTGAATACAAGGTACGAAGTCACTATCACTTGTTAAAAAAATAAATGATTCATATTTCTCTTTATTATGAAGTGCATATTCCATCAACACATCATCTGCAATCTCAGTTCTTTTTGCTCGCATGTAGATAAAACCAAATTTTTCAATAATAAATTTTTCAAAGTATAAAAGATCTCTATTAGTTGATGCAAATACAACTAATGGAGTTTTCTTAATCTTTTCAAATAAAGTATCAAAGTAACGAATAGAGTAATTCTCAACATCCCACACAAGCAGTGTTGGTTGTTGTACTTGTCTTTTAAAATTCTCTTCTTTTGACTTTTTTCTTTTCGTCTCTATAACAATATAAATCAGTACAATCACAATTACACTTAGTGCTATTTCTAAAATCATCTTGTTTTCCTTTTTATGAATTATCGTTTTTTAAATATAATCTGCAAATGTGTTTATAATCTTAGAATCTAGTACAAATCTATCGTAACTAAAAATAATCCCCATACTTATAAACAATAATCCACTAGCCAACTCTTCATAATTTGTAAAGTTTGCTACCAAATCAATACCTGGTAAATATAAAAATACTAAGAGTGCCATTATGCTTTTTAGTTCATCTTGTTTCATCACTCATTGTCCCCATTTCCCTCACCATAAACTCTCTAATCTTGCTCTTTGTTCAAATGTAACAAAAACTACAACTTTTTGAAGTTCTTCACCCTTTATAACCTTCACAATATGACTTCGTTTTTTTGCTCTATTTTCATTTTGTCTCCAAAATTATTTCTTTATATTGAAACTTTACTAATCTCTAACGAATAGGGTTATTCGTTAGAGTATTTAAAAGTTTATTTTTCAAAAGATTCATATTTTAAATCTCTTTTAAACGCAAACGGAAGAGCGCATTCGAGTTGAGTAAATGTAATTAAAATGTAATTAATTCTTAAATGAATATTAAGTTTACAATTAAGATACATTTTGTAAAATCTTTTTTCACGAATAAGGAGTTAAGGTGACCACAAAATGCAAAGTAGAGTTTTATACAAATACAAATGACAAAGAAAAATTAGGGATATCCACAATGGATAGTTACCTAAAAATTCTCCACAAATTAAATCTCAAAGATGGTCCAACCGTAAAAGAGTTAGCAAAAGAGTTTAATAAAACTGAAAGATCTATACAGCTTTATTTTAAAAAACTGCTAGATAGTGGTTTTCCTATTTATAAAGATGATAAAACCCATAGATACTATTTCTCTTATGGATTTTCACTTGATAAAACAATGCTTGATAGTGATGAGATGATGCTTTTGCAACTCTCATTAAATCAATTTCGTGATGTGAGCGATTTTGATAAGCTTACAAATAAGATTTTTAATAAACTCTCTAAAGCAAATGTGTTTAATCCCTACTATGTAAAATATGATGATATAGAAGACATTAGTAAGGATTCTCCCCTTATAGAAGAGCTTGAAAATGCTATAAAAAATAAATACCATATCAAAACCAAATGTCATAATAAACCAAAAATCCTTGAACCTTATAGGATAGTCTCATACGATGGAATCTGGCACTTAGTTGCAAAAGATGAAGATGACCAAAAAATCAAAACTTTTATGATTAGTCGTATCAAAGAGATAGATACCATAGAAGATAACTATTCAGTTTCCCATGACAGGATAAAAGAACTTATCAAAAATACCCACTCAGCTTGGTTTGAAGATGGAACAAACTTTACTATCATTGTTAAAGTATATCCGCAAATTGCCCACTATTTTAAAGCAAAAAACTTTCTTCAATCACAAACTATAGAAGAGGAACTAAGCGATGGTTCTCTCATTGTTTCATTTGAAGTGAGCCACTATGAAGATGCAGATAATATCATCAAATCTTGGCTTCCTGATATTGAAGTACTTGAACCATTGGAATATAAAGAAAAAATCAAACAAGAACTCACAGAGTATTTAAAAAGGTTAGGGTAAATAGATGGTATTAGTGAGCATTTTAGGGGATTTTCATAGTTCAGTTTTGCCGATATTTTATCAATCAAGACATTTGATAACCAAACATATTATTATTTATGATGATTTTAGATGTGACGAGAAAGAGGCTTTAAATATCATTGAAGGAATAGAAGCTTTTAAGAAAAAATACAATCTCTCTTTTGAGCAGATTAATTATAAAGTAGATGAAGATTCTCAAAAAAGTGTGATTTTAGCAATAGCATTTTTTCATAAACACTGCAAAGACTTTAAAGAACTCTATGTCAACACAACAGATGGATTAGCTAGTTTTAATATCCTCCTTGCTTCAAAACTTCTCCCTCTTGGAGCCAATATCATGGCATATGATAGATTTGATAATGAATGTAATATTATAACAACAGAGGGGATGAGAAACTATAAAGTAGAGGAAGTTATCTCTATTCAAGATCATTTTTTACTAAAAAATTTAGAAATTTACTCTATTGGAGATAAAGCTTTTGCACTCAAACATAAAGATGCAATTATTGAACTTTTTGAAAAACATAGTGTAGAATTTAAAGAGTTTGCTAACTATATTCAAACACAGAAACAACCAAATTTTGTGAAATTTAAAAATATTGAACCACTTATAAAGTCTCTCGGTATAGAAACCTCTGAAGAGATTAAATCAAAAGCATCACTTATTTCAGGCGGGCTTTTTGAATATTATATATTTTTAAAACTTGCATATCTAAATTGTGATGATATTGAAGTTGGAATTGGTATCAATCAATATTATGATAAAGATAAATTTATTCCAAATGAATTTGATATTCTAATCATGAAAGACAACCATCTTCATATGATAGAGTGTAAATACACAGCAAATGTGAGCAAAGAAAACCTTGTTTATAAATACATGGCTTTAAAACATCTTATCGATGATGATGGAAAAATTATTATGGTAACAGCTCATGATGATTTTATGGTGCGACTCAATGACAAAAACCCAATGACAAATCTTCCACATAAAAGAGCAAAAGCAAATAGAATGCTTCTTTTTGGTAATCCACTTCAATATATAAATCGTTTTATTTTAGAAGTGGAAGAATTTTTTGAGCTACAAGAAATAGCGAAGTAATGGTTTCGAGTAGATATATCATAATTCTTGAAATAAAACAAAAAGAGGAAATATGAAAATCAAAGAACTTTTAACCAAAGAGTATTTTAAATGGCTATTTTTTAAAGCCAGTACAAGCGGGCTTATCATTTTGTCAGTGTACTTTTTTATCATTGATAAAGATTCAAATATCCTTTTAGGGGTAATATTATTTGGACTTTCGATGTTAACTTTTGGAGGATATTATCGTATCAAACCTACACCACCACTCGCAACATGTCTAAATAAAAGTGGCTTGTTGGCTAGTATGTATGCAACCACAACTATGTCAGCTGGACTTGGTTTTATCCTATTAGTTAGTTTATTTGGGATAGAAAATTTTAGCTATGGATTGACAGTAGTTTTTGGAACATGTGGAGCTTTATTTGCTAGTGGAGTGGCTGTGTATATCTATAATTGTAAGAAAAATGGGGTAATAGGATGAAAAATTATCAATTAAGATGTTTAGATTGTACCTATACTTGGGAAAGCTTAACAGCAGATTTTTGTGAATGCCCAAATTGCCAAAGTGAAGATATTGTAGTTTTAGGGGAAATTTATGAGTAAAAAAATGATATTGCTTTTTTCACATACTCTAAGTGATGAGCAGATAATAGATGGAAAAAAAGAGTTTGGTGTGGATGAGTTTTTGTATTTGCCAAGTGAACTTCAAAAACTTTGGAGCAATTTTGATGCTGATTTGGAAAGATTGGACACTAAAGCATTTAAAGAATTTTTACAAAATAATGCAAATGATGGGGATATAGTTTTGGTTCAAGGGGATTTTGGTGCAAGTTTTACAATGGTAAATTTTGCTTTAGATTTGGGGCTAATTCCAGTGTATGCAACTACAAAAAGAGAAGTCGTTGAAGTGATTGAAAACGGAGTGAGTGTAAAAAAATCAATCTTTAAACATAGGAGGTTTAGGAGATATGAATGAGGTATTAGAAACGATAGATATGATGGATAAAGTTACCATAGTATTTTCATTTATTACAATGTTTGTTGTTATTGGAAATTTTAGTTTTAATAGATGGAAAGAATATAAAAACAGACAACTTATACAATTTTTCTTTGAGGTTGATGGTTGTAAAGAAAGTAATCCAAGGTTTTCAATTATTAGAAAAGATGTTACAAGAGCTGAAATAGCTGGTTATCTTAGTTTTATTCAAAAAGATAGTAAAGATAGATATAGCATAGATTATCTAATGACTCAACAATTTTTTGATGATATTTATAATATTCAACAAGGCAAAGTTGCAGAACTTATCATAAAAATGGATAAAGTCCAACAAGAGAAATTCGCATGGATTAAGAAGGATTGAAAATGCAAAATAAAATAGAACTTTACAAAACACAAGATGGTAAAAATGAACTTCAAGTAAGTTTTGACGGGGAGTCTTTTTGGCTTAGTCAAAATCAGATAGCTCAAGTTTTTGAAAAAGACCGTTCAGTTATCACAAAACATATAAATAAAATTTTAAAAGATGAAGAAGTCGATGAAAAAAGCAATGTGCAAAAAATGCACATTGCAAATTCTGACAAACCTGTAACTTTTTATAGTCTTGATATTGTTTTAGCTGTTGGCTATAGAACAAGTTCTCAAAAGGCTATCGAATTTAGAAAATGGGCAACACAAGTGCTAAAAAAATACCTAACCGATGGCTATGCGATAAATGAAACTAAAATCACCAAAACAAAAACTATTTTAAATAATCTCAAACAAACGATAGAATTTTTGACAACCAAACAAATTGGAGAGGAAAAAGAGATAATTTCACTTCTTCAAAACTACACAAAAACCCTCTCACTTCTTGAAAATTACGATAAAGCAAGTATTGAAGATTTTGATGGTAAAACGACAAATTATGAGCTTACTTATGACGAAACGAAAAAAGTTATCACACAACTCAAAAGTAATCTGATAGCCAAAAAAGAAGCAACAGAACTTTTTGGAAATGAAAAAGATGATCAACTTTCTGGGATCATCGGCAATCTTTACCAAACATTTGGAGGCATTGAACTCTATCCAAGCATAGAAGATAAGGCTTCAAATCTCCTTTATTTTATCATCAAAGACCATCCATTTAATGATGGAAATAAAAGAACTGCATCTTTTATGTTTGTCTATTTTTTAGATAAATGTGATTATCTCTATAAACACAATGGTGAAAAAAAGATAAATGATAATGCTCTAACGGCTCTTACTTTACTAGTAGCATCAAGTAATCCAAAAGAGAAAGATATTTTGATAAAGTTGATAAAACATTTAATTTTTGAAATGGAAATTATCTGATGATCTACACAAAACTATCCATAATCATTAAAGACAAACCACCATATTTTATAGGAAGCCAACTTCGCGGGGCTTTGGGATATGCTCTCAAAAAAGTAACTTGTATCAATCCATCTTACTCTTGCGAGGGGTGTTTTGCTACTTCAAACTGCCTTTATAGCGAATTTTATGAAGAGAAAAATACTTTTCATAAATACCGTTTTGACTTTGAACTTGGGCTTTCATATTACAATTTTGACTTTTACCTTTTTGACACGGCGACTTCAAAACTTCCTTATGTGGTTTCAGCTTTTCATATGTTGCTTACACAAATAGGGCTTGGAGTGGAGAAAAAAACCTATAAAGAGTTTGATATGTATATCAATGATGCAAATTGTTTCAAAGATGGCAAATTTTCACTACCAAAAGAGTTTACTAAAAAGTTAGAAATCGACAATTTCTGTCCAAATATTACACTACGCTTTGCAACACCACTTCGTATCAAAAAAGAAAATAGATACTTAAGAAGCGATGAGATAGAACTAAGCGACATCATAAACTCAATTTATCAAAGACAAATGAAACTTTTAGGGCGTGATTATAAAAAGTTCCCCTATCTTGTGACAGGTGAAATTGTTAGTAAAAATCTTGAATTTAAAGAACTTACAAGACAAAGTAATCGTCAAAAAACAACGATGAATTTAGGCGGTTTGATGGGAGAAATAACTATAAAAGATATAAGCAAAGAGTGCTATGAAGTCCTTAAAGTAGGAGAGCTTATTGCTTTAGGGAAAAGCACTGTTTTTGGGCTCGGGAAGATTGAAGTAAAGGAGTTAAAAGTATGATGAAAGATAATTTAATTTTTGAAGGAGGAAACACAGTTGAGTAAATATTTATATGGTGCTTCGGTGCAAGGGATACAGGAGTTTATTTTTGCTACAAATGAGCTAAAAACTATAGTAGGTGCAAGTGAAATTGTAAAAAATATAAACAATAAAGTAAAAGAAAAATATGAAAAAAATGTTGTTATCAATGCAGCAGGAAATGTAAAATTAATTTTTGATGAGACCCAAAAAGATATTTTGGATGATTTGGTTTTAAATTTTCCAAAAGAAATAAAACAATCAGCTTTTGGAATTACAATATCTCAAGCAGTTGTTAAATTTGAAAATGGTGAGTTAAAAGATGCTTTTGAGAATTTAGAAAAGAAACTTTTTACACAAAGAAATATAACTGAAATTCCACTAGATACGAATATAAACATCATCAAATTAGCTCCTAAAAGTGGAAAACCAGAAGTTCAAGAGGGTATTGATAAAGCAACTATTCAAAAAGAGACAGAAGCAAAAAATGATGAAAGTTCGGCAGTAAATATTCCTAAAAATAAGAAGAATAAAACAGCTATTATCCATGCAGATGGAAACGGACTAGGAGCCATGATAGCTTCTATGAATAAAAATCTTAAAACTGATGATGAGATTATAAAAGCATATAAAGAATTTTCAACAAATCTTGATGAGGCTACTAATACGGCTTTTGAAAATGCAACTAAAGATATAAATAAAAAAAGTATCAGAAAAGTTATCCTTGGTGGTGATGATATGACTATCATATGCGATGCAAATATAGCTCTTGATTTTACAAATAAGTTTTTAAAAGAGTTTGAAAAACAAACTCAAAAGCAAATGGGCGGAGCAGGTTTAACTGCTTGTGCAGGAATCGCCTATTGTAATCATAAATATCCATTCCATTATGCTGTGAATCTTGCTGAATCACTTTGTAGTTATAGTAAAAAGCATAGTAAAGCTATAAAGCTAGATTTAGCACCATCAAGTTTGATGTTTCACAATATTCAAAGTTCAAATTTTACAGATTTTAATGAATATATTGATAAAGAATTGACTTTAAACAAAGGGATTGACACAGTATATTTAAACTATGGACCATACTTTGTACATACTCAAGAAAGCTACTCTACAATAGATGCTTTTAACAATCTAAGCGGAGCTTTGATGGTGCAAGGAAGCCCAGCAAGTAGATATAGAGAGTGGCTGACAATTGTTGGGCAAAACTCCAATGATGCAAAAGAAAGACTTCTTAGAATTAATCAAATGATGGATTTGAAAGAAAAAATGTACAATAAAAGAAGTTTGGAAAATAATCTTTTCGAGTTTAACAATGAGATGAAACTAACAGAACTTACATATATGAGAGACAATAAAACATATACACCAATAGGTGAGATCGATACACATCTTTCAGTAGTAGATTGGAGTAACAAATAATGAAATATAATATAACTTTTTATGACTTTTGGCATTTAAGCAGTGGTGCTAGTGCGGGTCCTTCAATGGATAGTTTGGTAGTAAAAGATAGTGATGGATTGCCATATCTTCCAGGAAAAACACTTAAAGGATTAGTAAAAGAGATGGTGGAACTTCTTGATAATTCAAAAGTAAAAGAAATATTTGGTGACAAAGGGAGCAATATAGCGAGTTCATATTTTTCAAATGCTACTTTAGATGAAGATACAGCAAATTATCTTATCAATAATCCAATACTCAAAAAACATCTTTTTGATAAAGTTACCTCTACACAAATTGGAGAAAATGGAATCGCAGTGGATAAAAGTTTACGAGAGATAGAAGTTGTAGTACCTTTACTTTTAAGTGGGACAATAGAGTGTGAAGATGAGGAGTTAATAACTCAAGCACTAGGTATGATAAAACAAATAGGACTCAATAGAAATAGAGGTCTTGGAAGATGTAAAATCGAGGTAATCAAATGATAACGAAATACTATAATTGTGAATTTTTAAGTGATATTGTACTTCCAGCTAGTTCAAATACACAAGGAAATGTAGCTTTAAGTGATTTTATAAGTGGTAGTAACTTTTTAGGTATGGTAGCAACTGCTTATGATAGTTTTGGAGATGATGCTTTTGAAGTTTTTCATAGTGGAGCAGTGCAATTTGGAGACGCTCATATTGCTATTGAAGCAGAACAAACATATAAAATACCACTAGTTTTTCATTCTCTAAAAGTTGGAGAAGGGATTTTTAATAGATTAGAACTCACCAATGAAGAAGAAAAAACTTTAAGAGAAGATCAACAACAACTAAAACAAATACGAAATGGTTTTATGACTTCATCTGGAACATTTATATTGCCTGAATATAACTACTCTCAAAAATCATCATATGATAAAGAAAATAGAAAAAGCCAAGATAGTGGAATGTACGGATATAGTGCTTTAAAATCTGGGTCAAATTGGATATTTAAAGTTTCATACAAAGATGAAAAATATATCTTACAAGTAGAACAAAATCTTCTTGGAACAAAAAAACTAGGAAAATCAAAAACAAGTCAATATGGTCAAGTATTGATATCTCTAATAGACACTCCAAAACAAATAGAGAGTAAAAAACCATCTGAAAATTTGACTTATATCTATGTAAATTCAAGATTAGCTTTGTATGATAAAGATGGAAACTTTACAAGTACACCAACTATAGAAAATTTAGGACTTACAAGTGGAGAGATAGTTTGGGATAAAACATATATCAAAACTTCTACATATCATCCATACAACTACAAACGACAAACAAAAGAATATACAAGAGTTTGTATAAACAATGGGAGCATCATAGCAGTTCAAAACTGCATAGATGAGATACCTTCTAAAATAGGAGCATTTTTAAATGAAGGATTTGGAGATATTATCATCAACCCAGAGTTTCTAGCCTTTAAAAATCCAATTCTTACAAAATATATACAAGAAAAACAATACAGTCAAAAAGACAATGTTGATAAAAATCTTATCTCATTCTTATCTCATAAGCATCAAAAAGAAAATGACATATTTGAAGTTTCATCTGATGTGCAAAGAGTGTACAAAGATTTAATTGGCCCATCAAAATCACAATGGGGACAAATACGAATATTTGCTTCAATAGCACAAAATAAAGAGGATTTAATAGTAAAAATAGAAGATTATTTCTCAAAAGGTACTTCAAAAAAACAATGGGAAGATACAAAAGGAAAGCTTTTCAGTGAGATTCAAAAATCATCTAATCCACTAGAATTTACAAAACTTCTTGCGATGATAGTAAGTAAACACACAAAAGGGGGAAAAGATGGGAAATAAGTATAACAAAAGATATATAGCCAATATAGTTTTTGAAGCAAAAACTCCTCTAAAAGTAGGAAGTAGTGATCTTGATATGCTTCAAGATGCTCCTGTACAAAAAGATTGGAATGAGCTTCCTATGATACTAGGAACTTCTATTGCTGGAGTTTTGCGAAAAGAGTTTGATAAAAATTTTGCAAATGATATATTTGGTGATGAAAAAGGCTCAAGGATTATCATCTCAAATGCACTTCTTTGTGATAAAGATATGCAAGTGATAGAAACACTCAATCCAAATAAAAATGACTTTTTAAAGATTTTTGAAAACCTTCCTCAAAGAGAACACACAAAGATTACATCAAAAGGTGTAGCAGACAGTGAAAATAGTGGAAAATTTGATGAAGAGGTAGTTTATAAAGGTACTCGTTTTAAATTTAGACTAGAACTAATAGCTGATGACAATGACCATTCAAATTGGGATGAACTCATCAAAGTTATCAATTCAAAAGTTTTTAGATTGGGTGGCGGTACCACTAAAGGATTTGGGGATATTAAGATTTTAAATGAGCTTAGTAGCTATGATACTTTTGAAATTACAACCAAAGAATATCAAGAAAAATCGTCTTCTCTTAATACCTCATATTCAAAACTTTTCCCAAAAGATGAACGACAAAATATCAACTATACAGTCTATACTCTCAAAATTTGCCCAGAAGATTTCTTCATGTTTGGGAGTGGATTTGGAGATGATGATGCGGATATGACACCCGTGTATGAAAGTGTTGTGGACTATGAAAATAAAAAACTAACAGCTAAAAAAGTATTAATACCGGCAAGTTCAGTAAAAGGGGCAATTGCTCATCGTACAACATATCATTTTAATAAACTCAAAGGCAATACAATAGAAGCAAACAATGGAGTTCTATCTATTGATGCTATTTTTGGACACAAAAAAGAGTTAGCAAGTGATAACGAAACTGAACTTGGACAAAAAGGGAAAATCCTTATCTCTGATTGTTTTAAAAATGATGGTGGGCAAACTAAAACATTTGACCATGTGGCAATTGATAGATTTACAGGTGGAGGACTTGATGGGGCATTATTTCAAGAAAAAACTATATCTAAAGACAATGATAAGTACGAAATAGAAATTTTACTTGAAAAGTCAATTGTGTCTGATGAACTAAAAGCATTTGAAACTACACTTAAAGATATAGCTACAGGTATGCTTCCTCTTGGTGGGGCTACAACAAAAGGGCATGGAGTGTTTATTGGAACTGTTTTAAAAGATGGAGAAAAACTATGAGAAAAGAAGATATTGCAAAAATAATAAATGAAAATTATAGGGATTATGAAGGTTATGTTCAATTTTCAAATCGTCCAATAGATAAAGAAAAAGATATATTTACAGGTGCTAAAAAGGTTGAGATAGTTGATGAAAGTGGCTTTATCTATGAGGCTCATTTTTGTAACGGAAGTGAATCTGTAATGATTAGACAAATAAATGATAGTTGGTTGATTTCAACAACAGATATTTCAAATATAGCATCAAAAGATACCGAAAAATATATTTCAGATATAAAAGATTTTAGTTATAAAATTAAAATGGCTCAGATTTGGGAAGAGGAAAACGACCCATTTTGTGAAAATATTCCTACACTAAAACTCAAAAAAGTAGTCTTTGTAGGATTTGCAAAAGGAGATGATAAATGATAACAGCACCATACAATTTTGTACCTCTAAATAAAGAGGTTTTTTATCCAACTTGGAGTGAACAAGTCAGTCACGATATACCATTTGAAGATGGTGAAAGTGGTGAGATAGGGATTACAATTACGGCTAAAAGTCCAATTTTTATAAGAGACCACGAAAACAAAGAGGAATTTTGTCAACATAATGGACAATATTATATCCCGTCGACCAGTGTCAAAGGGATGGTTAGAAATGTTTTGGAGATTATGAGTTTTTCTAAAATGAGAGATGAAATTTTTGATGACAACACTTATGCGGTTAGAGATTTATCAAAAGCAGATAATTTTTATATGAGCGAAATGAAAAAACCTACCTTTGGTGGTTGGCTTAAAAAAGTCAATAATAACTATATCATTGAAGATTGCGGAGAAGTCGGACGCATAAGACATGAAGAGATAGATAAAGCACTAAATGTTAAATTTGCACAATATTTTAAGGGAAATAATTTTGATGCAAAAAATCAAAAACAAAAATCTTCAGAGTATAAATATAATAAGATTGGAGCAGGATTAAAGGCAATAACTTTATCTGAACCTTTTAAGTCAAAAACGAATGCAAAATATGACAATAGAGTTTTTTATAACTACTCAAAAGATGATAAAAATAAAGCTATTTTAGTTCTAACAGGTCAACCAACTCCAAGAAAAGATACAGGTAAAATGGGAGATGGAAAAGGGTATGAGTTTTTATTTTTTGATGCAAAAGGTGAATTACCAGTTTCAAAAGAAGCTATGGAAAACTTCAAATTCGCCTATTTTGACAAACGAACAACAGAACCAAAAGAATCACCAGATTGGACTTATTGGAAAAAGAAACTTGAAAATGGAGAGAAAGTTCCTGTATTTTTTCAAAAAGATGGTGCTACCATAAAACATTTTGGACTTTCATATCTTTATAAATTACCGTATTCTCATAGTATTAAAGATGGTATTCCAAAAGCACATTTTGAAAGTGAAGATTTGGATTTAGCTCAAACAATATTTGGTTATATCAATAAAGAAAAAAAGGAAGCATTAAAAGGAAGAGTACAATTTAGCCATTTTAAAGCGATTTCAAATATAACTCCAATGAATCCTAGAAAAGAGATTTTAGGAACACCACGAGCTTCATACTATCCAATCTATGTTCAACAAACTGATGGAAAATTATTCACTACTTTTATGGATAGTTATTTTGAAATTGCAGGTAGAAAAAGATACCCTATTCATAATTCAAATCAAACTACAAAAACAACAATTACTGGTAATGATAATGTCGGTACAACATTTAAGCCCTTAAAAGATGAAGTAGTATTCAAAGGTAAACTGAGATATCACAATCTTCAAAAAGCAGAGATTGGAGCATTGCTTTCAGCACTTACATTTCACAACACCACTAAAACATTTCACAATATTGGTATGGCAAAATCTTTAGGTTATGGCAAAATTGAGTTAAAGCTTGATGGTGTAAAAGATATCAATAGTTATCTTAAAGAGTTTGAAACTACACTAACAGAACAAATACCAAATTGGGCAAGTAGTGAGCACTTAAAAGAGTTAGTTTCAATGGCAACAGAACAAAAAAATGATGGAAATTCAAAACTAAAATATTTAGAACTACCAGAGTTTGCAAAAAATAAAACAGGCAATGAGCAAGACTATTTAAGAAACTATACAGCGCTTGACAATATCAAATCAGTTACAGTTAAATCACTTCTTAGTGATGAAGAGAGAAAATCTTTGATTTCAAGAAAAGAGGAGATAGCTAAAGAGAGAGAAGAAAAAGCACGACAAGAAATTCAAGCTAAAAAAGAAAAAGAGGAATTAGAAGCAAAAATCAAAAAAGAAAATGATGATTTTGAAAAAGCACTCTCTTCAAATGATATTCATATTATCAAGAATTTTATTGTTAAGTATCCAGAAAATGAAAAAATTAATGAGTTACAAGCTATTCAAAATACTTTAGAAGAGGCACAAAAGCAAAATAAGTTTGCAAAAGTAAATCAAGAAGCTCAAGATAAGTGGGATAATATACACAATGCAGATAAAAAATTTCTAAAAAGTGCTTTACAGAATTTTATTAAAACATATGAGAATTCAAAAAAGAATGAAGGCTCAGAATTTATTTTAAATTTACTAAAACAAGCACAAGCTGAAATAAAAACAATAAAATAAAGGAAAATAAAATGCCCCTCAAAATAGTAGCAAAAACAAGTATTCCAAAAAAATCCAAAGCAGTTATCACTATTTTGGGATTAATTGGTGGAAATGACAACCACCAAAAAGCTCAATACTACTTTGAGGAAAATAAGGCTGATGCAAAAGAGTATTTCAATACTTTCCCTCTATTGTGTGAAAAATATTCTAAAGACTACACTATCGTCCCTCTTCACACCAAAGAGGCAAAAGCTGTCAATGAAAAAGTTTTGGTAAAAAGTGGTAGTGAGTTTACACATTTTGATGAAAAATATTTTATTGAAGATGATAAAGATTTTACGAAACTTTTCAATATCATCAACAACGCCGTTGATGAGTTTGATGAGCTTATTATCGATGTTTCACATGGATTTCGGCATTTACCAATTTTGATGATAGTTGATTTGATTATCCAAAATTTCAAAGATACTTCAAAAATTAAAAAGATTTTATTTGCAAAAGAGATAGTGCAGTTCAAAGAGTATGAAATCATCGACCTCAAAGAGTATCTCGACCTTGCAAATATCGCTTTTGTACTCTCAACATTTGAAAGAAATTACACAGTGGCTAGTCATATAAACTCACAAAAATACAAAAAACTTCTTCAAGAACTCAATGACTTTTCAAATGACCTAATGGCACTCAATCTAGGAAATTTATTTATCACAGCAAAAAATTTAATAACTGAGCTTGATAATGTACACGAAGTCTCTATCAAAAATCAAGCACAAAGTTTAAAAAAAGTGATTGAGGAATTATCAGATTTTAGTAGTAAAAAAAGATATTTGACCTATTATGAACTTTCAAAAAATCTTTTTGAAAAGAGATATATGCTTCTTAGTTTGGCACTTTTATATGAGAGTATACGAATGTATATCAAATCTGCTATCAAAAAAGAGCATCCAAATTTGGTAGAAAATATTGAAAAACAATTCAAAAATGATTTATATAAAATCGGTGATTTTTTCAAAAATCTCTCTTGGAAAGATTATGAAAAATTTACCAAAGATAATAAAAATAAAGCTATTACACTTTTAGAAAGCGATTATCAAAAGCTACAAAATAGTTATCGTAAATTAAATATTGAAGTTTTATACAAAAACATAGACAACAAAAGAAACAATCTAGCCCATGCAAACTCAAGTACACCTTTTGCGGACATAAAAAAAGATATTGCAAGCTTAATCTTTCAATATGAAAGTCTAGCGCTCAAAAAACTAATTTAATTTTAAAACGACAAAATCTGACATAAATATTTCATACAATTTCCCTATAAATAAAAAGGAAATCGTATGAAACTTACAATAAAAACATCACAAATAAAAACAAGAATTGTTTGGGGCTTCAACCCAGTTACAAGAACCAAAAAAAGCAAAAAGCTCTACACAAGAAAAAATCAAAAAGATTTTGATTATGCAAAAAGGGAGTTTTAATGATTTTTGAAAATCTAGATTTACAAATCAAAGAAGACACTCTATTGATATGGGATTTTTCCTCTGTTTCACTTCAAAACAAACAATATTTTGAAAAAAAACTTACGGTTATCCCACATCATACTTTGATATTTTCTCTTTTTCCTTTTGCACTGTTGACAGAGATAAACAGCGAATATATTCAAAAAAACCAGATAGAATATCTCCATGAAGAGAGTGTAAGAGATTTTTATACTTCTGATTATTTTAAAGAATTATTGGCAAAGTACACCCATTTTATAGTTGTTACTTCCAATAAATATTTTGCTCCACTCATCTCTAAGATACTAAGATACAAAAAATCTCTTCATCTTATAGTAAGCACAAATTACCAAAGAAATCTTATGATGTTTATCCCACTCAAAGCAGAAAAATTAAAAATCAATATATTTTACGGAAAAGATAAAAAACGAAAAAGGCACTCCATACAAAATGAGCCAAAACTAGAACCACTACCAAATTTAGAAAACTATATTCCATGTCAAGTATGCCAAAATCTCCACTATATTGACCCAGAATATAAATTTCTTGGTAATGCACTTTTCCGACTTGAAAATGGTATCAATTTTAGAAAAAAAGTATGCAGAAATTGTGTAAAGTTGTTTAAAAAAAGGTACCAAAGAGAGGAAAGAACACCACAGGCATACTATAAATTTGCCATAGAATTTCACAAAGAGATAAAGTTTTATAAGTTCTACGATATAGATAAATTTATCACCCAAAAACCAGTAATCGAAGATATTGTAAAGTTTGACAACTACATCGATTTAAGTCAATTTTATAAAAAAGGTACAAAATGGTAAAAGACTACCTACTTTGCTACGATATAGCAAATGAAAAACGACTTTATCGTACTAGAAAACTTTCCTATCCGCTTAGTCTTGGCGGACAAAAATCAGCCCTTCATACACCGCTTAGTAGAAGTGAAGCAAAAAAGATTTTGACTAAACTTTCAAAAATCATCAAGAAAGAAGAGGACAAGATAAATATCATTGAAATCGACCCAGAACCACTTATGCTTGGGCGAGGATTACCACTACTTTTTGAAGATGGAGCAATAATTATCTAAAGATGGATTGCTTCATTTCATTCACAATGACAACACAGTCACTGCGATGAGAAACGACGAAGCAGTACACAAAAATAGTCTAGATTTTACTAAAAGGATACAAATTATGAACACAGTCATCATAGACAAAAACGACCAAAAAATAGAGCTAAAAGGTGCCAAAATCTACACCAATGACCACACCATACCACTCAAATTGATAGATTTACTTATCTTAACCGAAAGTGCTAAAATCACACCAAAAACGATAGTAAACCTCACAAATGAAAATGTTCCGCTCCTTTTTTTAAGCAACGATTCAAAAAAGTTTGCCATCACTCTTCCAGCGATTTCCAAAAATAGTGAACAAAAAGTCCTTCAATACAAAGCACTCTCAAAAAACATCGAAATAGCAAAGGAGTTACTCTATGAAAAATTTACAACACATAAAACATCTTTAGAAAAATACGACATCGTTATGAGTGTCGATGATGAGCTAACTTCCCTTGCACTTGCCAAAGATATCGATACGATGATGGGGATAGAGGGTGCATTGGCACGAAAATATTTTGGGCATTATTTTTCTCTTTTTGAAAGGAAGCTCACAAAAGGTTATCGCAGTAAAAATCCACCACTTGACCCAGTAAATGCAACCCTTAGCTACATCTATACTTTAGGCTACAACACCATCACGGCAAAACTTTATATGAGAGGGTTTGAGCCAAGTATTAGCTATTTGCATATTCCATTTCGAAACCACTTTGCTCTAAGTAGCGATTTACTAGAAACTTTAAGAAGCGACATAAACAACTTTGTGGCAGACCTTTTTCTAAGCCACACCCTAACAACTGACGACTTCACCATAAAAGGTGGAGTGTACCTAACTCAAAACGGAAGGACTAAATTATGGAAAATACTCAAACCATTTATGAACCAGCTCAACAAAAAAGTAAACAAAAAAATAGTAACTTTGAAGAAACAAATAGAGTCAAATACAACCTTATCTTAAAAACACCAACACTTCAAATAAGCCTTAAAAACACTTATCTTGAAGTAAATGATGGTGTTTTATCCCAAATTTATGGGGTATTAAATCTAAAAGCACTCTATATCCACAAAGATATAGCACTTCCCATAAGTGAATGCTATGCCATCTCAAGATATATCAAAATCTATTTTATAGATGGGTATGGGCATATAGTAGCGAAATACAAAAGGGCAAAAATACTATGAAAAGGGTTAAAAATTATCTTATTTGCTACGATATAAGTGATGAAAAACGACTTTCAAAACTCGCAAGATATATAGAAAAAGTAGCTTTTCGTATCCAATACAGTATTTTTTATCTTCCAAATCCAAATGATAAAGAGTTTAAGGAAATCCAAAAAGAGATAAAAAGTAGGATAGATGAAAAAGAGGATGATGTGCGAATTTATACTATCAAAAAAAGTGGATTTCGCGCAGGAATAGCTGTCAATCTCGATGACCCATTTACGATAGTTTAAATGATTTATGTTACCATACTTCAAAAAAAGAGGGGATGAAACGATGAGATACTTAAAAGAAGATATTGTAGCTTATCTTCAAGAACTCAAGCCAAAATTTCAAAATAGTATTCAAGATTTTGCACTTTTTGGAAGTTTTGCTGAAAATACCCAAACCCCTTATAGCGATATAGATATAGCTATTAGAAAACAAAAAGATTTTTTGACTCACAAATCATCTTATGAGTATTTTGAAATGGTTGGGGAACTAAAAGAACTTTTGAGAAAAAAATTTCATAGAAATATAGATATTTTTGACCTTGATAGCCAAAGTCCATTTAAAGAAAGTATCAAAAAGGAACTTATTTATGTTTAGCCAAAAAGCCATTGAAACAATCCATCCTCTTAGTCATTGCGAGAAGGAACGACGAAGCAATCCATCTTTTCTTTTTGCAGCTTCAATTAAACAACTATAAGTTCGCTTTTATGGACTGCTTCATTTCATTCGCAGTGACTATATTGTCATTGCTAGAAAAACGATAAAACAATCCATCATAGTCATTGCGAGGAGGAACGACGAAGCAATCCATAAGACAACTTAAAACCAACGATAATATAAGCTTTTTTGGGTAAAATATCATAGTTCTTTTACAGCTAAATGTTATAAATATTTAAGATTTAGTATTCCAGTCATTGCGAGGAACGAAGCAATCTATAAGCCAACTTATGACAGTTTCATTTAATTCGCAATAACAATATTTAAGATTTAGTTAAGAATATTTTCGAGTATTTTATAGGAGTTCGAGTAGTGTTTAGACTTAAAAATAGCTTTTTTTCAAAGTGTAAGATTTTTTTAAGAAATACAAATGCGATAAATACGACTCTGTGAAGGAATACCAAATGACCCGATTTTTAGGGGATTGAAACCCATGCATCTCTATTCCTCCTTCGTTGTTTATAATACCAAATGACCCGATTTTTAGGGGATTGAAACTGTTTTTCCAAACACTAAACCCGTGCACACCATTAATACCAAATGACCCGATTTTTAGGGGATTGAAACTACGGTTACTTTGTATTTCTCCATATCTTCAAATAATACCAAATGACCCGATTTTTAGGGGATTGAAACTTTTTTTGTGCAACATATATTCTTTCTCTTAAATACCAAATGACCCGATTTTTAGGGGATTGAAACCCTCCATGATGTTAATAAACTATCCCCGACAAAATACCAAATGACCCGATTTTTAGGGGATTGAAACATACCTCTGTGAGAGTGTATGTCTCAGACCATAATACCAAATGACCCGATTTTTAGGGGATTGAAACTGAGTGCTCGAAATCGATTCTGTCACACATGTTAATACCAAATGACCCGATTTTTAGGGGATTGAAACTGTGTCGTTGTTTCTATCTGTCGCCGTTGGGTAAAATACCAAATGACCCGATTTTTAGGGGATTGAAACATAGCGATTTGTTGTCAATCCCTCTATTAACTAAATACCAAATGACCCGATTTTTAGGGGATTGAAACAGATTACTTTTTTAGTGCTGTGGGCTACTCTACTCCAATACCAAATGACCCGATTTTTAGGGGATTGAAACTCTGTGAGAGTGTATGTCTCAGACCATTCAGCTAATACCAAATGACCCGATTTTTAGGGGATTGAAACCAGTGTCGGCAGTTTTATCTACCCATTTGTCTAAATACCAAATGACCCGATTTTTAGGGGATTGAAACTGTGTTCAACTTATCAACAGAAGCACTGCTTAAAATACCAAATGACCCGATTTTTAGGGGATTGAAACAGTGCCTTCGCACTCTTCACAAGTGTAGTATCTAATACCAAATGACCCGATTTTTAGGGGATTGAAACTAGGAGTTTTTTTTGTGAATTTTTGCTCTCTAAATACCAAATGACCCGATTTTTAGGGGATTGAAACCAAAGAACTCTTTAACTGTTTGATAGCTATATCTAATACCAAATGACCCGATTTTTAGGGGATTGAAACCCTCGATGGGTATGCTTATAACAAACCCACCTAATAAATACCAAATGACCCGATTTTTAGGGGATTGAAACCTTATTTTCTGAATTTGTATCTGAGCATTTTTAAATACCAAATGACCCGATTTTTAGGGGATTGAAACAAAACCCTATGTTTGTTAAGGATAAAGTTCTCATAATACCAAATGACCCGATTTTTAGGGGATTGAAACAGTGTTCCGTTTTTTGTTATTCAACTGTTAAGAAAATGTGAACTGCTTCACATTTTTAAGTTTGAAACCAAAACGAATGTGCTTTAGCACGAGTGGAGGTATTTTAGGGGATTGAAACTTACTGCAGTATCACCTGCAAAGCTTTTATAAAATACCAAATGACCCGATTTTTAGGGGATTGAAACTGATCACCCCAAGGGTTGCAAAGAAGTCTTTTAATACCAAATGACCCGATTTTTAGGGGATTGAAACCTATGTCTAATCTTCTATTATCAGTGATGGGAGCTAATACCAAATGACCCGATTTTTAGGGGATTGAAACTTCATCCAGTCCCCCAATTTGTTAACTGTTGACAAATACCAAATGACCCGATTTTTAGGGGATTGAAACACTTGCTCTTTATATTCTTCTTGTGTTAATGGTGAAATACCAAATGACCCGATTTTTAGGGGATTGAAACCAAATTTCAACGACTGTGCTCTTGCTTCAAGTCTAAATACCAAATGACCCGATTTTTAGGGGATTGAAACACACAATGCTCTGACTGTTTCTTTTTCGTTTTAATACCAAATGACCCGATTTTTAGGGGATTGAAACGTTGGCTGAATCACTTTATGCTAAACTGTTAAGAAAATGTGAACTGCTTCACATTTTTAAGTTTGAAACCAAAACGAATGTGCTTTAGCACGAGTGGAGGTATTTTAGGGGATTTAAATCTTAGATAAAAAATGGATAAGATAACTTTATGTTCTTTTTTCATATAATCATTCATACAATCATATGAATAGGAGAAAAGAAAATGCAAAAAATAAGAAGTACATTTACTGTGTCAGATTTTATTATTGATGAGTTAAATAGCGTCTCTTTGGAGCTTAATGAGAAAAAATCACATATTGTTGAGAAAGCTTTAACAATGTATTTTGATATCATTGATGAAAAACTTTCTGATGCAAGATTGAAAAATCTTGAAAATAATCAAGAAACAATGATTCCAGCAAGTGAAGTGTTTAAAGAGTTTGGAATATAAAATATGTATTCGTTACATTTCTTGAGTAGTGCAAAAAAAGAATTTGCAAAGCTTGATAGAGTTATTCAAAAGCTTATCAAAGAAAAACTACTTCTGTTGGTCGAAAATCCAGAACTTTTAAAGAATAATATTAAACCATTAAAAGGTGAATATAAAGGAAAATTTCGATTAAGAGTAAATCAATACAGAATTGTATTTAAAATCCAAGATGAAGAACTTATTGTCATTATAGTTAGAATTGGACATAGAAAAGAGATATATTAGTTTTAATGTGCTATTGCTGAAAAAAGTTAACTTTTATGGACTGCTTCACATTCGTTCGCAGTGACGATTGAGCAGAAAATGATTCAGTAAATGGTTCAAAAAATCACAAATAACATACATAAGTACTCAAAAATAATACCATTAGGTTTTATTTAACTGGTATTGAGATACAATACCACAAAAAAAGGGGAGATTTATGAAAAATCCATTTGTATTTTCACATATAGTTACAGATGATGCTTTTTGCAAAAGAGATGATTTGGACATACTTAAAACATATATGAACAACTCCATAAATGTAGTATTGTTTTCAAAAAGAAGATATGGGAAAAGTTCTCTTATCAAAGAGATATTTAAAAATCACATCGATAAAGAGGAGTATCTTTGTATCTATTTTGATATTTTTGATATAAGCTGCAGCAACGATTTTGCATATAGTTTTTATAAAGCAGTTGCAGGAAGCTTTAAAACAGATATGCAAACTATCTTAAAAACACTCAAAGAGTTATTTTCAAAAGCCTCTTTTAGTGCGACAGTTACTTCAAATGGCGAAATAGAGTTTAAGCCCTCATTTACCACTTTAAACTTTGAAGATATGATGGAAGATATTTTTGCAAATCTCTCTTCGTATCTTGCAAGACATAACCAAAAAGCTATTATCGCAATAGATGAATTTCAACAAATAGCAACGATAAAAGAGGAGAATTTGGAAGCGATTTTACGAAAATATATACAAAATCTTGACAATATAAGCTTTGTGTATAGTGGTTCTAAAAGACATCTTTTGACCCAAATGTTTACTTTAAATAAACAGCCATTTTACAATCAAGCTATTCCACTTGAACTAAAATCTATCCCTAAAGATGATTTTTATGATTTTGTATCACACAAATTTCAAGCCTCAAACAAAACTATCTCAAAAGAGGCATTTGAAAAGATTTATGATGAAGTAGATGGTGAGTCATATCTTGTCCAAAATATCGCTTATCATATTTGGCAAGAGTATGATGATGTAACATTAGATTTGATAGAAAACACAATCAAACACATAATCTCTATGAGTGATAGTATCTTTAGAACTCTTTTTGATAGTTTCTCTAACACTCAAAAAACAGCACTCAAAACGATAGCAAGACACAATGGTCAAAGTCTCCTTTCAAAAGAGGTTTTGGCTCAAAATAATATCTCAAAATCTTCTCTTTCCTCAGCACTCAAGGTTTTATACGACAAAGAGATAATAGATAAAAGAGAAGATATTTATTATATCAACGATAAACTTTTTGAGTTGTGGCTAAAATAACTATATTTTAGTGACTGAATTGTCATTGCGAGGAGGAAGGACGAAGCAATCCATAAAGCGGACTAATTAAAATATGGACTGCTTCACCATCGTTCGCAGTGACTTGGATGAACTTTATAAATATATTTTTAAACGACAAATTATGACAATTTCTTTTTCTATACTTTTTTGTGAGAAAACAAAAAAGGAAAAATATGAAATTAAAAACAGAAAAATTAACAAAAGTGGCTTTAAGTCTATTTGTATCGTCATTTTTAGTTGGATGTGGTGGTGGAGCTGGGAGTTCTGATGTAACTGATACCCAAACTTCACAAAGTTTAAGTGGAAATGTTGCAGATGGTTATCTAGTGGGTGCAAAAGTTTGTCTTGATAAAAATGCAAATAGTAAATGTGATATTGATGAGCCAGATGCGATAACATTGGCAAAAGGTAAATATACAATCTCAAATCTTACAGCTTCTGATATAAGCGCTTATCCTCTTTTGGTTGAAGTTGATGAACTTGTAATTGATGAGGATGACAACAAAACTGTTGGGGAATACTACACGCTAAAAGCAACACCAGGGGAAACATTTATCTCCCCAATTTCAACAATGATAAGAAACTATGAGACAACAAACAAAGTAACAAATCAAGTGGCAAGGGCTGCGATTGAAAATCTTTTAGGGATAGATAATAAGGCTTTATCGGTTGAAAACTATATTGAAAATAACTCTTCAGAAGCAACTGAAGTGCATAAAAAAGCAAAGATTATTGCCAATATGAAGATGCAAGTATTTCAAAGATTGGGAACATCAGCACAAAATTATGATGCAAAAGTGGTTGATAAGTATATTGATAATATTGTTATGGGGAAACTTGGAACTGTAAAAACT
Organism: Arcobacter sp.; assembly: GCA_020048055.1. Classification (GTDB taxonomy): domain Bacteria; phylum Campylobacterota; class Campylobacteria; order Campylobacterales; family Arcobacteraceae; genus CAIJNA01. The sequence goes on along the minus strand of JAIFNA010000001.1, from coordinate 72,925 downwards.
GAAGTTGAAAGTAATGTTTTGGATTTGCAAACGAACATTACAAATGTTATGGCATTGGTTAATACTTCAAATTTTACTACAAGCTTAAATACAATAAAAAATCAATATGAAATAGAAGCCATCACGGAACTTACAAACAGTTTAGGGACTACAATATATGATTTAAGCACTTCAACAACGATTGAACAAAATACAAAATACAAAAAAACTTACCTTGGCGGGACTGATTTAAAGAACTTTACTATTAAAGATTCAAAAAATAAATCTTGTACTTTGTACACTTTGGATACTACAAATGTATTTAACCAATATAGTTCTTACGCATATATGATAAATGGCAATACTGATGAACCATCTAAATATATTTTTAGTGTAAATAAAACTAACAATGTAGCTTTCTCGTTGGCTTGGATGTATTACACAAATGAAGGGTCTCATTTGGATTTTTTTGTGAATTGTAAGTAAAATATTGGTACAAACTAGTATCAATAAACAAAGGTGCAACTCTATGAAAGATACAAAATCAATCCAACTTCTTACCCTTTTAAAAGAGCTTCTTGGTGGAAAGCAAATTTGTTTAAAAAATTATTCAATTTCAAAAGAGATCTCACTCAGGACGGCTCAAAGACATATGAAAGAACTCATTGAGGCATTTGATGAAAACATCATAAAAGATGGCGATTGTTATACTTTTGTTAGTTCAAATACGATAGAGAAAAATATCCTTTCATATGACAAAGACGACTTATCAAGAGTTGTAGATTTGTTCTCTTTGGTTGATTTTGATTTTACAAAGTCATTTGATGAAGATACTTCAAAAATCTTAGCAAAACTTCAAAAGAACTATGCTCTTTGTTACTCTATCAAACAACATCCTTTTGAGTATTTTTTCAATCATAAATATCTAAAAGAGATAAAACGAGCCATAAAAAATCACCAATATGTAGATATTGTTTATAATAATGGGGAGAAATTTCTCTTTAAAGAGTGCAAACTTCTCAAAATTATTTTTAGTGAAGGAAATTTTTATGTCGCAACCTTAAGTGATGATGAGAGTATCAATAATGGCTTTAAGTTTTTAAGACTTAGTTTTATAGAGAGTGTTGTATTGCATAGTAAAACTTTCCATAAAGATATAAAAGCGGAGTTTTTTCTCAAAGATTTTCAAACTATTTTCAGTAACTATGATGTTAAATCGTATGAGGTGATAGTTGAAGTTGATGAGTTTGTAGAACGATTTTTTAGACAAAAGAAATTTTTATCTTCTCAAAAAATCATCAAAAATGACGATAAACTCATCTTGTCTTTTCAAGTAACAAACGATATGGAGATACTTCCTTTAGTTAAAAAATGGCTGCCACATCTTAAAATTATCTCTCCTGAGAGTTCAAAAATCAAACTTATAAATCAACTTAAAACTTATCTAAACGACAATATCTGACCAAATAATTTTTTATAATCTCACTATTGAAACACTTAACTGTTTCAAAATACAAAATTTCAAGGAAAAAATATGAAAAAATTAGTTTTAAGTGCAGTTGCAATAGCAACATTAAGTTTAAGTGCAAGTGCAAATGGGCAATTTGATGTTGGATATAGTTCGGCTGATATTGATGGGATTTCAAAAAGTGGTGTATCTGTTGGATATGGTTTTGGTTTTGGTGAAACAATCAAACAAGCTTTTGGATTAAAAGTTACATTTTTAGGCGAAGGAAATGATGCAAATGAGGACAAAGGAAATATTGGCGATATTTATTACAACATAGGTTATACAGTATTGCCAAATACAACTGCATATGGAACAATTGGATATGGTTTCCAATCACTTGGAACAATTGGAACTGGTAGAAATTCAACAACAGCTTATGCAACTGGACTAACAACTGGAGCTGGTATAAAGTATGATTTTACAAAAAATTTCGCACTTGATGTGAGCTATAAAAACTATGCTCTAAGTTATGAAGCACTTGATTATGATGCTAAAGTTATCAATGCTGGTTTAGTTTATACGTTCGATAAATAGGAAACTTGTATGTTAGAAGTTATGCAATTTATATTTAGTAGCTTTTGGATTTGGTTGGGTACAGTAATACTTATTTCAGCTCCATTTGGTGCTATGTCAAAAATATTTGATTTTAAATTCAAGTACGAAAAATCTGATAAAAATTAACCACTAAAAGGAAAATACCAAAATGGAAACAATCATCTTAATCTTTGTATGTTTTGTAGCTTGGCTTTACTTAGCAAAGTTTATCAATGACAACTACCAAAGAAGTAGAGGCTTTAGCTCCATTTTTTGGTTTATATTACTTCTTGGGACTGTTTCGTTTCTTTTTGGAAGTAGTAATACAAATACTTCTAGCAATAGTGGAGGAGATAATGATAGTTGCTCAAACTACGATTACGAAGACGAATGTCGTAAAGACTCTTGGGACAGTGATGATAACCATGATTCCTCTTATTCTTTTGGTGGAGATGATGAGTAAGATATAACAATAAAAGATTGCCAAGTAAGAGAGGTTGATTTTAGTAATGCTCTTTTAAAAAAATGTGATTTTAAAGGTAGCGACCTAAAAGAATCAATATTTCACAATACCCAACTTGAAGGTGCTAACTTTACAGATACAACAAATAGCTCTATCAATGTAAAAACAAATTATCTAAATGGCGCTATTTTTAATCGCTATGAAGCACTTTATTTACTTGAGTCGATGGGGATTGGTTGGTGGACTAAATAGTTTATTGGTTTCTCATAGCTCACTAAAATAAAAATAATCTTTTTTTGTTCTAACATCTTCATACAGTATGCTAAGTATTGTTCTTTTTGTTTGCTCTAGCTTATGGCGGTTTTCACTGGAGATATATTTATCAAGTGTTTTATCAACCCTTCCTCTTAGTGTTCTCATTTTGTGTGAGTATTCTTTCTCATCTTTTCCAAATAGTGAAATACATTTGAAAACAGTAAGCAGATATTCTTTGTAATATTTTTCAAACATTTTGACATTTTTTTTAATATGAACAGCATATTCAGATTGAGATGTTTTGAAAAAAAGTATTATCATTTTTTGTTTAGTTTTAACGAGCCTAACATCATCTTTTTTGATACTTAAAACCTCTTCTATGCTATCAGCTACTAAAAAAGGCATCAAAATAAAAGGGAAAACTTTTTCTAGTGATGTTTTACTTTTGCTTATCATAAATGAATTGTAGTATCTATCGTACTCAATAATAGAATCAGAAGATTCATCTTTATTTATCAAAATTGTTTCTAATAATTGAGCTTCTTGTGTACTCAATTTATTTTCTACTTTCAAATGGCTAACAATTAATAAAAATTTTTGTCTTTTTGTTAACACAGTAGAAACAGGAAGAGTTGTAAAATATCCATCTAGTATTTCAAAGACACTACAAGTACTATTTTTAATAAGTTTATCAATTAATTGTTCTATTTCTTTCATATTAAATTATACCAAAACTCATATGATTTTTGATTTGGAATCTCAAAATTCACAGTAATATTCGAATAATAAAACAAGTTACACTAAAAAATACAATCAAAGTAAATAAAAGTTGTGAGACTTTAGTGTTAAGATTGGCTCAAATATATGAATAACGATGAGCTTCTGGAGATATTTACACTCTGTAATATGTTCTTCTTTATAAAGGAAGATTTATGATATAATCTTCTTTATGAAAAAGAAAGAACAGCTAAAACAAATAATAAGAGATTTTCATCTCCAAGGTGATTTTGAAGTAACAAAAAGGGATATAGAACCTCCACTTGATACTAAAAAAATCATTACACTTATAGGTGTAAGAAGATGTGGAAAAACATCTATTTTATATGAGATGATAAATCGTTTAACTACAACTATCTCAAAAACAAAAATCTTTTTTTTAAATTTTGAAGATGAAAGATTAGAGCTTACAAGTGATGAGCTTGATTTGCTTCTTCAGGCTTTTATGGAACTCTATCCAGAACAAAATCTAAGTGAGTGTTATTTTTTCTTCGATGAGATTCAAAATGTCACTGGCTGGGAAAAGTTTATAAGAAGGGTTTATGATACTATCTCAAAAAATATCTACATAACTGGTTCAAACTCAAAATTGTTAAGTAGTGAAATAGCTACAAGCTTAAGGGGTAGGACTTTAACCTTTGAAGTGTTTCCTCTATCTTTTACTGAATATTTGAGATTTAAAAATATTGAAGTTGATTTATACTCAACTAAAAGCAAAGCCTTAATAAAACACTCATTGGCTAAATTTCTAAAAAATGGTGGGTTTCCTGAAACTTTGTATTTGGAAGAAAGTTATGCCAACAAAACTTTGCAAGAGTACTTTAATGTATTGCTTTATAAAGATTTGTGTGAAAGATATGCCATCACAAACACTATAGCATTGAAGTTTTTTCTAAAAAGATTACTCTCCTCTACCACTAAACAAATTTCAATAAATAAAATTTACAATGACCTCAAGGCAAGTAATATCAAAATAGGGAAAAACACTCTCTATGAGTTTTTAGAGTATTCACAAAATATCCATTTGGCTCTTACTCTTCATAGATTTGACACCTCTTTGGTATCTCAAGAATTAGGTGAAAAAAAGATTTATACGATAGATATAGGTCTCAATAATGCAGTTGAATTTCGTTTCTCAGATAATATTGGTAAATCACTTGAAAATGCGGTATTTTTAGAATTAAAACGAAAAGGATATGAACTCTACTATCATAGGGATAAAAGTGAATGTGATTTTTTAGTTGCAAAAAATGGCACTATCACTGAAGCTATCCAAGTTACTTATGATATGAGCGAGGATGAAACAAAAGCAAGAGAGATAAAAGGGCTTGTGGAAGCATGTAAAAAATTTAATCTTCCTACTGGCAAAATTATCTCTTATGATAGCGAAGAGTCATTTTTCCAAGATGGAATACAAATTGAAGTGATACCTTTTTATAAACAGGTTTGTTCGGTCCCCGAGAGAGTATAAATAATCCCCTCCTAATTTCTCACGAATCCTAAACATCTGTTTTTTCAATTTGAACAACAAGAAACTCTTATAATTGATAAATCTTTTGAACGAGAATAGATAAAATATTTCCCGTTCTTTTCTTGAGGATAGAAGTTTTTTGTCGGGCTAATTAAATAAAATTTATCAAGTTTGTATTCAATCATGCATAGGTCTTGTGCTTTAACTATTGAAAAAAAGTTATCTATTTTTTGTTTTCGATAGTTGTATATTTGGAAAATTAGTTGGTTATCCTCATCAAACTTAAGAGGTTTGGCATATAACATATTATCTGTCTCTTTGGTGATATGTTTTAATGTTTTTGCATAATGTTTTATTCTATTAAGGATGATTAGTTCGTTTAGATTTTTAACAAATTGCTTTTCTTTTTGCGCAGATATTACTATTGTTTTTGTGGAGTAGTATCCATTTATTATTTCAGTTATCGTGATATTATGATGCTCATTTATAATAATCGGAAGCTTTGAGTTGTATGTTTTTGTTAGAGCTTGATTGATAATTTGTACAATTTTGTCGTAAGGAATTAGGTATCTAGCTGAATATTCCATGTATAGTTTATTAAAAATTTCAGCTTGTGATAGTTGTTTAATTCTTCGCAATTTTATTCTCTTGTTGTTTATTTTTTCTAATAAATAATACCACATATAGCTTAATAATAGTTTAATCTTAAGGCTGTATAATATCAAAACTTAAGGAGGAAATTGTGAATATTGAGCGATTAAAAAGCAGTAGATTTTGTGAATTTATGAGAAATATTTTTGTAAAAATGATAGATTTTTGTATGTGCAAACGAGTAAAAGATGAAGTCCTTTTTACCTTTAATGAGGATATGGAAACCATCAAAAAAGCTCAAAATTTGGATATTGAAATTGAAGAATTATTGCAAATTATTGATTTAAAAAATAGCGAAATAGGGAGATTAAAAGCTCAAAATAAACGCTTAAAAAGAGAAAATGAAGTGTCATATTTAGCGATTACTTTATTAAAAAGAGTTGCAATAAGTGAAGAAAATGACAACACAAATATGTGCAAAAGTGAGAGTTGTGACATCAAAAAAGATGTCAGAATTAAAGGAAACATACTACAAAAAGTAGAAGGAGTAGACAATGGAAAATGACTTAAAATGTCTAAGTGTGTACAGAGAACCGTTCCAATATAGAGATGTTGGAGATGCAGTATATTTGTTCAGTAGTGAAGAGAAAATATCACATTTTTTTGAGTTTATGTGTGATGATTTAGAGGAGTTGAAGGTTAATTATTTGAATGATAAATTAAAGATGTTACCAGTGGTTTACTATGCCTCTAACACAATCAACAAACCTCAATTTATCACTGTAGATTACATTTATTTGTTGCAAACAATCGCGAGATATATAGATACATATGAGCTTGGTGATGCTGGAAAATTTGTTAGTGATTTTTGCTACGACCCTGATTTTAAGCAGACAAAACATGCAAGTATAATGTTGTTTAGTGGGTATATGGAGAAGGTTTTAAGACTAACACATGTTAATGGAAATCATAAAAACACTAAAGCTATTTATCTTACATATGCAACCCCAAGTGTATATAAAAATGTTAGGACAGCTATGCAAATAGCTGGAATTAGTTTCCATGTTGAAACACTGCTTGAGTATGTAAATAAGCGTACGATTGAGAGATTGTTTCAATTCACTGTTTTAAGCAGCGCAGAGCAGGTAGCATTTGGAAATGAGTGCAAAGATTATTGGGAAAAAAACAAACTAATGCCAACATATTATTTGGCAAAAAGAGAGATAATTTATCGTAAAAAAAGATAAATAATTTTGCTTTAGTATATCTATACCCTTTAGATATACTAATATTAACATGCGATTTTAGTTATAACTAGAAATTCTAAGTATTTTGCTTGCAAAATAACAGGGTGAAAGATAAAAATAAAACAAAATTTAAAGGTTGCTGCCAAGTTATAACTTTTTGTTATATCTTGTGATAATTTTTAATTTTTTTTGTTCAATTTTTTTGTTAAAAAATAAAATGCAAATAGTGTTTATTTTAGTTTTAAGGTACCAGTAAAGCCAAAATAAGCCCTAGGGTATATCTCATATCGTTTTTTGTATGATTTTTAGTTTTAGGGGCATTTATGGGCATTTTTGCTCATATTTAATTTTTTTGTCAAACTAACTCTAAAATGTGGCACTAAAATTTAAAAAAAGTTACTATTTAAAACTTAAACCACCTCTACTTTTTCTATCATTTTATTTGAAGTTTAGCTCCAAACTTATAAATATCTGAATTTAAAACTCCTTGATCTTTTTTCTCTTTTTAAACAACTCTTCATCTTGCATTTTTAAAAGCTGCTCACTCTCCTCTAAAGCATCCAATCCTCGCAAAACATCGATAAATTTCTCTAATGTGATTTTCCCACTGATTTCAAACTCTTGATAGGAGCGAAAACTCATCCCAATATGGATCGCAAACTCTTTTTGAGTACCATATCGTGCTGTATTTTGTTTTCGCTTTTGTTTTGCCCTTGAAGCTAATTCTTGCAAAATCTCCCCAGTCGTAGCTAAAGAAAAGTCGATCTCTTTCATTTGCTAAATCCTTTCGTAAAGCTATCATCTACAATTTTAGTCTCTTCTAGTACCCCATAAGCAAACTCTTTTGGGATACCTAGATTTATACACTCATTCACTAATTTAGTATTTTTTAGTTCACACATTATTTGTATATTTTCTTTTAAAAATGATTCGCTAATGTTATAGGGTTTAAAAGCATTTTTCAAATCTTCAAAAGATGAGCGATTGAGCATCTTATTTCCAAGCAACATCTGATGATATCCATTGCTTGTATATGTCAAATCATAAGCAGGAGCAAATGCCCACTTTCCATCACTATTCATAAGAAACGAAAAATTTCTCGAATGGTCATCTCTATTTCCAAAAATCGCATTAAATAAAATGACTTTTGTCATTTGCTCTTTTTCTCTTTGTGACAAATTAAGCTTTTGAGCGATTCTAAACATATCCATATAGTCATTGTATGTTTCACTTGGATTATAATGCATCATCCCTGATAGTGAATGCATATGAAATCTCTCATTTGCTTTTCTATCAAACCTATATGTCAAAAAATGAGCTCTCCCATCAAGCTCTAATAATTCACAAGAACTCATATTAATTCCAGACTCTTTGGCTAAAATATGATACAAATATTCTAATTTTGTAGGAACAGAAGCCTCTTTGTACTTGTGAGGCAAACTAGGATACATAGATATATCGCTATCGTCATATTTAATAATAACAGGATAATACCCTTTTGGAAAATCTCCTTGTTTTCTAGTGAGGCTTATAGTTTTATCTTCAGGGTTAAAACCTACCATTGCTTTGGCTCTTGCTCCACCACCAGCAGAATTAGAAACAGCAATAAGGGTTTTTAGTGTAGGGATAGAATGATGATTGATTTGGTTCTCTTCACTCAAAAGTTTTTTAGATTCATTGTACACTTGCGATATATTGAGTATCTCTTTGTACTCATTCGTTTTGTAAGCTGGATAAAATTCCAAAGCACCCAATGTATGACTACCCAAAAACTGCAACCTCTCCAAAATAGTAGGTTTTCTTTTTAAGTGCTGGAACATAAAACGATCCATATAGTCCATACCATAACTGCCTGGCATATGGTCACTTATCAAACCTGGAAGCCCATATTGATATGCAAGATGGGAAAATTCATAGACTTTTTTATTTTTTACAGCCATTTTAATAGGGGAAAAATCAAGTGTATTGGACTCTAAATACTTAAATTTTATTATCCCTTTGTGTTCTATAAGTTGCCCTATCTCTTCTCCCCATGCTTTAATATAAATCATTTCCTATCCTTTTATACATCTAAAGTGTATATAATATCACATTAAACTATATAATATACATTTATAGTGTATATTATAAGATAATTACTAAAAAAAATAGTGAAAACTATCGTCACTGTGAACGATAGTGAAGCAGTCCAAGAAGCCGATTCTATGGATTGCTTCACGATGTTCGATGACAAGAAATGACTAAAACTTCAAGTAAAAATAAGTACAAAATTCCAAACAATCTCAAAACCAAAAACCAACAAAAAAGGAACCCTAAAAATGAAAAAAATAGTTCTTTCAGCCTCGCTTCTAGAGACCCTCACATTTGCAGGCGATTACACCAACTCCATCTGGATGAAATTTAAGGATATTCCAAAAGGCTCATTTGTGATGGGGACACCCACTCCAAACTGTCCAAAAGACAATCCATTTACAGAAAAAAATGAGTTTGATGAGTGTCTTGGAAGTATTAGTAAATCTAAAACACCAGCTCATAGAGTAAGCTTAAATAGCTTCTATCTAGGGGAAACCGAAGTGACCCAAGGGCAATGGTATGAAGTGATGGAAAATAACCCAGCAAAATTTAAAACAGGTGATGCAAATATGCCAGTAGAGCAAGTAAGCTTTGATGATGCAAAGGAGTTTATCAGCAGACTCAATCAAAAAGAGGGTACAAATAAATATCGTCTTCCAACAGAAGAGGAGTGGGAATATGCAGCCAGAGCAGGAACAACCACAAAATGGAGCTGTGGAGATAGTGAAAGTTGCCTTAGTTCTGTAGCAGTTTATGATACAAATAGTCCAAGAGCAGTCAAAAGAAAAAAATCAAATGCTTTTGGACTCTATGATATGCATGGAAATTTTTGGGATTGGACAGATAGCTGTTGGACAAGTGATTATAATAGTGGTAAAGATTGTAGTAGAAAAGTCAACCGTGGTGGGTGCTGGGCAACTATGCCGACAGCACTCTTTCTGCGAATCAGAGCTACGGCACTCCGGACGACCGTAACAACTACCGAGAGTTTCGACTCCTCATGACTAAATAGAGATGTGTATTTTTTTACATTTTTCTTTTTTACTTTCCCGTGCTTTAGCACGGGGGTAAAATTTTCCTTCCAAAAAGTCGGGTTGCAAGTGCGCTTTAGAGCAAATAACAAAATAAAATATGAGAATAAGATGAAAAAATTATTAGCAATTATAGCACGCGGGAGATTTGCATCTGGTGGGTCGCTTGGTGTAAATGTGACATTTCCAAGTTGTGCGAAATATAGCGGTGCAAAAGTAGTGGGTGAAGTATGTGGACTCACTGGGTATGACATCGGCTGTTTATACAAATAGTAGCGGATATGCAAGACTAGAGTGGGGGTGGCGATAGCTATATATTTGTGAAGTTTTTGTGTCAATTGGAACTATTATGATGGAAGTGAAACGATTTTTACAGCGAAGTAGCAAATAGATATAAGTTTAACCTCAAATTTAATCTATTTTCAATAAAACCAAATCCAATGACACATGAGGTTTTAGGTGTACTCTATACAACTCAATATGAATGATAGCATTTATGATAAAGTGATGTTTTTTTGGGAAATATCTCAAAAAAAGACCTTAAAATACATGAAATTAAAAATTATAGCAATGAAAATCAAAAAAGTGATTTCGTAGATTTTTTTAGAAATAGTCCATTGGTTAGGGAACTTGAGCTTAAAAGAGATATTTGAACATTTATTATCTGTATGAAGTGTGAAAAAAATGGTTATGGGATTTAAGAGTTCAATAAGAAGCTTCAATACCAAAATTATTATAGTCCACTGATTGATGACTTGAGCTCGCTACATTACCTAAAATAATAAGCACGCATTGTAAATATTATATAGTATAATGGTAAATATTTTAGCACTAAAGAGATAAAATGAAAATAAGAACCTTAGAAACTATACTCAAAATTGCCCTTAATACTTTCCCTGTGGTGGTTTTAAATGGTGCTAGACAAGTTGGGAAATCGACACTTGCTCTTAAAAAATTTAAAAATTACATTACTTTTGATGATGGGGAACTCCGCATTTATGCAAAAGAGAATCCAAAAGGTTTTTTGAAAAATCTTGAACTTCCTATTTGCCTTGATGAGATTCAAAAAGTTCCAACACTCTTGGAATATATCAAGATGCATATCGATTCAAATAGAGTAAGTGGGTATTTTTTACTTACGGGAAGTAGTAATGTGCTAGATCATAAAGAGAGTAAAGATACACTTGCAGGGCGACTTTGTGAACTACGACTCCATACACTAAGCTCAAAAGAGAAAAATGATAAGAGTGATGAAAATATCATAGAAAAGCTACTAAAAAGAGATTTTAAACTCCCCAAAAAAGATTACATCGATGAAGTTTATAGACATATCTTAGATGGTGGGTATCCTGAAATTTTAGAACTGAGTGGATTTTCAAAAGAGCTTTGGTTCAAATCCTACATCGCTACTTATATAGAGAGGGATGCGAGGGATTTGGCTGATATTAGGGATATAGATAGTTTTATTAAATTTGTTGGTATCTTAGCTTCAAGAAGTGGCACAATCCTAAATAAATCAAGTCTAAGCAACGATATAGGTATAAAAGATATCACAACAGAAAACTATCTCTCAACCATAAGCCGTATCTATCAAGCTACACTTTTAAAACCATACTTTGTAAATATAGGTAAACAGTTTGTCAAATCTCCTAAAGTGTTTTTTAATGATACTGGGGTGCTTTGTAGTTTGCTTAGGATTGGTTCAAAAGAGCAACTTCTTAGTTCACCATACATTGGACAAGTATTTGAAACTTTTGTATTTTGTGAACTTCAAAAACATCTCTCCTATTTGCAAACATCCTCGCAAATGTTTCACTACAGAACAAATGACAAAAAAGAGATAGATTTCATCATAGAGATAGAGAATCAACTCCTAGCAATCGAAGTGAAACAAAGTAGCAGCGTCACTAAAGATGACTTCAGACATATCATAGATTTACAAACAAGATATGACAAAAAAATTCTTGGTGTGGTGTTTTATAATGGCGAGATGGTGATAGAGTTTAGTGATGATTTGGTGGCTGTTCCAATTGGATATTTTTTATAAGGGAAACAATGAAATTATTATTATTATTTATCACGGTGGTACTTTTGAATGGTGTTGAACCAACTTTAAGCGACTTACTTAAATCAAATAATCTAACCGTCAATGATGAGAGTTTGAAAACTCAAACTGAGCTTATTTCGCTAATAATTGACACAGAATCGATGGATAAAGATGAGAAACAGTACTGGCTCAATGAACTTCCAAATCTTGCAGATGAACAAATCTCAGGACTTTTAAAAATCCTTCACACTGAAGAAGAAAAACTTTCCAACCTTGAAGAAAATCATAAAGAGGAACTTCACCAACTAGATATAAAACACTCAAAAGAGTGGATTGAAAAACTTGATGAGATTATCACTACACCAAATGCACCAAAACCAGAACAAGAATTTTTACTTTCTGGGGTAGAGATGATAGATTTTTATCTTTCAAATACCAAAGCTGATGATAATTTACTTGGTAAGATGCTTACTATCACAGATACTTTACTCCTTGATCAAAATCTATCGCTTCAAAACCGTGCAAAAACAGAGCTAAGTGTTTATAATATTTATGAGATATATGGGAATTTTCGTTATCTAAAAGAGAAACAAAAACATATCAATCTTGCTATTAGTTCGTTTAAACAGATAAATCTTTTAGAGGAGCATTTAGAAGATGATACGATAGGAAGACTTCTTGTAAGACTTTCTTATATCAATCTTTGTCTTTGTGACTTTGAGGGAGCTATCAAAGCAGCTGATGAGTCTATACTTTTTTATCCAGATGCTGCACACATTGTGATGGTAAATAAAGCCCATGCACTAATCTTTCTTGGCAAAATCAAAGATGCTAAAGCACTCTATAGAGATTCACTTACTGATTCAAGAAAAGAGGAGATTATCAAGGGGATAGGTGAGGATATCGCTGATTTTAAAACATTGAAGCTTCCTACAACGGGGATTGGACATATTGAAACGATATGGAAATCGGTGAAATAAAACCAATAACCATAAAAGTGGCTAAAAGATGACAATATATATATATATTCACTGATTTGGTGGTAATGGAGAAGGTAATAAAGCAAAAGCTTTTAGAAAATATTTTAAAATTATTGGTGAGCCATTTATCGCTCCATCAATATCATATATCCCATCACTCGCGATTTCTACTTTAGAAGAACTTACCATTCATATAAAGAAAATATCACTTTGATAGGCTTATCTCGTGGAGGATACTATACTTTGTATCTAGCCAAACAATATAATCTTAAAGCTGTTGTGATAAATACATCGATAAATCCACAAATCACACTATCTCGCGCTATCCCAAAAGCTCCTAGTTTTTATGATAATAGTTTGTATGAATGGAGTGAAAATCATCTAAAATCACTTGAAACTTATAGAACAAAAGCAAAAACTCACTCAAACATATTAGCACTAATTCAGCTTTGAGATGAACTGCTTAATCCAAATGAAGCAATAGAATTTTTAGACGGTTCAATGGTTATAGCAGAAGAGGGTGGAAATCATAGTTTTGATGGTATTGAGCGACATTTTGAACTGATACGAGATTTTTTGCTATCAGTTTGATTTATGTTGCAAAGTTAATTTTACCTTTTTGGTATGTTTGAAATTGATTTATATTATAACTTTATAAACTTCGGTTATTTTCACAATAATTTATATTTCCAAAAATAAAAAAAGCTCAGATAAAAAATCTGAGCTTAAAATTTGATTTACATTTGAGGAATATTATTTAATCCTCTTTTTTTGCAACAGGTCTATCTATAATCACATCTTTAGCGTATGTCTCTGCAAGATAATTAGTCGTACTAAATACAACATCTCTTACAACATTGTCAAGCGCTAAAGATTTAGATACACTCCAACCTCCACCAAATCCAGGACCTACGGCACCAAATCCCCAAGAAGATTTTTCACTATCTGCTTTAAAAGATTTTGCCTCACCAATTTCCATAGTATTTGGGTCCATTGTAGTTACATCTAAAACCATATTTGCTTTTTCAGTATTTTTAGATATCAACCCAAGTAAAGGGATAAATCCACCACCTAAAGCGCCACCTTCTTTGTTTACTTCAACACTTGATATAGTTCCGCTAATAAACAAGTCAATTTTAGGTGGATTAACTTTTTGCCCAGTTGCTTCCATCATTTTTTTAACTTTTTCAAACTGCTCTAAATCAACTATTTTAAAACATTTAGTTTCTTTTATTGCATTAGTAAGCATAGATTTTACACCTTTGCCAATCCCCTCAACACCACCACCAGCGAGCATTTGAGCAAGTCCAAACATTCCACTTTTGGCTCCACTGCCATCACATGAAGATGCTTTACATTCAACTTCATTAATCACTATATTTTTAATAGTTTGGGAACAATGAGAAACAGGAATAACCATTTGCTCCACTTTTGTTTCATCTGCATTTAAAGTAGCAACACAAATAGTTGATGCAACAAGCCCTAGTATAGTTTTTCTGAAATTTTGCTTGATCGCAACAGTGTCAGTAATTTTGTTTCTTTTCATTATTTATACCTTTGTTATTTTTGTTGAAAATTCTATCAAATCTATGTAATTTTAGTGTAACTTTTTAGTAAAATAATTTTATTTATTTTTAAATTTATACCAATTCCATCTATATTTAACTATTTTTACTATATTTTTCATACTTTAATTTAAAATCAACTGTTTTTGATAGTTCTCCAAATGGAGCGGAAATAAGTATCACGACCCAAGCCAAATCCAAAAGCTGCCAAACTGGGATTCCTTTTTTTATAGAAAAAGATTTAATGAATGAAGTCTTTAACTCGTTTTTTGAAACTGAGAGTGATGAAAAGCAAGCAAAACTAAAAGCAAAAGCAAGTTCTCTTGATACTTTTTTAATGGCAAAAAAGAAGAGTTGATGAGATAGCAAAACATATAATTAAACATTTTATTAAAAAATCTATCCAAATAATTATAAAGCAATGTTAGTGTGTCATGATCTCTATACGTAGTTCATAATATTCCCTTAGGCGCAAAAGCAAACGATGTTCCCAAAGTGTGACACTTTAAGAATAATTATAATATGTATGATGGATAATTTTATAGCGTTTCATCTTTTGCCTTTTTAGTTGCTCTATTTTTAGTCATTCTAAATCTTTTCAACATTAACAGATTACTAAGAGGGATATAAACTTGGTCCAAATTAGTTATAAATAGAAACATCAGCTGTATTTCTTCCCTATTCAAGGGCTACATATTCACCTTTTATTTCACTTTGTGTCGCATCAAACAAATACCATCTATCTCCCATATAAGCCTAAAACCAAGCGTGTATATCCATAGGTTCTAAATGATGAAGATATGCCAACCATACAAGCATGAATAGTTAACCTTTGACATAAAGCGATCCCAAGATATGAAAAATTTCTACACTCCAGTTCACTACTCCTTGGTCAAAACATCAATACAAAAGGTATTGGTGTAACGATATCAAATTTTAAATTACAATTTGTAAGCAACCACATAGACTATCTCCTTTGCCTATTCGATATGGAATATACTTAAATATTAGTATATGATTTTATTTATGACCACCACTTTTTCTTGGAACTAACTCATTCATATCATCCCCGCCTATTAAATAAGCAGCTCCAAAACCAAAAGTCGCTTCACCGTATTGTACATTTAACTCAAATAGATTAAAATCAGTCATCTTTTTAAGCATCTCTACCATAGAACTATCAAATTTTTTACTAAATAAAGCTAGCACCTCTTCAAATTTTTCACTTTCCCTTGCTATCTTTATTGAGCCACATTGCAATGAGATTCTTTTTCTAGCAAAAAGATTTTCACTTTTAGCCTCATCTTCTATAAAAAACAAAGAGGCTTTTGGATTTGCCTCTAGATTTTTTGTATGTGTTGCTATAGTTGAAATATAGATATAAAATCGATTGTCGTGATAGATATAAGGAGCATAAGAGGAGAAAGGGAGATTGTTTTTATCAATCGTCCCTATTATTGCGGTTTGTATATTTGAAATAAAATGTATCATAGAAACCTCTTTTTTAATTTATATTTTAGCGTAACAGTTCTTTTTCTTGTTAATATTTAACTTGAAGTTGATTGAGAATCTTGGTGTAGATATAACTTTATATTCATTTTAATGTTAATCTGAATCACATTTTCTTTTATAGCCAATATCTCTTCTTTAATAGCAAAAAAATCCTATTCCTAAATGATTTCTAGATTTAATGAAAAATTTGGGGGTCTCAAAACTTAAGCTAGCTGCTTTACTATAGTTGTTAAAGAAGGTTTATTTACGAACGACTGTAAAAAACACTAAAACTAATCAACATTCTAAACTTTTAATAATTTTCTGGTGTTTATTGTGCAAAAATGTTTTCCGAGTGTTATATATTTTAAAGTCAATTTTTATTTTTTGGTACTAAAAATGATTTTATTTGACACAAGTCAAAATAAAAAAGATAAAAACTTTATACTATTCTAAAATAAGGAGTTTACTATGTTAATAGATAAATTTGAGAGAAAAGTTGATTATTTAAGAATTTCAGTGACACAAAGATGTAATTTTAGATGCCAATACTGTATGCCCGAAAAACCTTTTGAGTGGCTTCCAAAAGAGGAGATTCTCTCTTATGAAGAGATGTTTTCTTTTATAAAAGTTTCTATCGATAATGGGATAAAAAAGATTCGTCTTACAGGGGGAGAACCACTTGTAAGGGATGATTTGGACAAGCTTATCTCTATGATATATGAGTACAAAAATGATATAGATTTAGCACTCACCACTAATGGTTATTTACTTAAAAATCAAATTCATAAACTTAAAAATGCAGGCTTAAAACGGATAAATATTTCACTTGATTCTTTAAATAAAGAGACGATGTGGTACATCACAAAAAAAGATGTTTTATGTGCTGTGATGGAGGGGATTGAAGCTGCACTTGATGCTGGTTTATTTGTAAAACTTAATACCGTTGTGATGAAAGATATCAATGATTTTGAGATAATGGAACTATATGAATTTGCAAAATCAAAAGGGATGCAGATACGATTTATAGAATATATGGAAAATGAAAGCGCAAACGACACCCTTAAAACTCTCCCAAGTCGTGAAGTTTTAGAGAAGATTATGAAAAAGCATATTATAGAAGAGGTGCCAAAAAATGAGAGTTCAGCTGCAAAACTCTATAAAGATGAGAGTGGCTATATTTTTGGGATAATTGAACCATATGATGATAGTTTTTGTAAAACCTGCAATCGAATCCGTTTAAGTGCTGAGGGGGATTTGATCCCTTGTTTGTATTTTGAAGATTCACTCAATATCAAATCTTCCCTCCAATCAAATGAAAAACTTTTGGAAGTTTTAAAAACAGTCATAAAAAATAAACCTGAAAAAAATAAATGGACACATCAAACTCTAATATTCGACGAACCACAAGAGATATCCTCAAGGGCTTTTTACTATACAGGTGGGTGAATTTATCACCTACCTTGCTTTTCCTCTTTTATTTTCCTTCTATTGCTTAACTAATAAAATTTTCAATCCTTGACATAAGTCAAATACATATTCTTTCCATCTCGTTACAATTCTTATGTTTAAAAATATTTTAAAAAAGGAGAATAGTATGTCACTTTCAAGAAGAGATTTCTTAAAAAGTTCAGCAGCAGCTAGTGCAGCAGCAGCAGTTGGTATGGCAGTACCAACTGCTATGCAAGCAGCATCAAATACAGCTCAAAGTGGATGGCGTTGGGATAAAGCAGCATGTAGATTTTGTGGTACAGGTTGTGGGATTATGATGGCTACAAAAGATGGAAAAATTGTAGCAGTTAAAGGAGACCTAGCAGCACCAGTAAATAGAGGACTTAACTGTATCAAAGGGTATTTTAATGCAAAAATTATGTATGGAGCGGATAGATTAAAACAACCACTTCTTAGAATGAATGTAAAAGGACAATTTGATAAAAAAGGGCAATTTGCTCCAGTTTCTTGGAAAAGAGCATTTGATGAGATGGAGATCCATATCAAAAAAGCTCTCAAATCTGGTGGACCTGAAGCAGTTGGTGTTTTTGCATCTGGGCAGTATACAATTATGGAAGGGTATACGGCTTTAAAAATGATGAAGGCTGGATTTAGATCAAATGCAATTGATCCAAATGCAAGACATTGTATGGCAAGTGCTGTTGTTGGATTCTACCAAACTTTTGGAATAGATGAGCCAAGTGGATGTTATGATGATATTGAGCTTACTGATACAATCGTTTCATGGGGATCAAACATGGCAGAGATGCACCCAATTTTATGGTCAAGGGTAACAGATAGAAAGTTATCAAATCCAAGTAAAGTAAAAGTTATCAATATGTCAACTTATAGACATAGAACTTCAGATTTAGCTGATATTGAAATCATCTTTTCACCAAATACAGACCTTGCTCTTTGGAACTATATTGCTCATGAAATAGTTTACAATCATCCAGAAGCAATCGATTGGGCATTTGTAAAAAAACATATGATTTTTTGTGCCTCACCTGTAAATATGGGTTATGGCATGAGAAGAAGTGATGAAAAATCTATCAAAGAGGGAAAATATACAGCTCTTGAAATGGAAACAATCAAAAAAGAGATGAGTAAAGTAGTTTCAGCAAAAGAAGCACCAGCACTTGCACCTTATGGGTACAAAGAGGGTGATACTATGACAAATAAAAATGCTGGACTTGCTCACTGGGAGATCTCATTTGAGGATTATAAGGCATTCTTAGCACCTTATACACTTGATTATGTAGCAAAGATCTCTAAGGGTAATCCAGATGAGAGTTTAGATAGTTTCAAACAAAAACTTCAAACACTAGCTAACTTATATATTGAAAAAGGGAGAAAAGTTGTAAGTTTCTGGACTATGGGGATGAATCAACATACAAGAGGAACTTGGGTAAATACACTTTCATACAATGTTCACTTTTTACTCAATAAACAAGCAAAACCAGGAAGTGGAGCATTTTCTCTTACAGGGCAACCATCAGCTTGTGGAACAGCTAGAGAAGTAGGAACATTTACACATAGACTTCCAGCAGATATGTTTAATGACAATCCAGAACATAGAAAAATTACAGAAAAAGGTTGGGGTGTACCAGAAGGGACAATTAATCCAATCGGAAACCAGCATATTATGAAAATCCATAGAGATATTGAAGATGGATTTATGAAATTTGCTTGGGTAAATGTTTGTAATCCATATCAAGATACAGCAAGTGCGTCACATTGGATAAAAGCTGCAAGAGAGATGGACAACTTCATCGTAACTTCAGATGGATATCCTGGAATCTCTGCAAAAGTATCTGACCTTATCTTACCATCGGCGATGATTTATGAAAAATGGGGTGGCTATGGAAATGCTGAAAGAAGAACTCAACTTTGGAGACAACAAGTACTTCCAGTAGGTGATGCGATGTCTGACACATGGCAATGGGTTGAATTATCAAAAAGATTTACAGTAAAAGATGTATGGGGTGAATCAACACTTAGAAATGGGACAAAACTTCCAAGTCTAATTGAACAAGCAAAAGCGATGGGATACAATGAAAATACGACAATGTTTGAAATCTTATTTGCAAATAAAAGGGCAAAATCATATAAACTAGATCAAAAAGACCCAATTCAAAAAGGTTATGACAATAGTGAAGGGTACGGCGATAAAAGAAAAGTTATAGGAAGTGATGGGAAAGTTTTTAGTGGTTATGGCTTTTTTATCCAAAAATATCTTTTTGAAGAATATGCTGATTTTGGAAGAGGACATGCCCACGATTTAGCAGACTTTGATACTTATCATAGAGTAAGAGGTTTGAAATGGCCAGTTGTTGATGGGAAAGAGACCCAGTGGAGATTTAATACAAAATATGACCCATACGCTAAAAAATATGGAGCTGCAACAGGTCATACAGAATTTGCATTTTATGGGACAATTGCTAAAGCATTACCTTTTGGAAATCTAAAAGGTGTTACAAATGAGACAAAAACAGCTTTAAAAAATAAAGCAAAGATATTTGCTCGTCCTTATATGGATCCTCCTGAAATGCCAGATGCTAAATATCCAGTTTGGCTTTGTACGGGTAGGGTTCTTGAACATTGGCATAGTGGAACGATGACTATGAGGGTTCCTGAACTTTATAGGGCAGTTCCAGAAGCACTTTGCTATATGCACCCAGAAGATGCAAAAACTTATGGTGTAAAACAAGGTGAACTTTGTTGGGTAGAAAGTCGTAGAGGAAAGGTAAAAGCAAGAGTTGAAACAAGAGGGAGAAATAGACCATCTCGTGGGCTTGTGTTTGTTCCATGGTTTGATGAAAAAGTATTTATAAATAAAGTTTGTCTTGATGCAACTTGCCCACAATCTGGACAAACAGATTATAAAAAATGTGCAGTTAAGATATACAAAGCATAAAAAATTGGTTGCCTTTAAAAACAACCAAAACAAAAAAGAGAAACAATGATAAATAAGACAACAAATGAAAGAAGAGAATTCTTTCTAACAATTGCAAGAGCAACAGGTTTAGCAGCACTTGGTGGACTTATTTGGAGTGCTTATGTCGATGAAGCTACGGCAAATAAACTTCTATTAAGACCACCAGGAGCAATAAAAGAGGAAGATTTTTTAAGCACTTGTATAAAATGTGGAATGTGTGTAGAAGCTTGTCCTTATGATACTTTGATGTTGGCAAAAGCTGGAGACAATAAACCAATCGGTACTCCATATTTTACCCCACGCGAAACCCCTTGCTATATGTGTCCTGATATCCCTTGTGTTCCAGTTTGTCCTAGCGGAGCTTTAGATATTACAAAGTTAAAAACAAACAATATTCTTGATATTAATAAAGCCCAAATGGGTGTTGCTATTGTAGATAGTAAAAATTGCATAGCATATTGGGGTATCCAATGTGATGCATGTTACAGAGCTTGTCCTCTTTTAGATGTTGCTATCAAATTAGAATACTCTAAAAATGAGAGAACAGGCAAACACGCATTTCTTACCCCAGTGGTTGATAGTGATGCTTGTACTGGATGTGGACTTTGTGAAAGAGCTTGTGTGACTGATAAAGCTTCAATTACTGTACTTCCAAGAGATTTAATCTTAGGAAAAGCAGGGGATCACTACCTTAAAGGTTGGGATAAAGCAGATGAGAAGAAACTAGAAACAGCAACAGCAGAAACAACGACAACAAAAATAAGTAAAGACTCAGCCATAGATTCACTAAATAATATGGAGGGACTTTTAGATGATTAAACATAAATATTTAATTTTAAGAAGATTTACTCAAATATTTTTGTTATTCCTATATTTTGGTGCAAATGCTTGGGGCTGGAATATAATTGTTGGAAATCTAAGTTCTTCACTTATATTTGGAGTAATTCCTATGAGTGATCCATATGCAGTTTTACAAATGTTTGTAGCTGGTGCCATTATTACCACTGATATTTTTGTTGGTATTTTGGTTGCATTACTTTTTTATAGCATTATTGGTGGACGAGCTTTTTGTAGCTGGGTATGTCCAATAAATATTGTTACAGATAGTGCAAACTATATCAGACGAAAATTTGGTTTCAATCAAATACAAAAAAAACAACCTGCTTCAAGAAATATGAGATATTGGGTTATCGCAATTAGTTTAGTTATCTCATTTGCAATGGGTATAACAGCTTTTGAATTTATCTCGCCAATATCTATGGTTCACAGGGGTGTGATTTTTGGATTTGGATTTGGATTTGCAGCTATTTTGGTTATTTTTCTTTTTGATCTTTTTGTGTTAAAAAATGGTTGGTGTGGACATATCTGTCCACTTGGTGGATTTTATTCGATAGTTGGAAAATATTCCCTTATTCGAGTAAAACATCAAGAAGAAAAGTGTACATTGTGTATGAAATGTAAAGATGTTTGTCCAGAAAATCAGGTACTTTTTATGGTTGGAAAATCAAGTGAACAAGTGCTAAGTGGTGAATGTACAAATTGTGCTAGATGTATTGAAGTTTGTGATGATGATGCTTTAAATTTCTCTTTGAGGGATTTGATAGCACACAAAAAACAATAATAAAAATAAAATGAAGGAGAATGGTATGGTAAAAGTATTTTCTAAAATAGGGTTGAGCATAGTTGCTGTTTCTGTGCTATTTGTAGCAAGTTATGCTGCAAGTAAAAAAGCAGTTTCTGAAGAATCTATTGGTTTGCGAAAAGTAGATATTTACAGTGAGGATAGTGTCAATCCATCGATGACAAAATATGGTACAAGTAGCCCTGGAAGTGGGTATAAAATCAAAAGAGCATTTCAAGATGCACCACCGATGATACCACACGATACAGAGGGGATGTTGCCAATTACAGTAAATGACAATCAATGCATTGTGTGTCATATGCCAGATGCTGCAAAAGAGATGGGAATGAAAGCAACAGCTATCCCAAAATCACACTTTACAGATTTTAGACCACAGCCAAAATTAACTGGTGAAGGTGAAGATGAAGTATTTGAAAAAACAACTGATGATATGAAAAATGAAGTGGCAATTCAATCCAAGGATGTTCTCGTAAATGCAAGATTTAATTGTAGCGCTTGTCATGCTCCTCAAAGTGAAGGGCAACTTGTAGAAAATAATTTTAAAGCAAAATATACAGATAAGAATGGTGCTAAAAAATCAAGCTGGAGCGGTTCTAAATTCACTGATGGTTTAGACACTTTAAAAGATTAATTTTATGGAAAGAAGAGAATTATTTGGTTCTCTTTTTTCCCCTTTTAGGGAAAAAAAAGAGAAAAAAGAGGTTATTGTAAGACCACCGTATTTTTATTATGAAAATAGTACTTACGAGGATGAAGTATCTTTTTTTACCAAAGAATGTATGAATTGTGAAGGAGTTTGTAGCACTTTTTGTGAAGAAAAGATTATTGTTATACTAGAGGATAAAACACCAAAGATTGATTTTAGTCTTGGTGGTTGTACTTATTGTGATGCTTGTGCTGTTGCTTGTCCTAGCGGGGTTTTAAAAGTGAAGTATAAGCATCAAATTAAAACAAATGTAGAGATCAATATATTAGAGTGTATGAGTTGGGATAAAACGATGTGTTTTTCGTGTAAAGACCCATGCTTGGAAGATGCGATTGAATTTATTGGAATGTTTCGTCCAACTATAAATATAGATAAATGCACTAATTGTGGTTTTTGTATCAAAGTTTGCCCTACAAATGCAATAGTTTTAAAATAACCAAATAAAGGAAAAAAGATGGATATATTAAATGCAATTGTTCAAGAGGATAATGTTGGTGGTTGGAATATTAAATTATCTGATGAAATAACCTCTGTGATATGTGCAAATATAGATGAATTTAGTGAACAACTTGCCATTATGGGAGCCGCACATAATAATGATATTTCAGTAGTTTGGAGTAAAAATAGTGACGTTACAGATGAGCATTTTTATGAGTTGCACCAACAAATGGCAAAAATAAAAGAAACGATAGAAGAGTGAAAATGAAACAAATAATCTTATTTTTCATTTTTGTTACTTTAGCTTTTTCACTTGAAACGAAAAAACCAACAAAAATATTCAAAACAACAAGCAATGTGCAAAGTATGGTTTTAGAGAATAAAAAATTATATGTTGGGTGTGATAACGGGGTTGTTGAAATATTTGATGTTGTTTCGCAAAAGAGTTTAAAAAAAATAAAATTACCAATAATTAGAGATTTCATAGGTGATAAGATCGATGCTAAAGTCTATTCTGTTGATGTTTTTGAAGATAAAATTTTAATCGTCTCACAGGGTGAAAAAGGATTTAGAAATATTTTTCTTTATGAAAATAATATTCTAAGAAAATTGATAAATATTGAACAAAAAATGTATATTGAAAAAGCAAATTTTTTACTTAAAGATAAGATTGTCTTTGCACTTCTAAGTAATGAAATCGCTGCTTTTGATATTAAGATGAATAAATTTATTTACCTAAATCAAATAAGTGGTTCAGCATTTTCAGATTTTGTTTTGAGTGAAGATAAAAAAACGATGGCATTAACCGATGAAAGTGGTGTTGTAAGGATAATAGATACCATGACTTCTAAAATAATTAAGGAGCTAAAGGCTATCAATCTTGACAAAATTTATCAACTAGATTATAAAAATGGTGATATTTTAACAGCAGGACAAGATAGAAAGTCTGTTTTTTACACAAAAGATATTGCTTATAGTTTGAATTTTGATTTTTTACTTTACAGTTGTGCATTAAGTAAAGATTCGAAACGAGGTGCAATAGCTTATAATGAAAAAAATGAGGTACTTATTTTTGATACAACTACAAGAAAGTATCTTTATAACCTTACTGGGCAAGAAGCAACAATAACTCAAATACTTTTTGCAAAAACAAATGAGCTATTTGTAAGTAGCGATAGTAAAAAAATAAATTATTTTAAATTAGGAGAAACAAAATGAACATTTCAAGTATAGTAGTAAAAACGGTGCCAAAGTATTTAGAAGAGGTAGTAAAGGCACTTAAAAATTGTCCAGAATGTGATTATCATATGCATGATGAACAAGGTCGGATAATTATCACAATTGAGGGGGAAGGGGTAAAAGAGGAACTCGAAAAATTAAGGGTGATTGAAGCAATTCCTCATGTAATAAGTGCTGAGATGCAGATGGCTTATAGTGAAGATGAACTTGATGCTCATATGGAAGTTTTATCAAATAGTGATATTGTGCCTAAAATGTTAAATGATGATACGATTGATGTTGATAAGATTCTTTATCGCGGTGATTTAAAGAAAAAAGACCTTGAGGGGTTTGCTGCCCAGTTTGATAGGGTGGATTAAGATGGAATACAATGAAAGTGAATTTTTTATAGAAACTATTGTTCCAAGTGATGAATTGATTGTTTCAAGAACGGATTTAAAAGGAGTCATTACCTATGTAAATGAAACTTTTGCAACAATATCGGGGTATAGTACAGAGGAGCTTTTAGGTAAATCACATAATATTGTAAGACACCCCGATATGCCACAAGTAATCTTTAAAGAGATGTGGAAAACTCTACAAAGAGAGCAAAAATGGGAGGGTGTTGTTAAAAATTTACGAAAAGATACAGGATATTATTGGGTTTATGCGAATGTAAGTGGAGTTTATAAAAATGGTATTTTGGTTGAATACAAATCAATTAGAAGCCCGATTATTTTTGAAGATAAATTAAAATTTCAAAAAATATATGACGAACTTAGAAATACAAATAAAGAAAATATACGAAAAGTCATCTATACAAATTAGATATTTGCTTGACTTAAATCAAGCAAATATTTTTTAAATTCCCATAATATTAGAGTATGACAATCTTACAAAAATCAATTAAAAAAATAACTCTTTTTTCCCATCTAAATGTAAAAGATTTAGATATCTTAGCTTCAATCTCAATACTTTTAAAATACGATAAAAATACTATTTTGCACTATGAGATGGAGACTAATGATAAACTTTTATTTTTGGTTGATGGACTTATTAAAGTGTTTAAGATAGATAAATATGACAATGAGATTTTTTTGTATTACATACACCCAAAAGGGATGATCTCAGAACTATCAAATCTCCAAGATGACAAAATTCGCTGTTTTTCAAATGCAGAATTTGTTGAAGATAGTTTGATGCTTGCCATTGATTTTAAAAATTTTAAAGAGACTTTTTTATTTCATAATGAGCTAATTTTTAGTTTTATAGAGGAGCTAATATATAAAAATCAACAACTTCAATGTATTATAAATAGGGAACTTGTGTTTGATGCGACTTCTAAAGTTGCTTTTATGCTTTGTAATGATTTAGAAATATTTAACAAAATAAAACGAAATGAGGTTTCTCTTTTGCTACATATTCAACCAGAAACATTATCAAGGGTATTAAAAAAGATGCAAAGAAACGAAATAATTAATATTGATAAAGGGCTAGTTGTTATTGAAAAATATGAAGAATTAAGCGCTATTTATACAGGAGTTAGATGATGGCAAATATTAGTGTTGGTAAAAAAATAAAAATATTGGGTGCATTTTTATTGATAACTGTGTTTTTTGTTATAAGCGTAACAATATATCTAAATCAAAAGAATAAAAAAGATGCTTCAGTTGTAAATTTAGCTGGAAAACAAAGAATGCTTACGCAAAAGATTACAAAAAATATTTTTCTTTTGTCACAAACAAAATCAAAAGATTTTAGTGAAATGGATACTGCTATTAAAGAGTTCGAGTTTGGGATTAGAACATTAGAAAAAGGAAATGAACTATTAAAAATAGCACCAGCTCCAACCGATGAGATAAAAAATCAAATCTCAAATGTACTTATTTTGTGGAGTTTATTTTCAAATAATACAAACGAGTTTAAAAATGCATTGCTTATTAATGATGTGGAAAAAATAAATTCACTTATTATTTACTACACAATAACAAATAACAAATTGCTAGAAGAAGTTGATAAAATAGTAACTCTATACACACTTTATATTGAAACCAAAAATGCTTTTATTAAAAATTTTCAATCTATTTCATTTGTGTTGTTAATAATTTTTGCCATATATTCAATTGTTCAGTTAAGACAAATTGAAGCCCATGCGATGGAGCTTATAAAAAAGTCAAAACAGATAAGTCAGGGGGATTTCGAAAATCTTGAGCCTATGAATATCAATTCAGAGAAGGAATTTATAGAGATTGCAGATAATCTGAATTGTTTTATAAATAAAGTATCATCAGCTATGAATTATTCACAAAATGCACTTGAACAGTCAAAATTGGCTTCGCTAAAACTTGAAAATCTAACAGATGAGTTTAGCCTTATAATAGAAGAACTTGAGCATAATGGAGAGATTTCAAAATATCTTGATAAGAGTGAGGATATTGTAATTGAATCGACTGAGGAGCTTTTAAAAACAACTAAAAAGCTTCAAGCATTAAAAAATGAGCTAGATATTCTCCTTATGAATTGTAAGTCAAAGTAAATTAAAAAAAATATAAAAAAGGGCAATTATGAAATATCCAAAGTTTTTTGATCAATTAGAAAAAATCGTTTTAAGAGATGAATTAGCACTCACACTCGGCGTATTTGAAGATGGGATTGTTGAATTTTCTTATCTTGATGTTGTAAAATCAGCAGGGCATAGTTGTCCAACCGTAAGCGGGGCTTTTTTGATGTGTTTAATTGGACTAAAAAAACTTTATCAAAATGAACTCCCAAAAAGAGGGGAGATAAAAGTTGAACTCCCAAATGACATTGCAAGCGGAGTTAGCGGAGTTATTGGAGGTGTTATTTCAAATATTACAGGTGCAACAACCAATAGTGGATTTAAAGGGTTAAATGGTAAGTTTGGGAGAACAAATTTACTCTTTTATGGGGTAAACATAGATTCGGATGTAAGATTTACAAGGGTTGATACAAACAAATCGGTTGATATTTATTACAATCTTTCATTGTTGAATTCTACTAAAACTGATTTTCAAGAAAGAGTGTTTGAGATTTTTGCAAATACTGATATTGTTTTTACAACGAAAGAGAATTTTTGAAAGATGTATTAGAAAGCTTCATCAATCATGATGAGATAGTACAAATTACCGAAATAAAAAAGTTTCAAAAAAATGAAATTATCTTTTTTGAAGGTGATGAGCCACAATATTTTTATCTTCTCTTGTTTGGTTTTGTGAAAATTTACAAAACAGATAACAAATCAAACGAGATAGTTTTGCATAATTTTTCACCTGTGAATTTTATAGCAGAAATGGCTAGCTTTGAAAATATAAAATTCCCAGCAACTGCTATTTGTATTGATGATTGTAAAATTGCACTCATTAAAAAAGATGGCTTAAATCAACTCTTAAAAACAAATCCAAAGATTTCATATTTGATGACAAAGTCGTTTAGCCAAAAGATAAAAGCTCTTGAGAAGCTTATCAATAGGAGCTTAATCTTTGATGCGATGACAAAAGTTGCATTTTTTATCTACAATAATAAAGAAACATTTCAAGAAACAAAAAAGAAATTAATCGCGAATGAGCTTAATATAACCCCTGAAACATTTTCAAGAGTTTTAAAAAAACTAAAAGAGCTAAAAATTTTAGATGATCACTCAAATATTATCGATTGTTCAAAATTGGAGATGCTGATTAGCTTTTAGACTTTATTTTTAAATTTTTAATAATATAGGGACAAAAGATTCCAAAATGTTATGACTAAAATCAAGAATATAAAACAACAAAATAGCTAAGATACAAAAACAAATTAAAGGGATAGTATGGCAATATGTATCAAGAAAGCATTAGAACTTATAGTATCAAATGTCAAAAAAGTCTCATATGAAATTATCCCAATAGAAAATTCAAAAGATAGAATATTGGCTCAAGATATTTTCGCACTTTATAATCTTCCTACATATAATAATTCTGCAATGGATGGTTATGGTGTACGAATAGGGGATATTGGTAGAGAGGTTAAAGTAGTTGATGAAGTATTTGCAGGAAGTGATAAAGAACCAATCATAAATGATGGTGAAGCTATAAAAATTATGACTGGGGCAAGAGTTCCTAACAGTGTAGAAGCTGTTGTACCTCAAGAAAATATTGAGATTTTAAAAGATGCCTTTATTGCTTTACCAAAAAGTATTACAAAATATCAACACATAAGATTTATCGGGGAAGACATAAAAATAGGTGAAAAACTTTTAAGTGATGGCGATGAGATAAATTATGCAACAGTTACAATTTTAGCATCTCAAGGGATAACTCATATCAAGGTTTATAGAGAACCAAAAGTTTGTGTTTTTACAAGTGGCGAAGAGTTAAAGCTTCATTTTGAAAAGATAGATGATTATCAAGTTTATAACTCAAATACACCAACACTCTTGGCTCGTGCAGAAGAGTTAGGTGCTGATGTAACTTTTACAGGAATGGCGAAAGATACAGTTGAGTCTCTAAAAGAGATGATAGAAAATTCTTTATATGCTGATTTTATTATTACAAGTGGTGGGATTAGTGTTGGTGAAGCTGATTTTACAAAAGAGGCTTTTGAAGCTTTTGAGATGGAGATACTTTTTGATGGAATTACAATAAAACCAGGCAAACCAACTATTTTTGGAAAAATTGGAAAAACTTATATATTAAGTCTTCCTGGAAATCCACTTGCTGCTATTCTTATTTTTGAAGCTTTTGGAAAAATAATCCTTCAAAAATTAGCTGGAAATAAAAATATATATCATAACTATATTGAAACAAAGCTAGGAGAAATACTTAACAATAAACAAGGAAGAACCACAATAATACCTGGTTTCTTTGATGGAAGTTGTTTTGTACCATCAAGTAAAAGGCTTCCAGGTATGGTTGGAGTGCTACACAATTGTAACAGTATGATGGTACTTGGGAAAAATATAGGGCATATAAATAAAGACGAAATTGTAAAAATACTCCCAATTAACTGGAAGTTTTTTAGTGATATAAAAAAAGATTTTTTTAATTAACTAAAATGTTTTTATTAAGATGGTAGTGTAAAAATAACTGGGTAAATTCGAAACTATGAATAAGAGAAATTTCATAAATTTAAATTTTTTAGATCTACCTACTTTAGATTAGAAATTAATCATATTTTTATTGATTTTTATCTTTAGTCTCTATATAGCTTAGGTTAAATGACCCTTCTAATTTTTTAGCGATACTTTCTTTATATTTTTTTGATAAAGAGGGAATTTCTAAGATTTTCAAAAGGGTGGTTTGATATTTTTTTGGTTCCCTAAAGGCTTGATTTGCCTCTTTTATAGAGATTTTTATCATTTGATTTGAGATGATTTCTATTGTATCACCTTGTTTTATTATTCCAGTTTTTAAAACATGATAGTACCAGCCTGTAAGTCCACTTTCATAAATCTCTTTGGTAAAATCTTCATTGTTATGTGTTCTTGCTATTTTCCAGCAAGGTTTTCGAGGTTGTGATACTTGCAAAGTAACACCACCAATAATGTGAATATCTCCTAATAAAACTGTCGTTTCATCAAGCCCACTAATAGTGAGGTTTTCAGCTAATGCGCCAAAGGGAAGTGTTTCAACTCCTAAAAATGAGCTCCATTTTGGATAGTTTTCATTACTATTGGCAAATATTGCTTTTTCCTCTCCACCGTGACTATCCTTATCTGCTACTTCATCCCCTATAAAACCTGTGTGAGTTACCCATCCAAAAGGGACAACTTTTTTAAAAGAAGCTGTTTTATAGTATTTAAGAAAAAAATTTGTTTTTGAACTATCTCCAAAACTTTCCACTTTTCCTATTTGAATCGACTTGATATATGGTTCCATTTACAATCCACCAAGTTTACTATTCACTTCATCTGTTGCCATAGAGATATTCCAAGCAGGTTCCCAAACTACTTCAACTTCAGCACTTTGTGCAGTTGGAATCTCCCTCATAACGGCTTGTTCAACCCACTCTATAATCATCTGATGTAAAGGACAAGCTTTTGTACTTAAGGTCATAATTACCCTTACTTCATCTTTGTCATTTGCAGTCGCATCATAAATTAGCCCCATCTCGACCAGATTAAATCCCACTTCTGGGTCATTGACCGTTGCAACTGCTTTAAAAATTTCCTCTTTCGTTATCATAAAAAATACCCCTTTTCTATCTAAAATTTATCATAAAAAGGAGGTTTTTAAACATAAAAATCCCCCCAACAAACAAAAAGCTAACGCCACTATAAAAGAGCTCATTACTCAAAAATCCTATCCCAAATCCACAGAGTAAGACACCAAAAAGTGTAAAATAAAACTGAAAACTGCTCCCTAGTTTTGGAACCATATCAGCTAACATCGGTACTTTTTGTTTTCCAATGAGTGGAGAAAATCTTTGATACCACACTAAAAATGGGATAATCTTATATAGATGCCCAGTGATAATATTTCCAATATAACCAAAAAGTAAAACCCATCCAAAAACTAAAAGAATCCTCTCACTTTGAAAAATCAAATAACTCATTCCAAGTAAAAGTGCTACAGATAGGCTTGTGTAGGAAAAAACTGTCGATTTAAAATAGATATCATTTTCTTTTCTTACCCTTGTTTTATAAATCAAAAATATTTGATACAAATACAAAACAGCCGATACGATAATCAAAAGATACCCTAAAGTTTCAACCAAGCTACTTTTTAAAAATACTCCTAAAAGGATAGAAAAAACACTTCCACTAAAACAATACACACTATACTCAACACTTTTCCAACTAAAGCTATGAGAGAGCCAAAACATACGAAGAAGTACCAAACTCATCCCCATAATCGTAATCCCAACATACCCAAAGAATGTCAAAAAGATATGAGGAAGAAGCTATCTTTCGATTGATATGTCGATAATTCCACCATAACCTAATGCCATAATTATCCCAAATACAAGTCCAAAAAAAAGAAAAATATTGGCTAACAATACAGTTTTCATCACAAAGTTGAGTTTTTTTACTTTTTTTATCGTCATCATCGTTTCAAATAAAAATACCATCATCGCTATCAAAACAACAACCCCACCAAAAGGGAGTAATATAGGGGAGAATACAAATCCAATCCCCATAAGTAGAGCTCCAAGAGCCAATAGTGGGTAAATCACATAATACAACTCAACCGCAAAATGCCCAACTTCAAGGACAACAGGGACAAGTTGAGCCATGCCACCAAATATTACCATCATCACAAATCCAAGTAAAAAGATATGAATAAAAGAGAGAGTAAAAGTTGAAAATTGTGAAAGATGTGAAATATCCACCCCAAATAACGAAACAATACTTCCTATATAAAAAACAACCCCTAAAATAAAATAGGGAGCGATAAGTTTAAAGGGTGGTGCAAAATCAGTTGAAACTGCCATTTTATAACTTTACTAAAAGCTTTTTAGTGGGAACATCCTGTTCCGCCACATCCTCTATCACTAAAATCCGTATTACTTTCATCCCCTTTTTTTGTAAAAATAATTTGAAATAATCCATTAGAAAGTTCACTCACTTCATAGTTGAAGTCATTTTCAACTTTAGGAAAAAGCCCAGCTGGTGCTTTACTATTTATCATAATGAGTTGTTCACCATCTTTGATAGTTTGAAGCCCAATCATCGCATTTATCATGGGTTCAGGATGTCCACATCTACTACTATCAAAAGTATATGAAGTGATCCCATCATTTTCCTCTTTGAAAAATAGTACAGTTGCGCCCTCTAAAGTTATCTCTTGTTTCATTTTCAATCCTTGTTTTTAATTTTGTTTTGGAAGTGTAGAGTGTTTTAAAATTTTATTGATTGATATAAATCAATAAAGAGAAGATAAAATCTTTTTAATTTTTGTCAATCCAAATCTCATGCCACTGTATTGCATCACCTTTGAAACAGCTTTCATGGAGTGGATAGAAGAGATAGTTCTCTTTACCGATGTTTAAAACTGCTAAATTTTTTGCATGTAAATCACTATGTTGTATGATATAAGAGTAAAAGTAAAATCTTAAAAGTGACATCTTAGAATTTTTATCTTGAAGTATTTCATTTGCTTTAGTAAACAAATGATCGCTACTGACATTGTATTTGTTAGCACTTGAGATATTTAAAAACTGCCCAAAATCATATTGTTCATATTTAAACTATTCATATCTATCAAATCTTTTGATGATATAGTGAAATTGACTATTGTGGTATATAAGTCCATTGTATGGGACATCTAAAAGAAGTTCATTTTTAGCAAAACTCATAAAAAGATGCTCATTTACCAAAGCTTGTGGATAATATGAGTTTTTATCTCCAAAATAGTGACCGATGTTTGTATTAAATGGTTTAAGAAGATAGTGTGGATTTTTTGTATCAATTGTGATTGTTTTGGTCTCTTCATCGATATTTACATCAATTTTGTTTTGATAACCACTTAGTGATGAATGATCATGGTTGCTTTTATCTTCAAGAATCTCATCACTGATATCAAGTTTCATATCAAGTAAATTTGGATAATTATAAGAGCTCAATATTTTATTTTTTACTGTTAACCAGTTTGGTCTTTTGTCAGTTACTTTTTTGTATTTGAAGAGTTCATAAGTATAAACAAACTCATAGGAACCATGAGTATTTAAAAGTGTTGTTAAACTGTCAGCTAAATCTTCAAATTTGAGATATCTATATGTTTTTCTCTTCTATGTGATTCTGGAATAAGATTTTCAAACACATAAAATAGCTCATTATTTTGGA
This sequence comes from Arcobacter sp., assembly GCA_020048055.1. Lineage (GTDB taxonomy): Bacteria > Campylobacterota > Campylobacteria > Campylobacterales > Arcobacteraceae > CAIJNA01. The sequence continues at coordinate 39,702 of JAIFNA010000001.1, read as the reverse complement.
TAATTGTCCCATTATTTAGAAGTCCAATAAGAGATTTTCCTTTGTAACTTTCACTATAAACAAAATAATAATTTCCTTCACCAAAACTAAGCTCCCCTACAACAATTCCATCTTTTAAAACAGTGATATTTTTATATGAATAGTTTTCTCTATAGATTCTTTTATAGTAGGTTGCTTTTCATTTTCCTATCCTCTCTAGCCTTTGTGATTCAACTAAACTTTTGAGAATATTATTAAGAGTTGAGCCTTTGATATGAGTTTTTTCTTCAATATTTTTTTGCTAGTTGTGGTTCTTATTCAAAAAGGTCAAGTAGTATTTTGTCTTTATCAATCATCCATAATCGTCCAATATTTTATGTTTTTAAGTTTTATATTATATTTTTAGTGTACTTAAAATATCGTAATTGGTCTATGTGTACTATATGATTTATGAGCTAGAGGTATTTTAATGATAGAAGATAAAATATCTCTTCTATCATTTTATGAAATTACTTTCCAATCATTTCAGCAAGTGCATCGATATCAGCTTTACTGAGTCCTTTTACTTGTCCTTTCATAAGAGCTTTCATTGCCCCGCCGTATGTTCCTTTTTGGTAACCCATTAAAGCAATAGCTAACTCATTTTTAGACATATCTTTGATAATTTTACTCTTTCCTAATGCAACTTTTTCCCCATTTGCACCATGACATCCTACACATTTTTTGTATGCTGCTACACCATCTGCTAAAAGTGATGTTGTCATCAAACTTGCCAATAAACCTATTGTAACTATTTTTTTCATTCTCTTTTCCCTTATGTTATTTTAAAATTGTATTAAAATATTTTCTACATTACTTTGATTTAAGTCAAAAAGGCAAATTGATTTTTTGGCTATAATCTTTAAAAATATCTATAAGGGGTTTATGTGAAAAGGTTAGCAGTTGCTTTTACGGGACCATCAAACAGTGGAAAAACTACATTAATAGTCAATATTTCAAATATACTTCAGAAATACGGATACAAAGTGTGTATCGTAAAACATGACCCAAAAGATAAAGCAATTTTTGATGTAGAAGGAAAAGATAGTTGGCTATTTTCACAAACAGGTGCTGATGTCATCGTCATTTCTCCAAATAAAACAACACTATTCAAACAATCAAATTCATCTATTAGTAAAATTGTTGAACTTTTTGATGATTTTGACTATTTGCTTGTAGAAGGACTTAAAACTCTTCCGTTGCCTAGAATTGCTATTTTTAGAGAGAAATTAGATGAGAACTATTTTGAAATGACAGATGCTATTGCTACTGATGATACAATACTAAAAGAAAACATTCCAAAAAGTTGCATTCATTTAGATCTGAATAACACTAAAAGTATTATTGAATGGATAGATAAAAATGGTAATAAGATTCCATATAAAACTCTTTCTGTTATTTAGTATTTGTATTGAAAAGCATTTCTTATATTTATTATTACAAATCAAATATAATAGGAATTTATAACTAATTAGTCTTGAAAATAAAGATTTTCAAACTTATTCTTGTAAGGGTTTTGAAGCTATGTTTGAAATTTTATCTAACTCTTTTCTTTTCATTTTTTTCAATCTTTTCTTTAACTGTTGGTAGAAGTAATTTTTCAAGTTGCTCAAGTCTTCCAAAAACTCTTAGAATTTTAATGAAATTTATCATTGAGATAGTACCTTTTTGCTCAAAATTTGAGTATGTTGTAGGTGAGTTTAGATTTGCTTGGTTACTAAATTCTGTTTGCTTTTTATTTTGTACTATTCTAAGTTCCTTTGCTCGTATGGCTAAAACCATCGCTATTTCATCATCCGTTAATGTTCCAAATGGACTATTTGAATTAAGTTTAGTTTTGATAGATTTTTTTGTTTTCTTTTGTGAAAGCTGGAGTTTTTTCAATAATTCATTACTCATAATAATTCCCCTTGTAGAGTTCTTTTAGCCACTTCAAATAGTATTTGTTTTTGTTTTAACTCGTCTATCTTGTATTCTTTTAGTAATTTTGGAAGTTCATCATCACGAAGCTTTTTCATAGTTTCAAGTGCTGAGGCTACAAACTCTAAGCCAATGGAAAATTCAGTAGCTAACATTACAATATCATCTATCTCTATTTGTGAAAGAGGTTTTCCATAAAGTGATAATTGATGTTCAACGGTTTGCTTTTCACCTTTAGTAAAAGTTAAATCATAAGCTGGGGTCGCTTTATATTTAAAATCACTATCACACATAAATGAGAAATTTCTACTATGATCATCTTGATTTACAAATATATAATTGAAAAGCATTTGTGAAAAGAGTTGCTTAAGACTATTATTTGCTCCAAGTTTAACAGCTGTTCGTAGTAAATCTTCATATCCAATGGTTCTAGGGATATTATAATCAAGATGTAAGAGCCCTGCTAAAGAGTGGATATGGTATCGTTTCCCATTTGGCTCAATATCAAATCTTTTTGTTATAAAATGATATTTTCCATCTGCTTCCACTAAATGACAATCCATCATCTCTAACCCACTTTGTTTTGCTAATAGATGGTAAATATACTCTATTTTTGAATATGTTGATTTATTTTCATCATCATTAGCTGTATCATCATATTTGATAATAGCATGGATAAATCCATCTTGTAGAGGTTTTGTTCTATCTCCTAAGAAAACTTCCTTTGTCTTTAAATTTATAGCTCCAACCGCTTTACTTCTCGCCCCTCCAACAAACGAATGGGCACTTACTAAAAATGCATCTTGTAATGAGTGATACTCTCCACCATTTTTAAGTTCTTTTGCTTTTTCAAATAGCGATTTTAACTTTAGTGTATCTACTAATGTATTCTCTTTTTCCATTGAAGGTTCATATGTAATTGCTCCAAGCCCCATATTTCCTATAAAAAGTAATTTATCGCTCACTATTGGATAACTGTTAGCATTTTTTAAAAAAAAGTTTTGCAAAATTTCATTTCCAAAACTACCAGGTAATGAATCACTAATAAATCCAGCTACTCTTTCAAGATAAACTAGATGGGTTGTATCTATATCTTTTACATCACTTGATAACATCAATGGACTCACTTTTTGACATATAGCATTAACTTGTTTGAGATATACTCTATCACCATCTTGATACATATCAGCAATATGCTGTTCAAAAATATAAATTGAAATCTTTTGCATTTAACTAAACCTTATTCATAAATATTTGTAATTATATCGCATATTTATCTATAACTACAAATATTTATTATTAATTATTTTTATTTTTCTCTATTTTTGCACTAAGTGTTTTTTGTCTTAGTGTCAACCTAACTGCAAGATTGGGTAAGAATATCTACTTTTTTGTATTTTTAATATTCTCAATAACAGCAATAAAATATTCTTTTGACCAAAGCTATACCTCTTTAATATCTTTAATAAAAGGTTGTATAGCATTTTTTACTTTTAGAACATCAAGCGTTTTAATTCTTTTTAGAAGTAAAAATAGGAAGGTATAGTTTTATAGAAAGTTTATCAGATGAAAATGGTATCTAATAGATTGATATTTTTGAACTATAAATCATTCAAGAATAGTTTTTGAGATAAATGTGCATTAATTTTTATATCAATACAAAAACCCCATAAGCCACAGTGGAATTTTATTATCAAACCCTATTTCTATATCATCTGCAACAACATATCCTTTTTGACCTTCTAGTTGACTATCACTTTTTGATGCTCCACCGACTTCAAATACCAAAATGTCATCAACAATAAAATCACCTTTGTCATGATAATGCACTTGATGAGTAAGTCCAACTTGAGATACAAAGAAACTCTCTCTCATTGCACCAATATCAGAGTTTGCACAAAGTACTGTAAAAAGATTTGGATTATCAAGCAATAGTTTATCAGGACGATTCACTGCTCGCATCCCTACTCCACCCCTTACGATATGGATTAAACTTCCAGCATCCATTCTTTCTAAATATTTTTGAAGTGTTGGCCATGAAGCTCCAACAGCTGAACTCAGTTTTGAGATATTTACTTCATAGGGTTTTGAACTACAAAGCATATAGATGATTTTTTTGAGTTTATCAAGTTTGGAAGGGTCAATATTATAGATACCACAAAGGTCAGAATCAATTGTTACATTGATAACTTCTAAAAGCTTTGAGGGATAGTCTATAAGTGATTCGCCAAAGAAAGGGTAACATCCATACTCACAATAATTAGAAAACTGCTCTAGAGGTCTAATAGCTTTCATAATAGAAGCTGCTATATCTTCATGAGCTGATAATATTTCATCTAAACTATAACTTTTAAATGTTTGTTTGGTTTCTAGTTCACAAAACTCTCTAAGTGATAAAATACCAAGTGTATGAATAACAGCTCTTCGAGAGAGATCAGCACTTTCATGTTCTATTTGAAGAGCAGATGATCCACTAAAAATCACTTGCAAATCAAATACATCATAGATTGCTTTGAGTTCGTTAGAAAAGTTTGGCGTTTTATGAATCTCATCAATGATAAGTAACTTTCCACCTCTTGCATAAAAACTCTCAGCCACTTCATACAAACTTACTCCACTCATAGCAGGGTGATCACAACTAAGATATAAAATCTTTGATGATGCAAAATCTAAACTTTTTGCATACTGCAAAAGTATCGTACTTTTTCCAGTACCACGAGCCCCTTTTATCCCTATAAGTTTTGAACTAAAATCAATTCTTGCGTAAAGATATCTTTTATAATTTGGAATCTCGCGACTGAGTATTTGAGCAGATATTTTTTGAAGTGTTGCTAGATTCATTTTTTCTACCTTTTATAATTACATTTTAGAATTATATTAAGTTTATTATAAAATATACTTTAGACAGAAAAGTATTACAATCCCTCCATTTATTTCAAAGTAAAAAGAATTTTAAATTCTTTAAATTCAAAATCATCTGTCATTCCACTAACATAGTCAATCATAAGCCTTACCATATAGTGCCATTCAAGGATGACATAAGACTCTTTATCATCTTTATTGAATTTTTCAATATCATTTTTGTATGCCACGATTTGTTTTGCGAGGATTCTCTTAATTAGCTTCTTATTTTAATTATTGTTTCAATACAACTTCTGTGTCGGTTCGAGTACATTTAACTCTCAACATCCGAAAGTTAATCTGTTTCAATACTTACTTCTGCGAAAAATAGTTGGCTGGTCAATGGATGATACAATGAAAGCATCACTTGTTAATGATGCTTTACTTATGGCAATAAAACAAAGAAAACCACAAGCTGGACTTATTTGGCACACAGATAGAGGGAGTCAATATGCCTCTTATTCGCATAAAGATTTACTTGAACAATATGGAATTGTTCAAAGTATGTCAAGGAAGGGTAATTGCTGGGATAATGCAGTAAGCGAGAGTTTCTTCCATACTCTAAAAACTGAACTTGTTTATCATGAAATTTATGAAACAAAATCCGAGGCAAATGGAAGTATTTTTGAATATATTGAAGTGTTTTATAATAGACAAAGATCTCATAGTGCAAATAATAATTTGTCTCCTGTTGAATTTGAAAAGAAGATGATGGAAGAAAAAATGTTTACTAGCCACTCACTCACTCGATTTTTAATGGAAGCATTATAGTATAAATATGAAAAATAATCATCTCTCGCTCCACTTGAAAATATCTAATATTACAATTTGGTTTTTCTCATCATCAATAAGATATGGAATAGTGTAACCATTGAAGATTAAATCTCTTATTTTCTCTTTGTTGTAATAATGAGATTTTCTAAATTTGTATGGCATATAGCTAAGATTTTTAATACTTTGATCAAGTTTACTTTTAAATTTTCTTCCATTGTTTGGGCTATCGTTTGCAATATACTTTAAAATAACAAATAAATTTTCATCAAAAAATGGACTTTTTTCAATAATAAATGTCATTAAATAGTTTTCAGCCAGTTATCAATTTTATCCATTCCTTGCTCATAAGGTATAGTTTTCATAGTTCCAGATTCATATTCTTTCACAGCATCACTTACTCTTTTTTTTGCCTCTTCTGTTGTAATTGACGGATATCCATCATCAAGCATATCGTATAGAAGTTCATTAAACTTTTCTTGAATATTTACACCACTTTTAATGAGTTGGTTATAAAGATTATCTTGAACTTGTAAATGTATTGTTTGCATTTTATCACCCTTTTCATTCCTTAAATATATTTAATTATATCAAATTTATAAAAAATTATGACTATTACGTAAATAATTTAAAAGAGGAGAGGAGGAATAAATATATGGCGAATTTAGACAATGCACGAATAAAAATCAATTCAGGTTCAAGTAACTAAATTGGAAGAGGAGTGGTGTTGTTTATAAGTTTTTTAAGTTTCAATACAACTTCTGTGTCGGTTCGAGTCTTGGAAAGTTTTGAGAGCTTCCCCAATTATTTACGTTTCAATACAACTTCTGTGTCGGTTCGAGTATGATGAGAGAGATACCCTAATGTGTCGTAAATGTTTCAATACAACTTCTGTGTCGGTTCGAGAAACTTACGAAAAATTTTATTGAAGGGTTATGGAAAGTTTCAATACAACTTCTGTGTCGGTTCGAGGATAAATGAATACCTAAGATTGATTGTAAAACCAAAGTTTCAATACAACTTCTGTGTCGGTTCGAGCAGTTAATAGCAAGAAAAACGAGCTACTAAACGAACGTTTCAATACAACTTCTGTGTCGGTTCGAGTAGTCAACTTTTTGCGAATATCTACGGTCATATCTTGTTTCAATACAACTTCTGTGTCGGTTCGAGTTAAATCCATTATCGATAAACTTTGTACATTTACCTGTTTCAATACAACTTCTGTGTCGGTTCGAGAATTTCTAAACCGTTGTAATAGTAATCTGTTCTAATGTTTCAATACAACTTCTGTGTCGGTTCGAGAAAATTTCACCTGTTGGAGAGGTTATCGGGTTTGAGTTTCAATACAACTTCTGTGTCGGTTCGAGAAAATCCATTAGACTATCCCCTTTACTGGGAAGACTGTTTCAATACAACTTCTGTGTCGGTTCGAGAATAAACTAGGATTAGGGTATTCGACAACTTCTGTGTCGGTTCGAGAACTATGCAAGTCGCACAACAAAGAAACCAACTTAGTTTCAATACAACTTCTGTGTCGGTTCGAGGAAAGTAAAATATTTTTGATTGTAGATGTCATTCCGGTTTCAATACAACTTCTGTGTCGGTTCGAGTAAAAATATTTCAGCGGATTTAGTAAGAATATCATTGTTTCAATACAACTTCTGTGTCGGTTCGAGACCTTCTTCCTTACTTCCAACTTTAAACAGAAGCGGGTTTCAATACAACTTCTGTGTCGGTTCGAGGTAAACATTAAAACTTACCCCCTTTCATAAGATTGTTTCAATACAACTTCTGTGTCGGTTCGAGCGTTAGCCCTCTTGAAGATGAGGCTTTATTAAATCGGTTTCAATACAACTTCTGTGTCGGTTCGAGTTACCTCAAGATGTAAAAGACGCTTACGGAACTTGTTTCAATACAACTTCTGTGTCGGTTCGAGCAAATTAAAAGGATTATTTACATCGTTTATATCTTCGTTTCAATACAACTTCTGTGTCGGTTCGAGACTGACAAAGTCCGTTGGACTGATTTAACTAATGAGTTTCAATACAACTTCTGTGTCGGTTCGAGAACTCTTGGAATGAGCCAAACATCAAAAGGATTGAAGTTTCAATACAACTTCTGTGTCGGTTCGAGAATCTAGTCATTATAAAACCTTAAAAACACTGATGTTTCAATACAACTTCTGTGTCGGTTCGAGAAAACCATGTGACCTAGCAACAACACAAGCAAAGGTTTCAATACAACTTCTGTGTCGGTTCGAGAATTTGTTTATTTCCATCTTCATCAAATTCATCGAGTTTCAATACAACTTCTGTGTCGGTTCGAGAAAATATGGGATAGGAACAAATATTAATATAGCAAAGTTTCAATACAACTTCTGTGTCGGTTCGAGTTCAACACTTCTACGACCTGTCACAAATGCTAAATAGTTTCAATACAACTTCTGTGTCGGTTCGAGTATTGTCATAACAGTATTGAAGATTGTATAAAGATGTTTCAATACAACTTCTGTGTCGGTTCGAGACTCCTCCAGATACTTGTGTGTTTGCTACGCCATTGTTTCAATACAACTTCTGTGTCGGTTCGAGCTAAACTGCTTTTGCCACCTCTCACAAAGTTAACGATGTTTCAATACAACTTCTGTGTCGGTTCGAGTTAGAAAATGGAGATGGAAACTTCAAGCCATCAAGGTTTCAATACAACTTCTGTGTCGGTTCGAGCTATCTTGTAGATTTGCTCTGCAGTTATGTATTGCGTTTCAATACAACTTCTGTGTCGGTTCGAGTTACCCTCCATTCTAGCAATCAGCTCTCCATCTCGGTTTCAATACAACTTCTGTGTCGGTTCGAGTGGACTGATTACAAAACTTGCAGTTTTCTCTCCAGTTTCAATACAACTTCTGTGTCGGTTCGAGTGAGCTATACCTAAAATACTCACCATCACTCTCCATGTTTCAATACAACTTCTGTGTCGGTTCGAGTATTGAATGGCTTGATTCAAGAACTAAACCTACTATGTTTCAATACAACTTCTGTGTCGGTTCGAGCTGCGTTGATAGTTTTAATATTTATGATTATACTTTGTTTCAATACAACTTCTGTGTCGGTTCGAGAATCCATAAAAAATACTTTAAAGGCGACCAACTACCGTTTCAATACAACTTCTGTGTCGGTTCGAGCAATTGCTGAAGGTACTAGTGAAGATTTTATCGAGTTTCAATACAACTTCTGTGTCGGTTCGAGTTATGCGACAATTCATTGATTTAGGTTCTTCAAAAGTTTCAATACAACTTCTGTGTCGGTTCGAGATTATTAAAAGTGTAAAGAAAAATCTAACTATAAAGTTTCAATACAACTTCTGTGTCGGTTCGAGAATCCTCAACCTCACTAAACTGTTTTCCCAGTCGTTTCAATACAACTTCTGTGTCGGTTCGAGAGATTAAAAAAACAGTTAGAGGTCAATTTCAAAGATGTTTCAATACAACTTCTGTGTCGGTTCGAGTTTGGTAATCAATTAGATTTACTTTATAAAGATATGTTTCAATACAACTTCTGTGTCGGTTCGAGCAAGGTACGGGCATTTATAAATATAAAATAATGAGGTTTCAATACAACTTCTGTGTCGGTTCGAGTCTGCCGAAAAAATTACTATTGTTATTAGTGAATAGTTTCAATACAACTTCTGTGTCGGTTCGAGGATTATTTGGATTTGTTACCTCTTTTGCAAAATCCGTTTCAATACAACTTCTGTGTCGGTTCGAGAAGAGGTCAATAGTGTAAATAGTAGAGATATACAGTTTCAATACAACTTCTGTGTCGGTTCGAGACCAAAAGAACACTATTATCTTACAACTTCTGTGTCGGTTCGAGGAACCTAGGAACTATAAAAGCACACATCATAACCGCGTTTCAATACAACTTCTGTGTCGGTTCGAGAATTTTATTCTGAACTTTGTGGAATAGAGATAAAGTTTCAATACAACTTCTGTGTCGGTTCGAGTTTGTTAAATCAGTCCAACGGACTTTGTCAGTTGACAAGTTTCAATACAACTTCTGTGTCGGTTCGAGAAGTCGGCAAAAGATCAATCACACTTGCTAATCTTAGTTTCAATACAACTTCTGTGTCGGTTCGAGTAAATATTTAAAAAACTCCTTTAATTTTTGTTCCTCAGTTTCAATACAACTTCTGTGTCGGTTCGAGTAGGTGTAACTAATCCCTCCGTTTTTGATTCTCTCGTTTCAATACAACTTCTGTGTCGGTTCGAGGGTGGCAATTGCAAACGGAAAAAGACTTATAACTTTGTTTCAATACAACTTCTGTGTCGGTTCGAGCTGTAGCGGTTGATTGTCCATCCACTCCGTTATCTTGTTTCAATACAACTTCTGTGTCGGTTCGAGGAGCTAGGATATCTGAAATAGTTGATTTTACACTGTTTCAATACAACTTCTGTGTCGGTTCGAGCAGTCCACCCATTAAGCCCATATTTACTAGCAGTGTTTCAATACAACTTCTGTGTCGGTTCGAGTCTTTCGCTAGGTGTTATAACTATAGTGTATGACGTTTCAATACAACTTCTGTGTCGGTTCGAGATCATCTACAAAATTTACCCCTTGAACCATCCTTGTTTCAATACAACTTCTGTGTCGGTTCGAGAAATCAAAGGACAAAAATATGCCTTATCTTAGTGGTTTCAATACAACTTCTGTGTCGGTTCGAGAGGCTCTAAATACATATCCCAAATAACTCTATAGACAGTTTCAATACAACTTCTGTGTCGGTTCGAGGTGTTTGCTCATCTAGTGTTCTTCTTAGTGTTTCGGTTTCAATACAACTTCTGTGTCGGTTCGAGAAGTTTAACTTTCATTTCAAGTTCAACTGTACTCATGTTTCAATACAACTTCTGTGTCGGTTCGAGTTTCTGTTTTCTGTCCTGCTGTATTCTCTCTTGTCTGTTTCAATACAACTTCTGTGTCGGTTCGAGCTTGAGTCCTGTTTCACAATCACGAAAGTGATTGTGGTTTCAATACAACTTCTGTGTCGGTTCGAGGAACCTAGGAACTATAAAAGCACACATCATAACCGCGTTTCAATACAACTTCTGTGTCGGT
>JAIFNA010000001.1:0-28967 GCA_020048055.1 Arcobacter sp. | reverse complement strand
TACAACTTCTGTGTCGGTTCGAGTAGTGTATCAAGAAGATCATTCAAATGATTTAACTTTGTTTCAATACAACTTCTGTGTCGGTTCGAGAGAAGTGGTGATAAAGATACACAAGCTGTAGTTTAGTTTCAATACAACTTCTGTGTCGGTTCGAGTTGCTATCAAGCTCCTCTCCATCTCCGAAAATCCCTGTTTCAATACAACTTCTGTGTCGGTTCGAGGAACTTTCAAAACTCTTTTGTCGCTTACTTTTCTTTGTTTCAATACAACTTCTGTGTCGGTTCGAGTAAATTATGAAAAAAGTATTGATGATAATGGTTGGTTTCAATACAACTTCTGTGTCGGTTCGAGACTGCTTCTGTTACTTATGTTTCAATCAAATCAGGGTTTCAATACAACTTCTGTGTCGGTTCGAGTCTCATCAACACCAGTATTTGAGATGTCAGCGATGTTTCAATACAACTTCTGTGTCGGTTCGAGGCATACAAACTACTTTAAAATATATGGGTACAAGGTTTCAATACAACTTCTGTGTCGGTTCGAGGTGATATTTAATGGTAAAGAGTTAAACCCATACTAGTTTCAATACAACTTCTGTGTCGGTTCGAGACCTCAAATGTAGCGCTTGGTATTCAAACAATGTTGTTTCAATACAACTTCTGTGTCGGTTCGAGTAATTTTAACTTGAACCGACACACCTTTGGTGTATGTTTCAATACAACTTCTGTGTCGGTTCGAGGCTTCCTGTTTTTGCACTGTAAGCTAAAATACCAGAGTTTCAATACAACTTCTGTGTCGGTTCGAGTTTAAAAGACAAATGGTATCAAAGTACTGAAGAGTGTTTCAATACAACTTCTGTGTCGGTTCGAGACAATATCATTTCTAAAGAAGATATAACGCTAGAGTTTCAATACAACTTCTGTGTCGGTTCGAGTGCTTCAAACCCAGTTAAAACAATCAGCATTAGAGGGTTTCAATACAACTTCTGTGTCGGTTCGAGGAAAAACTTTACTGGTGTCAGCAATTGGTATAGCGTTTCAATACAACTTCTGTGTCGGTTCGAGAAAAACTAGACGATGTAAGACAAAATGTAATGATGTTTCAATACAACTTCTGTGTCGGTTCGAGTTTCCCCCGTTTTTATGTTGTAAAGTGTGTTTGCGTGTTTCAATACAACTTCTGTGTCGGTTCGAGTCCATCTTTGTCTTTTTTAATATACAACTTCTGTGTCGGTTCGAGTAGTGTATCAAGAAGATCATTCAAATGATTTAACTTTGTTTCAATACAACTTCTGTGTCGGTTCGAGATATCCACCACCAAAATAAAAATACAAATTAACCATGTTTCAATACAACTTCTGTGTCGGTTCGAGCAGATCCAGTCACACCAAATTTGTGTTTGATAATTGTTTCAATACAACTTCTGTGTCGGTTCGAGTTTTTTCTCTTAAACCCATTGCATATTCCTTTTATGTTTCAATACAACTTCTGTGTCGGTTCGAGCAATATATTTATGAAGAGCAATACACAAATATGTAGTTTCAATACAACTTCTGTGTCGGTTCGAGTCTCATCTTATGCACAATAACGAATACTTTAGAAAGTTTCAATACAACTTCTGTGTCGGTTCGAGTTGCTGTTATGTTTGCAATTTGCTCTGATTGTATCTGGTTTCAATACAACTTCTGTGTCGGTTCGAGGTTGATGGAATATCACTTTTTTTAACATCAATCTTTGTTTCAATACAACTTCTGTGTCGGTTCGAGTCAATAATAAAATTAAACATCCCCTCAAACATTGTTGTTTCAATACAACTTCTGTGTCGGTTCGAGCAAAGTGCGATAAGAAAAATGGAAAGCGAAAATAGGTTTCAATACAACTTCTGTGTCGGTTCGAGTTGGATCGATATTATTGGAGCTGTCTACAATTTTAGTTTCAATACAACTTCTGTGTCGGTTCGAGATTGGTCGAAGATGGTGTGACATATATCAAGCAGAGTTTCAATACAACTTCTGTGTCGGTTCGAGTTGATAGTTTTCATAGTGGCTTTATTGTTGCTAGGTTTCAATACAACTTCTGTGTCGGTTCGAGAGTACATTTAAGGTGTTTGAACCTAAAGAGAGAAGTTTCAATACAACTTCTGTGTCGGTTCGAGCTCAATACTCCCCATCTCCATTTTTTTCCTCTTCAAGTTTCAATACAACTTCTGTGTCGGTTCGAGTAAAGAGCAGAATTTGCCCTTGTACCATAGATAACGTTTCAATACAACTTCTGTGTCGGTTCGAGGGCACTCACTTAGCCATTTACAACAGCTAAAAGCCCATAAATAAGGTAATTTTCCAATCTAAATGTAATTAACATTAAATTGTTAAATAACCTTTTAAAACATCGTATTGTAGCTATTTTTGACTAAAAATCTTTCAGCTTCGGTTGGAAATTGTACCAAATCAGATAAAAATACTTTCACACTCATTTGGTTTTGTGCCTATCGTCACTTCACTAAAACTTCCACTACTTAAAACTTTTATAACTGTGATAAAATCGAGGTTTTTATCTATTACTTTTTTAAGTTCCTCTGTCATTTTTATTTGATTTGAGGGTGTGATATTTCCCCTAAAAATAGATTTCTGGTGATGTTTGAGGTATTTCTTACATATCTTAAAAACTTTTGCCACACGATATTTTCCAACATCGCTAAACTCATCAGCGATATCATAAAACAAAAAAACATAATTATAATTTGTCGTATCTTTTTTCATTGTTTCTCTTTTAGGCTAAATGGTTTAAACTCTCTCTTTTCAACAATATGTTTTATCAATTTATACCCTTCATATTTCAAACATTGCTTATAACTTACCTTTCGTTTAAGTTTTGGATGGAGAAAAGTTTCATTGATTCTCTCTTCAAAAGCGTTAATAAATATCTTTTTTCCCTCTTCGTTCAATAAAGCATAATTCAAATTTTTATCAAAATGTTTCGCCACTTGGAGTTGCTTTCTCCCAACCAAATCAAAGATTGTACGAAAAACAATAATAGGTTTAAACACCTCACTCAAATCAAGGCTCAAGCTAAATCGCCCCTCGCTAGGACTATGGAGAAAACTGATAGATTGATTGAGGTGGGTGTGGTAAATGCTACTTATAGTTTTGGTATAAAGCAAAGTATTTCCAAAGCTTATAAGGGCATTGATTGGGTTATCTGGCGGTCTTTTTACCCGTTTGTTCATCACAAAGTCTTCAGGTAAAAAATGGACAAAACTTGCATAAAATTTCATCCATATTTGCCCTTCAATAAACATAATCTGCTCTATTGTTATCTCTTTTTCTAAAAACCTAGGTACTTCGTTTTTAATCCAATCGAGCGTAGTTTTGAGCTCTTTTTTGTCGTGACGATAATAATGGTACAAAACTTCATAGATATTTGAAGCGATTCCTTGGACGATATTTTTTGCGATACTCAGACGGTCATTTATAAAAGTGAGAGATTGTTTGATGGTCAAATCACCACTTATCAGTGCCTCTTTTGGATAAAAAGTACCACTATAATTTCCATGGTAATTAAATAAATGCAAGGTTATCCTCGCTCGTGAGATAAAATCCAAAAATTTCGTATTAAAACTCACTTCACTCAGACAATAAATCTCTCTAGTATCCTCAATCGGAATATAAAAATTCCCTTTTTCATTGCGAAATGCAATAGAGTTGTCTTTTCGACTCAATTCCCCCATACTAAAAATATACCGTGTGTGATTTTTTGCCATTGTAATCCTCGCTTTTTAGATAAAACAATACTCATAATAAGCACACTTTTTGCACTTATTTTCAAACTTCGAAGGTGGTGGAGTAGCGGATGAAATCAACTTTTCAATCTCCTCTAAAACTCTCAAAAGCTCTTTTTCATTTTGTTTGTTGAGTTCTAAAATCTCCGTTTTTGTCTCTTTGCTTTTTTCGTGATATTCAATTTTCCCTAGTTTTTCTATCCCTTTAAGCTTGAGTTTATAAAGATAAAGAAACACTTGCCATTTGACAGCTTGCGGGTCAGAATCACTTTTTTTAAACTCTATAAGATAATCTTTTGTGATACGGTCTATTTTGATATTGTCGATTTTAATCTCAGAAAGTTTCGATTTTTCCTCTTTGATTTCGTGAAGTACCTTGCCGATACGCACATCTTCGGAGTTGTCTTCTAGGTTTATGCGATTGGCGTGCAGCCAACACTGGGTTTTACAGTGGAAGTAGTAGTTTATTAGAGTGCCTGTGATGTTATTCATAGGAATCTACTATTTTTATCTTCATTAAATTTTTCTCTATCAAACTTACCCTCATCTGTAATATATTCTAAATTTTTTACAAAATAATATCCATACATCTCTTCTCCAATATGTGGTCTTTGTCCATCATAATATTTAAAAATATTAAAAGTGAAAAATTGCATCAAAGAGTTAATTTTTGATTTTTCTATCTCTCTTTTTGTAAAGTTATCTATTACATTTAAAGATATAAATTCATCCCAGACTTTTTGTCCATCTAAGTATTTACCATTTAAAAATCTATTGTCTAAATTTTTAAATTCATTTACATTTTCATATTTATTTAGCTCAATTTGAAATGGAAAATAAAGGGTAAATTGTGAAGATTTAATCAATTTCATATTATCTTGAATTTTTTTATAGTTTAAATCTTTTACATCTTTTTTAAAATTCCCATAATTTGTTAGATGTCCATCTTCATATCTCAATCCCTTGTCTTTTATAAGAGCTAAAACATTTTCATAATATTTTGCAAAATTTTTATTTACAAGTATTTCTTGATACTCTTTTTTTCGTAAATCAAATTCTAATCTATTATCATCTTTATAAATTTTATCAGCATCATCTATATTAAAAAAATAAACAGTAGGATTTATCTCACTTTTTTGACAACTTCTATTGATTCTTCCTAAAAATTGTTCTTCACTATCTAGTGTTGAAATATCTTTAAAACCTAAATCCATATCAATATCAACACCAGCTTCTATAACTTGAGTTGCAACTATTACAATTTCTCTATCATTAGTCTTATCAATTACATATTCCCTAAAAGCTTTATTATCATCCCCGCTTAGTTCATAGAGATTTTTTATCTTTTTTTCTTTTAGAAATTGATAAAATTTTCTTGCTGTATCTTTCTTGATAAATTCAAATAAAACTTTTTTATATTTCTTATTTTCCTTTTTAAAAACTTCATACAATTTCTCAAAAGTGATTTTATTATCTAAATCAAGATATTTTATACTAACTCTATCTTTAAAATATTTATCTCCAAATATTTCATCTCTTTTTTTATCAGGAATCAATGAAATAAAATTATCTTTCTTTTCAAGAAAAAAATCCAGTTTTGGTAAAGTTGCAGACATTATTATTATTTTCATATTAAGAAGGGATGCAAATTTCTCAAAAAATTGAGTCATATACCACCAAAGATTGTTGTTATAACTTTGTATTTCATCGATTATTATCACACTATTTGCCAATTGCCACAATGGAAAGTTGTCATCTTTTGTTGTTCCAAATAATATATCAAAAAATTTTATATGTGTTGTAAAAATAATTTGTTCATTAAAAAAAAGTCTATTTAAATAGGATTTATCATAATTTGTTTCCTCTTTTTCATTCTCATCATCACTTATCTCTTTGATAGGTGTGACAGAGTTTATAACTCCTATATCAAAGTCATATTTAAAAATATTTTGAAATACTTTTTTTGTTTGTTCTACAAGTGTATTAAAAGGAAATATATAAAAAATCTTATTTAAATTTTCATTTGTATTGAGAAGTTTTGATGCAAGTGCAATAGAAGTTAAAGTTTTACCACTTCCTGTTGGTGCTTCAAGATAAAATATACTTTTATTGATATTTTTTGATAGTTCTTGTACAGCAATTTTTGATATTTCATTTCGTAATTTATTAATCCCTTTTTGTTCACCAAATGATTTGATAAAATCAGAATATAAACTTTCAAATAATAATTTATCTTCCTTTGAAAAAATCCCAAAATTATCAAAAGTTTTATCAGTCATATATGCAGTTGTTGCGAAATAATCACTTGAAATAAGCAATGCAAAAAGCAGTTTATTTAAAATAAAAAAGTCAAAATCATCTTTTGTAACATAGTCGTCTATATCTTTCAAAATACTTTTAAAATCATTATGTTTTTCTTTATTCTCTTTTTTATCATTGGGATATTCATTGATATTATCAAGTTTGCCATGATGTTTACTAATATGATAAGAAAAGTTATAAAGAATAAAGTTTAATCTATAAAAATCTACATCATTTTTTATCTCTTTATTAAAACGACTATTATAATACGCTATAAATTCTAAAGCACCTATATGAGAATGTTTGCTATCTCCCCCATCTTCACACCTATTAAATAAAGGATTTTTCATTTTTACTTTTTGAAAAATCGGATTCTTTTTACCTAAGTCATGTAAATAAATAGTATTTATAAACATCTCTTTTATAAGTTCAAAATTCTTTGAATCAATCTTTTGTATCAGAGAATCAATAACAAAATTTAGATTTTTACTTTCTACAATCTTTTTATAATATTCAAGTGTTAAATCTAAATGCTCTATTAATGTTTCGGGTTCTTTATCTATACAAGTATGAGCAAAATATCTTTCATCAATTCCAAAATCAGATAAAAGCATAATTTTTCTCATTAACTGAATAAATATTTATATACTCCCCCTCGACAATACTATGATTTGTAAAAACTAAATTTTCATATTCATAAAAATGATACTTCTCATTTAATCCAATTGGAGCAATTTCTTTAAAAAAACAAGAGTTCTCACCCCTAGGTTTTATCTTTGAGATTTTTAAACTTCTTTCCATAAAAAGAGAATGTATTCTATCTTCTAGTATAGGACTTTCTAATTCAATAGATTCTATTTCTTTAATGTCAGCAAAATGGTCATTTTTCCCTAAGTAAGGAATAAATACGGCTTTAGCATTTTTTAAATAATCTTTAATTTGTCCATACTCACTACTTCCATCATCAAGAATCATAATTTGCCAAATAGGGCTCTCAAGCCATTGTTCTCTAACTATCAAATTTCCACCCTCTTCTTGTGAAGCATATCCTACTCCATTATTAAAAGTTTGTATTTTTTTACTAAAATATCCATTTGGAACTAATGGTGTAATTGAAATTTTTATATGCTGTAATTTCTCATAAAATTCAGGAAAGCCATTATTTAATGGCTCCTTGTCTTTGTTATTTCTAATATTTTCATCGTTCAATTGAGTATATCCACCTAATCCTATAATAGCTCCCAATAATCCTAAAAGTGCTGGTTTATGAATATTGTTATAAGTGAAATATGCAAATTGATTTACATCTGGTTTCCTAAAACAAGCGGTTTTCCCACTTAGTTTGAAACTAATTGCTTTCATATTAAAACCTCAACAAGCTTCATACTCTCTTTTTGTGAGATTTCCAAAAAACTTGATAAGTTGATGAAATCAGCTAAACTTTCTAAATACTCTTTTCTATTTTCATTTAAAATAAGTGGCGGGACTAAATTATTTTGAATAAATTGAAATGCCATCAAAAGTCGTCCAATCCTACCGTTACCGTCAGCAAATGGGTGAATTTGCTCAAATTCTATATGAAACTGTGCAATTTCTTCAATATTCATAGTCGTACCAAACCGAAAAAGTAAATTTTCAATATCTTGAGATATTTTATTTGAAGATGAGAGTTTGATATCTACACCTTTTATATATCTTTCATCAGTTCTATAAGCTCCAATATGTTTTTCTATAAAAGAACTAGACACTTTCAAGGCATCTTCAAACATAATAAAATGCAAATCTTTTATAAACCCTGCCGTAATTTCAAAATTTGGATTACTTGATTCACGAACAACTACATCATAAGCTTTTGCAAATCCAAGGACTATCAACTGTTCACTAAGTGGTTTACCACCTGCTGTTGTACCATTTTCTAAAAGTGCCTTAGTTTCACCGAAAGACAAACTAATACCTTCAATAGCATTTGAATGGTGTGTAATTGAGATACGAAGTTCACGAAAGAGTTGCTCTTTTTGTCGTAAACTCAATGTACTAAGTTTCATGATATTTTCTCTTTTGTGAAAATATTAAATTTATCATATTTTGAAAGAACACTCAATTTAAATGGATTACAATATATTTCTACTTTTGCAACTTTACCATCTATCATTTTTTCAATTTGTGATAAATCTATTTCTCTTTTTTGACTATCAAACTCTAAATAATTACTTAAATCTGGCAAATAACACTCTTCATCTTTACACTCAATAAACAAGGCAAACTCATTTTCACAACCAAATTTACTATTTGTATTAAATGCTGTTGTACTTGTAAGTGCTACTTTTTTAAACTCTTTATAGTCTTCTTCCGTGTAACCTTGAAAATCATTTCCTAAAAGCTTTTTATACTCATCATAATTTCTAGGATTGATACTAAATCCATAAAAATAATGAGCTTCATCAACTGTGATTTTTGTCCCTAATGTTGATTGTTTAGCATCATCTTTTGTAGAGTCTGCAAAAGGAGATAAAATATCTTGAATCTCAACATTTGTATCATCAAATTTATTAAACCCTTGCCCGAATTGAACCGCACCAGTTATGGAGATATTTTGTTTTTTTTCAGCAAAAGTTGCACCAAAATTTTTCACATCTATACAATTAAAAAGATTTATCATAACATCGTTTGTTGTATCTTTTTCATCTAATTTTGAAAAAAGTTTTTCATATCTTTCTCCCAATTGATTAGGGATAATCGCACCTTTTGATTCTTTAAAACTTTTTACAAATAAAACATTCTTACCCTTATTTTCCCACATCTTTTTCATAGGATATTTAAGTGCTTTATCACTTCCATAAATTTCACCATTACTTGTAGATTTTGGACGACCTGTAAAATCTGCGTTCCAATTTGCCATTTTTGCTTTTATTCCTATTATTCCATATACTCTGTTCATGCTGTTGCTCCTTGTAGTAAGTTTTTATATTTAAATCTCAAAAAAGAGACAAATGCTAGATTTTCTTTATGCAGTAAGTTTGTTGCAACTTCTTTTATATCTTTTTGTGTATTTTTGACATTTATGCTAACTGAATTCCTAAACTCGTTTAATGCTTTTAGCCGTGCTTCTGGCAAATTATTTCCAAAAGTATTAAGTTGCAACAATTCTAAAGTGTATTTTGATTTTAGTTCATCTTGTGAGCTTGAACCTATATGACCATTGCCTGTATAAATAAAATACTCTCTCATATTCGATATAGTTGTAGGATTTAAAAAATTTAACTCATCAAATTGGTCATCTTTTTTATGTCCACAAGTTATTGGTTTATTTCCATCAGTATGACACTTACCATCACAAGATACTGCCAAATTAGAATACTCAAAAGTCAAATTATCATAGTCCAAGCTTTTTGGTTTAAGATGTTCTAAATGAGAATCGTCTAAAGTTATTTTTGACTCGCAATAACAACAAAGACCATTTTGTTCATTTTCTAAAATATAATCTTTAAGTTTTCGTTTCTCTTTATATTCATCCCATATTTCAGATTTTTTTGAAGCAGTAGTTATTTTGATTTTTAAATCTTGTGTATCTTCTTTAAAAAAGTCAGGTTCAGAAGTTTTTTGAATAAATTTCATCTCATCAACTCCATATCAAAAGCCAATCCTTGAAAAAATGAACTATTTGGACTTTCATACTCTAAAATTTTATCTTTAAGTTTTTTTGCTTCTTGTGTATCTTCTTTTCCATCTTCACAAAGTTTTCTATACTCAAAATGTGAGTCTTCAAGCCATTTTGGAATGTAATCAGTGCCCATTATAGTTTTAACAATTGTATTCAAATCTCTATCAAGGGGTGATGCATTAAGTAATTTAGAAATAATCATTCCATCTTCTTCAGCTAAAAATCTCAAATATTTATGTGGAACCTGAGCTATTATGTGTGGTGAATGAGTTGCCATGATTACCTGACAATTATTTTCTTTTGCAAAATTTTCATAAACTTGAAAAATTTTACTTTGCCAAGATGGATGCAGTGAAAGTTCTGGCTCATCAATAAGCACAACTTTATCTCTTACATCATTTAAGTATAAATATAATACTTTTGTAAGAAGTGTTTTTTGCCCTGTTGAAATTTCATTTAGTTTAAATGCACAATCTAAGCTTTCACAATCTTTTTTAGAAAAGTATATTTCTTCATTTTTATCTAAAGAGTGAAAGTTAATGTTAAATCCTAAATCATCAAAAATTTTAGATATATTGCTTTTTATTTCGTCATAAGCTTCATCTACAGAATATTTATCTTCCCAAATCAATTGTTTTAGATGTGATTTTATAGCATTTTCAATATCTTGTAAATTCTTATGAGTATCAGTCGGTAAATATTCAATATTATTTTTAAAGTTTGCCCCAATTATTGTTTTGTCTAAAATATTTTCATAGTTAATAGTTTCTACTTTCATTGTCTTACTATCTTCATCATAAAAACTATATTTTATTAAACTTTTGTCATTAATAACAAGATGTTCCGTTGTAAAATCATTAATATATTCAAGCAAAGAAGTTTTTCCAGAGCCATTAATACCAGCAATAACTACTATTGGTAAAATTTCATCATCTTTTTGAAAACTTATATTAAAGTTTTTAAACATTTTAAATTTTTCTATCTCTATTCGTGTAAGTTTTATGCCTTTAAAATTTGTTAATGCTTCAGGTGCAATCGACTTATACCAATTATCTATGTATTTATAAGTTAAACTACTTTTTGTAATTGATTTTTGTAGAGTTTTCCTTGGTTGTGGAAAGTCAAATCTATTTTCACCTAATATATCCAAAACCTCAATTTTTCTTCTTAGCTGAAACCAATCTATTTGATTAAAATCATTATTTTTAATATCTTCAAGTTCTCCAATAACTTTTACCAAAGCTATTGGATTTGCACCATGTTTTATAAGTACAATATCATCAATTTGCATAGACTTAAAATCATTATATGCTTGTTCTGAATCTGTAAGTCCTAAACCAATTAAGGTTGTTTTCTCTAAAAGCTCTTTTTCCCTCTTCCAAGTTAAATCATTTGGATGTAGTTGCATATGCCAATAAGTCATTTTTCAATCCTCTTTTTTTATAAAAAACAGATTTTTCGACAAAACACCGACTAAAAAACTATCCATATGCTCAGATACTTTTTCATCATTTTCATAAGCCATTATCAAACTTATTGCATTATGAAGCTTTTTACCAAATTCTAAACTGATTTTATGTTTATATTTGGAAAATACAAATTCAATCTCTTTCTTGAGTTTTTGAGCATACTTTGCCCTTAAAAATGGTTCCAACATATCAGCAGTTTTTTTATCTTTTTCGCTTTGTAATAATAAATATTTAGCTACTTGCCCACATAAATAAAAAAACTCCTGTACTTCTAAACTGACATAATCAGAACTCTCTAATTTATTAATCATCCTTGTTTGCATCGCTTTTATATCCATAATATTCTCTCCATGTAGTTTATTTTTTATTTTATGATGTTGCAGTGACAATTTAAGATTTAAACTCTTTTTCGCCATTAACTCTCTGTTGTGTCTTAAATGCTCTAACACAAAATTGATTCCATTTTTTTCTATAACTTGATAAAATGCTCTCTCATCGTATTTTTTAAAGTAGTTTATCATAGCATTTCTTGTCATATATATAAGATTTGCGAAGCTTTTATCTAGTTTGTTGTAAACATCTCCAAAATAGTTAGAAATTAGCTGATGATTGTAAAATATCTCATCGACAATCTGTTCTAATGCTCCAAGTGAATCAATAGTGTCATCATCTATTAATTGTTTGTTTTCAAAAACTTGCAAGTGATTTTTGTAGTAAATTGAGTCATAAAATTTACTGATTCTTATAGGCAAATAATCAAAATCAATAATCATATCTTTCTCTTTATAATCACGATTTAAGAAGAACTGCCCTCCATTTGGATATTTATTTTGGTATTTCTGATATTTAAGCCAGTCAAAAAACTTTTTAATCATTAAAGCATTTTCTCGCTCAACCATAAAAGGTGCTATCGTTTTTTTTGTTTTGTGTTCAAGATACGGTTTTTTCGCATTCAATCCCATATTGGAATCAGATAGACCATAAACATCTTCACAAATATTTATACTATATGTAATGTCGTTAAATATCTTAATAGCATAATATATCTCACTCTCTTTCATGTACTCTTCAATAGGAACTTCAAAAAAGACTTTGATATAGTTTGTTACTCCATTTTCAAGAGCTATATCTTTAAATTTTTGAATATTTTCCATAACAAATTGATAGTTTTGAAGTATTTTATTTTTTCTGTTTTCATCGCTAAATTTGTCTTGATAATTTTCAAGTATTTCTTTTTGTTTCTCTCCTTTTTTGCCTTTCTCGTCCATAAACTTTGAATAATCAATGAAAGTTTCAAAATGCCCTTTTATTGCATCAAAATCTAAAAGTTTTTTAGAATCTTTACTAATAAAACTTTCTACTTTCACAAAAAATGAAAGATAATTTACATTGTGTATTTTTTTATCAAAAATCATTTTATTTGCATTGAGCCAACCACTATAATAATCTTTTTGGCTCAAATCAAAATAGTACTCTTTTCGTCTATTACCATCTAAATCTTTAAGCGATAAAGTTTTATCCTCAATCCCTTTTTCAAATTTGTAAATATAATACTCAATATCTCTATTTTCTTTCACGATGACATATAAACCATCTTTTAACTGATAGTTACCAAGTATAAAATCATCTTGTTCTTTTTCATATACTTTATTAAACTCTTCTAAAAGGTCATAAATCATCTCATCCCCCTACTCAAAACAAACCCACCACCATAACTATTCTTCTCACCCAATCCACATGCAAGTGCTACAAATGCTAGTTTTTGGCTTATCTCATCTTCGTTTGGGACGATTTTAAATTTATTTCCAAAAAATCGTATCTTTTTACCATTCTTTTCCATCACTATAGTTTGTGGAACTCTATTTTTTATCTCCAAAAGTTGGATAAAGTTTTGGGTTGCTTTTATCTCTTCACCGTAGAAGCTTTGGTATTTTTTCTCTAGATTGTCGTGAAGTTGACGTTGTAGTTGTATGATGTCGCCACTACTTTCCATCGTCCAGAATTTCTTATTTTCTATCGAAACGATGACAGGTGTTGCACTATATAGTTCAGTTATAAAAGATTTTTTTACAACTCTTTTGAGAGTTTGCAACACTAAAAAGTTGGGGTTATTTATATTTTGGCGAAGTGAAAGTGAAAGTTTATCGACAAAAATTTCATCCAAAGAGTGGATACTAAACTCATAAGTTTCACCACTTTGATAAACCTTTGTGAGTGGTTCATTTTGTTTTCTAAATCCCCCAAAAACATAGTGTTTAAAGTTATTTGTATTGTGAGAGTCTAAGAGTTCACTCTGTGCCATTGAGTAGCTGATATATTTTGAGATGGTCTCAAAACTCTTGCTAAATTCTATCTCTTGTTTTATGTATGCTTTGCATATCAGTTCAAAATATTTCATAATTTTATTCCTTTTATTAATTTCTTCATTATCTCTTTTATTAATATTTTAGAAAATTCTATCATCATTACTCTTTTGATAGTATCTTCATTTAAGTGCCGAAAGCACTTGATATTCTTCCAAAGCAAAATCATCTGTCATCCCGCTGATATAATCAATGATTAGTCGAGTTCGGTAATAAAACTCTAAAATATCACTTTGCTCTATATTGTCTTTGTCTAGTTTTTCAATATCATTTTTGTAAGCCACTATCTGCTTTGATGAAACTCTTTTTATCAATCTTTTAGAAATAAAACAATCTATTTTTTCATCTTTTAAAAGTTTTGCAAAATCATTAGCTCCCAAATCTAAAAGAGGTTTATAGATATTAAATAAAGAATTAATAATTGTATAGGCTTGTAGCTCTAAAGTTTGCACCTCTCTATTTTGATAAATATATTTCGCTGAAATATCTTGTAAAACTTTCAAAGCTTTATAATATTCACTTTGTTTATCGTACTCTAAAAGTGCATGATTAAATCTTCCCTCAAATATTGCTTGATGATTTTGTACAAATACATTAGAAACATGTTTCACAAAATTCGTAACAAGTGTAACTCTTAAAAATGTAAAAAACATATTAAATTGATATGGCTCTTCATCTTTTTTGGCTTTTTCGTATTGCTTTTCAAGTATCTTTAAAAGAAATTCTTCCTTTTGTTTTTGGCACTCAGTTTTAATAATGGTATAAACTTCATCTAAAGATAAAATTCTTTTTTCAACAGAATCTTCTAAATCAGCAGTTAAATATGAAATATCATCAGCTGCTTCCATAATATAGGTTATTGGAAATCTATGCCCTGCTTTTATATTTAAAGTTTGTTGTATTTTTTCTACAAAATCTTTTTCACTAAAATAAAACCCTGGTTTCTTTTTGAGATAATTCAAATTATCCTCAGGGGTTGGCTTATCTTCAAAAGCTCCTCTTGTATATTTCACAACTGATATTATTTGAAAATATGAAAGATTCAATCTTTGAAGTTTTGTAATTATTCTAATAGCTTGAGCATTTCCATCATAGTTACAAATATCTTTTGCTAAAAGATTCTTTAAATCTTTTGTTTCTTGTGTAGTAGCTTGAAAACTTGCTAATTTTGGTAAAACATTTATTGTAAGCCATTTATTTATAGTATCTTCTGCAAAATGTCCAAATGGAGGATTTCCTATATCATGAATCAAGCTTGTCATTTCAGATGTAGAAATAAAAGCATTTTCCATATTTTCTAATCCATAAGTTTTTAAATCATTTTTATTGAGTTCATCTAGAATAGTTCTAGCGATATATCTAGCATTTTGAGCAACTTCTAAAGAGTGAGTCAGTCGTGAACGGATAGATGCATTTAACTCCAAAGCAAAAACTTGAGTTCTTTTTTGTAATCTTCTAAAAGCAGCCGATGAAAAAATTCTTCCTCTATCGCTTTCAACCGTTGTATCAATATCTTTTGAGGGATTAAGTTCCCTATCTGTTGTTATTTTTTCTTTATAATTTATCATTTTTTATACCTTTCAACTTTTCTAAAATTTTCACCATCGCCAAAGTATCCAATTTACAATACTCCAACAATGCCATTCTATAAGCTATTTTCTCTTCATAAGAGAGATTACCAATATTTGAATAGGCATTCATAGCTTCTCCACCATTATGGATTAAATCCAAATCTTTATAAGCTTTTTCCATTTCAGGAACTAAAGCAGGTAAAACATACTTGATAGAATAGCTTCCTTGCATTGAAGGGGTTACATACCACTTCTTTTGAAATGGAACCATCAAATCTTGCATATTGTCGTGTATGGTCATTAGGTCATAGGTAAACTCTCAATAGAGATTAGCTAACTTCCTAATCACCCCTTTTTCAAAACTCATGTTATATGCCAAAACAGTTGCATTTGAGGGTATATTTTCTACCAAGCTTTTTGAAAGTTCATATCGTGGATCTACACCATCATCAGCCAAAAACTCTTTATGCTCTAATCTTCCATCTTCATACTCAATATGCAATGAGTACTGAAAAGGTATCTGCTCATATGGAGATATGCCTTTAAACCCTGGAACTGCTTCTTGAAGTAATTTTATAGTTTCTGTTACATCTTCAACGACAAACAGCTCTTTTATATCAAGCTCATCACCTCTTATATAGTTACTATTGAGATAAACTACATTGGCACTTTTTATTTTGTATCCAAGATTTTCTAAAGTATAGTATTGAATAGATACATCATGTAGATAAATATCTTTAAGCGATGTGGTGCTTTTTACCTCATAGATTGAAATACCTTCACTATCCATTTCAAAAATATCTACAATAACAAGAGTATTTTTAAAACTAAAAGCAGCTTCATATATAACTGATACACCAATTTCTAAAAGCTTTTTAGTCTCTTTAACCATCTGCTCAAGATTTGGATTGAAATCTATTTTTACTCCATTTGGAAATAAATCACAAGCTAACTCTCCAACATTATGCCCTGTTTTAAATCTAGTCTCTGCTGATTCATCAGTAGGTGCTAAAACCTTTGATTTATACTTTTTAAGCCATAGAGCTTTTGAACATTGGATTCCTGTTGTGTAGAGGGATTTAGAGAGATTAAATACTGTTCTCGCTTTAAATATTGATATCATTGATATTTTTATTTAATAAAATATTATGTTTTATGTAGTCATGATAGAAGCTATAGATGGGAGGCATGGTATGAGTTTTCCATTCAACTTCAATATATGGTGTTTCTTCTGGAATTACATTTGGAACATAATTTGACATATGAATAAATCCTTTACCTTTAATTCCGTCATCTATCATAGAAAACCCAAATGGATAAAACTCTATATATTCAAATATTTTTAATTTAATATTCTTGGCATATGGGTGTTTTTTAGCCCACGTTGAAATTTCAGATTGTGACTTTTTTTTATTTGTAAAGTCTAATTTCTCAGTACTTGAACCAAAAAAGTTTTCTATCACATCTTTTAAATTATCTCCAGCATAATATATATTAATCTCAATATATCTGAATTCATTAATCTCTATATTTTGTAAAATCATTGGTGTTGATGGATGATAAAGTCCAAATAATGTAAGAGACTTTGATGATTTAACTTTATTAATAAATCTCTTTTGTAGGTTGTCTTTTTTAGGATAATCTTTTGAGTAGATGCTAGTAAAAAATTTATTTAATATTTTACTGCCTAATCCATATTCAATTTGATTCTTGTAAATTAAAATATTATAAACGAGATGTTCATAACTATGTTTATCAATTACACTATCTTCATCGACAAGTCTAAAAGAATACACATCATTTATATCATACTTATTTCCCATTATTAAATTTGGCTTTCTTAGATATTTGTTATAAAAAGTCTTACTAACTATGATTGCTCGATCATCTGCGCCTGTTAACATTCTTGAAGCGTCATTAATAGTGTTGCCAATAATATTGTTGTTTCGATTTATATCTTTTAGCACATTGACTTCACCAGTATGTATAGCAGACCTTACTTTTACATCATTCTTTTTAGTCCAATCGATTATGTCTGTGACAAGTTCTAAAGATAATAAATATGAATTTAAAGCATCATCTTCAAGACCAATAATCATACCATCGCCAGTTGGAATCAAAATACACTTTTCCTGAATAATTTCATCATACAAAACATGATGTATTTGTTTTTGAAATTTTTTAAATAAAGCAACCTGTATTGGTTCATTGTTTTTTGAATAACCAACTAAGTCTAAATAAATGATTATGTATGATTTCATCGAACTTTTCCTTTTCCTTAATGGGTAACTTTACATATATTGCACTGTCGATTGTATTTCATCATTTCTTGTGAATTTTTTATCAAATGTACTCTCGAAGTTCTAGCATTAAAAGCATCTTCAATCCAATCATGTAGTTCTTTTGCACTCGATGGATAGACCCAATATCTTGCATAACAATTTTCATGACTTTTTTCCCAATTAGCTTCTAGTCGTGGCGGTAGATCTGCATTCTTCCCTTTGCTTGGTAAAATTATTCCCATAACACCATTTGGAGTATAATTACCTTGTCTTAATGACGATTTTAGTTCCCAATCAATGTATCTGCGGCCATGTGTACAACTACCTATTAAAACTATCGTAACAGTTGAATCATCAAGATATTTTTTTCTAATTTGTGTCATTACATAATCTGTATCAGTGCTATTTATAAAGTCATCATTATTATTCGCGCCTAAAACTTTTGGAATAAATACATTTTCTTCGGTAGCAAATTTTTTAATAAATGCCTCTACTTCATCCTTATCACCTTTATAATGAGATATGAAAACTTTTCTTTTTACACCAATTAACTGTCCATTTTGTTTATACGCCATTTTTAACTCCTAGTTTTGTTTTATTAAATCTGCAATTTCTTTATCCAACTTAGAAAATGCATGTAATCCTCCAAGAATGAGGCGAAACCATTTTTACCTAAATCTTTCAAGCTAACTCCGATATGATAAATATTCATATCATAAATCTATCATGTGAATATTCCCCACTACTTCCCCCACCTCAAACCTCCACAACCCTCTGAAACATCTCTTTTATCTCAATCTCATGAGATATCAAAAATATTTGTCTATACTGCTCTTTAATTGTGTGAAATGCTTCTAATATTTCCATTCTTCTACTCTCGTCTTGGCTTCCAAACACTTCATCAAATGCTAAAAATCCGATATTTCCAGCACCACTTAGTTCCCCTAGTGTTTTTGAGATGGCAATTCTAAGAACTAAATTTGCAAGATCAACTTCTCCACCACTAAATCTATCTATTGGAAACTTTTGTCCTTCATCATAGATGTAAAAGTCAAAGTCATTATCTACTTCTATATGTTGGTATTTTCCTTTAGTGATTTGAGAGTACATTGTTGAAGCTAGCCCAGATATTCTAGGAGCTACTTTTGAATTGAGTTTTGTTTTAAATTCACTAAGAGATATTTTTATCTTTTCATAATCGCTTACATCTTGTTGTTTAGTAGCTAACTTAACTTGATGCTCTTTGTTTGTATCAAGTGCAGCTTGTAGTGTTTTTATCTCTCCATCTATTGAAGCAATTTGTACTTTAAAATCATTGATAATAGTTGCTAATTCATCTTTTTGCTTTTGTAAAAGTACAAACTCATCAAGTTTTGTTTTATGATTCGTTTGATCATATATAACTGCTTTGATTTCAACTTCTTTGTTTATAAAAGCTGTTGAATTTTGCTCAATAGCTTTTTTAATCTCTTCTAACTCTTTTTGAATTACTGGAACTCTTTGGATAAGTGTTTGAAGTTTTTTATATTCATCATGTTTTGGTTTTAGAGTTTGCTCTTTTTGTGTCATATCTTTATGAAATTTTTCGTCATAAGTGTAAATTGAGAGCTCTTCAAGCTCTTTTTTGTTCTGCTTTCCTTTTGTTTCTATCTCTTTAAAATAACCATTTGCCTTAATTAGGTCTTTTTGTTTTGTTTCGATTATGGTTAATTGTTTATTTAACTCTTGAAGCTGTTTGTCTAGTTCCTCTTTTTGTTTATCGAGAGTTGCTTTTGAGGTTTCTAGTTTTGATAGCTCAAAAGTTTGTTTATCAATTTTCTCTTTTTGGATACTTTGTATCGTACTTGATAAGTTTGCAATTACTTTATCATACTCTTCAAGAAGTGGTCGTGTGCAAGTTGGACAGTTTGAACCTTTACCGATATCTTGAATTTGAACAATCTGAGATTTTGTTATGTCGATAAGTTTTTGCTCACCTGATATTGAAGAACTGATAATTTTTATTCCCGTTTCTAACTCTTTGATACTAGTTTGAAGTTTATCTACATCATTTTTTATCTGCTGTTGTTTTAGCTGTAAATTTGCATAATCTTTTACTTCAAGCTCTAGTGTAGCAATATCATTTTTAGCTTTCTTCCACTGTTCTTTTAATTGCACTTGTTCTTTATTTAAACCATCAATTTTGAGTTGTATCTCTTTTAGTTGCTGTTGCTCTTTAAGATGAACCTGTAACTGTTCAAACTCTATTTTTAAAGGCTCTAAAGCTGTTAGCTCTTTTTGTTTTTGCTGTAACTCAGATAGTTCGGTTGATAATTTAGTATGTTGCAGTTTATTAGACTCAAGAGTATTTTTGATAAGTTCAAGTTCACTTAGAAGCTTTGTTTTATGTTCTTTAGTTTTTTGTAATAAATCTAGTTCTTTTTTAGATTCAATCTCTTTTAGTTTTAAAGTTTCTAGCTCTTTTGACTTCGCTATCAAATTTGTATTTATGAGTGTTTTATTTTCATTATGAATTTTTATAGCACTCTCTTTGGCTACTATTTCATCACTACTTAGTAGCACCTCTCTAAAAGCATCTATCTCTCTTTTAAGCCCCCTACTTTTCTCAATCAGCATAGTTTCAACTGTATCGATTTTCTCCAATCCCAAAAGCTTTCGTATCATCTTTTTTCTATCTTCAGGTTTGAGATTACTAAGGCTTGTAAGCTCTTTTTGAGAGGCAAAAAGAGTATGCATAAAAGCATCTTTACTCATTTTAACTAGTTTTACTATAGAAGTTGTTACCTCTTTGGCTCCAGATGCGATAAGCTCTTCGTTTTTATAGAATTTTGCATTGGCTGTGAGGGTTTTACCTCTAAATTCTCTTACTACCTTGTAGGTAAGTCCATCAAATTCAAATTCTAAAGAGACACTTACTGCCTCTTTTTCACTTACACTTGAATTTCGTATAAGATCTTTTGAGCCTTTAGTTTTTAGTTCACCATACAAAGCAAATAAAATAGCTTCAAAGATAGTCGATTTTCCACTTCCATTTTTACCTATGATTCCTACCAAACCCTCTTCAAAAGAGAAACTTTTTTGAGTGTACTTTTTAAAGTTTACAAGTTCAAGATTATTCAGTATCACTATACACCTCTTCGTAAGTGCTAAATAGCTCTTGTACCTTTATTTTTAGTCTATCAAACTCTTCAGATTTACTATCTTCTTTGATATGCTCTATAAAGTAATCTTCAAGTGAGATTGATTCTATATCATCGATTGTTTTTGTATCACTTGATGTTTTAAACTCTCTTTTGACATTTACGTGCATTGCAAGCTCAAATACTTTTTTTATATCCGCAGTGTTTATGTCAATGGACTGTATAGTTGTTAGATTTGTCAGCTTTACTTCACAAATAGTGTCTTTGATATTTGATAAATCAAGAGCTTCAATTGAAGCTTCTAAATTCTCACAGTCTATTTGGAACTCTAATATTGGACGAATTTTTATCTCTTTATATGCAACACTCAAATTATCTTCAAGACTAACCAGAACAAAACCTTTTGAGTTTCGTTTATCATTTAAACTTGTTCGCTCCGTACTTCCACTGTAATATACATTTGGGTGTTTTCCAACTGCTCCAAAACCATGCCAATGTCCAAGAGCTACATAATCCATTTTAGAAAAGATATACTCTTTGTCTGTTGGATATACCCACTCTCCAAACTCCTGCATCAAATACCAAGCACCAACTGAGCAATGCATCATCATAATGTTTTTCTTGCTCTCAACCATTTCCTCGTCACAAAGCTCTATTTGAGAAAGTGCTTTAGTGTCATCATTCATATGTGGTAAACAATGAAACACAATATCTTTAAACTCAAAACTTGTGTATTTTTGCTCATAGGCTACATAGATATTTTCAAAATTTTCAAATATTTTTAAAATGGGGCTACTAAGATTAGTTCTTGGAGTGCTATGATTTCCAGCTATAAGGATAAATGGAATATTTAAAGAGTTTATGATTTTAAACTGTTCTAGTGCAAAAGTAATAGCACGGTTACTTGGGCTAGTTCGATGAAATAAGTCTCCAGTATGTATTATAAAATCTGGTTTTATCTCTTTTATTTGCTCAACTACTTGCGAAAAAGCATCATAAAAATCTGCTTCTCTTTGGTTTATATTTTCTTCATTTATTATGTCTAAATCATTAAAACCCAAATGTGTATCACTAAAATGAAGAATCTTCATCTAACCTGCCTTAAAATAAATAGTGTCCATTATAACAATATTTTGACACGATGTTGGTCAAAAAAAATAAATTTTTTATTTTTTTTGAAGAAAAAGGAATAATTACAATTAAACAACCGATATTTTATACAATTATGTTCTATATTGATGGTCAAATATAATGATATAAATATTACTAAATTAATATCATTTACACTATTTCATAGTAAACAGAGAAATTTAATACTTATGGTAACAATCCCAAATACTTTCAAAAGTCTAAGAAATTGGCACAAAGGTACCAAATGCGACATGCGATATAAAATTAGCTTAATTTAAGCGATATTTAATCGCATAGGGAGGAAATCCCTTTGTAGGTTTATGATGGTATATATAACATTTCTTTTTGACATGATAAATTCCTTTGGTTATCCCGAATTATGTTGTGTTTATTGTGTGTTTCGCACTAAACGGACATAGTTAAGGTACCGTGATTCACCACCAGAAACCGCTGGAACCTTCTCGTCGAAACGGACGGCACCTGCTCCGTGCAGGTCTTTTCCATCGGAGCCAACGGCACGCCCGAAAGCCACATACCAGGCGGAGTCGTACACTGCAGTCGCGTTGGCTTTTGCGGATGTACTGGTCCAGTACCAAGGATAATCGGCATCCCCAGCTTCGTTGATGATCCCAGTGCAATTAAACAGCGGATTCGATGGCAGGTCCTACTTTTGTTGTATCTGTTACATCAGGTGAACGAGTATAATCGACGATGTTTTGAAGTTCCTTAGTGTTTGGCAACCGCCAATCATCATGACCGAGATAGTTGACATCATTTTTGGATTGGGCAAATGCCAGTGCATGTTCCCAATCCATTCCAACTCCACTATCTGTCTGAGACCACATCAAGCCTGTGGCTGAGTCTGTAATCGTTCCATCACCATTATCCTTGAAATTATTAACACCATAAATATCACCACGAACACAACGGAGCAAGTGTTTTGGTCCTACATTGAGAGAATATGCTTTGATATGTCCCGTGCCGAAATTTACGCCAAACGCCATTTCTGAACCAGTCTCAGGCTCTACCGTGCTTTGAAGCAGTCCCGTATACTTTGTACTGCTCCAAAAGATGGCATGACTGAGTTCCATCTCACTTGTGTAATTGACGGTGAAATAGTTCGTGTCAATGTAGGGCCAGCCACTGCTGCCATTCCATATGGAATACAGCTCTTTGATGCTGGGAAGACGCCAGTCGCTGTAGCCGCCGTAATTTGCGGCATTCAGGGTTGCGGGAATAGTTTTGGCTTCCGTCCAGTACACTGGATTGGTGGAGTGGTCTTGCTGCCATGTCAGACCTGTGACATTGTCTTCCACCGTAAGGCCATTAACACTCTTGGTGTAGCTTGGCTGTACACCAAAGAACTGTGAATCTTGTCCATAAAATGGCTCTCCGATGGCAGGAGCGAAAATCTCCACTGTGGCGTTATAGATCTTTGTTTGACCAGTATCAATTATGGAATAGGTGGCTTGTGCAGGTATTGTGTATGTTATAGCTGATGTATCGCTAAAAGTTGAATCACTACTACTACAACCAACGAAAGTTAGTATTCCAAGTATAAAAAGTGGTAGAACTTTATTTGCATTCATTATAAACCTCGTTTATTGATTTTGAATCGGTAAATTCTTTTAAATGATTTAAATTGAAACCTTTATTTAAAAGTACCGTAATTGTACGACTACAATATAAATGAAACTAAAACTCAGAGTAAACGAGAGTAAACAATTTTGAAAATATTTTGATTTTCTTTATATTCATATTTTAGTTGCATAGAATGTATTTGTAAGATAGAGTTTATGATGTATAAACCAAGTCCCATTCCATGATTTTTATTTTTTGTATCTGTGTGAAAAGGTTGAAAATATTCGTGCAGAGGTTTTTGAAGTTGCTTACCTGTGGAGATAAAAAGTAATTGATTTACGTCTTCTTTAATGAATATCTTGGAATCAATAGAGTATTTTAGACCATTATCTATAAGATTCTTTATTGCCAAAGAAAACAAGTCTAAATCGACATTTATTTTTTTTCTAGAGATATTTTGAAGGATGATATTGTCGATTTGATCAAGGAATAACATATCTATTGATTTTTGGACTAAAAGTTCTATCGTATACTCATGAAATCTTAATGTGTAATTGTTAGATATTATCTGTTCTGCTTTTGCAAAATCATCAATAAGAAGATTTAGTTTCTCAAAAATAGTAATGATTCTACTCTTTTGTTTCTCATCATCTATAAGTTCACCGACGATCCTTCCTTTTGCAATAGGAGTTTTCAATTCATGCATGATTGTACGTAAAAAGAGCTGTCTTGATTTTAATTGCCGTTGTGTATCATTGATATTTTTCATAATGAGATAGTAGATAAACACAAATAAAATCATCACAAATATAAAAAGATATACATCAATGTAACTGCTCTGTAATTCGTTGGATTCATCTTTAAAC
Organism: Arcobacter sp.; assembly: GCA_020048055.1. Classification (GTDB taxonomy): domain Bacteria; phylum Campylobacterota; class Campylobacteria; order Campylobacterales; family Arcobacteraceae; genus CAIJNA01. The sequence goes on along the minus strand of JAIFNA010000001.1, from coordinate 4,825 downwards.
AAAATCCTGAAATCTGGTGTTATGATATGCAAATAATAGTTTTCACCTATACCAATAGTTTCAAATCCGCCTCTTCTTATTATCACTCGATTTGGATTATGCAATATTTGATGTGGATTATCCACATCTGTAAAATTAATATTATGTAAATATAGGGTTATATCTTCTTTAGAAAGTTTATTTTGATGTATATGATCAATAACTTTTTCATAATATCGAACTACATTATCATCTGCTTTCTTCTCTTCCATTTTATGAAAAGGGAGTAGTGCCAAAATCAGAAGAATAAATAAAAATGCGAATATGATTGTTATTTTACTTTTAAGAGATATCGCGATTTTCATTGTGAGATTTTGTATCCTACTCCTCTAATAGAGTGCAAATATTTTGGATTTTTAGAATCATCACCAATCTTAGTACGAATTCTTCCAATAATAACATCTAAACTTTTAGAGTAGCTGTCACTCAAACTAACACAACTTTCAACTATTTGTTCCCTTGAAACGATACCATTTTTATTTTCAAGCAAACAACTCATCACTTCATATTCAGCATTTGTAAGATGAAGTAGATTATTATCAAATAATATCTCCATTCTCATTTTATTGTATTTAAAAATAGATGTTTCAATATTTTTATTGGTTTTGTTTGCACGACGAAGCAATGATTGTATCACTGCATACATCTCTTTTGGGTCATAAGGCTTTGGAAGATAATAATCAGCTCCAATTTGAAGCCCCATTATTTTATCTGTCACATCACTTCTAGCACTTGAAATAATAATTGGGATTTCATAGTTTGTAGCAATCTTTTGGCACACATCAAGCCCATCAATACTTGGGAGTGTTAAATCTAGAATCAATAAATCATACTTATCAACACCACAACTAAGACCCAAATATGGGTCTTCATAGTTTGTTATTTTTATATTGTATTTTGCTAAATATTCCCCTAGAAACTGTGAAAATTCTGGATCATCTTCTATCATCAATATATTTATCATAGTAAGATTATAACTTATAGTTTATTTGTTATGCATAGATAGAAACTCTATTATAATTGTTACTATCACTTAAAATAGTACTCAATGAATTTTTAATTAAAGCAGTTGATTCCTCTTTTGAATAGTCACTATTTTCACTCCCATAAGTCTCCAAAAGGCTCATCAAATCACTTTTACTTGACTCATTAAGATTGAGAATCCTACTTGTATATTCCATGATATCATTAAAAGATGTTGCGGTTGTTGAGCTTTCTTCTTCATCTATACTTAAAAGTGACTCTAAAAGTGAAGATACACTCGCTTCTTCTTGTTGTCTATCGCCAGATGGTGGTGGAGGTGGCATATTCCCACCACCTCTTGGAACACTTGCAAGATCACCAACTTCTTTAGCATCAAATCCTAATTCTTCCATAGCACTTGCTAATTCACTTGATGGTGTGATACCAGCTTCGCTAAAACTTTTCACAATACTTTTTGCATCGGCTGTTGTTAGATTTTCACTATCAAATTGACTTAGCACTGAAGAGATTGTCTCTTTTTGTAATGACGTTAAACTGCTTGAATTTGAACTATTTTGATTTGTTCCATATGTTGGCATCATCATTGATGCAGATGAGATACTTCCTACCATAATGTTTCCTTTGTTTTTAAATTACACGAATTATAAGATTTAGATTTAAACCATTTGTAAACTAAAAATAAATGAAAGTAAATGGTTTTCATTTATACCAACTTATGTAACAAAAATGACTATAATGTAGTTACCACTCTACAAACGCGAAGTGGCGATAAAATTTCTGAAATTATTGGCAATAGCTTTTGCTACTGCTGCTTCTACTTTATTATCACTTATTTCACTAGGTAGAGTATTTGCAATTGTTTTCATATTTTTGTTCATATCTTTGTACTCTTGTTTTATCTCAGCTCTCCCATTAGCGTCTACATTTGAGTTAATTGAGCTTGAGTATAGATCTTTATTGATAGTTTGTGTATCACGATTTAGTTTTTCTATATTTAGTGAGTTCTCTATATCGTTGATTGTGATAGCCCCATTTCCGAGTGTTGCTAATGTTTTAGATGAAGATAGATTTAGTGAGTTTGAAGCGTTGTATCCTACACTTGATACTTGTCCATCTTTTGGTTTTGGGTCTTGGGTGGTAGTTTGGGTCTGAATTGATAGCTTTATAAAATTTCACTTTTACCCAAAAATCTCACTGTGAGTACCAATTCTTGTAAGAACTATCTCCTCTTCAAATTTTGCATAAACTAGCAACATATCACCACCTAAATGGCATTCTTTAAAATCTTTCCAGTTTCCTTTGAGGTTGTGGTCTCTGGCTTCTATTGGTAAACTTTGTCCATCTTTTAAAAAATGAAGATAAGAGACAAACTTTTCAAACTGACTATCTGAAAGCTTTTTATTTGCATAATCTTTTAAAAACGATTTATGTCTTCTAAGCTTTGGCATTAGTTAGCTCATCAAATGAAAAATCATCCACATTTTCTCCATCTAACACCTCTTGCATAATATTTTGTGTTTGAACATTTGGAAGTTTTACTTCAAAAGGTAGTCCTCTTTGATATTTGACTTGTTGTAAAAAAAGTGTGATAGCTTGAGTCATATTGAGTCCTAAACTACTAAGCATAGCTTCTGCTTCTTGTTTTAGATTTGGCTCAATCCTAGCGTGTATCATCGTTGTTTTTGACATGTTGTGCTCCTAAATTTTCTTTTATTGTATCGCATATGAGATACAAAGTCAATAAAAAATATCATTGTATTATCATTGACTTATCCATTGTTGTATATCGTTTTTACATACATTATAGTTCATTCTTTATTCTTCTTCATCAGAGTAGTACCATTCTAAAAAGTCATAAAATGAAGTAAACCAAGGCTTTAGCTCTCCTGTTATCATATCTTCCTCTTGTCCCCAATCCACAGTATAAACATAATCTGTCTCTTTATCATAAAAGTAGCTCCCCTCTCCTTCGATAGAGGTGATTTGCAAATATCTCTCTCCTGCATAAGGGTATTTTTTTTGAAACTCATTTCTTATTTTTTCAGGAAGTATGGCTATCCAATTTTGAGATTGGTAGTTTTCGAGGATTTGAACAAAACCATAGAGTTCTTCGCCTTTCCATATTTTAGGATAATCAAATATCCCAATACAATAATCAAAAAAAGCCGTATTTTCATTTACTTCTAGACTTTTCAAGATTCTTTCTCTCTCGTCTTGCAATAAAAATATATTTTTTTCTATATCTTCAATACTAATTCCTTCTTGAGTATATTCATTCACTAGGTCTTGATATGCAGTATCTTGTTTGTTTTTTGGTAACTCTATACAATATTGTTCAGCTACTTTTGGCAACATTATTTTTTCTCCTCTATTTGTTTTAATCTATCTTTCCAGTATTGTATTCTATCTTTATCAAACGCACTTCTATTGACTGGGTCATTTGGGTTTAGTCCATTTCCAGATTGTTTATAAGGATGTAAAACATTTTGATTAGCTGAATTTTGATGTGTTGTGCTTTTTATCTCAAATAATGGACCACTTCCTTGTTGTCTTGAATGGTGCAAGTTCAACTGTACCATATTATCATTTGAGTCTTTAACATAAGGTGTTCCACCTTTTGCCATAATTTCACGATTTGTTGTTTTTTTACCTTCTTTTGTCAAAAACTTTGTATCCAAATCAATATCACTTCTTTGAAATACAGTATAGTTATTACCAGTCCCTTTTGTTGGTGCTTGATAACTCTCTTTTGCAAAGATTTTCGCCTCTTCAATAGCCTTCGCCATTCCTGCGACATCTTTTGTTTCTTTTGCTGTTTCATATGCCTTATAAGCACTCTTTGCACCATCTCCAGCAAGTGGAACCACGCCAAGTGCAGCAAAGAAATAATCCCCTTTTGTTTGTGCCTGTGCAAATGCTTTGATATCTCCAACCACAGGGGTAAAATCTAATACATAAGAGATTGCTGTTTGAAGTGTTTGTTTTGTGCCATTTCCGAGTATTGGTTGTTTGGTATCTTCAAATGTTATTGGTAACATATCAAACTTTACATTTTTAGTGTCACTATTTAAAGCATCATGAAATTGTTGTGTATTGTTTTGTACAAGGGTTGATGTTTCATTACCAAGATGTGTATTAACATCATCCATTTGCAATGGTGAACTTTGAGACAAATCTGAACTATTATATGCCCATTGAAAGTTATCACCACTATGTGTTTGTACAAGTTTAATATACTCTTCATTTTTTGTATCACCCAAATCTTTTATAATACCTTGATCTATCAATGCGTGAGTGGCTTCATGAGTTAAAGTTTTAACATAATCGACACCATTTTTTTGAGCTTCATCATTGATATAGATAGTATTGGTTGTTTGTTGATGTTGGCTTGCTCCACCTAGAAATTTTGTTGTTGCTATTATTTTAGATTCTTCGATAGACGCACCTGTTACATTGGAGTAAGTTTGAGCATAGGCATTAGCAGCTTGTTCTTTTTCTTCTATGGTAGCGTTTTGTAAATTATTTTGTATAAGAGCATATTTCCCATCCTCTATATTTACAAACTGTTTATTCACATCAATCATATTATTCACAAGTCCTGTATGATTGAAAAACCCTTGTTCTCTTGCGTTGTTTTCATTTGTAATGACTTCTATACTGGCATTTGCGAATTCCTTTGTTCGATAAATCTCTTCTTTTATATCTTTACGTCCATCAGTTGTAAGAAGTCTTGTATCAAGCTTAGCGTCTACATTTGAGTTAATTGAGCTTGAGTATAGATCTTTATTGATAGTTTGTGTAT
>JAIFNA010000012.1 GCA_020048055.1 Arcobacter sp. | reverse complement strand
ATTTGCAGTTGTTGCGCAAGAGGTAAGAAACTTAGCAACTAGAAGTGCGGACGCCGCTAATGAAATCAAAAAACTTGTACAAAATGCAACAAGTAAAGCCAACAATGGAAAACGAATTGCTGACGGAATGATAACAGGATATGCAACGCTTAATGAAAATATTTCTCAAACTATAAGTCTAATTCAAGATGTTGAAATGGCAAGCAAAGAGCAACTTTTAGGTATAAATCAAATCAATGATGCAATTTCAAGTCTCGATCAACAAACACAAAAAAATGCTTCAATAGCTAGCCAAACACAAAGTGTAGCAATAGAAACAGACGAAATCTCAAAACTTATAGTAAATAATGCAAACGAAAAAGAGTTTATAGGCAAAGATGATGTTAAATCAAGAGTATCACAAAATCAAAATATTGTAACTTCAAATATTGCGCCTCAAAAAATTCATCCAGAAAAAGATATTGCTAACAATACAGACATTAAACCAAGAAGTGCACTAAAGAAAATAGTTAAAGTTGATTTAGATAATGATGAGTGGGCAAGCTTTTAATATTTTGAATTGAAAACCATTTAAATAGCGGGGTATTTATCCCGCTAAAATAATTTTAGAATACTTCACAACTTACTTAAGCTCCAAAATACCTCCAACTATACAATCAAAGACTTGTATTATTTCATCTTTTTTTATCACATATGGTGGCATAAAATACACTACATTCCCTAAAGGACGAAGTAGCACACCACACTTTAAAGCATACTCATAAAATTTCAATCCAACCCTATCTTCGCTTTTAAATCCAACAATATCAAAAGCAAAAATCATCCCTTGCTGTCTTATGTTTGAGACAAATTTTAGATTCTCTAATCTTTTTGATTGCTCTTTTATAAACGCTATTGTTTCTTTATTTTTAGACAAAATATTTTCTTTTTCTAAAAACTCTATCCCAGCTAATGACGCTGTAACCGAGAGTGGATTACCGGTGTAACTATGGGAATGCAAAAATGATTTAACACCATTTATATCGTACGGGCAATAAAACACATCATAGATTTTATCGCTAAGCATCACAACACTAAGTGGTAAATATCCAGCCGTTAAACCTTTACTAAGCACCATAAAATCTGGAGTTATTTCAGCTTCTTCACAAGCAAAAAGCTTACCAGTTCTGCCAAAACCAACAGCTACTTCATCGGCGATTAGTAAAACATCATACTTTTTACAAAGTTTTTCTAGCCCATAAAGATAAGATTTGTGGTACATATTCATATTTCCAGCACATTGTACTAGTGGCTCTACAATTACTGAAATGATATTGTTTTTGTTATTTTGCAATAACTTTTCCATATCCTCTAAAGCATCATTTGCTTCCTTTATGGTTTGGTTTTTTGGTGACTTTGCCCGTAAAGTTTTAATCAAAATAGGGTTATACACATCTTTATAAAGCCCCATATCACTAACACTAAGAGCACCAATTGTTTCCCCGTGATATGAACCACTCAAAGATACAAAATACTCCCGTTTCTCACCAAGATTGGCGTAATAATGAAATGCCATCTTCAAAGCCACCTCAATCCCACTACTACCATTATCAGCAAAAAAAACTTTATTCAATCCATCTGGAGTTAGTTCAACCAATTTTTTTGCCAGTTTTATAGCTGGTTCATGGGTAAATCCAGCTAATAAAACATGCTCTAAAGTATCAAGTTGAGCTTTAATTTTATCGTTAATAAATTTATTGCCATGCCCTAGAGTATTGACCCACCACGAACTTATCGCATCGATATATTTGTTTCCATCAAAATCTTCCAAATAAACTCCATAGCCTTTTTTAATTGGAATAAGTGGCAATCTCTCATGGTCTTTCATCTGAGTACACGGATGAAAAATATATTTTAAATCTTCATTTTTTAGATTTTCATTTGTCATATGTTAGTTTTATAAATTATTTGAATATGGCAAAGACTTGATATAAGTTTCCATAAAATTCCAATCAGGATTACCCTCATTATCTGTCGGGAGCTTAATCTCAAAAGTTTCCAAACGTTCTTTTTTACCTGTCATTCCATAAGAAAATCTAAATTGTTCCAATCGAAGCAAGGTAACCAAAAATAAAGCAATGTATGGATTTAATTCTCGATCCTTCAAATAAAATACATTTGCATTATCAGATACCCAAACTTGTTCATCTTGATAAAATACCTCTCCTATTGAACCATAACAAGCAAAAGTTAAACAATTCTCATCTGTATAACCATTACCAATTATGTTGTCTATTCCATTATTAAGTGATGACGAACTAACATAAGGATAATTACCATTACTTTGGTCTTTTTTAGTTAATCTTTTACCTTTAATAATTTTAAAAATATCTGTATATTTAAAGTTTTTCCAATTTTTAGTATTTAATTCTATCGTATTATTATCTTTGGATTTAATACTTAACGATACATTATTTGACCTATTAAAAAGATATGTAAGATATTGTTTTATGTTTTTTATAAAATCTCCGTTTGACAAAATACTATAATCTGTATCAATATACGCCTCGCTACACCACTCATCTTTGGGAGTAACTGATTTTTTTACACTATGTCCTATATGCTCATCCTTATTTCTATAATTTTCAAGCCAATATGTTTTTGTCATTTCCCATTTATTATAAAAATCTGTTCTACCAATATTTTTAATTTTAATAAATCCGTCATCTTTCCAATATCCAAAATATGTTTTATAATTAATTGGGTGTTTTTCTTTTGCTCTAAATACCATTATTGCTGTAACTACAGCTACATTTGAATTATGAAATAATTCATCTGGCATTGAAAACACTGCTTCTAGTGTATGATTTTTTAACAACTTAGATTTAAGTTCTAGCCCCACACCTTTATTATACATTGCACATCTCATTGGAACAATCGCAACGCACAAAGAACCTTTTTCTAACTGTTCTAAATTATTTAAAATAAATTCCAACTCTTCTATATCATCTTTATTTGACTTATATGGAGGATTTAAAAAACCCACATTGGGTTTATAACTAGCCACCTCTTGCTTGACAATTTCATCAAAGCATCCACCTTTTAACAAATTACTTCTTCCATCACCGTGAATATACATATTTGAACAAACGAGCGAAAAAATATCATGTTGTATTTCAATACCTACAAGTTGTTCTGATTTGATTGCTAATTCTTTTTTTTCATTTCCACCAGCATCAATAATCATTTGTCTCATTGCTGTTATTAAAAACCCTCCCGTTCCTGTACATGTATCTAAAACGATGCTATCTTTATTTATATTTGCAATCTCACAAAACAATTCAGTAATATGTGGTGGAGTTAATACTATCCCTAAACCTTTATCGTTATTTGCATATCTTAAAAATTCAATATAAAATTGTCCTAATGTATCAAAGTATTTATATGTTTTTATAAAGTTATTAATTTTTTCATCAATTTCGTCAATAATATCTCGTAATTCGTTTTCTTGAGTTGATAAAATCGTATGTGTAGTTATAAAAGTATATGACGAAATAATATCTTTTATATGTTCATTTTGAACATTCATTAATTTTTCTTCTAGTGTTACAATTAAAGATTTAGCCAAAGATTTTGGATTCTTTAATTTATAAGATGTACAAAATGCTTTATCAGTTAAAGCTATTAAAGTACCACTAATTAGCAAACTCCTTTCACTTTCTTTTACTTTTAAAGTGTGTAATTTATCATTTAATGTTTTTGAGTATTTTAATAATTCCTGAAAATCCTGAGTAAATTTTCTTTCATCTGTTTGGTAACCTTTTTCATAATCTGACAAATTTAACAATTTATCATCTTTAAAAATATCATGTGCTTCTTTAGTGTTTTTTAATTGTAAAAAATGAGAAACCTTTAACTGCTCTTTACCTTCTCCACTTACGGCTATTGCTAATACATCATATTCTTTGGACAAAAAAGAGCTATATAATAACACACCATCGACTGCATAATCTTTATATTTATCAAGGCTATCTGACTGATGTTTTCTTGTATCAGCTTTCGATTCAATTACTATTATAAAATTTGGATTTTCTTTATACTGAATAATAAAATCTGGGTATCCCTTACCCGCACCGTTTTTTGAAGCGTTAATTAAAAGTTTATCAATTTTCTTTGTTTTTGTTGATTGTTTTTCAATAATTACTTTATTCTCTTCATACAAATTATTTGTTTGAAAAAAATCTCTTATGAGATCATCAGTTATACTTTCATTTGCCATTTTTAGCTCCTTGTTTATCTTAAATATTTTATCGCTAAAATCTTATTTAATTTGAAAAGATGTCATTTTGCAATAAAATTTTATCTACTCCACTCTTTTTTAGCTCTATCACTCTCCCTTTTTAAATCTTTCTCTTTAAGAGCATCTCTTTTATCGTGAAGTTTTTTCCCAGCACCAATTCCAATATTTAACTTGACAAAGTTTTTATCATCAAAATAAAGCTTTGTTACAACTATTGTGTACCCTTCTTTGGCTACTTTTTGAAACATTTTATTAATTTGTTTTCTGTGAATTAAAAGTTTTCTAGGACGACTTTCATCTGGACGATAAGCTGTGTGTGCCGTATCCAAATGGGAAATATGCATATTAAGGACGAAAATTTCATTTTTTATAATCCTTACAAAACTATCTCTAAGATTTAATCTCCCTGCTCTTATCGCTTTAACTTCACTTCCTGCTAAAACTATCCCAGATTCAATCACATCACTCACTTCATAATCATGAAATACTTTTCGATTTACAAATTCTCTTTGATTATTCTCTTTTTTCTTAGCCATCAATCCCTACTTTTTTTCACAAATTATCTCAAAAAAACTACTTCCGCTTCCACTAAAACACCTATTGTTTTCAAACTCTTTTAGGGATGGATAAACTTTAGAAGCAGGAAAATACAAATCATTTGCATCACCTATATCAAGAGTTTTGAATATATCTTTACTATTTTTAGTAAACAATCTCAAAACTTCATCGCGCGAACACTCTTTATAAAAGTTTTCCCGAAATTCTCTAAAAATAGCTCCCGTATCACACTTTATATTAGGTGTAAAAGTTTGAATATCTAAAATCTCCTCTTCAAAAGGCTCAACCACTTCACCGATTCCACTCACATTTGCGCTGCTGCATTGATAGATAAAAAATGGGACATCGGCTCCGATTTTAGAAGCAACATTGCTCATCTCATTTTTAGATAAGTTTAGGTTGCAAAATTCATTTACCATAAGGATAAATGTAGCAGCATTACTACTTCCACCGCCAAGCCCTGCAAATTCTGGGATTCTTTTATCAACTACAACTTTATGTGATTTAAAAAAAAATTCAACTTTTGATGAAACTTCAACCATATTCAAATAAGCTTTATAAATTGTGTTTTTAGTGGTTTCGCAACCAAAATCACCCTCAAGTGTAAACTCACCAAACTTCCCTGATTGAAATTTTATAACATCAAAAAGGTTATAGACAGTAGCAAACCTAGAGGCAATAAGGTGATAATCTCCCCTTTTTCCAACAATTTTTAAGAAAATATTTACTTTTGCGTAAGATTTTTTCTCCACCTAAATCTCCCCATGGAATTCAAAATAAACTCTATTTAAAACATATTTTGGCTCATTCTCTACAATTTTGATAATCGAGAAAAAATCATCAAAAACTATCAAGTATTTCCCATCAATTTTTATTTCAAAATATTCGATACTAAGTTTTTTACCCAAAATAAACCACTCTTTAGTTCCAGTGTAATTGTTTTTTGGTAAATCTATATATTCGATTGGATTTAAAGCTATTTCACTTTGAAAAACAAAATTACCCTCATTTAATCTTTCAAGATAAGACAAAGTTCCAACTCTTCCAATACGAGCTAAAAACTCTTGAGCGATACTTCTTATATAACTTCCTTCACTTACTTTGATATCAAAACTTATAAATGGATGGTTGTAATTTATAAAATCAACACTATAAATGGTTGAAGTGATAGATTTCATAGTAAATGAAACACCATCTCTTGCCATCTCATAAGCTCGTTTTCCATCTATATTTTTAGCACTATATTTTGGCGGTAAATACTCTAAAGTCCCTACCAATTTTTCTAACTCGCTCTTTAAATAATTTTCATCAAATAGATTATTATCCACAAGCGTACTATCTATATTTTCAATATCAAAACTAGAACTTTTTACATCCAACCAAATTGTTGCCCTATAAGTTTTTGGGGCTTTTTTTAGAAATCTAAAAAGCTGAGGAAATTTTCCAAAAGCGACAATCAAGCAACCACAAGCAAAAGGATCAAGTGTCCCACTAAAGCCTGCTACTTTCTCCTTGTATTTTCGTTTTATTCTACTTAGATAAAAATTACTACTAATATTTACAGGTTTTTTTACAACAAAAAGTCTATTCAAATTTTCTCCACAAATGATGACAAAATATCTCTCCTTGAGCCACCAAAATTGATATTTAATTTTAAATCTTTACCAACTTTTTGAACACTAAGAACCCTACCCATCCCAAAAATTTTATGTTTTACAATGTCATCTTTTTTAAATGCATTTGTTTTTTCAATGCTAAAACTACCCTCAATAACACCGCTTTCACTCAAAAACCTACTTTTTGCTAATTGAGTTCTTCTCCCTTTATAAAATCTACTTTGAACTGAGCTTAGGGTTAATTTATCTTTTGCTCTTGTAAAAGATACATATCCAAGTCGTCTCTCCTCTTCTAAATCACTACCTTCACCCACAAGTGGAAAAAATCCCTCCTCGAGTCCAATAATAAAAATATACTCATATTCCAGCCCTTTAGATGCGTGTATACTCATCATAGATACAGCTCCATCAGTAAGAGCATCTTGATCACTTTTTAGTGAAATGTCATTTAAAAAATCTTCCAAGTTTGAATCAAGATTTTGAAGCAAGAAATCTCGTAAATATCCATAAAATTCATCAATATTTGCTATCCTGTCACTACTTTCTGGTTGGTTTTGATAAAACTCTTTAAAATCAAAAGTTTCATCAAAAAGATCTATAAACCTCATTCTTGAAGTTTGCAAAACCTCTTGCAAATCTTTTATTGAAGCCATAAAAACTTTCAAAGTCATAGCATTCTTTTTTCCAACAAATTTAGCTAATTCGTTGTTCTCAAGCTCTTCAATAAGATTAAAAACAGATTTTTTCATAGCAATCGCTTCAACTTCAAGCTTATCAATTGTGGTTGGACCGATTCCTCTTTTTGGTTTATTGATAATTCTTTTAAGTGAAAAGTTATCATTTTTATTTGTAATAACTCTAAAATAAGCTATCAAATCTTTAATTTCAGCTCTTTCGTAAAATTTCATACCACCAACTAATTTATAGTTAATTCTAGCTCTATTAAACCCCTCTTCTAAAGCACGACTGAGCGCATTAACTCGGTATAAAATAGCAATCTCGCCAGCATCAACTCCACTATTTAGAAGTTTTTTTACATCATCTGCTATTTTTCTTGTTTCTTCATTTTCATCGTTTGATTCATAAAACTTAATATCTTCCCCAGCACCTCTAGTTGATTTTAGTTTTTTACCCAATCTATCACGATTGTGCTCAATGAGTGAGTTTGCGTGCTCTAAGATTTTTGAGGTTGAACGGTAATTCTCCTCAAGTTTTACAACTTTAGTCCCTTCAAAAAGTGAACTAAAATTGAGTATATTTTTAACATTTGCGCCTCTCCAACCATAAATACTTTGATCATCATCACCAACCACACAAAGATTGTTGTGTATTGTACAAAGTTTTTGTAATAGTTTATATTGAAGTTCATTTGTGTCTTGATACTCATCAACCATAATATACTTGTATCTGTTGCTAGTTTCATCTGCAACATCTTTATGTTCATCTAAAATTTTATATGTTAGAAGTAGTAAATCATCAAAATCAACAAGATTATTTTTTTCCAAATAAGCTTCGTATTGCTCATAAACTTGAGCAATTTTTGCATACAATTTATCTTCTGATGTTTTTTTTACATCGCTTGGGCTCATCATAAGATTTTTAAATTTTGATATTTCACTTGAAAGGATAGATGTTGTTGTATCTTTATCTATCATTTTTAAAATTTTTTTTCTATCATCGCTATCAATAATCACAAAATTATTCTTTCTTCCCAATTTTGAAATATGAAACTTTAAAAATAAAAGTCCAAACTTATGAAAAGTACAAAGTAATGGAGGGTAAGTGATATTATCAATCAAATCATAAGCTCTGTTTCTCATCTCAGTTGCTGCTTTATTTGTAAATGTTAGTGTTAAAATTGATGCTGGGTCAATCCCCAAAGAGATAAGATATGCTAGTCTTGTTGTGATTGTTTTTGTTTTACCACTTCCTGCTCCTGCTAAGATTAAAAGTGGTCCGTCGATATGCTCAGCTGCAGATTTTTGTGCAACATTTAAAGATGAAAGCATAACTTGTCCTTTAATTTGATGATTTTATTTACTCTCTTTATTATAACTTAATTAATATAAATTTATAATTTTGACCACAAATGCACCATTTTTAACCATTTTTATATAAATTTGTGTTATGATAATTATCATTTTTTTATAGAGGTTATACTTATGTTATCAGATTTCACTAAACTAAATACTTTTTTAACTGTTGTTAAAGAGAAGTCATTTTCAAGAGCATCAGCCAAACTTGGCATCTCTCAACCAGCCGTTACTCAGCAAATGAGATATATTGAAGATTATCTTGAAACGAGAGTACTAGATAGAAAAAAAAATGGGATTAGACTAACCAAGGAAGGCGAAAAACTATTTTTAATCGCTCAAAAATTACAAAAATCAATCGTTGCAGCTGAGCAACAATTGCTTGGAATTATCAACAAAGACATAAATTTTATCTTCTCAACATCAAAGGTTATAGGGGATTATATTTTACCAACAGTATTAAACGAAATAAAACAAACAATCGATAACGAAGTAACTGTGAATGTATCATTGAGTCACGAATGCATAGCCAATCTAATTGATAAAAAAGCAGATATGGCACTTATTGAATCACCAATTTTTGAAGATGGGATTATTTATAGAGATTGGATGGAAGATGAGATTGTAATTTTCTCAAATCAACCACTGCCAAAAAGAGTTAAAAATGAAGATTTACAATCTTATAAATGGGTTTGTAGGGATAATGAAAGTCATACTAGAAAACTATTTAAAGAATACCTTGAGATTGCTGGATTTCACGATTGTGATACATTTAATATAATAACTCAATCATCATCTCTAACAGCAATATTACAAACTGTTCTGCATGCATCAAAAACAGATACACCAACAACCTCAGTAGCTTCATATAGAGCTTTAAAAGAGTATGAGGAGGATAAAAAACTTTTTATAGCAAGATTACCGAAACTTACCATGAAAAGAACACTTTATATAGCATATTTAAAAGAGAGAAAACACGATGCATTTATAGATACAGTTTTATCGTATCTTATGACTATCAAATAACTTTTAAATAAAACCAAAAACCAAAAAAACCCGAAATAAAATTTTGGGCTTTTTTATTAATTAATCAACAAGTTGTTATAAAAATTTTACAATTTCCTCTTCTAAATTTTTAATATCAATCTCACAAGTATGTAAAATCTCAGCTTCAAAAACATTTTTAACCATCTGCGGAACAACTACGTTGTATTTGTGACTAATTACTTCAAGTGCATCAATATCTTTATATTTTACATCATCACTATTTAATGCATTTAAAACTGATGGTGAAAACTTTGTCCATTCAGCAGTACTATAAATCACATTTTTAAGTGGTTTTGCCATTAGCGTTTCATACGCTTTAATACACGTTGCCGTATGTGGATCCATCAAATAACCATTTTCTAAATAAGTTTTAATAGTGTTTAAACCGTAAGCATCATCACTAAAAGTTGCACTAAATTCCATTTGCAGTTTTGATTTCTCATTATCACTCAATCTAAAACAATTTTTACTGCTTAGTTCATCCATAAGCTCTTTAGTTCTCTCGCTTCCAAACATTTCGTACATAATTCTTTCAATATTTGAAGATTTTAAAATATCCATAGCTGGTGATTTTGTAAGCACTAACTCTTTATTATTTAAATCATACACACCATCATTTATCCATGATGTCAAAACATTATTTGCATTTGATGTGATAAGGATTTTTTCAACTGGTAATCCCATTTTTTTTGCATAATATCCGCCGAGTGCATTTCCAAAGTTTCCAGATGGAACAGTAAGATAAATGTGTTCACCATTTTTAATTTCATTTTCTCTTAAAAGCTCAAGATATGACCAGAAATGGTAAACAATTTGAAAAATTATTCTCCCAAAATTTACACTATTTGCTGCGCTTAACTTTGTACCTTTTGTATTCAAAGTTTCTTTAAAAGTTTCACTTGCTAATAAATTTTTTAGTGCATTTTGAGCATCATCAAAATTTCCATGAATTCCTATAACTTTTAGATTTTTTCCATCTTCTGTTACCATTTGAAGTCTTTGTACATCACTTGTTCCGCCAACTGGATACAAACAAGCCACTTTTATCCCCTCTTTATTTTTAAAAGTATTAAGGGCAGCCGGACCAGTATCGCCTGAAGTAGCGGCCAAAATAAGATAATTTTCACCTCTTTGCTTAGCAATTGAGCTTAAGATTGAACCAAAAGGTTGGAGTGCCATATCTTTAAAAGCACGAGTTGGTCCATGATATTGCTCATTTACAAACAGATTTTCTTTTACTTTTACAACTGGCGATGGGTTATTTTTATCATCAAATTGATCGTACAAATCAAGTGCTATTTTTAAATCTTCATCTTTAATATCAACCTTAAATGCGCTCAAAATATCAAAAGCTAACTCTTTATAGCTTTTATCTATATGATTTTGTAAAAAATCAGCCCCCAAATTTGGCAACTCTTTTGGGATATATAATCCACCAAATGAAGCACTTGGATTTAAAATAGCATACGAAAATTCAACCTCTTTAGGCTTAATCCCATCATTTCCTCTTGTCTCAATAAAACTCATTCTTATTCCTTGGTTTGATTATTTGGCGATTATACTAAAAAATTGTTGATAATACAAAATTGTACTAAAAGTTATTCTATGGCACATTATATGCAATTAAATAGTAAAAAAATAGTAAATTTTAAAAGGCTAGATATGTTTAGTAACCAAACAATTAAATGGCTAGAAGAGAATGACTACAATCCAAAAGATATAAATAAAGTTGGCAAACATGGGAATAGTGCTTTGATGAAAGCATCAAGAGAAGCAAAAGTTACTATTGTAGAAGATATTTTGGCTGTTAAACCAGATTTGGAGATAGCAAATATTGATGGAAATACGGCGCTTTGGAATGGTTGTTTCGGACAAAATTATAGATGTGTAGAATTGCTTGTAAAAGCGGGAATTAACCTAGATAAAATGAATGATAATGGTGTGACAGCTTTGATGTACAGTGCAAGTGCTGGAAAAGAGAATATGGTAAAGTTATTACTTGATTTTGGTGCAAATAAGGATTTAGAAAATCTTGATGGTTTTAAAGCGATTGATTTGGCTTGCACCCCTAAAATATATAAACTTTTAAAATGAAAATAAGAAAAGCAAGATTAAAAGATATTGGGGAGATTACCAATCTTTTAGAACTTCTTTTTACTCAAGAAATTGAGTTTGAGTTTCAAAAAGAGTTGCATATAAAAGCTTTAAAAAAAATTGTCAATAACAAAGATATTGGAACTATTTTTGTAGTTACAAAAGAGCAAAAAGTGATTGGTTGTGTCAATATTCTTTTTACTATAAGTACAGCACTTGGAAGTAGAGTGGCACTTTTAGAAGATATGATTATCAACCCTTTATATCAAAACAAAGGTATCGGTAAAAAATTATTATTAAAAGTTTTTGAAAAATTAAAGAAAAAGAAAGTGCAACGGATAACATTATTAACCGATGGCGATAATCAAAAAGGGCAAAATTTTTATAAATCTTTAGGTTTTGCAGAATCAACAATGAAAGTTTTTAGACAAAGGATGTAAAATGGGGAAAATTGAAGAAAAAATAAAACAAGATTTGATGGGTGAAATCTTTGCTGATAGTTTTAAAATATATGAATTTATAGACAATAGGTTCAAATTAAGTGAAGAGGAGAGAACTCTTATTATCTCTAAATTGAATGGACTTAATAATGATTTGACTCTTATTTTAAAAGAGATTAAATTATCGTAAATCTATCTTTAAACCAAAAAGGTTTCTAGTGAAAACAAAACTATTAAATAGGGAAGAGTATCTTTTTTCTGTAACACAAATGGATCACTTTGAATCTTTAAAGTTCGCAAAACAGTCATTGGTTTGGTGGGATGAGTATTATAGTTGGACAAAATCACCTTGTCTTTGTTTGGAAGACAATGGATTTGATGTGTGTTATCTCTTTTATACTATTTCAAAAGACAATCGATATCTGACAATTCATAATATTTTAACCCCTTTTATTTTTAGATTCAATGGTTATGGAAAAGTGTTACTTTCTATTTTAATTGGGAAGATTCTTTTTGGCACTCAAATCGAGCGAATTAAAATGGTATGTGTTTCATCCTCCCTTGAATTTTATATGAATTTGGGGATAGATTTTTGGGGTGTTACGAAAATTGGACAATATTACACAGAGTTTCCAATGCCAAAAGTTGACATTAAGGAGATACCAAATTTAATGAAAAATGAACACCTAACAACATTATCAACTTTAGAATTAACTACCGTTTATAAAAAAGTACAAGAAAATGGTTCTTCGTTTAATACCAAAGAGAAAGAAATTTTTTGTCATTCACAACTAAAGCTAGGGGTAAGATATAGATATGAAGAGTTACATAATATACTGCAAATTAAGAAATTATAAATTTATCTATTTGGAGGACTTACATGCCAAACTTTCATGAGGCTACAAGCCATTCTTACATAAGCGTTCGCAAAAATAGTTTTTATCTTGATTGGGAAACACAGCCAAAAAATTTTAAAGCCTATCCCCATTTTCAACTTCGCTTTAAAATTGATGATTTTGATGAATTAACAAATCTAAATCTTATCGGTGGGATAACTTATGAAAAAAAATATCCACAAGGGAAATATTATTTAAGAACAAATCCTAGCGCTGGTGGGCTATATCCTTGTGAAATATATTTACAAATTCGTGGGCTTAATGGGTTGATTAGTGGTGTTTATCATTATGAGCCGTTAAGTAAAACTATTTGTCTGCTCTATGAAATTGAAAATGATGGTGTTGAATATTATTTTAAAGATAAACGAAAGCAGAAGGGGATAACTTTTCTCTTATCCTCTATATATTTTAGAAGTAGCTGGAAGTATAGAAACAGAGCGATTAGATATATTTTACTAGATGGCGGGCATGCTCTTGGAGCTATATATGCTGCAATGTGTGTAATGAAAAAAGATTCAAAAATAGTATTTGATTTTGATAAATTAGCACTAAACGATATTTTTGGTTTTAGAGAAGATGAGATGCTTATGGTCGCCTTGTCATCTTCAATTGAAACCGAACAAGAAACAAAACAAATCAAAAATAAATTTCCATTTGTAAGTGGCTGCGATTTTTTAGAAACCAATAATTTTATAGAAGACGCTTACAAAGCTAGTGTTCTATATCAATCAGACGATATAATAGAATTAGATTTTTTTAGAAAAATTGATACAAATACACTTAAAAACAGTATTCTAAATCGCAGATCAATAAGAGCTTTCAAAAAAATAGCAATAACAAATAATGAATTTTTATTTATTATAAACAATATTTTTGATTTTGCTATCAAACATAAAGTAGATATTTTTTACACGGTACACATGGTGGACAATAAATTACAGGGACTTTATAAAAATCAAGAACTCATAAGGGAGGGGAATTTTAGTAAAAAATCAAGCTATCTTAGTTTGGAACAAAACATTGGCGGAGAAAGTGCTGCTACATTCTATTTTACTTCCAACGAAGAGGAGGCTTACCAAAAAGTAAATCTTTTAAGTGGATTCTTGGCTCAAATCATATATTTGAAATCTGAAATAAAAAATATTGGCTGTACTGGAATTGGAGCATATTATGATGATGAAGTGAAGGAATTTTTAGAAACTAGTAATAATATTTTGTACCTTCTTGCAATTGGAAAATAGAACTTTATTTTGATACAATCTTGTTTATGAATGAAAAAACAATAGATTTTAAAAAATACACATCGATTCATATTGGTGGAAAACACGATGTCAAAATCATAAACGAGATAGACGATTATTCGAAGCTTCACATTATTGGTAGAGGTAATAATATTCTCCTTTCAAACAATCCGCCAAAAATGGCAATTTTAGGTGATGAATTTGACTACATCATCCAAAAAGGTGACAAGCTTATCGTTGGCGGAGCAACATCAAGTGGAAAAATGCTTACATATTGTAAAAAACATGATATTGGAGATTTTGAATTTTTAGGGAAACTTCCAGGTTCTATTGGTGGCTTAGTGAAGATGAATGCTGGACTTAAAGAGTGGGAGATGATGAACTATCTTTGTAGCATTAAAACAAATCATGGTGAGATTTTAAAAGAAAATATACCATTTACTTATAGACACACAGATATAAAGGGGATAGTTTTTGAAGCAACTTTCCACACAACAAAAGGTTTTAGCAAAGAGAAAATGGATATGTTTATCCGCATGAGAGATAATCAACCAAACCTCCCAAGTGCTGGGAGTTGCTTTAAAAATCCAAAAGAACATAGCGCAGGATATTTGATAGAGAAAGTTGGTCTAAAGGGGCATAATATTGGTGGCATGGCATTTAGTTCACTCCATGCAAATTTTTTAGTCAATATGGGAAATGGCACTTATGATGAAGCTATCAAACTTATAAATCTAGCAAAAGAGAAAGTTTTAAATGAGTTTAATATTAAGCTAGAAACAGAAATAGTTATCTTATGAACATAGTTTTGAAAAAGGGTTTTGCCCTATTTTCAACACTAATTATAGTAACGCTATTTGCTTATCTTTCAATTTTTATAATCCAAAATCAAGCTTTTTCATCACAAATAGACAAACTCAAATATCTTGAGATTCAAGGGAAAATTCATCTTTTAAATATAGAGAAATTTATCAATTTATCACACGATATCGATGAAATTAAAAACTACAAAGTAGATGACAATAGATTTATATACACACTTACAATCGAAGATATCAATGAAACAAACAGAACAAATTTTCATATCAACATAAAATCAAAAACAAATCTCGTAACGCTTTATAAAAAAATAGAGAAGTAACACAAAAATACTTTAAAATTAGTTGATTTTAAAAAAATTACACAATTTTTACAAATTTTAATTAAATATGTTTCATATAAACTCATTTTTATAATTATGTACTATTCTTCTTTATCTCAATAATTGAAGTAGGTTAAAATGAATGCATCAGAGTTGTTTGTAAAAGCATTAGAAAATGAGGGAGTTGAATATATTTTTGGAATTCCTGGTGAAGAGAATCTTACTTTCCTTGAAGCACTTAGAACATCAAGCATTAAGCTAATCCTAACTAGGCACGAACAAGGTGCTGGTTTCATGGCAGCAACTTACGGAAGATTAACTGGAAGAGTTGGTGTTTGTATCTCAACATTAGGACCAGGGGCAACAAATTTTGCAACAGCAGCAGCTTATGCTCAACTAGGTGGAATGCCAATGATGATGATAACTGGTCAAAAACCAATTAAAAAATCAAAACAAGGGAGATTTCAAATTATTGATATCGTAAGGATGATGCGTCCTATGACAAAATTTGCAAAACAAGTTGTTAATGGAAACAATATCCCCTCAATGGTAAGAGAAGCTTTTAAAATTGCAACAGCAGAAAGACCAGGAGCTGTTTTAATTGAACTTCCTGAAGATATAGCTTGCGAAGAAGTTGAATGTAATATCTATCCTGTTAGAAACTTAAAATATCCAAAAGCTATAAAAGAAGTTATAAGTGACGCTGTTTGCAGAATTGAAAAAGCAAAAAGACCACTTTTACTCATTGGTGCTGGTGCAAATCGAACAAGGATAGGCTCAGCATTAAAAGACTTTGTAAACGAAACTGGGATTCCATTTTTCTCAACACAAATGGGAAAAGGTGTGATTGATGAAAACCACAAACTTTGCTTAGGAACTGCTGCATTATCAAAAGATGACTTTATACATTGTGCAATTGATAGAGCTGATTTAATTATAAATGTTGGACATGATGTTATTGAAAAACCACCATTTTTTATGGAAAATAAAGCAGATGCTACAAAAGTTATCCATGTAAACTTTCTACCTAGTGAAGTTGATGATACTTACTTTCCTCAACTTGATGTCGTAGGGGATATTGCAACCAATATAGACCAAATTACAACTGCAATTTCAAAACAAGAACATTGGGATTTTGAGTATTTTCTAAGGGTTGCCGAAGATATACGGACTAGATTATCAAAATATTTTGGTGATGATAGATTTCCTATTTTACCACAAAGAGCAGTTAGAATAATAAGAAAAACACTTGACGATGAGGATATTGTAACCCTTGATAACGGTGTGTATAAAATTTGGTTTGCAAGAAATTATAGATGCGCTACACCAAATACACTACTTTTAGACAATGCTTTAGCAACAATGGGCGCAGGACTCCCATCAGGAATGGCTGCAAAAATGGTAAATCCAAATAAAAAAGTAGTTGCAGTATGCGGTGATGGTGGATTCATGATGAACTCACAAGAGATGGAAACTGCTGTTAGACTCGGACTTAATTTAACTGTAATTATTTTAAATGATAATGCATTTGGGATGATAAAATGGAAACAATCAGGGATGGGATATGAGACTTTTGGACTGGACTTAGGAAATCCAGATTTTGTTAAATATGCTGAATCTTATGGTGCAAATGGTTATCGTCCAACATCTTGTGAAAATTTTAAAGAGATTTTAGAAAAATGTGTAAATAGTGATGGTGTACACTTGATAGATTTAGCAGTTGATTATTCATTAAATCATACAATATTGAATGGCTTATTATCAAAAAAACAATGTATATTGTAAAAAGAGGAAACAAATATGGAAAAAATTGAAGTAACATCACCATTTAATGGAAGAGTTGTAGGGAGTGTAAATTTTAACTCAATTAATGAAGTAGAATGTGCTATTAACTTGGCACATGAAACTTTTTTGGATAAAAAAAATTGGTTACCAAAATACAAAAGAGTTGAAATTTTAGAAAATGCAATGAAAATTATTAATTCACAAATTGAGGAATTAACTATTTTATGCGCAAGTGAAGGTGGGAAACCATATATTGATTCAAAAGTTGAAGTACAAAGAGCAGTTAATGGGATAAAAATTGCGATTGAACACCTAAGTTTATACGAGGGTAAAGAGATAGCTATGGGGCATACTCTTTCAAGCGCAAACAGAATGGCATATACTTTTAAAGAACCAATTGGTGTTGTTGCTGCAATTTCAGCATTTAATCACCCATTTAATCTAGCCGTTCATCAAGTGATACCAGCACTTGCAGTTGGTTGCCCAGTTATTATAAGACCTGCAACACAAACTCCCATGAGTGCTACAAAACTTATTGAGATATTGCATGAAGCTGGGCTTCCTAAAGGTTGGGCACAAGTTGTTGTTTGCGATAGAAATGGTGGCGAATTATTAGCTACTTCACCAAAAACTGCATTTTTAACATTTATTGGTTCAGGTCCTGTTGGTTGGTATCTAAATAGTAAAGTAAGTAACGGGACAAGAGTAGCACTAGAGCATGGTGGTGTGGCTCCTGTTATTGTTGAGGCTGATGCTTCACTAGATGAGATGCTTCCATTGCTAGCAAAAGGTGGCTTTTACCATGCTGGACAAGTTTGTGTATCTGTACAAAGAGTATTTGTACATAAATCAATTTGTGATGAAGTTGCTTCAAGACTAGCAAAACTAGCATCAAACTTAATTGTTGGGGATCAGCTAGATCCAAAAACTGAGGTTGGACCATTAATCAATCACAACGAGACAAATAGAGTTGAAGAGTGGGTAAATGAAGCTGTAACAAAAGGTGGAACAATTTTAACAGGGGGTAAAAGAATTGGGGACTCTTGTTTTGAACCAACTGTTATTTTAAATCCTAGTGATGACGCACTTGTGTCAACAAAAGAGGTATTTGGTCCTGTTGTTTGCATATACTCTTATGAGACTTTAGATGAAGCGATAAGGAGAGCTAATAATCTTGATGTTTCTTTTCAAGCTGCTGTATTTACAAAAAATATAGATGTAGCACTTAAAGCGGTAAAAGAGCTAAATGCAACTGCTGTTATGGTAAATGACCACACTGCATTTAGAGTTGATTGGATGCCATTTGGTGGTGCTAAAACTTCTGGACTTGGCATGGGTGGAATTCCACACTCTATGGAGGAGATGTCAAACGAAAAAATGATGGTTATAAAATCTTCTGTTTTATAGCTATCTATTATTTTTTATAAAAGAGATTTTCCTCTTTTATAAATAGCAAAAAACTTACTATTTAAATGTTTTTATAATTTTCGTGGCAAGTTTAATAGCGATTGAGCGGTGTGAAATCTCTTTTTTAATCTCATCTTTTAACTCGCCTAGCGTTTGTTTGTAGCCAGTAGGTATAAACATAGGATCATATCCAAAACCACCATCACCACGAACCTCATCAATAACGTCACCATAAAACCAACCATGAGTTGTATAGATATTTTTTTTATATCCTATTGCTATACAAGCGGTATAAAATGCAGGGGTAGTCTTTAAATTTTTAGATTTTAGATTTTTGATAAGTTTATCAATATTCTCTTCATCACTTGCACCTTCTCTAGCATATCTAGCACTATAAATATTTGGTTCATTATTAAGTTCTGACACACTAAGTCCACTATCATCAGAGATAACTATAAAATCTTCTAGCACTTGATTTCTTTCAATCATATCCACAATAGCTTTACATTTTTTAATTGCATTTTCTTGAAATGTAAAACCATCTTCTATAATATCAATATCTCCAAAAAGATCTTTCATTGTGATAATTTCAAACAAAGGCAAAAGTGTTTTTAACTCTTTTATTTTCCCTTTATTTGTAGATGCTAAAACTATTGTCATAATTATTAAGCTTGTGCTTCCTTGTCATTTGAAGCACTAGTTGCTTCTTGATGTGCAATTTGTGCATTATAAATTTCAGAAATTATTTGCGTAAGCGCAATAAGTCCCAAGTGATAACCAAACGGTCCAAAACCTGTAATTACACCCGTACTTGCTGTTGCTGTGATTGATTTTTGTCTAAATTCTTCTCTGTGGTAAATATTTGAAATATGAACTTCCACTGTTGGCAAAGATACTGCTTTTAAAGCATCAGTAATTGCAATACTAGTATGAGTATATGCTGCTGGGTTTATCAAAATTCCATTTACAGTACCTAAACATTCTTGTATTTTATCAACTATTTCACCCTCAAGATTTGATTGAAAAAACTCCAATTCTATACCATTTTGCGCTGCACTTTCTCTTAATTGTCCATGGATTTGCTCCAATGTCATAGGTCCATAAATATGTTTCTCTCTCATTCCTAACATATTTAAATTTGGTCCTTGAATAACTGCTATTTTCATAAATATTTCCCTGTTTAATAAATTTTGTTTGGTATAATAACGCAAAATTGATAAATATAGGACGAAAATGCACTTTTTGAAAAGCGACTGGATACTCACTTGCGATGTAGATTTTACAATCATACAAGATGGCGTGATAGTTTTTGATGAAAAAATAATTGACATAGACACACAAAAAAATATAGAAAAAAAATACCCAAATTGTACAATATCATATGAAGGGGAAAATAGTGTAATTATGGCTGGGCTTATAAATGCACACACTCATCTTGAATTTAGCGGAAACAAAACAACTCTAAAATATGGAAACTTTGTCAATTGGCTTTTTAGTGTTATTGAACATAGGGAAGAGGTGATTGAAAAAGGTGACAAATCAATTATAGATGCTCAGTTACGAGATATGATAAATTGTGGTACAACAACTATTGGAGCGATTAGTTCTTATGGGTTTGATTTGCAATCTTGTGTGGAGTCCAAATTAAATGTAGTTTATTTCACAGAAGTTTTAGGAAGCAAACCTGAAATGATAGATACACTTTTACAAGATTTTAAAGAGAAATTTAATATCTCAAAAAAATATAAATCAAACAGATTTATCCCAGCTATTGCAATTCATTCACCATACTCAACCCACCCATTTCTAATCCGTGAAGCTTTGAATTTTGCTAAAGGGGAAAATGTAGCTGTGAGTGCCCACTTTATGGAGAGCAAAGCCGAAAATGACTGGCTAAATTATTCAAAAGGGGAATTTATAACATTTTTTCAAGATCTTCTTGGGCAAAAAAAATCTCTACAAACACCAATAGAATTTTTAAATAGTTTTAAAAATCTAAAAAAACTAAGCTTCACACATTGTGTTTACGCAAACAAAAATGAGTTGGAGATGATAAGAAATCTAAACGCCTCAATTATAAATTGCCCAACTTCAAATCGACTACTTGGAAATGGTTCACTTGATTTCAATCATCTAAAAGATATAAATTTAGCAATTGGAACAGATGGACTTAGTTCCAACTACTCATTAAATCTATTTTTGGAGATGAAAAATAGTTTATTTATCAACAAAAATACAAATTTAGAAAAATTAGCAGAGCAACTTATTTTAGCTTCAACCAAAGGTGCTGCAATTGCACTTGGAATGGAACACAAAGGTAGTTTAGAAATCGGTAAAGATGCTGATTTAATAATCTTTAAACTTCCAGAAAAGACAAATATAAAAGATGTACCAACAATGGTAATTTTACATACAACAAAAACAGACAAAACATTTATAAAGGGACAAAATGCACATAATTAATTTTTTAAAAACAATACTAATACCAGTTACAGCTACCATATCTTTTATCCAAAATCATTTTAAAGCAACGGTTTTAGTTTTGATTGTATTACTGATTTTAGATAGTTCAAACAGTGAAGATTTAGTAACACCAAATCTAAAAACAATTCATCTAAATGGTGCCATTATGGATGCTAGCTTTATCCTTGAAGAGATAGAAACAATAAAAAATGATACTTCAATTAAAGGTGTATTACTTGATGTAAATTCACCAGGAGGTGCTGTTGCTCCATCTGTTGAGATAGCTTATGCAATAAAAGAACTCAATAAAATCAAACCAGTAATAGCTTATGCAAGTGGGACGATGGCTAGCGGGAGCTATTATTCATCAATACACGCTTCAAAGATAGTTGCAAACCCAGGGAGTATGATAGGTAGTATTGGTGTTATTATGCAAAGTGTTGATGCTAGTGAACTTATGAGTAAAGTTGGGGTCAAAACGCAAACAGTTAAAATGGGAACCTATAAAGAAGCTGGGACACCTTCAAGAAAATGGACAAAGGAGGAGGAGGCTGAATTAAACAAGGTTATCAAAAGCACATACGATATGTTTGTTTATGATGTGGCAACAGCTAGAAAATTAAAAATTAATGAGCATACAAAGTATGCGGATGCACATATTTTTACAGCTATTCAGGCAAAAGAAGTTGGACTCATTGATAAAGTTGCAACTATTAGTGAAGCAAAAAAAATGGTTGAAATTGCCTCTAAAGTTGAAGAGCCACTTTGGGACAAAAAAGATAAAATGGATAAATTCTTAGATAAATTAGCAAATGAAACAATAAGTAAGATTGGTTTAAATACGGCAACTTTAGTAGCATTTTAAATAGAAATTTCTACAAAAAATTCACCATAAATAAAAAAACCTCCATCAAAAAGATAGAGGTTTTTTATTTAATAGATACTATATATTAAATATCCAATTCACTTACAAGATTGATAAATTTAATAAAATCAAAAGGTTTAAGTATATAATCCGCGACATTTAATTCATCTGCACTTTTTAAATATTCAGGTTCAGTGTGAGCTGACATAATCACGCAAGGTATATTTGAGCCACTCTCTCTAATTTTTCTAATCATCTCTATCCCATTCATAACTGGCATATTTATATCTGAAACTATAAGTTGAATATCATTATTTGCTTGAAATAGCTCTAAGCCTTCTGCACCATTTTTGGCTGTTAAAAAATTTGCTCCTAATTTAGAGAGAGTATCACTTATGATTGTAATTAAATCCATCTCGTCTTCAACAAAAAGTATCTTAATTGTTCGAAGCTTTGCTATCTTATTTTGCATTTATTTTCCTTATTAAGATTTTAACAGTTCAGACTTATGAACAACATTTTCAATATCCATCATAACAAGCATCTGGTTATCTTCAAGTCTTACAAAACCTTTTAAATATCTCGATGGAATCGCCGAACCCATATCAGAAACTGGCGAAAGTGTATCTATATCAATTTTTTGAACATCATCAACTTTATCAACAACAATACCAATCATTCTGTCATCATTTGTAATGACTGCAATAACTGCTGTGTTTTCGTTGTATACAATCTCACCAGTTTTAAATTTAATTCTAATATCCAAAATAGGGACAACTTCACCCCTTAAATTAATAAGACCCTTAACCCAACCATCAGTATTTGGTAGAGGGGTAATAATTTCAGGATAAGTCAAAATTTCTCTAATTTTTGGCAATTCAATAGCATATTTCATTTGACCCAAAATAAACGTCATATATTCACTTGAACTTGTGCTTTTTTGTTGTTGATTATTTTGTTGTTGTTCAACTTGCATAATTTCATCCTTCATTTGTATTAAATTGTATTATTGTATCTTGATTAGACTTACACACCCTTAATAATTAAGGGTTTTTTCCAATATTTTACAATCATATTTATATTTAGCTGTTTCCAAAGTTATATTCTCTTTCACTTCGCAATTATCAATATTTATTATTTTATTATCTTTTGTAACTTGCACAAGCCCATTACTTATTTTTTTATCAGGATGGTTGCTAGAAAAACTTTCCATTACAAAATCTAATCTTTTTTGACAATTATTTAAAACCTGCCTTTCTCTTAAAATGAATTGTTGCTTGATAGAAACCAATGCTTCGTCTATATTTTTAAAACGATTTACAAATGAGTGCTGCGTAAATAATAATTTTACATTGTTAAGTTCTGATACTTTATTTGTAAAATTTGTTTTTATTTTGTTGTCAAAATAATCTCTTAAAGTATCAATAAAAATCATCAAATCATTCATATTTGGTGTGGAAATTTCAATAGCATTTGAGGGTGTGCTGGCTCTAATATCTGCTACAAAATCGCTAATAACAAAGTCACTTTCATGTCCAACAGCACTAATAACTGGTGCGACTGCATTAAATATTGCGTCCGCCACAATCTCTTCATTGAATGCCCACAAATCTTCAATGCTTCCACCGCCTCGCCCAACAATAATAATGCTGTCTTTTTGTTTTTGCGCTAAATTGTCAGCAAATTTAATATTTCTTTCAATATCCTCTTTAGCACCAATTCCTTGAACCAAAGTTGGAACTAAAATCATTTTTGCCAAAGAGTAACGATTGGCTAAAATCTTTTTCATATCTTCAATTGCAGCACCAGTTCTTGAAGTGATAACATAAATATTTTTAGGATAAAGAGGGAGTTGTTTTTTGATTGATTTATCAAAATAACCTTTAATTTGCAGCTTTGTTTTTAGTTGTTCGTACGCCAATGATAACTCACCAATTCCACTTGGCTCAATTTTAGTACACAAAAGCTGATAGGTTCCCCTTGGAACATACACAGTAATATTTCCACTAATTGTAATTTTCATACCAGCAATCAGACGAAATTTTAAATAACTAGCATTTCCCTTAAACATAACACAAGATATTGTTGATTTATCATCTTTGATACTAAAATATATATGTCCACTACTATGATATGTTAAGTTTGAAATCTCCCCATTTACATAAACACTAGCAAAGGTGGTCTCCAAAGTTCCATTTATTTGGTTGTTTAATTCATTAACACTAAGAGGTGAACGCAAAAAAAAATCCTAAATTTTTCTTGCAATAAAAGTTGTACTCATATCAAATGAATACCCTTTTGTAAAGATTGGCTCTAAACCAACAGATTTAAGCTCATTGATCATCTCTTTTGTTGTAATAAAATTATCAATCGAAGCTGGTAAATACATATAAGCTTCACTATTTCCAGAAACCAATCCACCAATTACAGGCATAATTCTATGCATATAAAAATTTGTAATTTTTGAAGCCAAATCATTTTTATCATTTTTTGTAAATTCTAAAATCACCAAAATACCATTTGGTTTTAAAACTCTAGCAAACTCCTCTAAAGCCTCTTCCCTTTTAACTACATTTCGTATACCATACGAGATAGAGATAATATCTGCACTTTCATCTTCAAGTGGCATATTTTCAGCCCCTGCTTCAATAAATACTCCATCTTTAATTTTAGTCTTACCAACTTCCATCATGCCAACACTAGGATCAATGCCTATTATTTTATCGACTACTATTGAATTATTTGAAGCAATATTTTTCCAGTCAATCATCAAATCACCAGTCCCACAAGCAACATCAACAATTGTTTCGATATGCTGTTGATTATAAAATGAAAATACCATATTACAAGCTTTTGCTCTCCACAGTTTATCGATTCCCATACTTAAAATTCTATTTGCTAAATCATAAGTTTTTGCTATTTGATTGAACATTGTAACTATATCATTTTGTCTTGTATCCATATTTTTTCCTCTAAATTGTTTTATATTTATTTAATATTATATAAAAAACTTTGCTACCATAAGTCCCAAAATAAAACCAAAATTTATACCGACTAAAATTTTCATATTATTTAATTTTTTATCACTTATCGGTATTGCATTTATAATTTGCTTTTGCTCTTTTAGCGTATCATTAAATGCTTTCGTACTTTTTTCGATATTCGCAAGTAGATGATTAAGTGTAAGTTCTGCCAATTCTAATCTATCTGCTATCTCTTTAGCTTGCTTAAAGCTCATATCACTCATTTTATATCTATCCATTTGTCAAGTTGAAAAAATATACCATTTAGTGTATTTAGTACATAATCTTTAGCTTCTGTCTGGATTCTTCTAAAAAAGAGATACTTTCTTGCGCTCTCATTATCTCCAGCATTTTTTGCCTCAACAGCTTTTGCCGCAAAATCTGTATTATTGTATGCCATCTCCCAAACTGTACTTCCAAGATACCTACTCATTGTGATAACTTTATCATTTTTTACAGCAAAATATTTCGGATCTTTTACAAAATCGGTAATTGTTGAGTTACTTCCTAAATATTTGTGTCCAAAAAAATTAATAAATTGCTCCTCAAGATAATCTTGATCAGTTGAAATAGCTCGATTTAAAGCAAAAAATAAATTATCTTGAGAGTTATTTTCTATTTTTTTTAGTTTTTTCATTGTTGCTATTGCATTTTTTCCATCAAGTTCTCCATCACCCATTGGTACAATCCACTTAACATTGCCAAATGTACCAACTTTTGCTATCTCATCAAGTACAAAAGCTGATGTTTTATTTCCGCCAACATCAACTATAACTTCATGATTATCATCCATCAAGATTAGTTCATCAAGTTCCTTGAGTTTATTGGTTCCCAACATCCTTTTATTTACAATTTGTGTTCTTGTAAAACTTTGTGAGTCGTTATTTTCATCATCTATCTCAATATAAGTTATTTTTTTACCATGTTTTTTATACAAATATGGAGCAATTACTTGCATCGCTACCGTACTTTTACCAACTCCGCCTTTAGTTTGAGGGATAATAATCATATTTTGACCTTTTTAAATTTTGTTTATTTTAACTAAGTTTAGGTTTAGAGCAAATTATGAAATAATCGCATTATTTACTACTGTCTCAATATCGCTAAATAATTTTACTTTGATTCCACTAATTGCTTTACCACTATTGTCAATGTCAACAATGACAATTTGAAAAATTGTTTTACAACTTTTTGGTATATCAAAATGACCACCGAGCCCAGTTAATGCTTTTTTGAGAGGAACATAGCTATCCATTCCAATAACATTATCCCTGCAACCAGTAAGTCCAATATCGCTCACATAGAATGTTCCATTTGCAACTTCATAATCATCAGTTCCTATATGAGTATGGGTTCCACATATTGCACTAACTTTACCTTTTAAAAGCTCGAACATCACCCTTTTTTCAGCAGTGGCTTCAGCATGAAAATCAACAAAAATATGAAAAATACCATCACTATTAAGTTGCCAAACAACATCTCTTGCAACTAAAAATGGGTTAGTAACTTGAGGCATTCCGTAAATTCCCATAAGATTTAACACAGCTATTTTTTGATTATTTATCTCAAATATTTTAAGTCCAGTTCCCTCAACTCCATCTGGATAGTTGTGGGGACGAAGAACTGGTGAGGTTTTTAAAAGTGCTAAAATATCTTTTTTCTTGTCCCAAATATGATTTCCACCAGTTAAGACATCAATTCCACTTTTAAAAAGCTCATCTGCATTTTCACAAGTAAGCCCAAACCCATGACTTGCATTTTCACCATTAGCGATTACAAAATCAATTTTATGCGTTTCTTTTAACTTTTTTAACTCTTTTTTTATATGGTTCCGCCCTGGGCGTCCTATAATATCCCCTATAAATGCTACTCTCACTACAACCTACCAAATTTTTGCGAAATAGTATCATAAGATTGTTTTAGTAAAGCACCACAAACAAAGCCGCTACTAAATGCCCATTGGAAATTATATCCTCCGAGTTCCCCCGTAATATCAAGAACTTCACCAACAAAATATAGATCTTTTTGTAATTTGCTTTCAAAATTTAACCCAATCTCATCGGTACAAATACCACCTTTTGTAACTTCAGCTTTTGTGTAACCAAAATTTCCAGCAGGGGAAAACTTATAGTTATATATATCAATATCTAAATCTTTAATCGCTTGTTTAAATCTTTTGGGGAGGTAGCTATCTTTTGATGGAGCAAAATTAATTGCAATTTGACCTTTTTTCCAATAAAGCGACGCACTTAAAACAGCTGGACCGCTAAATCCTTTATGGGTAAACAACATACTCCCACTAAGTTTTTTCACACCTACATCAAGTTCAACATCAAGTGATAAGCCACTAAGTTCCTTGAACCAAAATTGCTCTTTTTGTACAGTAAAACCAACAAGAGCAGGATTTGACTTAACAAGTTTGTGTCCAAAACTCTCACCAATTTTATATCCAATATCAGTAGCCCCCAAGATTGGATAGCTAATACCACCACTAGCAACAATTAACTTTTTTGATACTAAGGTTTGTTTGTTTGTTTTTATTCGAAAACAGTCATCAATATATTTCACATCTAAAACTTCACAATTTAGTAAAAAATCACAATGCTTTGTTTGCTTTTCAAATAAATTGATTACATCTTCACTTGAATTACAAAAGTATGTACCTTTTACAATTTTTTCATCAATTTTTGGTATCAGATTATTATTTTTTAGAAATTTTAGAAGTGAAGTATTATCAAAATCCGCAAATGTACTTTCAATAAATTGTTTATCTCCATCAAAATATTCACTACTGAGGTATTTATTTGTGATGTTGCATTTACCGCCGCCACTTACTTTTATTTTTGAGCCGATTTTTGGATTTTTATCAATTAGACAGATTTTTTTGTTTTGAAGCTGTGAAGCAACCATAAGTCCACTTGCACCAGCTCCTATAATAATTATGTCATACATAATTTGTTAAAAAGAAGATTATCCTCTTCTTGATCCTCCACCCTCACCTCTTGGTCTTGGTGGTCTGCTATCATTGTCTCTTCTTGGGGGTCTATTTTCACCTTCTCGTCTTGGTCTACTTGCGCCACTATCATTTCTTGGTGGTCGTGAATCATTATCTCTTCTTGGTGCTCTATTGTCACCTTCACCATCTCTTCTTGGAGCTCTTCCATCTCTGTCACCACTTGGTCTTCTATCATTATTCCTAGGTCCTCTATTTCTACCCCTTGAACCACTTCCACCTCTATCATTTTTCAATCTTTCAATAAGTGTAGCTATATCTTGGTGCGATTTACCTATTTTGTTTCTACCTTTTACTTGATCTTTTTCAGTAAGAATAGTTGCTAATTTATAAGCAATAGTTGAAAGATCAAACTCCTCTTTTAATGCATCTATGATATTACAAACAGCAGGATCAATTACTTGATTTTTAATATTTGCCATAAAACCTGTATGATTTTTTGATTTAACATCATCAATTGTTGGAACAACTTTAGCTTCCATCATAGCACCAATATTTGCTTGGATTTTTTGTAAACTTCTAAATTCACTAGGTGTTACAATTGATACTGCTGCACCAGTTTTACCGCCTCTTCCAGTTCTTCCGATTCTGTGAACATATGGCTCACTATCAAATGGTAATTGGTAGTTAAATACATGACTTACATCACTAACATCAAGTCCTCTAGCAGCAACATCAGTTGCAACTAAAACTTCAATTGTACTAGCTTTAAATGCTCTAATAACTTCTTCTCTTTGTCTTTGCTCAAGGTCTCCGTGAAGTGCTTTAGCACTATAACCTTGAGATACAAGATAAGTTGCAAGTCTATCAACATCCCTTTTCATTTTACAAAATACAATAGATTTAGTTGGGTTTTTAAAATCAAAAAGTCTCATAAGAGCATCATCTCTTTCGTACTCTTCTACAACATAAAATGATTGAACAATATTTGTATTTGTCATATCTTTTTTAGTAACCGTTACGAATTCTGGCTCTATTAAAATTTTTCTTGCCAAATCTTTTATAGGCTCAGGCATAGTTGCACTAAATAAAAGTGTTTGTCTCTCTTTTGGCATAAATTTAAAAATATTTTTAATATCTTCTAAAAATCCCATATCAAGCATCTCATCAGCTTCATCAAGAACAATAAATCTTGGGTTGATAGTGATTTGCTCATTTTTAAGAAGATCTAAAAGTCTCCCTGGAGTTGCAATAACTATTGAAGCATTTTCAGTATGTTTGATTTGTCTTGAGTATGAAGTACCACCATAAACAGTAGCTGTTTTAATATCTAAAAATTTTCCAAATTTAAATAGTTCATCACTAACTTGCATCGCAAGTTCTCTTGTTGGTACTATTACAAGTGCTTCAACACTTCCATCTCGTCTTAGATTTTGTAGTATTGGTAAACCAAAAGCAGCAGTTTTACCTGTACCAGTTTGCGCTTGAGCTACTATGTCTTTTCCACTTAGCACGATTGGTATCGCATCTTTTTGTATCGGACTTGGTTCAGTAAAACCAGCCTTATTGATTGCTTGCATTAATTCGTCTTTAAAATTAAAGTCTTTGAATTCCATATTTATTTTTCCTTTTTTCTCTTTCGTGTTTAACCCGAATCTTTTAATAGAAAGTTGTTAAATAATATATAATTCTTGACCTAATTTCATCTTATTTCTTCTCTATCGTGATTCAAATGGGGCGGATTTTACTCAAAACTTCCTTAAATTAAAGTCTTGTATTTAGACTACTCGTCCCCATCGTCATCAGCAGAGGTTTCTGAAAGTAAAATTGGGCTATTACCCATCGCTTTTAATATTTTTTGCTCTATCTCATTTGCTATTTCAGGATTTGCTTTTAGGAACAGTTTACTATTCTCTTTTCCTTGTCCAATTTTTGTATCGTTATAACTAAACCATGCACCAGCTTTATCAACAATCTCTAATTTCACACCATAATCTACAAGTTCCCCAAGTTTTGAGATACCCTCTCCAAACATAATATCAAATTCAGCAGTCTTAAATGGAGGAGCGACTTTATTTTTTACAACTTTAACTTTTGTACGATTTCCAATACTATTTTCACCTTGTTTTAGCGTTGCAATTCTTCTAATATCAAGTCTTACTGAGCTATAAAATTTTAAAGCATTTCCACCAGTTGTTGTTTCAGGGCTTCCATAGCCAGTCATCCCTATTTTCATTCTGATTTGATTTATAAAAATAACAGTTACATTCATTTTATTTAAAATACCAGTTATTTTTCTAAGAGCCTTACTCATAAGTCTAGCTTGAACACCAACTTGTTGGTCATCCATATCTCCATCAATCTCAACTTTTGGTGTAAGTGCAGCAACACTATCAACAACAATCAAATTAACAGCACCACTTCTAACAAGTGTCTCAAGGATTTCTAATGCTTGTTCACCATAATCTGGCTGAGAAACTAACAAATTTTCAGTATCAACCCCTATGTCTTTTGCGTATTTTACATCAAGTGCGTGTTCAGCATCGATAAACGCACAAATCCCACCAGCTTTTTGACACTCTGCAATTGCATGTAGAGTTAAAGTTGTTTTACCACTACTTTCTGGTCCATAAATCTCAACAACTCTACCTTGTGGAATTCCACCAACACCAAGAGCCAAATCAAGCCCAAGAGAACCCGTACTAATAACCTCAATTGGCTCAATTACTTTATCTCCAAGTCTTACAAGTGTCCCTTTACCAAACGCTTTATCCATTTGTTTGATAGCTAAATCCAACGCTTTTTTTTGATCTTCTGTCATTTTATTCCCTTTTTGATTTTCTTTGTTTTATTGTTGGAATATTATCATAAAAAAAATTTCCAAATAAAAAATATGTCAAATTGACATATTTTTTAAAAACTTTTGCTTTTCAACTTCTCCTCTTGTATTTTATAATCACTCATATAAAGTAATACAAGGTTATAAAATCTTCCGCTATGATTTTTCTCTTCAATGTGACAAAGCTCGTGCAATACGACATATCTTATTGCATCTAGCGGAAATTGAAGCAGCATATAATTTATAGAAATATCATTTTTATAGCTACAACTTCCCCATTGTCGTTTTGCATATCGATATGTAATATTTTGTGGATGAAGTTTTGTTTTAAAACACATCTCATCAAAAATTGGGTCAATATATTTAATGGCTACTTTTTTGTAAAATTTTTTTAGTGCCTCAACAAAAAGTTCATATTCATCATCTTTATTAAGAGTTGGATTATAATAAAAATAAAATACATCATCTTTGAAAACAGTTTTTACACCAACAACCTTATCATCTTCAATAAGCGAAAGAGGGTATTGTTTACCCATAAATGGAATTTCACCACCACAAATAAAATCAAACTTATTTTTAGCTGGAACTCTATTGATGGCTTTTAAAATCCAATCTTTATGCCCCAAAACAATATCCCGTATTTGGTTTGCTTTAAATTTTAATGGGGTTTTTATAACAACTTCATCTTTATTCAGAAGCGATAAGCTAATCCTTTTTATCCTCTTATCGCTTTTATGTATGACATTAAAAATAACGCCGTCCAATCTCATCTCCATCTATGTTCCTATTTTTTATGAAATTTTTGTTTCTATTTTCCCATCTACAAAATCAAATTCAACACTTGAATTATCTTTTATCACATCTTCTAAAATAAGCTCAGCCAATCTATCTTCAACAATTTCATACAACGCCCTTTTAAGTGGTCTTGCCCCGTAATCAGGATCAAATCCAGCGGTTGCTATATACTCTTTTGCTTTTTGGCTCATTGATATTTTTATTCCTCTTGCATCTAATTTTTTACCAATTGAAGCAAACATAATATCCACTATTTTTGTAATAGCTTCAAGGCTAAGAGGATCAAAAATAATAATATCATCGAGTCTATTTAAAAACTCTGGTTTAAAATGCCCTTTAAGTTCTTTCATAACTTCCGCTTTTCTTTCCTCCTTATCTTTAATATTTATAATTTTTGAACTCCCAATGTTTGAAGTTAAGATAATAATTGTATTTTTAAAATCAACCGTAACCCCTTTATTATCAGTAAGTCTTCCATCATCAAGTACTTGCAGTAGAATATTAAATACATCAATATGGGCTTTCTCAATCTCATCAAACAGCACTACACTATAAGGTTTTCTTCGCACAGCTTCTGTTAGCTGTCCACCCTCTTCATATCCCACATATCCAGCAGGCGCGCCTACTAGTTTACTAACTGAATGTTTTTCCATATATTCGCTCATATCAAATCTAATAAGTGATTTTTCATTATCAAATAAAAATCTTGCTAGTGTTTTAGCCGACTCTGTTTTTCCTACGCCAGTTGGACCCAAAAACATAAAACTACCAATTGGTTTGTTTTCATTTGATAATCCAGCCTTATTTCTTTTTATAGCTCTTGCAATCGCATGAATTGCCTCATCTTGACCAATAACCTCTTTTTTGAGGACATCTTCAACACCCAAAATTCTTTGTTTTTCAGTTGTTAGCATTTTGTTTACTGGGATTCCTGTCCAACGACTTACAATGCTTGCAATACTCTCTTCATCAACAAAGTTTCTAAGAAGTGTTCCAGATTCCTCCATCTTTGCCCAAGTATTTTCAAACTCTTTAATCTGAATTTCAAGTGCTGGAATATCTCCATATTCTATTTTTGCTGCTTCTTCAAATCTACTCTCTCTTTTTGCTCGATCGCTTTTTGTTTTAAGCTCATCAATTTGGATTTTGAGAGCCGAGATCCCGTTAAATGTTTTTTTCTCATTAAGAAATTGATTTTCTAACTTTCTTTTCTCTTCGTTTTTATTTGCTAACTCTTTTTCTATCTCTTCAATTCTTGCACTATTTTTATCACTTTTTTCCATCTTAAGTGCTGATTTTTCAACCTCTAAAGTACCGATTTGTCTTTTTATGACTGAAAGTGCAGTTGGTTCACTTTCAATTTGCATTTTAAGCTCAGCTGCCGCTTCGTCTATCAAATCTATCGCTTTATCTGGCAAAAATCTATCAGTAATATATCTATCACTTAGTTTTGCAGCAGCTACTAAAGCACTATCGTTTATCGTTACATTGTGATGTGTTTCAAGCTTTTCTTTGATACCTCTTAGTATTTGTAAGGCTTCATTAACAGAGGGTTCATCCACTTTTACTGGTTGAAATCTTCTTTGCATCGCTGCATCTTTTTCAAAATATTTTCTATATTCTTTTAGAGTTGTAGCACCAATCGTGTGAAGTTCCCCTCGTGCTAACGCTGGTTTTAAGATATTTGCTGCATCCATAGAGCCTTCACTCGCCCCTGCTCCTATAATTGTATGAATCTCATCGATAAAAAGGATGATATTTCCAGCTTTTTGCACCTCTTTAATTACCGCTTTGAGTCTATCTTCAAACTCCCCTCTATATTTTGCCCCAGCTATTAAAGCACTCATATCAAGGCTGATAACCCTTTTGTTTAAAAGACTCGTTGGGACATCACGATTGACTATTCTTTGAGCTAACCCTTCAGCGATTGCCGTTTTTCCAGTTCCTGGTTCTCCCAAAAGAATAGGATTGTTTTTTGTTTTTCGTATCAAAATTTGCATCATTCTAGTGATTTGTTCATCTCTTCCGATAACTGGGTCAAGTTTCCCATCAATCGCCATTTTATTAAGATCAATACCATATTTTCCAATGGCTTCAAGATTATCATCACTACTTGCGCTATCAACTTTAGCACCACCTCTTATGCTTTCAAGCTCTTTTTTGATTTCAGTTAAATCGACATATTTCCCGAGTACTTGTTTAAAGGTCGTATCACCAAGATTTGCAATAATCCAACTATCAACAGCCAAAAAGCTATCCCCAGTTGAACTCATCTGTCCCTCTGCTTTTTGTAAACTATTAAGTACATTTCTCCCTATTTTGATATTTTCTTTTGTAAGAGTTGAAACTTGCGGGAGTTGATTTGCTACACTTTTTGCTTCTAGCTCAAGTGCTGTTTTGTCAATATTTTTTTTATTTAAAAGTTGATTTAATATGCTGTTTGTGTTTGTAAGTAGTCCCCATATTAGATGAACCACCTCAACTTCTTGATTTTTATTGTGTAGAGCTAAACTAAGAGCTGATTCAAGAGTTTCCCTCATTTGGTTTGTTAATTTTTCAAAAATTTTTTCCATTTTTATACCCCATAATTCTTTAAATTTTAGCACTCAAGCTTTATGAGTGCCAATAAATTATTGTATCAGATATAAAATCTGTTTGTCAAGGGAACTTTAAAACTCTACAGGTTCAGATTTACTTTCACTCATAGTTTTAGCCACACAAGATGGGGCAAGTAATTCAGGACGATATTCAAAATGCATAGTGTCGTAGTGATACCATCTCCCGCCCCAAATAAAACCATATTTTTCAAATATTTTTACAATCGATAACGGCATACTATTTTTATAATCAATTAGTGCTGTTTCACTTTTAGCTACACTTTTCCAATATTGAGTTTTATGTGGAGATAAATCGATAGCAATCCCGAAACTGTGCATTGATAGACGATTTGTATCCCTGATATATCTAAAATTGTATGTGCTTGCACTATCAGCCAATTTTCTCTCTTTTTTTGGTAGCTTCATTAGTTCTTTGTTTATCTCAATAAGTTTTTTATCCACATCTCCAACCATATTAGCTAGTAGTTTTATTGAACCCTTAGTTGTTTTCCAATCTATATAAACCAAATTTCTATGTATATCTTTTCTAGTTTTTCCATAAAGTGCTTGAAAAAAAGGCTGATATCTAAGTCGTCCAGGACTATACAAATATGGTGGTTCTTGATCAATTCCACCACTGTCATATTGTTGCCAAGGTTGTATTTTCAAATCAGCATTATTGAGTTTTTCATACCATGTATTTTTAGTATCACTTGTTTCATAAGGGAGTGTTGCTCCATTTTTAAGGACAATTTCATTCTCATCAACTGAAACAATCAAATTTCCATATCCCTCTTTATAGCAAACTGGTTTTCCAAAAAGTGCTACACTAAAAATTAAACCAAACCATACTCTATTCATATTTTTTTCCATTCCTATCTATCCATTTTATTATTTCATCAACATTATTCAAATCCAACATTTGATAATTTTTATATTTTTCATTATCACTAAACTCATTATCCGTTGCAATCACATCACTTATCTCACAATAATCTTCGCCAAATTCACCTCTAGAAACACAGATTCTAGGGAGTGGTAAAGTTTTCAAACCCTCAACCAATAGATAATCAAACTCCCCAAAAAGCTCAACAATTTCATCAATTGAAGAAGTTTTATTTTTAAACATTGTTGTTCTTGTTGGGGAAACTACAACTACATCTGAGCCTGTTTTTGTAAATTTATCGCTATCTTTCCCCTCCTTGTCAAATACCGCTTTATCTTGTGGGTCATGTTTTACTATACTAACTTTAAAATTTTGACTTTTTAAGATTTGCGCGATATTTAAAATCAAAGTAGTCTTTCCACTATTTGATAGACCAGTAAATGCTACTGCAATTTTTTTCATCTGTTTTCTCCAAAATACAAAGGTGCTTTCTCCTTTAATCTTTTATAAATTTTATTAAAATCCGTACTATACACTCTAGTATCCCCGATAGTTGTTATAAAATTTGTATCTCCACTCCATCTTGGAACTAGGTGAAGATGGATATGTTCAGCAATCCCAGCTCCACCAACACTTCCCAAATTCATACCAATATTTACCCCCCCAGCATTTAAAACATCTTTCAAAAGCTTCACACTTTTTTGAGCAAACAAAGTCATTTTTCCCCAAACAAAAGAGTCAAGTTCCTCCAGTTTATCAGTGTGAAAATTTGGAATTATCATAAAATGCCCTGGACTATATGGGTATTTGTTCATCACAATAAAAAACTCCTCGTCTCTATATAAAACTCCAAGCTCCTCATCTTTATTTGGATGATTTACTATATGACAAAAAACACAACCATTAATCTTTTCACTATTTTGTGAAACATATTCACTTCTCCACGGTGCATAAACTCTCTCCATATTTTGCTCCATCAAATCTATATAAAATTTGGTGCATCATTTGCAAAAAGTATCAAATC
Source organism: Arcobacter sp. (assembly GCA_020048055.1). Lineage (GTDB taxonomy): Bacteria > Campylobacterota > Campylobacteria > Campylobacterales > Arcobacteraceae > CAIJNA01. The sequence continues at coordinate 69,461 of JAIFNA010000012.1, read as the reverse complement.
ACCACTTTGTGTATGTTCTAAAAGTGCAACTTCCATATCAGCTTTATTTTGCAAAATAATCGTTTTTGCTTTTTTGATATTGTTCAATAAAATCTGCTGATTAATCGAACCAGTAATAATTACAATATCAAAAATGTCATCAATAGCAAGAGCTAATTTAATATTTGCTTCATCAGTACTTTCAACAATACCAGGAGTTATAATAACTTTTCTCCCCTCATGCGTTGAAGATATTTTCACAGCCTCCAACATCCCTTCCAAATTACCATTAAAACTATCATCAAGTATAAGTTTTCCATTTGCTTTTGTGATTTTTAATCTATGGTCTACTGCTTTTATATTGTGTAAAGCAACTTTTATCTCATCAATCTCCATACCTAATTTATGTGCAATTAAAATAACAGCAGTTAAATTTATAGCATTAAAACTACCTAAAATCGGTGCGTGAAAATGCTCAACCCTATCATCTATATCAATATCAAACCAAATACCATTAAGATCACTTTTAGTAATATGGAGATTTTTTGGAAACTTTGTAATATCAGGGTAATTCAAAATAGGGACACTATCATGGACAAAGCCGTGAAGTAATTTTGGTGATTTTAGTATCTCCATTTTTGTATGGATAATATTGTCTAAAGTTTTAAAATATTCGATATGTTGCTCACCAACACTCCCTATAATCACATATTGTGGCTCTAAAAATAGAGCAATCTCTTCGATATCACCTTTTTCTCTAGCTCCTGCTTCAGCTATATAAATCTCAGTATCAAGTGGTAAATCATCATTTACATCTTTACAAAGCCCCCCAATTGTATTTACACTTCGTGGTGTCATATAAACTACAAAGTTTTTTCGTAAAACTTGATATAAATAGTTTTTGATTGATGTTTTTCCATAAGATGCTGTTATTGCTACGGTTGTTAGATTATTAAATTGTTTTAATCTTTTTTTTGCTTTATGCTTAAAGCTTAAAAAGAAAATCTTCTCCAAAATTGTTGTAACAATATAGGTCAAAAATAAAACTATAAATACTCCAAAATAGCACTCAACACTTACAAAACAAAGCCCATCAACAATAAATGCAAACCCTAATAAAATCGCCAAAAATCTCTTAACGCGCCCCGTCAAAACAACACCTTTTGAGAGATTTTTATTCCAAAAAAACAAACTTGTCAGATAAAAAAGATAAAAATATATTGCAAAATATGTAAATGGCAACAGATAAAAAAGTGCAATTGGTGTTAAAAAATAGATTATGTGCCACTGTTGTTTATGGTGTTTTAAGATCACCCTTTCAAGTTTGTAGTTGTACCACTGAAGATTGGTTACCAAATACCACCCAAGTGATAGCAAAAGGATTAAGTTTGTAAAAACTTCAAAATATCTCAAATACTCCATAAATTATCTCCCATCGAATTGTTGTTTTATTTTATCTTCTATCTCTTTACTATGTTTCAAAAAGAAATAATGCCCGCCATCAAAATCGTAAAATTGACTATTTTTGATTAACTGATGGATAGTTTTGCCACTTTGTAAACTTGTAGCAGTATCCTCTTTGCCCCAAAAAATAGTAGTTTTTCCTTGATAAATTTTAAATTCACCACTAAAATCTTCGTCAACCACATTTTTAAAAGTGCCATACATATTTTCACTCATTGTTTCAACGTCCTTACTTCTAAAAAGTTTACTAAAATATGAGACTCCCAGCTTATTTGCTATTTTTGCTAAAGCGATTTTTATTTTTACTTTTTTTGATTTTTCTTCCAAAATACCAGCTGAACTCAGCAAAATAAGGTGTGATGGCTTTAAAAATGTAGCTACTTTCCCACCAAAACTATGCCCTGCAATTATTAAATCATCTGTTTTCAAATCCAATGAGTCAAAAAAATCAACCATAATTTCACAATAATCTTTAGTTGTCAAAACATAAGAATTTGTACTTTTTCCAAACCCTGGCATATCGATATAAAAATGTCTAAAATCTTTGAAAACATCATCAAATGCTGTTTTCATAACCTCTTTATTGCTCCCCCAACCATGTAAAAAAACAATAGTCTGTTCATTTTTTGGATTTATGATTTCATAATTTATATCAAAGAGTTTTCCATCTAAAGTTACACTTTTTATTGCCATCTATTTTTTACCTTTTACTTTATTTTGCTTAATTTCATTTTTCCCATCAACTCCAAATCTTCCATCACTTTTACAAGCTGTTTTAAGCCCACAATCGTTACATAGTGGATTAATTGCCTTACATTTATATCTTCCAAAAAGTACCATTGCTTGGTGAAAAATATGTAAATCATCTTTTAATTTTTTAACAAGTTCAGCTTCAGTTCCCTCAACAGTTTTCGCATCACTAAGCCCTAATCTATGTGATACCCTAAATACATGAGTATCGACAGCCATAAGGTTTGCCCCCTCACTTTCAATCAAAAAAACATTTGCCGTCTTATTTCCAACACCAGCTAACAAGACAAGCTCTTTTTGGTTGTGAGGAATCACACCACCATAAAAATCTTCAACACTGATTGCCATTTTTATAATATTTTGTGCTTTATTATTAAAAAAACTACAACTTTTCAAAAGCTCTTTTACATCTTCAATATTAGCTTGTGATAAGCTTTTTGTATCTGGATACTTACTAAAAAGTGCTGGTGTTATGATGTTTACCCTTTTATCTGTACATTGAGCAGATAAAATTATTGCTATTAAAAGTTCATAATCGTTGGTAAAATTTAACTCAGTTACAACACCACTATAATGTTCTAAAAAATAATCCCTTATAAATTTAATCTCATTCTTGGTGGCTTTTTTCATATTTTGTTATAAATCTTTGTTGTAAATTTGTAATTTTTTTTAGATTTTACCAAACGCTCCCTTACACTCAAGGGATATTTTGAACACACTATAATTAAAGTTGTTTTTTGATAAAATCGCAACTCTTAAATAGAGGATACCTCTACAACAAAATCAAAAGGACACAAATCAAATGGATATTTTATTAGCAAGAAACGAAATCAACGAAAAGCCAAAAAAAATAAGTCTTTCAAAAATCAAAGATGAACTTAAAGAATCAACTGGGAAAATTTACTATTGCGATAGAGATAACTCACATAAAAATATGATGGCGTTAGTTGAAAGTTTGGAGAGTTCAGGTTACAATGTAAACTTTAGAGAGATTAAATATGGTCTTGGTGATGATGAATATATGTATGAATTACACGCACTTTAAGAGATAAAATCCAAAAGAAAAATCAAAGAAAACAAAATATGTCAAAAAAACTCTTTATCGAAACCCTTGGATGTCAAATGAACACAAGGGACACAGAACACATAATAGCAGAACTAAACACACACAATAACTACACACAAACAACCAATCCACAAGAGGCGGACTTAATAATTATAAACACTTGTAGCGTAAGAGAAAAGCCTGTTGCAAAACTCTTTAGTGAACTTGGACAATTTAATAAAATCAAAAAAGATGGTGCAAAAATAGGTGTATGTGGATGTACTGCTAGCCATTTGGGTGATGAGATAATAAAAAGAGCCTCATATGTAGATTTTGTAGTGGGAGCTAGAAATGTATCAAAAATTTCAAAAGCTGTTGAAACCAAAGGTAGTGTTGAGATTGATATAAATCACGATGAAACAAACTACGATTTTAGCGAGTTTAGAAGTTCACTCTATAAAGCAAATATAAATATTTCACTTGGTTGTGACAAGCAATGTACTTTTTGTATAGTTCCAGCAACAAGAGGTGAAGAGATAAGTATTCCTGCAGAAATTATCCTCAATGAAGCGAAAAAATCGGCACAAAATGGGATAAAAGAGATTTTTTTATTAGGGCAAAATGTAAATAATTATGGGAAATACTTCTCAAGCCAAAATAGTGAAAAATACGATTTCACAAAGCTTTTACAGGAACTAAGTAAAATTGATGGAATTGAAAGAATTAGATTTACTTCACCACATCCACTTCATATGGATGATGATTTTATAGAGGAGTTTGCCTCAAATCCTAAAATTTGTAAATTTATCCATGTTCCACTGCAAAGTGGCTCAACAAAAATATTAAAAGATATGAAAAGGGGCTACACAAAAGAGTGGTTTTTAAAAGTTTGTGAAAAAATCAAAACAAAAGTCCCTACTGCACGGATCAGTACAGATATTATCGTTGCATTTCCACATGAAAGTGAAGAGGATTTTTTAGACACACTTGATGTTGTAAATCAAGTTAAATTTGATCAAATTTTTAATTTTAAATACTCACCTCGACCAAATACTCCAGCTTCAACCATGGAGCAAATTGATAGCGACATCGGAACAAGAAGATTAAACACGCTAATAGAACTACACAAAACTCATCAAGATTTACATATGGATAAAGCTATTGGACAAATTCATAAAGTTTATTTTGAAGACTTAAAGCCAAATGGTGAAATTATGGGGTTTAGTGACAACGGAATGCAAGTTTTTGTTGAAGGAAGTGAGGAATTATTGGGTAAAATTGTTGATGTTAAAATAACAACAAACACTAGAACTTCACTCAAAGGGGTTGTACTTTAATGAAAAGTAAAATAAAAAAAATAAAAAAGAATTTACAAATTACATTTTTACCATTTTTCTTGCAACTATTTGCAAAATTAATTTACAAAACAAACAAAAAACGATTTCACTTTGCAAAAAAAATGGATGGTGAAAACTTTATCCTTTCACTTTGGCATGGTGATTTACTTATGCAAGCTTTTAATTATAGAGAATTTAAACCTCATGGTTTAGTAAAAGTAATAGTAAGTGAACATAGCGATGGGGAAATTATAAGACGAACTGTTGAGAGTCTTGGTGTTGGCTCACTTAGTGGCTCATCAACAAGAGGTGGTGCTAAAGCACTTCTTGGAGCTATAAAAGCACTACAAAATGGAGTTGATGTAGCTATCACACCAGATGGTCCAAAAGGACCAAATCATTCAATTGCTGATGGCGTTGTGTTGATTGCACAAAAAACAAACTCAAAGATTGTTTGTTTTGGTTCCCGTGCCTCAAAATGTTGGACTATGAATTCTTGGGATAATTTTGTCATACCAAAACCATTTGGAACAATTGATTTTTTTGTTGGTGAGCCATTTGATATTTATGGGTTAACACTCGATGAAGCAAAAGAGAAAATAAAAATTTATATGGGGAAAGTCTATGAACAATAAGGAGTTTCAACACATTAGCATTATTAAGATGGAGCAAAATATCAAACTTAATAATCAAGTTTTCAAAAATGATAAGCTCTTAACATCTGAACAATCGGTTTTCCTTATGGAAAACGGAAAAATGTCAACTGACGCGCTTTTCAAAATCAAAGTACTTGAAAAAGAGACTCCAAATACTATAATTACTGCAATTTGTGAAGATAGCGACCAACTTATCGTTGATAGACACTCAACAAAAAATAAAAATGATGCGTCTGTTTTATTTGACCTATCGCACAATATAGTTTTAAATCACGAGAGCATCAAAACCACAAAATTATTTTATAACAATGGAAGTATTGACTATTTAATATCACCATTTACAATTTTAAACGAAGAACTAATCCAAAGTCCAATAGAAAATTCACTTAATATTTTTATCTTCAATAACACACTATATTCAATAGTTTTAAATGACCACAAAAGATTAGCATACAGTACCATTAATTTTTTAACACCTTATGTTGATATTAAAAAATCAAATTTCTATACCGATGAGATGGCTGAGCAGATACTTTATGATGAAATATATCTTTTAGAACTAAGTAGTAACATCGAAGAGATAGTCACAAGCTACTCAGAGTTCACTAAATCTGCAAATATTTGCGAATCTGTCAATATCTACTATGCAATTAAATATCTTGAAGCTAAGCAACTTGAAATTTTAAAAGAAAATGTAGGATTAGATATCACATATAACCATTTAAATATTGATGAAGCTGTTGAAACAATCACAAAAAAACACAATATTGAACATTATAGCTTTACAAAAAGAAGGGCAAAAAAATCTAAGCTTGCACTTTTTATGTGGTTACTATTAGTATTACTAACAACAGCTGGGGCTGGGTACGCAGGATATTACTATCTTTACCAAAATGGAGATCATAGTGGAGATGAAACAAAACAGGAGGTTGCAAAAATAGAATACGCAAATCTTCCAAATCATATAACAATCAATCAAAATATGATTAAACTGATAACTAATTTATTTGAAAGTATCGATGATAATTCAGTTTTAAAAGAGATACAAATTGCAAAAGATGAATCAACGATAATTTATGATTTTAAAGGTGAAGACCCATATCAAACAAGCCTTAAACCAAAACTATTGAAACTTTACGAAACAAGTGAAAACATCCTAACATCGCAAACAAAAGGTGTATTTACATCTATCATCTCAAACACTCATCCTATATCCAAAGATGAAATTGTAGTAAAAAAATATATCCCAACCAAAACAACAAAATTTTTATCCTCAAGTCAAGGGAAAAAAGGGTTAGAGCAACTATTTAATACAAGTACAATTGTAAAACTTTTAGGAGAAACGAAAGAAAAATACACAACCTACAAATATTCAATATACACAATTGTAAAATCTCCTGTTGAATTTTTTGAGGTTGTAAAATTATTAGAGAAACAAAAATACTCAATCGCACTTGATTATCCAATCGAATTTGCAAAAACCAAAAAAGGGTTGGAGTTAAACTTTAGAATTACAATAAATCAAAATAATGAATTAAATAAAACAGCCGATGTAAACCAAACAACAGATGTAGAAAACAATCACCAAAATAGTGTAAATCAAGAACATCCAGAAGTTACACACACAAAAGAAGCAGAAGCACAGCCACACGATACAAACGAAAAGCAAAATGCTCACCACTAAGCAAACAAAAGAGATAATATTAACAACCTTAAACGGTCGCTATACACATAGTAGCTTGGGGCTTCGTTACCTTTACGCAAATCTTGGTGAACTCCAACACAAAGCAATCATTAAAGAATATGTAATAAATGAAAGGATGCAAGATATTGCAGAAAATCTGCTCCAATATAGTCCAAAAATAATTGGAATTGGTGTTTACATTTGGAATGCTAGTGATGTAAAAGAGTTGGTTGAAATCATAAAAAAAGTAGCTACAGATACAGTTATCATTTTGGGTGGTCCTGAAGTTAGCTACCGCCCTTTTAGGGTTAATTTTGATAAAGCTGATTTTGTAATTGAGGGGGAAGGGGAAGTTCCATTTTATGAACTTTGTCGTGATATTTTAAATAATATTGAAGTAAAAGAGAAAGTTTTTCATCCAAAATTATATGAATTAAAAAAACTACAACTTCCATACAAACACTACGATGATAACGATATTGCAAATAGATATATCTATGTTGAAGCCTCAAGAGGTTGCCCTTTTTCGTGTGAATTTTGCCTCTCATCCATCGATAAAGAGGTTAGAAATTTTGACATTGATGAGTTATTAAAAGAATTTTCAATACTTTGGGATAGAGGTGCTAGGAATTTTAAATTTATAGACAGAACCTTTAATCTTGATATTAAATTAGCAACAAGATTGCTGGATTTCTTTTTGGAAAAAAATGAGCCATTCACAACACATTTTGAAGTTATACCAGATCATTTTCCAAGCGAATTAAGAGAGAGGATAAAAAAATTTCCACCAACATCACTCCAACTTGAAATTGGTATCCAAACGCTAAAAAAAGATATTGCAAAAAATATCAAAAGAAATCTAAATATTCCGAAAATAAAAGAAAATTTAGAGTTTTTAGAAAATGAAACAAATGCCCATATACATCTTGATTTAATTATTGGGCTTCCAGGGGAAAGTTGTGAAAGTTTCGGGGAAAATTTGGATTATTTGTGTAGCTTATCAAATAGTGAAATTCAAGTGGGTGTCCTTAAAAAGTTATCAGGTACAACACTAAATAGACACGATGAACTTTATGGAATGACATATAGTGATATGCCACCTTATGATATTTTAGCAAATAACATAATTCCATTTGAAAAGATGCAAGTGATGAAAAGATTTTCAAGATTTTGGGATCTATTTTACAATAGTGGAAATTTCACATCATCATTTGCATATCTTGTTGAAAACAGAAGTGTTTATGAAACATTTTATGATTTTTCAAACTGGATTTATGGAAAAACTTATTCAACTTGGCAAATATCACTTGATAGATTGGCTCAATTTTTATTTAATTATATGTGCGAAGTACAAATGAAAGATAAAACAAAAGTAGCAAATCTTCTTGTAGATGATGTTTTAAAAGTTGGTGGGAGAAAGTTGCCATCATTTTTAAGGGAATATAGCGATATCACAGATAGCTTTGATAAACAAAATCTAGCTAATAAAAACAAAAGACAACAAAAAAGGGTTGATTAGTCTTTAGAAGTTAAATCTCATTAAAAAGTGTAATAGTAGCGATAGCACCGATATGCTCTTTATTATCATAGATAAATTTCCCATTTTTAACAATAATTGACCCGCCAATATTTTGCAAAAATACTTGTATCAAATATAGCCCTAACCCTGTCCCTTGTGTTTGATGCTTTGTTGTAAAATATGGATCAAAAATATTTTCAATAATATTTTCATTCACGCCAGAACTATTATCTTTTATGGTGATGATTATTTCATCTTTACTTTTTATACAATCCATAACAATCAGTTTATTATCCTCAATACCAAACGCATCTTTACAATTACTAAGAAGTCCAGAGATACATATTTGTAAAATATTTTTATAACTAGAGATTTCAAGATTACTATCAAACTCTACAATAAAATTAATATCTTTAAGAATCTTCATTTCATCATTTATGATCTCACTTAACTTAAAATTTTCTCGGTTATCATTTATTAAAAATCCATCAAAATCGGTAAGGATATTCGAAAGATATTGTGTTGTTGAAATTATCCTTGTTGTGTGTTCAACAAGATCATCATTGCTTAAAAGTCCAACTTCATTTTTAAGCTGAATTGAGCCACTCAAAGTTGATATAAGTGAGAGTGGTTGACGCCATTGGTGTGAGAGATTTTTAATCAAATTTGTCAATGATTCAGCTCGTTTTTGCTGGAAATATAGTTCATTTTGTTGCTTTAATTTAGTAATATCATTTTGTATGCCAATATAATAAGTCAACTCACCATGACTATCAAATATAGGACTAAGTGATAATAGATTATAAAAAAGTGTTCCATCTTTTTTATAATTTCTAAGTTCAATTTCACAATATTCTTTATTTTTTATAGCTTCTCTTACTTTATAAACTGTCTCTTGATTTCTATCGTCATTTTGTAAAAATCTACAATTTTTCCCATAAACTTCCTCTTTTTCATATCCCGTAATTGAAACAAAGGCATCATTTACAAAAATTAGAGGCATATCATGTTTGGTGCAATCTACTAAGATGATTCCACTTTTAGTTAAATTACAATTTGCTCAAATATTTGCTTATCTTCAATATGGTTCATCTCTTCAACTGTTACAAAAATACCAACAACTTTAACGTTTTCTAACATCGGAAAATAACTATCTTTATAATGACTTCTATGTAAAAATTGATCTCCAAATTGCTCTTCTATTGTAAATGGTAACTTGGTTTGTATCACTTGCAGAAAATTATTTTTAGCTTTCTCTCTATCGATATCATTGGATATATACTCGAAAATCGAAATACCAATGTCAATCTTTTTTCCCCAAATAAGCTCCATCACTAATGAGTGTTTTTTTGAAAAATTTTTGTATTTATAATCTAAATCCAAAGAAAAAAATATTAAATCAGATTGCTCCTCAAGAAGATTCATTGATAATGATTGGAAATTGTCCATTTTTACTGCTTATATTGGTTTAGTTAGATATTTATATTTTAGAGCAGTTAGCATTAAATCTTAATAAGAATTTTATCTAATAGTGCTGTTGATAAAATTCTTTTTGCAAAACCTAAAATATATGTTGCTTTTGTTATGTAATACCTTGGTTTTATAACTTTGGCTACAATTATTTTTTCTACAACTTTTGCTACATCAATTGGCGTAAGTGAAAATGGAACATCACTTTTTGTTGAAGCAAGACTCTTTTTATAAACTTCACGAAAATTAGAATTTTCTATATCTATATTTTTTATAACCATATTTTTTGCATTATTTCTAAATTCACTTTTCACTGGTCCTGTATTTAAAACCGTAATATTAACTTTCGAGTTTGATTCTTTAAGTTCAAGCCTAAGTGTATCACTAAGACCCTCAACAGCATACTTACTTGCATTATAAGCACCACGAAGCCGTAAACTTACAAGTCCCAAAACAGAGCTGTGATTGATAATTGTTCCACTATTTTGATTTTGCATTATTTTTAAAACCTGTATCATAATCTCATGAAGACCAAAGACATTTGTTTCAAATTGCTCTTTTAAAATTGGTGTTGTGATATCTTCAAGTGCACCAGGCTGTCCAAAACCAGCATTATTAAAGAGTATATCAATTTTTCCACTTAATTCTAAAACATCTTCTAATACTTGTTTTATATTGTCACTATCTCTAACATCAAGTAAAAATGCCTCGAAACCATCATTTTTAAGCAACTCGACATCTTCAATTTTTCTAGCTGTTGGGAAAACCCTATAACCTTTACTTTTTAAATAATACGCAGTTTCCCTTCCAATTCCTGAACTACAACCTGTTATAAAAATTGTTTTCATTATGCGTTTAAAGTAGCTATAACTTCACCGAATCTAACAGAGGTATCAAGTAAATTTGTAAGCTCAACCATATCATTTTCCCAAAAAAGAAGTACAGTCGAGCCCATTTTAAAATGCCCCAAACACTCCCCTTTTGCAATATATTGTTCACTATATTCATAAACACTAATTTTTTTTAAATTTTTGTTAGTTTCAACTCTTGGTTCAAAATCAAAAACCATTTTTCCAACATTTAACGCGCCAACAAAAACCATATAAAAAAGTTTCCCATCACTTGCATTGCACTCCAGCACAACCCTTTCATTTTCGATAAAAAGTTCATCTTGCTTATTTAAATATGTAAAATTTACAGGATAAAGTTTACCTGGAATATGGATAAGTTTTGTAACCTTTGCACCAATTGGACTATGGTAGCGATGGTAATCTTTTGGACTTAAATAAAAATTCATAAACTTTCCATTTTGAAGTTTTCCAATATTCAAGCTATCAATATGATTTGTTAGAAGTTTATCAATACTATATTCCATACCTTTAATTTGTAAAGCGATACCCTCATTTATATCACCTTGGCTACTCACATAACTATCAGCAACTGAGATAAATGTATTGTGATTTTTATCAAATTGACGAGGCACAAGAAGCATTCTTGTGAAAAGTTGATTTAGAGTTTTGTAGTTTTTTGGCTCATCAAAATCTGTCATATCTAGCCCTAAAAGTTTTACATAGCTATTATTTATAAAACTTTGTACAGTAGGAGAAAACTCTTTTGAAGCAAATTTTTCAAAATAGTGTGAAATTTTATTTGTAATATGCATCTATTTCACCTAAACTCTAGTTGATAATTCATATTTTAGTTTTTCTGCATTTAATTTCTTGATTGTAGTTTTAAAAATCTCATCGAATCTCTCATCATCGACATTTAACTCTTTTTTCATAAGTTCATTCTCAACACCCTCAAGTCTCATCAAATAGTACTTAAATTCTTTTTTTGTAAGTCTTTTTTTTAATATCTCAATAATCTCATCTTCACTTTTAAGATCACGATTAAGTACCTTAATATCGTTTTGTAACATTTTATAAATTGTCATTTTAGTTGTCCATCCATTTGTTTAAATTTTCTATATCATCATAACTTGTCATATCAAGCTTTACTGGGGTTATCGAAACATAGTTTTCATTTACCGCTTCAAAATCGCAAAGCTTGTCATCACTCTCCCAAATTAAGGGGTGAAGTCCAATCCAATGAAACTCTCCACCTTTTGGATCATGATAAGTTCTATAATCATTTCCATAAGCTCTAAATCCAGCTTTTGTAATCCTAATCCCATTACATTCATTAAGATTACACGCAGGAATATTTATATTTAAAAGCTTTCTTTTTGCAAGAGGGAAACCCCCATTTAAAATTTTTTGAACTATATCAAAAATTGACTTTTTAGCTAGTGAATAATCCCAAATATCAACAACTTCTTTGATTTTGTCATCAAGAACTTGCGATATTGAGATAGCAGGAACACCTTGAAGTACAGCTTCCATAGCTCCTGCTACTGTACCACTGTATGTTATATCTTCCCCCATATTTGAGCCGACATTTATCCCACTTACCACCAAATCTGGTAGATTTCCATCTGGATATAAAGTATGAAGTCCCAAAAATACGCAATCAGTTGGAGTCCCATCTTCAAGCATAAAACAATCATCATCATAACTTTTAAATCTAAGTGGACGAGTAAGTGTCATACTGTGTGCGCACGCTGATTTATTTGTTGCAGGTGCTACAACTTTGATATGTGCTAAAGGTTTTAATGCCTCAACAAGATGTTTTAAACCAACAGCATCAAAACCATCATCGTTTGTAATTAGAATATTTCTTTTATCCAATATAAACTCCTTCTATATTTTTAAGTAAGTTTTCACACTCTTTATTTATTTTGTAACTACTATCAAGTTCCACATCACCAAGTTTGGATTTAATACAAAATGTCAAATCCCTTTTACCTTGATTTTGTGAAATAACCTCAAATAGGGCGTAAAGTATCGACTCATCATCACTAAACGGGATATTTAAAATTAATGGTGGCAAAACCTCTACAACTCTTTTTGTTTTTAGTTTTTCATTTTTTGCATCTTTTAATGACTCGACTTTTTTAACATTAAATCTAACTCCGAAATCATTAACAGTTACTCCAACTTTAAATGCCAACGGTTTACTAATATCAAAATCATCTTCAAGTTCTTTAAGTAAATTATCAAACAACATCAATTCAAAACTTCCATGTAAATCTATAATAGTTGCGATACCAAAAGAATTCCCTTTTTTTGACATCTTTTTTGCTATATTTTCAATTTTTCCAATTAAAATCGTTTCGTTTCCATCAGCTAACTCATCAAATTGTGAACTCAGTGTGTAATTTATCTCACTAAATGTTTCCCTGTAACTATCAAGTGGATGCCCTGATACATAAAAACCGAGTGATTCTTTTTCAAATTCTAAAATCTCTTTTGCCTCATATTCTGGAAAATTTTTAATTGATATATCAACACTCATCATCTCTTCATCATCACCAAATAAACTTCCAATTGCTTGTTTTTTTGCTTGTGATGCCTTGCCAACTGCTTCAACAATATCCTCGATTTGCTCCAAAATTGCTCGTCTTGTATATCCAAAACAATCTAACGCGCCCGATTTTGCTAGTGTTTCAATAACTCTTTTATTTACTTTACTCCCATCAATTCTGCTAACAAAATCTGCTAAATCTTTAAATGCACCCTCACTTCTAGCTCTCAAAATTGAGCTAATTGCAACATCTCCGGCACCTTTTAACGCACCCATTCCAAACATTACAACATTTTTATTATTGATTGTTTCAGCACTAAAAACTAAATCTGATTTATTGATATGTGGAGGAACTAAATCAAATCCAAGCCTTTTCACTTCATCAACATACTTAACAACTTTATCTGTATTATCTTTTTCACTCGTAAGTAAAGATGCCATAAATTCAGTTGTATAGTAAGCTTTGAGATATGAGGTATAAAAGGTGACCATTGCATAAGCTGCTGAATGTGATTTATTAAATCCATATCCTGCAAACTTAACAATTAAATCAAAAAGCTCTTCGCAATGCTCCCTAACATACCCTTTTTTAACTCCACCGTCAGCAAATTCATCTTTGAGTTTATCCATCTCCTCTTTAATTTTTTTACCCATAGCTCGTCTTACTAAATCCGCACCACCCAAAGAAAATCCGCCGATAACTTGAACAATTTGCATAACTTGCTCTTGATAAACAATAACACCATAAGTTGGTTCCAAAATAGGTTTTAGTGGGGCTTCAAACTCATCATAAAAATAATCAATCTTAGCACGTCCGTGTTTTCTATCAATAAAGTCATCAAGCATTCCAGACTCCATAGGACCTGGTCGGTAGAGTGCTAGTACCGCAATAATATCTTCAAAATTTGATGGCTTTAGCCTTTTATTAAGGTCTTGCATACCACTTGACTCTATCTGAAACAAACCTATTGTATGACCTGTTTGAATAAGGTCATAAACACCCTTGTCGTTTACATCTTGCTCTATAAAGTTAATTCTATTTCCATATCTTTTCTCCACAAGTTGTAATGCGCCTTCAATTACAGTTAAAGTTTTCAGTCCCAAAAAGTCAAACTTTATTAAATCCACATCTTCAACATATTTTCCATTATATTGAGTTGCAATAGTATCAAGTCCTGATGGCTTAAAAAGTGGAGTTTTGAGCCAAAGTGGTTCATTTGAGATAACAACCCCAGCTGCGTGTGTTCCAGCATTTCTATTTAGTCCCTCTAATGCTAATGCATACTCCCAAACCCTAGCTGCTTTTGGATTAAGTTCACAAAGCTCTTTTAATTTTGGCTCTTTTTCCCAAGAATCTTTAAGATTTATCCCAAGTTCATCTGGTATTAGTTTTGCCATAGCGTCAGCCTCTTTGTAAGGCATATCAAGAACCCTAGCAACATCTCTAATAACCCCTTTTGCTAGAAGCTTACCAAAAGTAATAATCTGCGCAACATTTTCTCGTCCATATTTCAGCACAACATAGTCAATAACCTCTTGACGACGAGCCTGACAAAAGTCCATATCAATATCTGGCATAGAAACCCGTTCAGGATTTAGAAACCTCTCAAAAAGTAACCCGTATGGAATTGGATCAATATCTGTAATAGATAAACAAAAAGCAACCAAACTTCCAGCAGCCGAACCACGCCCAGGACCAACTGGAATATTATGTAATTTTGCATAAGCAACAAAATCCCAAACAATAAGCATGTATCCAGGGAATTTCATATTATTGATGATGTCAATTTCAACTTGTAATCTATCTTTGTATTCTTGATGTTTGTTACTTGGTACAATCAGAAGTCGTTTTTCAAGCCCCTTAATGCATTCAACGCTAAATAAAACTTTATCGTTTTCAAGTGAATATTCTAAATTTTCCTCAGGAAGTTTTAGATTTTGAGCTTCTGCTTTTTCCCTTGTAAATTTAAAATTTGGAGGCGTTGGATTTCCTAGTTTTATCTCAAGATTACATTTTTCTACAATCTCATTAGTATTAATAAGGGCTTCTGGAATATCTGCGTAAAGCTTTGCCATCTGCTCTGGCGATTTTACATAAAACTCATGTACACTATGTCTCATACGATTAGGGTCATCATAAAGTTTATTCATAGCGATACACATAAAAGCTTCATGTGCTTCAGCGTCTTTTTGTTCTGTGTAGTGTGTATCGTTTGTTGCAACGATTTTTATCCCAGTTTCTTTAGACAATCTTATAATTTGAGTATCTATAAACAATTGATCATCAATCCCATGACGCATAATTTCAAGATAAAAATCATCTCCAAAAATCTCTTTGTATTCTAAAGCGATAAGTTTTGCTTCATCATAACCTTTAGCTCCATTTTTAACATTCCGCTCACTGTTTGTATTTAGATGCCAATTTATCTCACCTTGCAAACAAGCAGCAGTACAAACCAAACCTTCACAATTCTCTTTTAAAAGTTTTTTATTTATTCTGGGATAATAATAAAATCCATTCATATAAGCTTGACTACTAAGATACATAAGATTTTTATAGCCTACATCATTTTTTGCGTACAAACAAAGATGAAATCTTCGTTTTGTACTTTTATCACCAATATCCTCTTCATTATGAAGATAAGCTTCCATCCCAATAATTGGCTTGATCCCCTCTTTTTTCATAGCATTGTAAAAAGTGATAGTTCCAAACATATTACCATGGTCAGTCATCGCAACACTTGTCATCCCAAGCTCTTTTACTTTTTTTGCTAAAACTGGGATTTTGTTTGCACCATCGAGCATTGAAAACTCTGTGTGGAGATGAAGATGGGTAAATTGTGGGATTTTTTTTGCTGACATATTAATACTTTTTTAAATTCTTTAGATTGTTTTTTAAGTTGGGAGTATAACTAAAAGTATATTTTAGATCTATAAATCAAATGCGATTATCAATTTAATCAATAATATTATGTATATATATATTATGGGAATAAAAAAGGCTAATTGGTAAAACCAACTAGCCTTTTTATTAAAAAATCTATCGCTTAAACGAAAGAGATGTAAGCCATTTGTGTAGCATCACCTTTTCTGATTCTTGTTTTGATAACTGATGTATATCCACCATTTCTCTCAACATATTTAGGAGCGATTTCATTCATTAATTTTTTTGTTGCTTCTTTATCTTGAAGAGCAGCAAATACTATTCTGTGAGCATTTAAATCATTTACTCTAGCTTGAGTAACTAATTTTTCCACAAATCTTTTTAATTCTTTTGCTTTTGGCAAAGTAGTTTCAATTTTTTCTCTCTCAATAATTGCAATACTTAAATTTTTAAGTAATGCTTTTCTGTGAGATGAAGTTCTACTAAGCTTTCTATATCCATGCTTATGTCTCATACTTATCCTTTATATTCTTAAGCTTTTATTTGCTCAAGTTTTTTTCTTAAAGCCGAAGCTATCTCTTCTGGTAAAGTTCCTTCGATTGGGAAACCAATTGATGCAAATTTATCAGCAATCTCATCAAGAGATTTTTTACCTAAATTTTTGATATTTCTAACTTCAACTTCACTCATCAATGCTAAATCACCAACATATTTAATTTTAGCTCTATCCAAAGAATTAAAACTTCTAGCACTCAAATCTAAATCTTCAATCTTTACAATTAAAGGTTTTAAATCAACATTGCTATCTTCAAATGTATTTTCAACAATTTGAACATCTGAAAGATTAAATACTTTATTGAATACAGACATTTGATCATACATAATTGTTACAGACTCTTTAAAAGCGTCTATTGGAGCAATTTGACCATTTGTTTCAACTGTAAATACAACTTTTTCAAAGTTTGGATTATCTTCAACAAGCATTTTTTCAATCTCATAAGTTACTTTTCTAACAGGAGAGAAGAAAGCATCAATAGGAATATATTCTTTTGATACCATATTTCTAATCTCTTCACTTGATACATAACCGATACCTTTTTGTACAATGATTGAGAAAGTTAAACTATAATCATCATTTATTGTAGCAAGGTAAGCATCTCCATTAATAACAGTTAAATCATCATTTGATAATTCAGCTCCAGTAATAGTTTGCTTAGAATTGAATGTATATTTTACTTCAATTCTATCATCACCGTTATTTATTTTAAATCTCATGTTTTTAAGATTTATGATAAATATTGATATATCCTCTAACATTCCTCTAACTGTGTCAAATTCGTGTGCTGCACCTTCAATATGAACTGCAATTACAGAATATCCAACAGAACTACTCATTAAAAGTCTTCTCATTGGATGTGCTAAAGTGATACCATATCCACTTTCAAAAGGATAAGCACTTATTTTTGCTACATTTTGTGAGATTTTTTCAATCCCAACTTCAGTAGGTAAAAATGGAGCTGTTACGAATTTTTTCATTTTTTATCCTTTTATTTACTATTTTGAATATAACTCAACAATTAGTCTTTCTTGTACAGGAATAACTACTTCTTCTCTAGCAGGAATTCTTGTAAATATACCAAATACTTTCTCTTTATCAACACTAACCCAATCAACCATTCCTGTTTGATTTGTAAGTTCTAATGCTCTAACGATTTGTGGATTTGATTTAGATTTTTCTCTAACTTCAATTTTTTGACCTGCTCTCACACTGTATGAAGGTATATCTAATTTTCTACCGTCAACTAATATATGACCATGAGTTACAAATTGTCTTGCATTTGCTCTTGTTGTAGCAAATCCCATTCTAAAAACAATATTATCAAGTCTTGTTTCAATTAAAGATATTAAGTTAGATCCAGTATTTCCGTCTCTTCTTGCGGCTTCTTTAAAGTATTTTCTGAATTGTTTTTCAGGAATACCATAAAGAATTTTAGCTTTTTGTTTCTCTTGTAATTGTTGTCCATACTCAGATAATTTTGTTCTTCTTTGTCCATGTTGCCCTGGAGCAAATGGTCTTTTTTCTAAAGCACTTTTACCATTAAGTCTTCTCTCACCTTTTAATCCAAGGTCAGCATTAAGTCTTCTTTCTAATTTTTCTACAGGTCCTCTATATCTTGCCATGCTTTACTCCTTACACTCTTCTTCGTTTAGGAGGTCTACAACCGTTATGTGGTAAAGGAGTAACATCTTTAAACCATTTAACTGTAATACCTTCTGTTGAACCAATTGCTTTAACAGCTGTGTCTCGTCCAGAACCTGGTCCTTGAACTTTAACACCTACATTTTTAATTCCATGTTCGATTGCTTTAGCGATTGCACTTTCTGCTGCTGCTTGAGCTGCGAACGGTGTAGATTTTTTACTACCTTTAAAACCAAGATTTCCAGCACTTGCCCAAGAAATTGCATTTCCTGCATTGTCAGTTACTGTAACCATTGTATTGTTAAATGTTGCAGCAATATGTACTATACCATCAGCAATATTTTTTCTTACAACTTTTTTTCTAGTTACTTTTCTTTTTGCCATAATTTTATTCCTTATTTCTTAGCCGCTGCACCGATAGTTTTTTTCTTACCTTTTCTTGTTCTAGCATTAGTTTTTGTCTTTTGCCCTCTACAAGGTAACCCTTTTCTATGTCTTAAACCTCTGTAACTTCCTAAGTCCATTAAAGCTTTAATGTCCATTGCTACTTTTTTTCTTAAATCACCCTCAACCATATAGTTAGCTTGAATTTCATTTCTAATTGCAGCTGCTTCATCTTCACTTAGTTCGCTTGCTCTTTTATTGAAATCAATACCTGTTGCAGTTAATATCAATCTTGATGTATGTAAACCTATACCGAACACATAAGTTAAAGCATACTCCATTCTCTTTTTGTTTGGTAAGTCTGTACCAGCAATTCTTGCCATCGCTTATCCTTGTCTTTGTTTATGTTTTTTTACTTCGCAGATTACTCTTACGATACCTCTTCTCTTGACAATTTTACATTTGTCACACATCTTCTTAACTGAAGCTCTTACTTTCATAGTAACCGTCCTTCAAAAATATTCTGAATCTACAGGTGCTTATTAGCTCTCAATTGAAATTGTTGAGCTTAAAACCTTTTGGATTTGCACCAACTCTTTATAAAATTACTAATTAAATTTTATAAAAACTTCTTTTTAGCTATAGAAACAGGACGGGATTGTATTTAATTAAACCTTAATATTTGGTTATAAAACTGCGCATTTTTCACATTTCTAAATTACCTATTTTTGCGGAAAAACAACATCGTAATATAAACAAAGCTTATTACAAATATTATTTTAGTTCATATACATTTAAGTTCCAACTTATAAAGTATTTGTTAAACTTTTTTCAAATTTAAAATTAAGGATAAAAAAATGATTAACAGAAATGTACAAGAAGATTTAAAACAATTAGATTCTATCTTCAAAGAAAGTGGCTTATCAAGAAGAGATGCTCTTAAAATGATGGGGCTTGGTGGTGCTGGTCTTGTAGTTACTGGAACAGAAGCTAGTGCGGCTACTTCAGTACAAGCTAGTGATGCTAAAGGTAAAATTGTAATTGTTGGTGGTGGTTTATCTGGTGTTGCAACTGCTGCAAAACTTACTAATTCATTATCTAATCCAGACATTACTATAATAGAACCAAATCCGAATTCAGTTTCATATCAACCAGGTAACACTTTAATAGGTGCTGGTTTATGGACGAAAGATGCTGTAACTTACGAAACAAAAGATTTTATGCCAAATGGTGTTAAATGGATTCAAGACAAAGCTGTTGAGTTTAATCCAACTGCAAATGAATTAAAAACTGCAAAAGGTGAAGTTATAAAATATGACTTCTTAGTTATTGCAGCTGGACTAGTTAATGACTTTGGGATGATTAAAGGTCTTGAAGAAGTTGGAGAAGTTTATACTTCTAGCCAAGAAGATGCAGTAAAAGCTAAAAAAATATTAGGACAAAATGGGCTTTGTTCTGTTTATTTTACAGAAGGTGCTGTTGACACTTGGACGCAAATGCAAAAATTTGTAGCGGATGCAAAATCAGGCAAAAAAGTAACTGGTGTATTCCCTGAACCTCATACACCATTTAAATGTGGTGGGGCTCAAAAGAAAATCACAAATCTAGTAGATGCAAGATTAAATGAAGCTGGAGCAAGAGCAAATGCTGACTTACAATTCTTAACAAATGGTAAAAAATTATTTGGTGTTCCTGAATACCATGCTGCAATTGAAAGTCAAATGAAAACAAGAAATGTAAATGTTAGATATGAACACAAATTTACAGAACTTGACCTTGTAAATAAAATAGCTAAATTTGAAAAACATTGGGAAGTTAAAGGTGCATGGGATGCTGATTTAGAAGAGTTCACAATGGAAACCAAAACTGAACCTTTAGAAGTTAAATATGATTTCTGCCATGTTATTCCACCTGCAAAAGCTCCAAATGAGATAGCAAAATCACCACTTGGAAGTGAAAAAGGTTGGGTACCTGTAAACAATGAAACTCTTCAACACAAAGTTTTCCCAAACGTATTCTCTTTAGGTGATATCGCTGCTGTTCCGCTAGGAAAAACAGGTGGGAGTGCAAGAAAACAATACGCTGTTCTTTGCACAAACCTTATAGCTTTAATGGAAGGGAAAGAGATGACTGCAAAATATGATGGATATACTGTTTGTCCACTTATTACAAGTATTGGTACTGTTATGCTTGCTGAATTTAAATGGAAAGCTGCTGATGGAACAGGTGCAGTTGCTGCTCCTTCATTCCCACTTGACCCTACTCAAGAAAGATGGATTTACTGGTTATTAAAAGTTTATTTACTTAAACCAATGACTATGTACGGTATGCTTTCTGGTCGTGCTTAATATTTAATTAGTAATCAAAAAGATATGATTCTGCCTCAGACTTCGGTTTGGGGCATTTTTATTTTAAGGAGTATTTTTGAATCCAAAATTCAAAACAGAACTAATAATTTTCGTAGGTATATTTTTGTTTTTAGCAATTGGTATGCATTTTAAAGAGTGGACAAATTATCCGCTTGATCATCTCTTGGCTTTACCATACGCAGGAGCTTATGGTCTTGGTGCATTTCACCCTTTGATTTTTACTTTTATAGTATATATATTTTTTGTATCGATTCGTGCCATAAAAAGATTATTTAAACCAAAAAAATAACCTTTTTAGCCATTATTTTAAAATATTTTCTGATACAATCAGCGTCCAAACAAAATTTAAGGAGAAACGATGAAATTATTAAAACTTGTATTCGTTGGAGCTTTAGCTCTTGGGATTAGTTCAACTGGTGCTTTAGCAAATGCTGACAAAGGTCAAAAATTATTTGTTAAAAAATTAAAAGAGGAATGTGGAATGACTGGTGCTAAAGTTGCTGGAAAACACACTCAAGCTCAATGGGAAAAAATCGGAAACGGTGCTGGTCTTGAAAAAGAGATCAAAACTATCTGTCCAAAAGTTGGAGATATTGATGATAAATTCTTAGAGCATTACTATGATTTCTTCTATAAATTTGCAAGTGATTCAGGAAATGTTCCATCTTGTTAATCGTTAGATTTACTATTTTAAAAGGTTAGTCTTCGGATTAACCTTTTTTTATATCTTATAAGCTTTAAAAATAGCACAAAATAGCCCAATTGAGGCTGTTTTTTTATTTTTCTCATAACTAAAAATAATACAACATTCAGAACCATATAAGTTTAAAAGCCATACAATTATCCCCTATAAAGTTCAATTTATTGGATGAAAAAAAGGAAACAAAATGACAAAAATTATAAAAATCTCAGCATTGGCAGCCTTAGTAACATCAAGCTTGGTTGGAGCAGATGTAGATGCAAAACTTAGTGAAATGGAAGGGAAAATCAAAGCTCTTGAAACTCAACTAAACTCAGCAACAAAAACTTTAAGTGAAGTAAAAGCTCACGATGGAAACGATAATCTTAAATTTGGTGTAGATTTTAGAACTTCAATTGACAATGTTAGCTACAAATTAGCAAATGGCGGAGTAGCAAAAAATCCAGATTTATTAACAAATAGACTTTGGTTAAATATGGGATATTCACCAGATGCAAATACTATCTTTAAAGGTAAACTTTCTTATATGAAAGCTTATGGAGATAGCGTAAGTCATCAGCAATCAAATATAGCAGGTGGCTCTACTAATCTACAAGGGTTTGACTGGGTAACAAATGAAAACACTGGAGATGGTACACTAAAAGTAAAAGAAGCTTATTGGTTATATATGAACGACACTCTTATGGGAGCTCAAGTACCATGGACTATTTCAATAGGTAGAAGACCATCAACAGATGGACTTGGGATTAACTTAAGAGAAGGACAAAAAGAAAATTCTCCACTTGCTCATACAGTAAATGTTGAATTTGATGGCCTTAGCTCAAAATTTGACCTTGATAAAGTAACTGGTGTAAAAGGTATGTCTTGGAAGTTATGTACTGGTCGGGGACTTACAAATGCTACTCCAAGATTTGATATGTCAAATCCTGCTTATGCAGCTGCTAGCAAATCAAACAATGAAATAGAAAAAGATGTCAATATGTATGGATTTATTTTTGTTCCTTACGATAATGGGCAATATAGTGTTTCTACAAACTGGGCGAAAGCAGACCATTTAATTGGTTTTGATATGGGTATGTCCAAAATTACTGGACCAAATTTTGCAGGATGGAATCCTCAAACTTCACCAGATTTTATGACATATATGAAGATAAATGCTACCGATCAAGTCCCTACTGGTTACAAATTTAAAGATTTTGGTAGCTTAGAACTAGCAACTGCAATATTTAAGGCTGATGGAGTAGGAGAAGGAATAAGTGAATTTTTAGATAATACAAAAGTATTTGCATCTTGGGCTCAATCGAAAACAAATCCTACAAATGGAATGAGAATGCTAGGCGAGTTGGAAAGTCAAACAGGAAGCTCTATTTGGCTTGGTGCAAATGTTCCATGTCCACTTACAAAAGATGGAAGAATTGGAGTTGAGTGGAATAAAGGTAGTAAATATTGGAGACCAGTTACATATGGTGAAGACACATTGATTGGTAGTAAGTTAGCTGCAAGGGGAACTGCTGTTGAGGTTTATTATACAAAACCAATCAATAAAGCTTTATCTTTTGACCTTAGATATACAAAAATTGACTACGATTATGCAGGAAGCAACGCGTTCTTTGGGGAAGATGGTACTCCAATGACATTCGCAGAAGCTTCAGGTTTAGCAAGTGCATTCACTGCTGTTGGAATGAATATGGCTCAACCAGTTGAAAAAGCAACAGATTTAAGAGCGTCTATAAGTTATAGATTCTAAGATTTTCTAAAAACTATTTTTAGCAAATCTTCCACAAGCCACCGTTACAAACGGTGGCTTTTTTTATCTCTTTAAATACAAATCTGTACACATTTAACGATTATTAAGTCAATCTCATATACTATTCAAACCCGATACAATCACAATCAAATTTAAGGGTAATAATGAAAAACAAAGTAATTTTTTTACTACTTAGCGGTTCACTTTTAGCAAATGAGATAAATTTTGAAGACGCTTTGGATAAAACTCTAAAAAACAACAACGAATTAAAAGCAAAAAAACTATCAATCAATACAAGCAAAATTGATTTACAAAATACAAAAGGTCTTGAAATTGGAACTTTGACATTTAATGAAAACATAGCAAAATCAAACAATGCCCTAAATGCTTTTGGGATGAAACTAGCTTCAAGGGAGGCTAATTTTGCTGATTTTGGATTTAGTGATTTTTTAAATCCTCTAGGTATTGCAATAAAAAATGCTGCTAATGGTATTGAGCCTAGCAACATGGCAGGACTTCTCACAACAAAACCAAACGACCTAAACCACCCAGATGCACGGACAAATTTTGAAACAAAACTAACTTACGAACTTCCAATTTTTACAGGTTTTAAACTAGAAACAGCGAAAGATATGGCAAGTTTACAAATAAAAGCAAACGAAGCAAAATACAATTTTGATGAGAAACAACTCTCAATCGAGGTTTTAAAAGCTTATAATGGTGCAGTTGCAGCAAAATATTTTATAGATGCAACAAAAAAAGCAAAAGAGACAACAAATGCTTTTGTTTATCTAGCTTCAGAACTACATAAAGAGGGGTTTGCAACAAAGATTGATGTTCAACAAGCTGAAGTTTACGATATGAAGATAAATTCAAACATAATCGAAGCAAAAAATCAATACAAACTAGCTATTGCGTATTTGAAATTTTTGACAAACGATGAAACAATATCAGATGTTAAAGATTTTCAAAATATAAATCCATCAGACAATAACCTAGCTTCACTTCAAAATCTAGCACTTACAAATAGAGATGATTTAAAATGGATGGAGCAAAATACAAAGACAATGGAAAAGAAAATTGAATTTGAGAAAAGTGGAAATTATCCGATGATTGGTGGACATTTTGAGTATGGCTACAACGACAATCAACTAGATAATCTAAGAGGTGCAAAGGATTACTACACTATTGCATTTGGTTTGGAATACAAAATTTTTGATGGACTTACAACCTCTTCAAATATAGAAAAAGCGAAAATTGAACACGCAAAAACCAAACATTATCTAACACATATGAAAGATGGTTTGAGACTAAATGTAGAGAAAAGTTATCTTACAAAACAAACCA
This sequence comes from Arcobacter sp., assembly GCA_020048055.1. GTDB lineage: Bacteria > Campylobacterota > Campylobacteria > Campylobacterales > Arcobacteraceae > CAIJNA01. The sequence goes on along the minus strand of JAIFNA010000012.1, from coordinate 44,521 downwards.
AACTTTCAGTTTTAGAGGAAAAAATCAAAGCACAAAACTTAGCGACAGATATTTTAGAAAAATCAAAAGAGATGTATCAAAATCAACTAATGACAATGAGTGATTTGTTGCTTCAAAGTGCAAATGAACAAAAAGCTAGAGCTGAAGTTATAATGGCAAAATATGAGCTAACTTTAGCCTCAGCAGAACTTCAACTATCAATCGGCGAAGATTTAAAATAAAAGGGAAATAATGAAAAAACATATCAATAAATTTATACTTCTTATATTATTAGGAACATCATCACTATTAGCTGATAATATCGAATTATCAGCGACTGTAATTTCAGACAATGAAAAATTTATCACAAGTAGATTTATGGGATTTATCAGTAATCTTAAAGTCACGGAAGGCTCTTATGTAAACAAAGGTGATTTACTTTACGAGATAGACACTTCAGATATGGATGCTAAAAAAACTCAAGCGAATATCCAAGTTGCAATGTATCAAACTCAACTTCAAACGGTTGAACGAAATTATGAAAGATACAAAAGATTGTACGAAAAAGGGCTTGTAGCAAAAGCACAAGTTGAAGAGCTTGAGATGAACTACCAAAACCTAAAAGATATGGTAAAAGTTGCAAAATCACAAGAGGGTGAAGTCAAAACTCAATATAAATATCTTTCAATAAAAGCTCCAAATAGTGGAGTTATAACAAAAAAAATGATAAAAATTGGTGAGATGGCAATCCCAGGAATGCCAGCACTTGTCTTAACAGACCTAAGTAGCCTGAAACTTCAAGCCGAAATAAGTGAAAGTGACCTTTACAAAATCAAAAAGGGAAGTAGTGTAAATATTGAAATACCATCACTAAACTACAAAACAACTGGTAAAGTTGATTCAATAATTCCAAGCTCAAACCCTATGACACATACTTTTTTAGTAAAAATAAATTTTAAAAAAACTGCTAAAGTTTACCCTGGAATGTACGCAAAAGTATTTATAAAGGGTAATTAATGGAATCAAAAAACTTTGAATCTCTAAAAGTAACAGATTACTCAGGCAAACTAGCAAAAAAATTTATCTACAATCCACTAACTTCAGTTTTAGCTGCATTTTTGCTTATTATTGGTTATCTTGCTCTGGAAGTTATGCCACGCGAAGAGGACCCACAAATTGCTATCAGTGGGGGAAGCATAATAGTTCCCGCACCTGGATTAAATAGCAAAGAGATTGAAAAACTTATAACTGAGCCCCTTGAACAAAAATTAAGGGAGGTAAATGGAATTGAACATATTTACAGTGTAAGTACAGATAATGTAGCAATTGTAAATGTGATGTATTTTATAGGACAAAATCGTGAAATCTCAAATCTAAAAATCTACGATAAAGTTATGCAAAATATGGATTTATTGCCAAAAAGTGCTATGCAACCTATTATTAAACCCCTTGATATTGATATCGATATACCAATAGTAAATATAGCTTTTTATCAAAAAAATCAAAATATCTCTTACAACAAATTTGTCCAAACAGTTGAAAACCTCAAAAAAGAGATAAATATCTTAGATAATATCTCGAAAACTGAATTAAAAGGTGCAAAAAGGGAGCAATTTAATATTGAAGTTGATTTAGTAAAACTAAAAGCTTACAATCTATCTTTAGGACAAATAGCAAATGGAATAACAAGTATATCCACAAGAGTTCCACAAGTTGATACAAAAACCAAAGAGAATCAACTTGTAGTTTTTGGAATAAAAAATGCTATCGAGACGACTGAAGATATAGGTAATATAATAGTTGCACAATATTTTGGAAGTCCAATTTATCTTAAAAATGTAGCAAAAATAAGCTCAGGTGTTGATTTTCAAAACAAACAAAGTGCAAAAATTATCTTAAAAGAGAACAACCAAATAAAAGAATTAGATCAAGTAACTCTAACCATAGCAAAACTAGCTGGAACAAATGCGGTAAATGTAGCAAATGATGTCCATAATCTACTAGATGAAAAAAATATTGAACTAGAAAAACTAGGAATTGGATACAAAATAACTAGAAACTACGGTGAAAGAGCTAATGAAGCGGTAAATGAGCTTGTTCATCATTTGGTTATTACTATTGTGATAATTGCAATAATGCTTGTATTTTTCCTAGGCTGGAAAGAATCATTAATCGTGACTTTTACTGTTCCTGCTATTTTGGCTGTAACACTATTTGTTGCGTATTTAGGAGATCAAACAATCAACCGTATCACATTGTTTGCATTCTTACTCTCCTTGGGGCTTTTGGTTGATGCGGCTATTATTGTTATTGAAAATATCCACAGACATCTTCATACAAAAGGGAGTGAAAAGAGAGATATGGATGAGCTTTTAGTAAGTGCAACTGATGAAATTGGTGCGCCAACAAATATTGCAACATTGGCGATAATTTTAACTATGGTACCAATGGCATTTGTTGGTGGAATGATGGGTGAATTTATGAAACCAATCCCTTTAAATGTTCCAATTGCACTTCTAGCTTCACTTTTCATAGCTTATATTTTTACCCCATATTTGAGTAAAAAATTATTAAAACACACCAAAAAAGTGGAGGAGAAATAGATGGAACATCACCACAATGAAGGTAGATTTGAAAAATTTATATATCAAATTTTAATTAGCAAATATAAAAAAACTGTTGTTATTTTAGTTACCCTACTCTTACTGGCACTTTCAGTTATGATGTTTCCAACCAAAATGGTTTTAGCAAAAATGCTCCCAGGGAAAAGTACAAATACATTTACAATTTATGTTGATACCAAAACAAAAAGTAGTATTGAAGAGACAACAAAAGTTACAACTTGTATCACAAATATTTTAAAAAATGAAAAAGAGATTGTTGATATTGAAACATTTTTAGGGAGTGGTTCACCGCTTGATTATGCTGGGCTTGTAAAAGGGAGTGGGATGAAAAAAGGGGAAGAGTATGCAGAGATAGTTGTAAACCTAACCGATAAAAGCAACCGAGACGAAAAATCATTTTCTATGACTCAAAGATTAAGACCACTCTTAAACAAAGAGTGCGGAAATATTGTTCCAAATACAAATATTAAACTAGTAGAGATGCCCGCTGGTCCCCCTACTTTAGCTGACATTGTTGTTGAAGTTTACGGAAAAGATAATGATAAGGTTATTACCTTAAGCAACGAAGTTAAAAATATTTTAGCAACAACGAGTGGACTTGTAGATGTTGATGTTATGGCTGATGATTACTATCAAAGCTATCAAATTATCCCGATAAAAGAGAAAATTAGTAGAAGCGGGCTGAGTGTAGAGCATATAAATAAAATACTCTATCTATCATTTGAGGGTATGGGAATTGCCGTTAAAGACACAATAGAAGCCAACAATCAAATAAATATTTTTCTTACACTTGATGAGCCGAGCAAAACAATTTCAACAAAAAGTATTGAGAGCTTAAAAAATAAACTAAGTAGCGTCAATCTTATGAATAGTAGCGGTATGATGATCCCCTTGATGGAGATGATTGAGCTTAAAGAGACAAAAAGTATCCCAACCATTTACCACAAAGATTTGAAAACTATGGCAAATGTTGTAGCATCAACTGATATGGTGAGTCAAGTTTATCCACTTCTTGAAGCACGAGATAAAATGATAGAGATTTTAGGGAAAAAATATGAAGTTTCTAAGGTTGATGGGATAAGTACATTTATGTTTGACCTTGAACTTAAAGATAAACTAACAGGTGAAAAATATCTACTTAGATGGGATGGAGAGATGAAAGTTACACTTGATACTTTTAGAGATTTGGGTGCTGCATTTATCGCTGCTCTTATTTTAATATTCCTCCTTTTGGTTATTTACTATAAATCATTTGCAATTAGTGGAATTATATTAGCAGGTAGTTTTTTATCTATTATTGGGGTTATTTTTGGGCATTTTGTAGCAAATATTTTTACAGCTGAAACATTCTTTCTAACTGCGACTTCATTAATTGGATTTATTGCACTTATGGGGATAAGTTCAAGAAATTCACTCCTTTTAATCGACTTTGCAAAAAGTTTGATGACTTTACACAATATCGAGAAAAAACGCTCAATAGCAATGGCTAGTGCAACAAGAGCAAAACCAATTATGTTAACAGCAATTGCAATTATTTTAGGTTCAGCCCTACTTGCGAGTGATCCTGTTTTTGGTGGACTTGGAGTTGCACTTATATCTGGAACCATAGCAGCCGTTATAGTTTCGCTTATCTTTATCCCCGTACTAATGGACAATTCAAAAGCGATATAGTGGGAAGTATAAATAATAGTCAATCATTAGACTATTATTTTAAAACAAACCCTCATAATTATTTATTATCAGTATTCTAAAATCTCAAATATTATATGGGAATTAATAATTAAAGATATATTGCTTATTTCATAAACATTTTTAAACCTTGCGAGAGTTATTTATTAGCTTAATTTGACAACAAAGATTTTAACTGCAAATAAGATAGATAGGCTATAATTTAACCAATTTAACTTTACGGAATGTTTATGAAAAACTCTATAAAAATCTTAGGTGCTTATGGCGCGAAAACTTTAAATACAGCTATGACATGCGTTCAAGTAGATGAAGAGATACTTATTGATGCTGGAAATATATTATTTGGACTTGATAAAGATGCAAAAAATATTAACCATATATTTATAACTCATACTCACCTGGACCATGTAGTTGATATACCTTTTCTAATAGATATATTTTACGAAAGCAGACTAAAACCTCTCACAATTTATGGACTTCAAGGAAGTATAGATAATATTAAAAAACATATTTTTAATTGGGATATTTGGCCAGATTTTTCAAATATTCCAACTACAACGGGCAAAGATAATAGCATAATTTATAGAGTTATAGAGATTGGGGAAGAGATTGAGATAAATGGTACAAAACTAAAAAGTGTAAAGACAGAGCACACCGATTCAAGTTGTGGCTATGTTATCACTAAAGGGGAGAATGCTACATTTTTTACATCTGATACCTATAAATGTGAAAATATTTGGAATGAAGTAAATCAAAATAAAAAAATAAAATCTTTAATTATAGATATTTCATTTCCATCAATTTTAGATAAGCTAGCGTTTGATAGTAAGCATCTCACTCCAAAACTTCTGCATGAAGAAATAGAAAATCTAAAAAGAGATGATGTTAAAATATTTATCAACCATATAAAACCTGTATTTTTAAATGAGATTAAAGATGAGATAAAAACAAATTACAATGATATTTTAAGAGGCGGAAGAATACTAAATGATGGTGATCTTTTAAACCTAGAAACTTGTGCAATTAAAGAGATTCCATCAAAAACTCAGCTTGATCAAATACACATAAACCAACTAATAGATATTGGATATGCACTTACAAGTGAAAAAGATTTTGATGCCTTGATGGAACAAATACTGTTAGGTGCAAAACAACTTTCACATGCTGATGGTGGGACACTTTATCTACTAAGTGACAACGATAAAGAATTGGAATTTTCAGTTGTACAAACAGACTCATTAAATATTAAAATGGGTGGAAAATCTGGAAAAATAACTTGGCCTAACCTAAAACTGTATGACAGCAATGGAAAAGAAAACTTTGAACAAGTTTCAGCACTTTGTGCATTATCTCAGCAATTGATTAACATAGAAGATGTTTATTTTGCAAAAGATTTCAATTTCGAAGGTACAAAAAAGTTTGATGCAGGAACTGGGTATAGAACAAAATCAATGTTAGTTGTACCGATGACAAACCATGAAGGTAGAGTTATTGGTGTATTACAACTTTTAAATAAATTATCAGCTGATAATCAAATCATCTCTTTTAGTAAAGATGATGAAAAGCTGATCCTTTCGATGTCCTCTCAAGCTGCTGTTTCTATATCAAACACAAGACTTATCGAAGGATTAGAGAAACTTTTGATGGATTTTATCAAATCAACTGCAGATGCAATTAGTGAAAAATCAAAGTATACAGGTGGACACATCAACCGAGTAGCTGAGATTGCAACACTTATAGCACATTCAATCAATGATGATAAAACTGGTATTTTTAAAAATAAAACCTTCACACAAGATGAATTACAACAAATTGACATCGCCGCTTGGATGCACGATATTGGTAAAATTACAACTCCAGAGTATGTTGTAGATAAAGCTAGAAAACTTGAAACAATCTATGACAGAATTGAAACAGTTGTTGCAAAATTAGAGATATTTAAAAGAGATGCAGAAATTGAGTATCTAAAACAACTTATAGAAACAAAAGATGATGTTAAAAAACAAAAATTACAAGAAGATTTTGAAGAGGAAAAAAATCAAATAGAAGATGATGTTAAGTTTTTAAAACTCGCAAATAAAGGTAGTGAATACATGAGTGATGAGTATCTTGCTAGACTTAATGAAATTGCTTTAAAAAAATTAACAATAAATAATCAAAGAACAACTCTTCTAACTAAGAATGAGCTATACAATCTATCTGTTAGAAAAGGGACACTTACACAAGAAGAGAGAGATGTAATCAACAATCATGTTATTGTGAGTTACGATATGTTAAACAAATTAACATTCCCTAAAAAGTTAAACAGAATTCCAGTAATAGCAGGCTCTCACCACAAAACTATCTACACAAAAGAAGACGGAAGACATGGTGGCTATGGTGCAGAAGGGATTATGAAATTACCTATGAGTTTGGAGGACAGAATATTAGCTGTCGCAGATGTTTTTGAAGCGGTTACTGCGAGTGATAGACCCTATAAAGATCCAAATAGCTTAAATCACTCACTAAATATTTTAGTTTCAATGGCTAAAAATGATGAGCTTGATTTTAATATTGTGAAATTTTTTATCGATGAAAAGATTTATGAAGAGTATTCAAAAAACAATTTGCGTCCAGAACAAATTGATGAAGTAACAGTTAAAATTTAACTCTAGCCAATCGCTAGAGTTATTGTTTTAACATCTTTTTTTTGTTGCATCTCAACAAGTGTAAGGTTCTCAAATTTACAATTCATCAGTTCACTAAAGGTACTTATTTGATGTTGGGCAATTTGCCTTACAACTTCACCACGATAATGTTTTGCAAAATGACTAACTACTTTTCCATCTTTTAAAAATTTGTAAGTAATCACCCTTGCACTTGGCTCATAAAATTTCAAATAATACCCAGCACTCAAATCTAAAACCTCATCTCCCAAATAATCATCTAGCTTTTTTTTTAGATTTTTTTTAAAATATTTTTCTGTATTTAAATTTGGTAAGGTTGAGCCTTGTTTAAATTTATAATCAGGGATGTTTGAGTTAGCTTTTAAAATCCCAAAAAGATTTGAATAAATCATAACATTTTCATCTATAAACTGTTGTGATTTTGAATCAAGATTTAGATAACCAATAGCTTCAAATGCTACACCATCGTATCTTTCAATCGCTTTTTTTGTTGGTTTATCTAAAATTGAAACTTTATATTTTTCACACTCTTTTAGATTTTTAATCCCAAACCAATGGGAAAGTTCCTCAACTGAACTATTTAAAAGATGACTTTCATAAATACTCAAAACCTCATCGTTATCAAAAAAAAGATTTTTACCCTCATTCAAAGATGGATACTCTCCACCTTCTCTTTTTGTTTCCGCTGGAGCAAGGAGGATTTTCATCTACAAAGACTCTTTTGCTTTTAAGATAAGTTGATTTAGTTTCTCTTCATAAATTTTAGCCATCAATTCATCCGTACTTTCAAACCGAGTTACAAGCACGGGAGTTGTATTTGAAGCCCTTACAAGCCCCCAGCCGTTTTCAAAAATCACCCTCACCCCATCGACATCTACGATATTTTTGATAACTGGAAAATCAGCTGGTGGATTTAAAAGTAGCTCTTTTAATTTTGCAATGAGTGGAAATTTTTCCTCTTCAGTTGTTTTAACTTTTATCTCTTCGGTGCTATAAGTTTTTGGTAAAGCATCAATTGAAGCATCAATATCCATCCCATTTTTGATAAGCTCAAGAAGTCTCAGTGTCGCATAAATCGCATCATCAAAACCAAAATATCTATCATTAAAGAAAATATGTCCACTCACTTCCGCTGCAAAATCGGCATTTGTCTCTTTGATTTTTACTTTGAGATTGCTATGTCCTGTTTTGTACATTATCGCATTTCCACCATTTTGATTTATCGTGTCATACATCACTTGGGTACATTTTACCTCTCCGATAACTGTCGGATTTTTCATAGTTGATGCAAAAAGTATCGCCATAATATCCCCTTTGACATTATGTTTTTTAGTCAAAAATGCAATCCTATCAGCATCCCCATCGTAAGCAAAACCATAAGAAAAATCCCCCCCAAGAGCTTTTTTAATATCAATGAGATTGTGCTCCTCACTTGGGTCTGGATGATGATTTGGAAAAGTTCCATCTGGCTCCATATAAAGCCCCTCAAAATTTAGTTCAAGTTTATTTAAAATTTCACTTAAAACCGTATCAGCCACGCCATTTCCACCATCCGTTATAAATCGCTCTTTCATCCCTTTGAGGTGTGAAAAGTTTTCAACCATATAGTTAATGTAGAGATTTTTAGCATCGATAGTTATAAAATCATTGTTGGTTTGGATTTGTAAATCTTGATTTTTGATGATGGTATCCCCAAGTGTATAAATCTCCTCTCCAAAAAATGGAAAATGGTCAATCGTCATCTTAAAACCGTTGTATTCGCTAGGATTATGACTTCCAGTTATCATCACACTTGCATTTGGAATTTTCCCATCGAACTCTTGATAAGAAGCAAAATAATTTACCCCAGTAGCAACCATCCCCATCCCAAGTACCGTACAACCAGCCATATTTAAACCACTTGTAAGGTAGCCAAAAAGTTCAGGTGAATGAGTTCTTGCATCATATCCAACCACCACAAAAGGATTTTTTACAGTTTTTTTAACAACCTCTTGCCCAAAAAAATACCCAAGTAGTTTTATACTTTGCTCATTTAGTTCATCACCCACTATTCCTCTTATATCATATTCTCGAAATATACTTTTTTTTATCATTTTGCTAGTTCCTTATATTGTTTTTATATCTAAAATTTTTATAGCTTCTTTATAATTTGCATCATCTCCATAAAAATACTCTTCAAGCAATGGTTTTATTTTGTATTCTTTTATAAAATTGATATCTAAATCATTCATAAAATAGCTATGTCCTAGCATGTAATCTTCCCCTAAGTTTCCTTTATCTTTATTGGATATAAACTCATTTAATTTCATCATTAGCTTTTGTTTATTTTCATCTTTTACTAATTTTGGATTTGGCAACATTTTTAGAAATGTAAATCTTCTTCGCAAAGCTATATCAATAGTTGCGATAGATTTATCTGTTGAATTCATAGTAGCTATGATAAAAAGATTTTCAGGGACTAAAAAAGAAGTTTTTGAGTATGGTAAAGTTACCTCATACTCTTTTTTTCCTCTTTTATCTTCTTCAATAAGTGTGATAAGTTCTCCAAATATTTTAGAGATATTTCCTCTATTTATTTCATCAATTACTATGTAGAAATTTTTTTGAGAATTTTTATCTGCACCTTCACAAAGCTTTTTAAATATTCCATTTTCTAATTTTATATTTCCATTATCTCGAGGTCTAAACCCTTCAATAAAATCTTCATACGAATAACTTTGATGGAAAGTTACAAACTCTATTCTTTTATCATCTTTTATATTTTGAAAAGTTTTATCATCTTCATCATTTGTCTTTTCATTCTTTGAAATAGTATCAAATATAGTTCTTTCATCATTGCCATTTTCTATCATCGTGATTAATCTTTTATAATTATGAGTTTTACCAACACCTGGTGAACCGTAAAGCATTATGTTTTTTGTTTTCATGTTTTTATTTTCATTTTCAATACTAACCTCTTCTCTATTGTCGATAAATTTAATATTATGAGCGATTTTATATTCCTCTTTGATATCATATTGTAATTTATTTCTTGCAAATTTCAAGAATTTTTCTTTATTACCTTCTTTTTCTTTTCCTGTTTTGCTATCTATCCACTTATCACCCCAACCTTTTGAAACATATATCTTCATATTATTCAATTTAATAATATCTTTAGTCTTCATAAAAAATCTTTTTTCTGGATCTGCTATGTTTAAACTTTGCAACTCAACTTCATTTCTAATAACACCCAAACTACCTTGCAAATTATCAGGAAATATTTTTTTCAGTTCTTCATAAGCAATATTTTGATTATCTTCTACATACTTTTTTACAACTTCCAATACCAATTGATTTTTTGCTAAATTATTTTTTCCGTTAAAACTATATTTCGTTGTATCTCTTGACATTTATTCCCCCTCTTCCAATAATTTTCTAAACTCTTCTTTATTTGGCAACACTGTTAAATATTTACTTGCATAGATTTGATTGTTCTCTTTTGGAAGAGTGAGTTCCACTAAAGTATTGCTTTTATCTTTACAAAGAATTATCCCTACGGTTGGATTTTCATCCTCTGTTTTTTCAAACCTATCAAAATAATTCACATACATCATCATTTGACCTATGTCTTGATGTTTCAGTTCCCCTATTTTTAAATCAATCACTACGAACGATTTTAAAAGCCTATTGTAAAAAACCAAATCAACTTTAAAATGTTTTTCATCGATGGTTAATCTTTTTTGTCGTGCCACAAAAGTAAAACCTTTGCCAAGTTCAAGCAAAAAATGTTCTAGTTTATCAATTAATTTTTGTTCCAAGTCACTCTCACTATAACTTGATAACTCTGGAAGCCCAACAAATTCTAAAATATATGGGTCTTTTATCATATCATCAACACTTTGTACTATCTGCCCTTTTGTAGCCAATTCTTTGACTTTTGACTTATCTTTACTTAGTGCCAATCTTTCAAAAAGTCCCGTGTCAAATTGTCTTTTAAGCTCTCGTAAACTCCAATTATTTTCAATAGCCTCTATTTCATAAAAATTTCTCTCAGCTATATTTTCAATCCTAGTTAAAAATATATAGTGCGACCAGCTAAGTTTGAATTGGTGAGACACTGTCTCACTTTTTTGAAAAGACAAATAAAATCGTCTCATATTTTTAAGATTATCAATTGAAAAACCATTACCAAACTCTTTAGTGAGTTCATCTGAAAGATTTAATATAAGCTTCTGCCCATACTCAGCCCTAGCCTCTCCACTTTGTTCCTCTTCAACTATTCTTTTTCCTATTTGATAATAGGTTTGTGTCATTGTGCTATTAATTGTTTGATAAACTTTATTTCTAGCTTTTTGAAGTAATTCTTTAATATCATGAAAAAAACTATTGTTGATTAAACTCATACTATTATTTCCTCTATCCTATATTTTATCACTTCTATAAATTTTTCATATCCACCATTCAAAGCTTCGCTTTCTTTAAAATCTAAATCTATACTTTTCATTTTTAACTCAACTTTTTTATCATTTTCACCCAAAATTATAGTTTTATCAATATCATCTAAGCGTTTTGGATACAAAAGCATTGCAGTATCAATATTTTTAAAATTGTTTCCATAAGCATACATTTGATATCTATCATCTCGATTTGCAATTTCATTTTTTTCCATAGTTTTGTATTTACAATCTATTATAAGTCTTTTATTCTTTACAATAATATCTGGTTTTAAATTCAGTCCACCAAATGATTCATAACCTTTTTGTATTTTTACTTCATAATAACTTTCTTTAACCATCCTAGCGATAAATCTTTCAAACAACACATTCATATCAAACAAAAAAGCAAATGATTTTTTACCTTGATTAAAGAGTGGAATTGATTGTTTTAAAAGTAACATTGCTATTTCATAGCTTATTTTAAATCGCCCATTTAATCTATTAAAGCAAACCGTATCCAACTTATTTATATCTATTTGGCTATATCGAACCTCATCAAAAATCAGTTCACAAAGTTTAAGAAGTTTTTTATCTTTTACAAACTTTTGTAGATGTTTTACTGTATATAAAAAGAATTGATTAAGGGTATTATCAGAGCTAAATTCATCATATTCGCAATAGATTTTATTTTTTATAAAATTGTATTTTAGATTTTCATTGATAAGATATTTTCCTTTCAAAACTGGGAGATTATCTTGTTCTGTGATGTATTCTTTATAGATACCTTTTTTGAGTTCATTGATTAAATTTTGTGCAAATATTTGCACAAAAACTTCTAAGATAGTGTATTTTTCTTGATTTTTACAATTTGCTATTTGTTCATTTGAAAGTTTTAGATCATAAGCATACATCAACATATAGATAAAAATATTTAGATTTGTAGTTTTGCTATCTGAAATTTTTGGAAGTATATAATAATCAACATTGTCAAAATTTAATATTCCACAATATTGCCTAGCTTTTAAAGTTTTCCATTCTAATTTAAAGTATTTATGAAGAGGGGAAGTGTTGATTATATGATTTTTTAAATTATCATTACTCAAATCTTCATATTCATAGATTATATTTTCCATTTAGTCTGTATCTGTCGCAACTTATTTTTTATAATCCAAATTTACAACATCCCTCAATGCTAAATTTTCATCATTATCTTGTCTTAGTAAAACCTCAAGGAAAATATCAACTATCTCATATTCTCCTCGTGATTTATTTTTGATTAATCCCATCTCTTCAAGCGCTACATTTGCATTGTAAAGTGTACTTGATGGAAGATTCATTGGTGTTTTATTTGCAGTTGCACTGAGTACCTCAAAAAGATTTTTTTTGAGTTTTGTTTTTGCTATAAGTTCATCAAGATATGGTCTTGTAGCTAAAACAACTTCCCCAATAGCTATTAAACATAAATCTTCATCGATAAATTCATTGGTTCTTCCTGTTCGTAAATACAAATAAGAGAGTAATTTTATAGAATAATCAGGATGTCCCTTTGTAAAAGAAAGGATATTCCTCACACTATTTTTATCATATTTGATATTTTCCCTATCAAAAGTTTGCTCAACATAATCCATAAGTTCATCGATATCCAAACCATCAAGCTCCATAATGGCAGCAAAATGGAAAAATGGGGATGTTTTTGTTTGAAATATTTTTGTCATAATCGACTCAATACTTCCCAAAAATAGGTAAGTTATATTTTCATGATGTTGAATGACTGAGCGAAGCTTGTCTAAAATATCATCATTGCCAAGATTGATAATATCTTGAAATTCATCTAAAATAAATTTAATGTTTATATCTTTCTTTTTAGCGATTTTATCAACCGTATCCAAACTATGTAAAAAAAATTCTAACTCATCAAAATCATTTTGCATAAGTTCCAAAGTTAGTTCACCAATTGATTCTAGTTTAATAGTTCTAATAGTACGAGCTAAGGCTATGATTGAATTTTTTGCTTGTCTTATAAAGTTATCAACCCCAACAAAACCATAAGCTTTATCAAGGATTTGATTTGAAAGGACCGTTAAATTTGTAGCTCTTTTTATATCAATATAGATAAATTCATATGCCTCTTGATATTCAAAAATATGTTTTACAAGTGATGTTTTTCCAAACCTACGCGGTGCTTTTATCATCACATGTTGATTATTATCCAAATAAGATTTAAAAATAGGGATATGTTTTGTTCTATCGATAAAATCTATCCCCTTAACTGGACTACCATATTTAAACATATATTTTCTCCAATTTTATTTTCAGATGATTTTATCATAATATTTTCTATATAGTAAAAAATTATATTAGTTAATATAGAAAAAAACTATATAGCTATTTCCTATATTACATATTCTGTGCAATCAACACGTCTTCAAGCATCTTATCCAAGTCACCATCTAAAATCCCATCAACATTGCTATACCCAATCCCACTTCGTGAGTCTTTTATTTGTTGGTATGGTTGCATTACATAACTTCTAATTTGATGTCCCCACCCATTTTCACTTTTAGGTGTACCGTTTTTTTCAGCTGTTTGAAGTGCCAGTTCATATTCATAAAGCTTACTTTTAAGCATCTTCATAGCACTTGCTTTATTTTTATGTTGGCTTCTATCGTTTTGACATTGGACAACAATGTTGGTTTTTATGTGTGTTATCCTTATTGCGGATTCTGTTTTATTTACATGTTGCCCACCAGCTCCACTTGAACGATAAGTATCAATTCTGATATCTTTATCTTCGATAACAATATCAATATCATCATCAACTTCAGGGGAAACAATAACAGATGTAAAAGAGGTATGGCGTTTTGCATTGCTATCAAATGGACTAATTCTTACAAGTCTATGAACACCAGTTTCAACTTTAAGATACCCATAAGCATTGATTCCACTTACAATAAAAGTTACATCTTTTATCCCAGCTTCATCACCAGCTTGATGGTCTAAAATCTCAACCTTAAACCCTTTTCGCTCACACCATCTAAGATACATACGATAAAGCATATTTGCCCAATCGCAACTCTCAGTCCCACCAGCACCAGGGTGAATTGTAACAATAGCATTGCTTCCATCATCTTTTCCACTAAGCATCACTTCAATTTCAGTTTGTTTGATAATCTCTTCAAGCTCATTTGCTTCTTCAAAAAGCAGCTCTATTGTTTCATCATCTTTGCTTTCGATTCCCATCTCATAAAGCTCATTTGCATCTGTTATCGCTTTATTTGCTTTTAAAAACTTAGCCTTTCGCCCCAATAATCTATTTTTTTCCTGCCCCAATTTTGTAGCATTTTCAATATTTTCCCAAAAATTTGGTTCAGTCTCAATTGCAACTATCTCTATAAGTCTAGCTTCAATCTCATCTGGCTTTAAAATCGATTCTATATTTTGTATTTTTTTATTTAAAACTTTTAAAAGTTCTGTATATTCATAATTATCCATCTATCTCTTACTTATTCCTTAGTGTAAAAAGTGTCTAACACCTGTAAAATAAAGTGCCATTCCATACTCGTTAGCAGCATCTATAACCTCATCATCTCTAACACTTCCACCTGGCTCAATTACACATTTTACCCCAGCTTCACTTGCCGCATCGATACTATCCCTAAATGGGAAAAATGCTTCACTAGCAAGTGCTGAACCACTTACATCAAGCCCCATATCATTTGCTTTTCTAAGAGCTGCTTTACTAGCATCAACCCTACTTGTCATCCCCATTCCAACAGCTACCATTGCACTATTTTTTACATAAACAACACAATTTGATTTTGTTAAAGATGCTATTTTATAAGCTATCTCCATATCTTTTAGCTCCTCTTTTGAAGCTTCATTTTTGCTAACAAGTTTTGCATTTTTAACTTCATTGTCATCAATTTTATCTGCATCTTGGTGGACAAATCCACCATCAATTATTTTAAAATTAAAATCATCATTTGACATCTCTAATTTTTTTGTACCTTGGGCAAACAATTTAATTCTTTGTTTTCTACTAAGCTCAATAATTGCATCTTCAGTGAAATCAGCAGCAAATACAACCTCTAAAAATATCTCATTCATTTTAATAGCTAAATCAAGTTCAACAATTCCATTAACCGCAACAACTCCACCAAAAGCACTTACAGGGTCACATTTAAGAGCTTCAATATAACTCTCAAGAAGTGTATCTTTAATAGCAAAACCACAAGGATTTCCATGTTTTACAATAGCAATAGCATTATCATTTCCAAATGCACTAGCAATTTTAGCAGCTCCACTAATATCACCCATATTGTTAAAACTTGGCTCCCCTTTTATCACTTTGAATTTATCAGTGAAATGTTTATCAAACTCATACAAAGCACCTTTTTGATGTGGGTTTTCACCATATCTTGTATCAAATACTTTATTTCCAACAATAAATTGTTTATCGCCAAAACCGCTATTAAATCTCTTATTCATATAGTTTGCAATCATTGAGTCGTATGAAGCTGTATGCTCATATGCTTTTATCATCATATCTCGTCTAAATTCAAGTGTATTTGTGTTATTTTTTAAATTATTTAAAACCAAATCATAATCACTTACATCAGTTACGATAATAACAGAGTCAAAGTTTTTAGCAGCTGAGCGAACCATTGCAGGTCCACCGATGTCGATATTTTCTATAATCTCTTCAAAATCATCAGTTTTAAGAATTGTTGCTTTAAATGGATAAAGATTTACACAAACCAAATCTATCCCCTCAACTCCTAGCTTTTTAGCCTCATCAAGATGAGATTGTTTGTCTCTTCTATGTAAAATTCCACCATGTATATATGGATTTAGAGTTTTAACTCTCCCCTCAAAACACTCAGGAAATTTTGTAACTTCATTAGCTTCAATCACTTTAATACCAGCATCTTGTAACGACTTGTAAGTTCCACCTGTTGAAATTATCTCATACCCTAAATTTACCAATTCTTTTGCAAAATTTACAACTCCACTCTTATCACTTACACTAATTAATGCTCTCAATTTCTACCCCTTTTATTTAATTAATTTTTTTCCATTTGCCAAAACTGTGTCATCTAAAAGATTAAATTTAAAATTTATAAACACATTGTCACCATCATACTTAGCCACTTTATCAAGATTTTTGTACTCATTTAATGAGTGTTTTAGATACTTCTCAAAAGACTCTTTATCCACTTTTACATCAATATCAACCGTTACATAACCTAATAATTGGTCTGGTTTATTTAAGATATTGTAGTTATTTTTTGCTAAGAGAAAATTTGCATTGATTTTTAAATCTTTGATTAAAAAGCCAATTTTTGAAAATTGCAAATCTTTAAAAATCATATTGTATTTCATCTCTCCACCATAATTTGCAACTTCAATCACATGGTTAAGAAGTGGAGAATAACCCTCCTCTTCCCAAAACGCCAATTGTTCAGTATTATCCATTAAGTATCTAATTGGTAATAGCTTGACATTATTTAATTCAGCTTCCACTTGTGTTGTTTTAGAATTCAAAGTAAAATCACTTCGTTTTAATTCAAGGTCATTTATTTTTGTTCCTGTTTTGATACTTAAAGCCTCTTTATCTGAAACCATCTCCATGTTTGAGCTATTTTTACCAGTTTTTATTTCACTATTTGGAACAACAAAATCATTTTTACTAAATGACAATCTATACTCTAAATTTCTCGTTGTATCTTTTTGTCTAATCTCAAACAACTCACCATTTGGATTATTAAACTTTATCCCATCTACAATTCTTGAATCCAAAAATATCTCAAATCTATCTATATGTTTCTCATCTTCTAAAATATCATTTGCTATCTTTTTAATACATCTAAGATTTTCACAATCTTTTACATCATTATTTATCTTTTGAGCTAGATAAACTGTGTAATCTTCTGCTGTTTTTAGGTTGTATTTTGTGTAGTATGAAAAATCATCAGCAGTTGCTGTGAATTTAAAATTGTAATCATTTTTGTATGCGAAATTATATTCTGCATTATTTGACGCTAGCCCTATTGTTTTGTCATTTTCACTATTTACAATTCCATATTTTTCAATTGTTAGTTGATTGATATCATCAATTTTAAAGATAGGTTTTATAAATGATAAAAATAGATTTAATCCTAATTCGTTTTTATTTAGTTTTAAATCATCAAGCTCTACACCTTTTAATTTCCCTTTTAGTCCAAAGATAAATGTAGCTCCAATAGATTTTATAAAATCCTTATATTCACTAAATGCCACTTGATTTTGGGGTAAATTTTTTGTTTTGATATAAACTTCAACACTAAGTGGTTTCCATATTTTAAATCCAATATCACCACCAATTTGAAGCCCTAAAATATCTTTATCATCAAGAAATATAGAATCCAAAATTTGTTTATCAACTTTAATTTTACTACTTAAAAATGTAAGAAATTTCTCTTTATCGTTCACTGTAACACTATATGGTGTCTCGCCGTGAAAGTAGCCATCTTTTTGACCAATCTTAAGCTCCATTCCATCAGCTTTTAAAGATTGCTTTTGTGCTTCTATTTTAGGCTCAATCACAAAGATTGAAACCAAAACAGGCCAAACTGCCACAACAAAAATAAGAATAACAAAGGCGATTAGAAGCCTTTTTCTCTCCATTATCTTATTAATCATTACCTTCCTTTTTTTGAATTTTATGTTTTTTTGTCCCATCTTTAGATGCTGGCATCACTCTTTGTTTTGCTCTACCTTTGGAATGCGTTTTATCTTCCCTTGTTTGCTTCTCTTTTTTCAAATTTGTTGATTTTCTTTTTGGGAAACTTTTTTTGTTATCCTCTTTTTTATCATCTCTTTTAAATGATGTTCGCTTAACAACCAAATCTTTTAAATTCAATTTTAATGAATCTTCACAATATTGATTTACTAAAACTCTATGTTTAGTTGCATTTTCTATATCATAAAAAATCTCTGGCATTTTATATGAAAGCCAAAGGTAAAGTGAGATTTTTTTCACCTCATCTTCAGCTTTTAAAAGGTCAAGTTCGGTTTTTGCCAAACTCTTAATATTGATACTAAGTCTATAACTAAATGGTTTTTTATTTATAACTGCATTTACAAAAGCAAAATAAGCATCTTTTAAAAGTGGTGATTTTGTATTTGTTGGGGCTTGTGCTAAAAGATATTTATCTTCTAAAGTTAAAGCCAATCTGTTATCAACAATTTGAGCCAATTCAATCATATTGCTTATATTTGTAGCAACAAAAGGACCAGTGAATTTCATATTTTTTGAAAAAAAGTACAAAATTTTTGTTAAATCTTTTGTTTGAAGATGTGATGAAAAAGCTTTGATTTGCTCTCGTGTAGCCTTTACTTTAAAAGGTGGCTTGATTGTTTTAAGTGGAGAATGAAACATCTCATCTATATGTTTTAACACACTTTTAGTAGTAGCCCCAACATACCCAATTTCGTGGTGTCCATATCTTCCTGCTCGTCCACTTATTTGAATAACCTCATTTGGTGTAAGTTTTCTACTGCTTGTCCCATCAAATTTTGTATCTGTCGTAAAAAGTAACATTTTTATTGGAAGATTTAATCCCATCGCAATAGCGTCTGTTGCTATCAAAATATCTGTTTGTCCATCTCTAAATCTTTTCGCTTCCTCTTTTCTCACTTCAGGACTAAGGTTTCCATAAAGGACGGAGATTTTAAAATATTTTGAAAGTTTTGATTTCATATTTAAAACATCTTTTCTACTAAAAGCGATAAGTGCTGTACCTTTTACTATCTCTTTAAATGGTACAGCTTCCTTTAAAACCTCTAAAGGATTTTTCCTTTTAAACTTCACGACTTCTAGTTCTTCGCCCAAATATTCAGCAATTTGTTTTATAGCATCAAGTGCATTTACACTTCCAGTCATAATCACTTTACTAGCAGGTGCGCCCAAAATTGCATTAACCCAAGCCCAACCACGATCTTCATCTTCAAGCATCTGAATCTCATCAATAACACAAACATCAGTTTGTAACTCAAAATTTATCATCTCAATCGTACTACAAATATGTGTTGAATCTTCATGAAAAATCTCCTCTTCACCTGTAATAAGACTTGAGTTAATTTTGTTATCTTTTAAAAATTCATAATTTTCCAAAGCTAGAAGTCTAAGTGGAGCTAAATATATCCCACAATCAGCTTTTATAAGCTCCTGCATTGCAGAATATGTTTTACCACTATTTGTAGGTCCTACAAAAAAATATAGTTTTCGGCTCATTCCTCTAGCAGTTGGAAAAGTCATTTTTAGATCACAATTTAGTATCTGATTTAGTTGTTCTTTGAAGCTTGTTTTCATTGTGGAATATTACCCAAAAAAATGGTGTTTTGATACATATTTTTGCGATATTTTTTCCTTATATTTAACTTAAATTTTAATCTATAAAAATTCTAAAAAACCCTTAGATTAGGGAAAAAAATTAAAAATAATATATTTACATTTAAGCTTTAATTAATTTAT
Organism: Arcobacter sp.; assembly: GCA_020048055.1. GTDB lineage: Bacteria > Campylobacterota > Campylobacteria > Campylobacterales > Arcobacteraceae > CAIJNA01. Next base: position 24,633 of record JAIFNA010000012.1, on the reverse strand, counting down.
ATTTCTCTAATATTGCGAAAATTATTTAAAAATTATAAAAATTAGGAGCACTTTGTGTTTGATTTATTAACAACTTCATTCAAATCAGTTATCGGAAAAATAAGATACCAAGATGATGGAAAAGCTTTATCAAATGCTGTTGGCGAACTAAAAAAATCATTTTTAAAATATGATGTTCATCATAAAACAACAAAAGAGTTATTGGAAAAAATTGAACTCAAAACAAAACAAAGTGGTATTGGACAAGATAACTTTTTAAAAGCATTAAGAGAAAGTCTATCTGATATATTAACCGTAAAAGGTAATCAAGGTTTTGTATATAGTGCAACTTCACCCCTAACAACTATACTTATGACTGGGCTTCAAGGTAGTGGAAAAACTACAACAACAGGAAAATTAGCAAATTACCTAAAACAAAGAAACAAAAAAGTTTTAATAGCAGCAGCTGACTTACAAAGATTAGCAGCAGTTGAGCAACTAAAACAAATTGGTGCACAAATTGAAGTTGAAGTGTTTTTTGTAGAAAATGAAACAAATCCAATTAAAGTTGTAGAGTTAGCAAAACAAAAAGCAATCGATGGACTTTATGATGTACTTTTGGTTGATACAGCTGGAAGGTTAGCGATTGATGAGGAGCTTATGCTTCAACTAAAAAATATCAAGGAAGCGATTACTCCAAATGAAATTTTTTATGTAGCTGATTCATTAACGGGACACGATGCGACAAAAACAGCGATTACTTTCCAAGAAAAAATAGGGATAGATGGTGTAATCCTTACAAAATTTGATGGTGATACAAAAGGTGGGGTTGCTATTTCATTATCTCACCAAACAAAAGTTCCACTTAGGTTTGTTGGGGTTGGAGAAAAGATGGAAAACCTTGAGGTTTTCATCCCTGATAGAATAGTTTCTAGGCTTATGGGTGCTGGAGATATTGAGGGATTGGCTGAAAAAACATCACTTTTAATCGACAACAAAAAAGCCAAAGAAGTTACAAAAAAAATCAAAAAAGGGGAATTCAACTTTAATGATTTTATAGAGCAACTTGAGATGATAAAAAAATTAGGAAGTATGAAATCTATAATCGGAATGATCCCTGGAATGAGCGGAATGGCTAGTCAAATCAAAGATATGGATTTTGATAATTCTGTTGAACTTAAAAGGATAAAAGCACTAATTAGTTCAATGACTCCAAAAGAGAGAGAAAATCCAGATTTATTAAATATAAGCCGAAAAAAGAGACTAGTAAAAGGTTCAGGGCTTAGTGAAGTTCAAGTAAATAAAATACTAAAACAATTCCACAATGCTTCAAAAATGGCAAAAAAAATGTCAAGCAAAGGTGGAATGAAAGATATGCAAAGAATGATGGCTCAAATGAATAGCAGCCAAGCGCAAATTCCAAGATAACCAATACTTGAAAGTTAAGTGCTAAGATGAAGTTTTCACTTTAGCACTTAACTTCAAGTTAACAAAAATTAAAACAAAAAGGATAGAAAATGACAGTTATTAGACTTACAAGAATGGGAAGAAACAAAAAGCCGTTTTACAGAATGGTAGTTACAGATAGTAGAAAAAGAAGAGATTCAGGATGGATTGAATCAATCGGTTATTTTAACCCAATCGTTGAGCCAAAAGTATTAAAATTTGATCAAGAGAGATTAGATTACTGGCTAAGTGTTGGTGCTAAAATGAGCGAAAAAGTTGCAAAACTTACAGCTAAAAAATAGTAGTTCAGCATGGTTGTGGATTTTATAAAATCATATTGCAAACTTATAGTTTCAAACCCTGAGGCAATTGAGGTTGAACTTGAAGAGATTGGTGAAAATTTTTATGAAATTTTTATCTACTGCGATGAAGAGGACCTAGGTAAACTTATCGGTAAAAGTGGAAATATGATTAATGCTTTAAAAACTATTATAAATGGTTGCAAAGCAAAAGATGGAAAGTCTTATAAAATCCAAGTATTAAAAGCTTAAAAAATATTAAGCTTCAATCACCAAATTTGGTGGTTTTATAAAAATGGAGGGGCTAAGAGATTAGCCTTTTTTTATGGAAAAAATTTATGTCGCAAAATTGGGTAAAAGTGTTGGGTTAAAAGGACAGATGAGAGTTTTTATAGACTCAGATTTTCCAGAGCAATTCAAAAAAGGTGTAAGTTTTACAACAAACAAAAACAAAATCCTCACAGTTGAAACAATCAATCAAGCTTATGATACTGTTAAATTTGTAGGAATTGATACTATTGAAGATACAAAAGTACTTATAAATTCACTCCTTTTTGCTTCAAATGAAACAACAATCCAAAACTGTAAACTAAAAGAGAAACAATATTTTTGGTTTGATATTGAGGGGTGCATCATTGTTGAAAATGGTATTGTTTTGGGAAAAGTAACAGAAGTTAGTAGATTTCCAACTGATGATTATATGTATATCGATACAAGTAGTGAACTTCTAAAGCAAGATGCAAAAACAGCAAAAACTTTTTTAATTCCATACAATGATAACTACATTGTAAGTGTTGATATTGAAAAAAAGGTTATTGAAGCTAAAAATGCACTAGAGATTTTAGCGGCTAGCTAAAACCTTTAAATTACTTCAAATAAACCCTATAAAGTCGCCCTTTTATCTTATTTATCTCAAGGGCGTCTCTTACCTTTTTGGCTATCTTAGGGTCAAGCGCTACATAGGAGCAATTATCTTTGATGTCTATTTTCCCTATTTGAGATTTTAAAAATCCAAGTCCTGCAGTTAAAGCTCCCAAAATATCACCACGACTTAGTTTTTGTTTTTTGCCACCATTGATAAAAATTGATTTAAAAAGTGGATTATCATCATATTGTGAAGTTATCTTAAAATCCAAAGTTTCTAACTTCAAATTATTCTCTTCATTTAAATCATCAAATACCCCAATATCATATGATTCAACCAAAGATACAGCGTGTCCTGTTTTCCCTGCCCTTGCTGTTCTCCCTATTCTATGGGTGTAAACTTCCAAATCTTTTGGTAAAGAGTAATTTATAACAAGCTCAACATCATCAATATCAAGTCCCCTTGAAGCTACATCTGTTGCTATTAAAATTTTATAACTTTTATTTCCAAAAAGTGTGATTGTTTCATCTCTTTCTTTTTGCTCCAAATCACTATGCAAAACAAGTGAAAAAATATCATCTCTTTCTAATTCATTTGCTAAATTATCACAATCGATTTTCATATTGCAAAAAATTATCGCTGAAGCTGGTTGATAAAAATCTAATATTTTTAAAATATCATTTTTTTTATTTTCAAGCTCACTTTTATAAAAAACTTGTGAGATTTTATCCTCTTGATGAACAGCTTCAACCTCAATATTTACAGGATTTTTTAGGATATTTTTTGATAATTTTTCTATATTTTGTGGATAAGTTGCAGAAAATAACATCGTTTGTCTATTTTTTGGAAGATAATCAATAATAGTGTTGATATCATCAGAAAAACCCATATCAAGCATTCTGTCAGCTTCATCAAGAACCAAAGTGTTGATTTGATTTGGGGAAAAATTATCCTCTTTTAGGTGCTTTAAAATTCTCCCAGGAGTCCCTACAATAATATGAGCTTTATGGCTTAGTGAATGAACTTGAGGACCATATGGTACGCCACCACAAAGTGTAAGAATTTTTATATTGTGTTTAAATTTTGCTAGTTGCTTTAACTCTTCACTTATTTGATTTGCTAACTCTCTTGTTGGAGCTAATATCATAGTTTGAATAGCAAAATTTGGGATATTTAATTTATTTAAAATTGGTATCCCAAAAGCTAAAGTTTTTCCACTTCCTGTTTTTGCTTTTGCTATCACATCTTCACCATTTAGAGAATATGGAAGTGATTTCTCTTGTATTTCACTCATGGAAGGAAAACCAAATTTTAAAATTTGCTCCAAAAGTTCTGGTTGTAAGTTTTTTAGTGTTGTAAAATTATTCACTTACAGGCTCAACTTTTCCTGCTATTACAGAAACTCCACTATTTAATTTTTCGCCAATTTTTACTTTTAGCTCATAAGTTTTTGGCAAATCTAAAATAACTGTACCTTGAGTAAATACACCGATTTTATCACTTGTATTTACCTCATTTCCTATATTATCAAGTGATATTTTTGTAGCACAAATACCACCAATTGCCGTCATCTTTGTAGTTTCACCATTTTTATCATCAAATGTGATAACTGCTTGATTGTTAAGTGATTTACTTTTAAATGTCCAACTCGAAAGATTTAAGCCATTTTTTAGTGAGTGAACCTCAAAAATTCCATTTATTGGTGCTCTTAAAATATGATTTTCACACAATCCAACATCGATATAAACTTTTTTTACACCATCTATAAAGTCAACTCCAGAGATAACACCATCAATTGGTGAATAGATTGTGTTTTCTAAATTTTGTGGATTATGTACTTTCGAAAGGTCATTTCTATAAATCCAAAGGAGTGTTAAAGTTACTAAAAAACCAATTTTAGCAAAAAATGAAAACCCTATAATCAAAAGCAAAATAGAGATTCCAAAAGCTGTTAAAATATTTGTATAGCCCTCTTTTAAAATATATTGTGTGTAATTATACTGTTGCATCTTGATGTAAATCTCCACCTTCATAAATATCTTTTCCGCTTGCTTTTATTATCTCTTGTACTCTTGCACCACTTATAACTTCAATATCAAGCAACTCTTTTGTCATAACTTCCATAGCTTCTCTGTAATCTTCAAGTGTTGCAACAACATGAGCATATCTTTCATTTAAGGTATTTTTTATATGTTCATCAAGATTTTCAGCCAACTTATCACTATAATCTTTACTTGTTTGTCCACCACCCAAAAATTGGTTTGTTTGACGAGATAAAACCATAAGCCCAGCAACTTCACTCATACCGTAAACACTAGCCATCGCTTTAATTATCTCAGTTGCCCTTTCAAGATCATTCCCTGCACCAGTACTTATTTCACCTATAAATACTTGTTCAGCTGCCCTACCTCCTAAAAGAACATCAACTTCAGCTATAAGTTCGTGTTTTTGCATAAGGTATTTATTCTCTTGTGGTGTATTTAAAGTGTATCCCAGAGCTGCCAAACCTCTTGGAACAATTGATACTTTATTTACTTTTTTGGCACCCTTAGTAACCTCAGCCATAACAGCATGTCCACTCTCATGATAAGCAACAATCTCCCTCTCTTTTGGAGATATTCTTCTGCTTTTCTTTTCAAGTCCAGCAATTTGTCGCTCAACTGCCTCTTTAAAATGTGATGGTGAAACTTCAAGTTTATCACCCCTTCCAGCTAGAAGTGCAGCTTCATTTATGATATTTGCTAAATCAGCACCTGCTAAACCAGCAGTCATAACAGCAATCTCTCTTAGATCTACATTAGCCCCAACTTTAACACCTTTGATATGAACATTAAGTATCTCTATTCTCCCCTCAAGGTCTGGCTTATCAACCAAAACTTGTCTATCAAATCTACCTGGTCTCAGTAATGCAGGGTCTAAAATCTCTGGTCTATTTGTAGCTGCCAAAACAATTACAGGTGCACCTGCACTATTAAATCCATCCATCTCAGCTAGAAGTTGATTTAAAGTTTGCTCCCTCTCATCATTTCCACCAATACCACCACTCGCTCGACTTTTTCCAATCGCATCAATCTCATCTATAAAAATAATTGCAGGTGCTACTTTTTTAGCCTGATCAAAAAGGTCTCTAACACGACTAGCACCAACCCCAACAAACATCTCAATAAAACTAGATCCCGTAACACTTAAAAATTCAACATCAGCTTCACCTGCAACTGCTTTTGCCAAAAGTGTTTTACCTGTACCAGGAGGTCCCACAAGTAGTACACCTTTTGGAATTTGCGCACCCAAACTTACATAACGATCTGGATTTTTTAAGAAATCAACAATCTCTTTAACTTCCTCTTTTGCCTCTTTATTTCCAGCCATATCTTCAAATTTAACATTTGGCTTTTCACTATTTATCATCTTTTTAGAACCGCCCATTCCAAGGATTCCACCACCCATTGACTTAGCCATCCTTTTAGCCAAAAATGACCAAATTAGGAAAAATATCAAAATTGGCAAAACCCAACCAAAAAGCATATCACTTAAAATATTCTCTTCACTAAATGCACCATAAGCTATTTTTTTCTCTTCAAGTGTTTTAATTAATGTTTCATCAGGCACAACTCGTCTTACTTTATAACTAGTTTGTTCACCATTTACAGGTTTACCCATCGCTTTAATCGTAGTTTGCCCAATATCTACATATTGAATACTGCCGTTGTTTATAAGTGTTTTAAGGTCAGAATATGAGATACTTTTTGTTTGTTGCCCATAAGTTCCACCACTTGCATTTGCATTCATATCATCTTGCGGAAAGAGTGTTTTAAACACCATAATCGATACAATAGAAAATACAACAAACATTAAAATTGGATTGTTAAAAAATCCCTTATCATCATTGTTTGGATTATTATTGCTATTGTTATTATTGTTATTATTGTTGTTGCCTTGATTGTTAGCCATTATTTTTTCCTTCTTAAAATAAGTGTTCGCCACTCATTTTTTGCTATTTTTTCTAAAATTTCAAATTCTTCAAATTTTTTGAGAACCTTATCTTCATAGTTTTCAAGTATCCCTGAAAGTATAAGTGTACCGTTATCTTTTAAAACTTTTTTTAAGTCTCTGTTTATCATTATAAGGACATCTGCGACTATATTTGCAACTACAAAATCGTACTTTTGGCTCGATTGTGTAGCACTTCCCGTCCAAACTTTATTTGGTATCACTCCATTTGAAGTGAAATTTATAATTGCATTTTCAGTAGCTTGTGGGTCGGTGTCACACAAATCACAAATCGCACCAAGTTTAGACGCAGCGATAGATAATATACCACTTCCTGCACCAACATCAATTAAGCTATCTCCACTTTCTACATAAGAGCTTATAGCATCAAGGCAACTACTTGTAGTTTCGTGATGTCCACTTCCAAATGCCAAAGCTGGGTCGATTAAGATATTTACTTTATCAATTTTTGGCTCATACCAACTAGGATGGATATAAAATTTACCGCAAACAACAGGTTCAATACTATCTTTGTATTTTTGAATCCAATTTTGGTTTTCTATTTTTTCCAAAGAAGTAAGACAAACAATCTCACTATCAAGTGTAGTTTGGAGTTCATTTGTGAAGTAGTTTACACCAAGAAGAACATCATCAAGTTCATCTTCGCTTCTTATTATGATAGTCTCATCAAGCTCCTCTATGGCATCTTCACTAAGGCTCATAATCAAATCTAAATACAATTCATAATATTTATTTGGTGTTATTTTAAGTTCATAGTAATATTCATTCAAATTTTATCCTTAATTTTAGTTTCTAAAATAGGTTAGATTATACCCAAAAAAGGCTTATCGCTTGACAAATAAAATTTTATTTGATTATTTTATGTGTTTACTATTTTCTAGCCGAAGCAAAAACTCTTTTCTCCAAATCCCACCGCTATATCCACCAATTTTCCCATCACTTGCTATAACACGGTGGCATGGTATTATTATGGGGATTGGATTTTTACCATTTGCATTTGCTACTGCTCTGTAAGCTTTTGGATTTTTTAAAAGTTTTGCTTCCTCTTTATAGGAGATTGTTGTTCCAAATTTTATATCACTCAAAGTTTCCCAAACACTCTTTTGAAAAGGTGTACCAACAAGATAGATTGGTAAATCAAACTTTGTTCTTAACCCAAAAAAGTAACCATCGAGTTGCTTTTTTGTCTCTTGTAAAATATCGTTTTCATTGCCAATTATTTGTGAAGTCTCATCAAGAAATGCAATGGAAAAAAGCGCTTCACTGGTAGCTTGTGCCAGAAGATCTCCTGTTGGGCTTTTGATTATGGTTTGAAATATTTGAGTGTTTTTGCTAATCATTTTGGCTTATTTTTTAAATATATTTAAGATATCTATTGTGTTCTTTTCAAGATTTATTTCATAAATTATTGTGTATTTTTTATATCTCATATAACGAATCATTTTTCTATCAAAATAAAATGATTTTCGATAGATATGTAATTTAATAAAAACATAATACCTGAAAAAGAGGTGACTTTTCCTTACATTGTCGAGCTATTGCTTACCAATAAGTAACTAAAAACCATACTACAAAGTCATCCGCGATGAGTGTTTAAGGAAGTTAAAATCCCAAAATCTCTTTAGCAACTTCAATATCAGCTAATATCTGATTTTTAAGTTCAGTAACGTCATCATATTTTTTATTTTCCCTTATTTTATCTATAAATTCAATATCGATTTTATTTGGTAGCTCACTTATATCTTTCCCAATCAAATGGGTTTCTATTGCAAATTTTCCATCAGTTGAAACTCTATGTCCCAAAAAACTTACACTTTCATATTTTTTCCCATTTAAGATTGAGTAAGTTGCATAAATACCGTCACTTGGAAGTAAAAAATTTTCACATTCGATATTTATAGTTGGGACAAATTGTTTTTTCCCTATCCCTTGTCCAGTGATGACGTCTCCTCTTATTGTGTAGCTTTTACCTAAAAATTGGTTTGCTTTTTTGATATTGTTTGTACTTATAAAATCCCTTATAATCCTACTATGCACTGCTGTGTCATCACAAAAAAACTCACTTACAACTTCAACATCACCATCAAAAAATGAAGTCAAAAACTCTATTGAACCACTAGCATTGACGCCAAATTTAAAATCAAATCCAACAACTATTTTTTTTAAATTTGGAAATTCTTCTTTTAAAAGTATCACAAATTGTTTTGGGGAAAGGTGTTTGATTGAATCAAGTGGATAATAAAAAAGTGGAAAAGTTGTATATATTGCTCTATAAGTTTTAGGGGTAAGATTTGCATAACCTGTCTCAATTACAACTATTCCACCATTACTATCAAGCCTTTTAAAAAGTTCTTGATGGGCGATATGCATACCATCAAAACCACCGATTGCGATACTTGTAATATTACTTTTTAAAGTAAAACAACTCTTCAATATTACCCTCTTTACCAGCTACTTTACTAAGACTTGAATGAACCAAATTAAGCCCTAATTTAAAAGCCTCACTTATAAATCTATCTCTTGCAACACGAATTGCTAGTGGGTCTTGGACTACACCATTGCTATTTCGTTTAACACTTTGTCCTACTTCATATTGTGGTTTGAAAAGTATTATCACATCTTTTTTTGCCAAGGTAGCTATATCTTCTAAGATATTTAAAATACTAATAAATGAAACATCACAAGTAACCACATCGTAAGTTGTATTTGGTTTAAAATTTCTTATATCAGTTTGTTCAAAAACAGTTATTCTTTTGTCATCTCTTATTGTTTCGTGAAGTTGGTTTGTCCCAACATCGACACAAACAACAGACGAAATATCATTTTTTAAAAGTATTTGTGTAAATCCACCTGTACTACTTCCTATATCAAGTGCATTTTTCCCGTTAAGTTCTACATCAATTTCAAATAAAAAATATTTAAGTTTATATGCAGCACGACTAACAAAAAATTCATCTTGTAAAATCTCAATCTCCATACCATCTTCATAGTTAAACGATGTTTTGGTTACAATTACACCATCAACTTTTATTTTTTTATTTCTAATAAGCTCACTTGCTTTTGAGCGACTTTGGATTTGGGGATGGTTGGTTAAGTGTATATCTAATCTCATAAGGGGAATTATAGTTGAAGTTTATAGAAAAAGAGGTTAGCTCAACAATTGAAGTGAAAAAGTCAAAATTCATAGCACATCTTTGCCCTTATGATGAGTTTATTTCTATGATAGCAAGACTTAAAGAAGAACATCCAAAAGCTAGACATTTTGTTTATGCCTACCGATACCTAAATAAATTTGGACAAATTGTAGAAAACTCTAGTGATGATGGTGAACCCAAAGGGACAAGTGGACGACCAACTCTAAAAGTTTTAAGTGGAGCCGAAATAATCAATAGTGGGGTTGTTATTGTTAGATATTTTGGCGGAACGATGCTTGGAACTGGTGGACTCGTAAAGGCTTATAGCGACTCTGTAAATTCAGTAATAAGTGTAAGTGAATTTACCATCTATGAAAAACTAGAAATGATAACGACAACGACAACTTACGGGGATTTATCAAAACTTGAATACCTTCTAAATCAACACAAAATAAAAATCATCAATAAAAATTTTGACAATCTGGTAACTTTGACCCTAGAAGCTACAAAAGAGAAATTTGAGGAGCTAAGAAGGGCTCAAACAACATAAAAGTGTCGCAAAAAATAATTGATTTTTTAATTCACATTACACTTTTAGTATATTTCAAGAGAAAATCAACTAAGATAATTTCTTTTAAAATAGAAAAGGAGTTTAGATGTTAAAAGAGTTTAGAGATTTTCTTATAAAAGGAAATGTAGTTGATATGGCAGTTGGTTTTATTTTTGGTGCAGCGTTTGCAACAGTTGTAAAGTCATTGGTTGAAAATGTAATTATGCCCCCTGTTGGTTTATTGATGGGTGGAGTTGATTTTTCACAACTTTTTATTGCACTTGATGGAAATAGTTATGCGACACTTAGTGAGCTTACAAAAGCTGGAGCACCTGCTATTAAACTTGGATTGTTCGTTAATGATACTATTTCGTTTATTATTTTAGGTTTTGTGATGTTTATGTTTATAAAATCTTACAACAAACTAAAAAAAGAGGAAGTTGTAGCCCAAATTGAACCAACTACAAAAATTTGTGAGGATTGTGCTATGGAGATACCGTTAGCAGCAAAAAAATGTGGGTATTGTGGAAATAGTGCAGTTTAAAAAAGAAAAAATCAAAAGGAGTTAGTTTTTTAAAACAAACTCTTTAAATTTCTCCCCTCTCTCTTTGTATGATGAAAATTGATCAAGCGAAGCAGCAGCTGGTGATAAAAGTGCAACTTCATTTTTACCCCTCATATTACTTTTTATATTTTCAACAGCCTTATCAAGCGTATAACATTTATGGCAAATATTTTTGTACTCCAAAGATAATTCACTAAGTTTCTCACAATTCGTACCAATTGAATATATCTCAAGATTGTATTTATAAAACTCACTAAAAAGTGGGCTAAGATCAACACCCTTATCATCCCCACCTAAAATAATATGGATTTTTTCATCTTTGTATCTATTGATTGCTTGAAGTGTTGCATCAAAATTTGTTGCTTTACTATCATCAACCCAAAGTCGATTTTCTTTATCTCTAAACTCCTCCATTTTATGTGGGTCTTGGATAAAGCTATTTATTTTTTCATAGTCTATATTATCAAAAAGGATTTTATCAACTGCCATAGCAAGTAATGCATCCATCAAAAATGGCTCTTTGAATACAATTTTTGAAGTATCAATCCCAAAATGTTTTGCTAAATCTTGTGAATTTTCATAACAAATTTTAAAGCCATTTGTTGGATAATCTTTGTATTTTGCAGGGATAATGGCAACTTCACCCTCTTTTAGATTATCCATAGCTTTTAATTTGCTATTTTCGTACTCCGCAAAACTTCCATGCCAACTTGTATGATCCTCAGTTATTGGCAACAAAACATAAATATTTGGTTTTGCATATTTTGTATAGTGAATCGTAAATGATGATGTTTCAAGTATCCAGATACTTTTTGTTTTATCCATTTTAGCAAGTGGCACACCAATATTTCCACCGCTTATTGCATTTTTGTATTTTAAAATATGCTCCATCATTGCAGTTGTTGTTGTTTTTCCATTTGTACCACTTATCCAAATAGTATAAGGAGCATCTTTGCAAAGCAAATCATACTCACTAATTAAATTTTTACTATTTTGCACCAACAAATTGTATGGAGGAATCCCTGGACTTACAACTGTAAGTTCATCGCTATCAAAGTCAAAACTTTCACAGTCATTGTCATCATAAAGTAAAGCATCACTAAAAACATCTTTTATAGCTAGAGCTGTTTTCCCTTTTCCAAGTATTCTCACAAGTCTCCTTTGTTTATCTGATTTTTAAACTCAAGATTGCAAGGAGATTCGCCATAAATGCGATTATCCAAAATCTGATAATTATCTTATTTTCATGCCAACCTTTTTTCTCAAAATGGTGGTGGATTGGCGCCATTAAAAACACCCTCTTTTGTCTATATTTGTAACTTCCAACTTGTAAAATTACAGAAAATGCTTCAATGACAAAAATCAATCCAATCAATATAAGTAACACTTCACTTTTCCCAACAATTGCCAAATACCCCATAAATCCACCCATTGCCAAACTTCCGCTATCTCCCATAAAAACTTGCGCAGGGTGTGAGTTAAACCATAAAAAAGCGATTAAACTTCCAATAAATGCTGCCCCAACAACAGATAATTCACCAACGGTATCAATATGTGGCATCAGAAGATAGTTACTAAAAACAAGATGCCCGGTAACATAAACAATAACAGAAAGTGTAAAAAAAGCAATTATCGAAGGAACTGTTGCTAATCCATCAAGTCCATCGGTTAAATTAACCGCATTTGTAGTTGCAACCATAACTAAAACCCAAAAAATTATCGCATAAAATCCCATATCAAAAACTGGCATTTTATAAAATGGTAAAAATAATGTTGTTGAATGATTAGCATAAAAAAGGACTCCAACAACAGCAAATGATGAAATAACTTGCAAAATCATTTTCCCTTTTGGTGTAAGTCCTGAGTCATTTTTATTTGCAGTTATTTTTGCGATATCATCCTTGATACCAATTGCACAAAATGCTCCGATAGCCAAAATAGCACCAACAACATAAGGATTATTTAGTTTTGCACTAAGTAGTGTTGCTAATAATGTACCGGCTACAAAAACAACTCCACCCATTGTTGGTGTACCAACTTTTACCCTGTGAGTTTCAGGAGCGTATTCATAAATCGGCTGACTTGCTTTTCTTTTTTTTGCCCATTTGATAAATTTTGGCATAAAATAGATAGTAAATAAAAAGCCTATAAAAAAGGCAAATCCTGCACGAACAGTTGTGTATTGTAAGATATTAACATCTAAATTTTTGTAAAACCAGTAAAACAATTTATAAAGCCTCTTTATTGTAAAATGAGAGCTAATTATACAAAAAGATTATTCAAAAAGGTTTAAAATGTCTCATAAAACAATACTTGTAATAACTGATGGGATAGGCGATAATCCATCATCAAATTTCAATGCTTTTTGTAATGCCAATAAGCCAACTTACGATTGGCTGTTTGAAAATATACCAAATAGTTTAATTAAAACTTATGGTGAATTTGTAGGGCTTCCAGATGGGCAAATGGGCAATAGCGAGGTTGGACATATGAGTATTGGAAGTGGCAGAATACTGTATCAAGACCTAGTAAAGGTAAACCTTGAAATCAAAAACGATACCCTTAAAAACAACATAGTCTTAAATGAAACTATCAAAAATTCAAATAATACTCACATTTTAGGACTTATGAGTGATGGTGGAGTTCATGCTCAAATTGAACATATTATAGCTTTAGCGAAAATATCAGCTACAAAAAGCACTGGTAATGTTATTTTACATCTTATAACCGATGGTAGAGATGTATCACCAAAAAGTGCTAAAAAATACTTAAACCTCATTTTAGAAATTTGTGATGAAAAAATATCTATTGGTACAATTAGTGGAAGATACTATGCGATGGATAGAGATAACAATTGGGATAGAATAAAGCTAACTTACGATGTTATGACAAATGAACATATCACAAATGAAAAATCTTCACCACTTGAATATATTGAAAAACAATATGAAAAAGATATTTTAGATGAGTTTATAACTCCTGCTAGATTTGGCACTTTTAGTGGAATTCAAAATGGAGACGGATTGATTATTGCAAATTATAGAAGTGACCGTGCTAGAGAGATTTCAACTGTATTTGGAACACAAACTTTTAAGGAGTTTCCAATAAAAAATTTACAAATAAATATAGCAACACTTACAGAGTATGACAAAAACCTTCATTTGCCAGTGATGTTTCCAAAAGAAAACCCTATAAATACACTTAGTGAAGTGATCTCCAAAAATGGCTTTACTCAACTCCACACAGCAGAAACAGAAAAGTATGCACATGTAACTTTCTTTTTTAATGGTGGATCAGAAGATATGCTTCAAGGTGAAACAAGAACAGTTATCCCTAGTCCAAAAATAGCTACTTATGATTTACAACCTGAAATGTCAGCTCCCAAAGTTGGTGAAGTTGTCCGTGATGGGATAGAAAAAGGTGAAGATTTTATAGTTGTAAATTTTGCAAATGGTGATATGGTTGGTCATACTGGAGTTTACGAAGCTGGAATCAAAGCTGTTGAAGCGGTTGATTACGAATTGGGACTAATAATAAAAAAAGCAAAAGAACACGATTACAATATTGTAATTACAAGTGATCATGGAAATTGTGAAATGATGAGAGACGATGAGGGAAACACCCTTACAAATCACACTATTGGTGATGTATTTTGTTTTGTAATTGCTCCAAATGTAACGACTATCAAAAATGGTGGTTTAAATAATATAGCCCCAACTGTTTTAAAACTTATGGGATTAGAAATTCCAAAAGAGATGGATGAACCACTTTTTTAATGGGAAACAATAGTTTGAAAATAAAAACACTAAAAATCAAAAATCAAAACGATATTTTGGTTGATATTTCATTTGACATACATAGTTCGCTAGCGCTCATTGGTGAGAGCGGTAGTGGAAAATCACTAAGTTTAAAGGCGATACTCGGAATGCTCCCATCAAACTTGACTTTAGAGATAAAGTATGAAACAAACTTTGATATCAAAGAGAAAAAAAATATCGGCTATGTTCCGCAAAACCCATTTACCTCTTTATCGCCATTAACCAAAATAAAACACCAATTTAATACTCCGCACTGGAGACAAATTGAGCTACTTAATCTTGTTGGACTTGATATAAATACATTGGAAAAATTCCCAATGGAGTTAAGTGGAGGACAACTTCAAAGGGTTGTAATTGCGATTTCGCTGGAAAATAATCCAAAAATTGTATTGCTTGATGAACCAACAACAGCACTTGATACAAAAACTAAAAAAGTAATTTTGGATCTTTTAAAATCTCTACAAGAAAGTTTGGGTTTTAAAATATTATTTGTAACACATGATATAAATTCAGTAAAAGAGCTGTGTGAAGATATACTCATCTTGCAAAATGGAAATATTTGTGAAGATGGGAAAACAAAAGAGATTTTAGAAAATCCAAAAAATAGCTATACCAAAAAATTAATAGAAGCAAATTTTACAAACAGGGAGTTTAGAAATTAATGATAGAAAAAATAAAAAATAAGTTAACAACAATTGGAATGGTACTTGCTGCTATTTTTTTAATGTGGGTACTTTACGTTTTAAATCAAATAAGAATTGATGTAAACAAAGTTGTTGATTACACACCAGAATTAACCACGCAATTATACGATAGAAACGATAGGTTAATTGCAAATGTATTTGATAAAGAACATCGTTTTTATGCACCATTTAAAACTATTCCAGCTCAAGTTATTGAATCAATTGTAGCAGTTGAAGATACAGACTTTTTTGAGCATGGCGGGATAAATATTGAAGCTATTAATAGAGCTATTATTAAAGATATTCAACATATGGGGCTTGTTGAGGGTGCTAGTAC
The DNA here is from genome assembly GCA_020048055.1 of Arcobacter sp. Lineage (GTDB taxonomy): Bacteria > Campylobacterota > Campylobacteria > Campylobacterales > Arcobacteraceae > CAIJNA01. Next base: position 8,946 of record JAIFNA010000012.1, on the reverse strand, counting down.
GCTAACGCAACAACTTGTAAAAACAATGCTTCTAACAAGAGAGAAAAAATTTACAAGAAAACTAAAAGAGGTTATTTTGGCTTTTAGAATTGAGTCTTTACTCTCTAAAGAGGAGATTCTTGAAAGATACTTAAATCAAGTATATTTCGGGCACAACTACTATGGTATAAGAACTGCTTCACTTGGATATTTTCACAAAGAACTAAGTCAACTAAACTTAAAAGAGATAGCTATGCTTGTTGGTTTACCAAAAGCACCTAGTTTTTACGACCCAACAAAAAATCTCAAATTTTCACTTAGTCGTGGAAATCAGGTAATCACAAGACTGAAAACATTAGGGTGGATAAATGAAGAGCAATACAATCAAGCTATAAATTTTGTCCCTATTGTTTATAACGATTCAATCACTCAAAATAGAGCCCCTTATGTTGTTGAAGCTGTTATGAAAGAGCTTGAAGCGAAATATCCAGATATAAGACATGGTGGGTATAAAATCAAATTAGCACTTGATTTGGGTGCCCAAAAAATAGCTGATGAAGCATTAAAATTTGGATATGACAGCATAAGAGGTAGAGATCAAAGACTTGATACAAACAAAAGCACATCTCAAACACTAAATGGGGCAATTGTTGTTTTAGACAATGCAACTGGTGGAATTATGGCTATGGCTGGAGGTGTTAATTATGCAAAATCATCATTTAACCGAGCTATTGAAAGTGTAAGACAACCAGGAAGTTCAGTTAAGCCATTTATCTACCAAAGTGCTATTGAAGCTGGATACACTTCTCAAACTTTAGTTGCCGATGTTGAAACAACTTTTGAGTATCAAAATGAAAAAAATGAAACAAAGCAATGGAAACCTAGAAATTACAAAAATGAATACAAAGGGATGATAACTTTAAGAGACGCTCTTATTCATTCAAGCAACTTAGCAACTATCAATCTTGTTGGTGAAATTGGACTTGATGTTGTCTATAAAAATCTTTTAAAATATGGATTTTCAAAAATGCCTTACGATTTGTCAATTACACTTGGAAGTTTTGGTGTTACACCTTTAAAACTTAGTGAGATGTACACAATATTTTCAAACAAAGGGGTAAAAGTTATCCCTTATTTTGTTGAGAGAATTGAGAAAAATTCAAAAATTATTTCACAAACAGTACCAAGGGAGCAATATATCACCTCAGCCGACCAAGCACTAAAAATGACTTCAATCTTAAGAGATGCGGTAAGATATGGTACTGGTTCACTAGCAGCGGTTAGCGGAATAGAGTTAGCTGGTAAAACAGGTACAACAAATAACAATATGGACGCATGGTTTTGTGCTTATTCACCTACTATTCAAACTGTTGTTTGGTATGGAAATGATGATAACAAACCAATGAGAGTAAGTGAAACAGGAGGGAGAGGTGCAGCTCCTGTTGTTGGATATTTTTACAAAAACTGGATTCAAGTTTATCCTGATACAAAAAAATACTTTGATCTCCCAGCATCAAAACCAAAAGTAGCAGATACAAACGATACAGAAACAACAGATGATGCCTCAATTGAAGCAACTTCAAATGAACAACTTTAAAGAGTAGAAAAATAAAGGATTAAAAATTATTTTATTAGACAAATCAACAAAAGAACTTTTTAGCTCATTTTGTACAACAAACAACATTAGCGACATGGAAGTTGCTATTAAATATTTTACAATTTTTGGTGGGCTTGATATTAAAATTGATATCACTCTACCAATTAGTGAACTTATAGAGAAGCATATCTTAAAAGATTACACAAAATTAAGAAACGAAGTCCATTATTTAAGTGGTGGATATAGTGTTGAACACGCTATTTTATCGGGAATTGCACTTGGTGATAGAAAAACAACAACTGCATTTAAAAGAGCTCATGTTAGTTTTGAAGAGGGGATGAAATGTGTTGAAAACCTACTTGAAAGAGGCATTATTGAATCTGAATCATCTCAGTTTTTTATTGTTGGAAAAAGAAATGAAAGTAAAGTTGCTAAAAAATTATTTTTCCCAACACCATTTTTGCGATTTTGGTTTGCGTTTGTTTCCCCTATTTACAAAGGGATAAAAGATGGAGATTTTAAAGAATTTCACACAAAATTTGAAAATAAAATAGGAGAATTTAGTGATTTTGTTTTTGAAGAACTTGCATTATCATTTTTATTAAAACAATATGGAGATGAAACAACTGGAGATAAAATCAAACAAATTGGTAAATATTGGGATGAAAAAATCGAACTTGATTTAGTAGCACTAACTTCTAGCAATAAAATTATGGTTGGGAATTGCAAATTTACAAATAGTAAAATCAAAAAAAATGAGTTAACAAAGCTAACTCAAGATTGTTACGCAGCAGGGATTAAACCTGATATATTTTTCTTATTTTCAAAAAGTGGATATTCAAATGAACTAAAAGAGTTAAAAAGTGATAATCTTAGATTATTTACAATTAAGCATTTGAAGCTTTTGATTTCTTGAACGCTATTTTAATTCTTATGTTTTTTTAAGTTCCATTAGATAAAGTTTCTCCATAAAATCAAACACTAAAAAGGAGCAACAAATGAAACAATTTTCTTTTAAACAGAAAAACAACAAAAATACAATAGAAAATAAAAATCTGCTCCTCCTTCTCACACTCAAATAAGACTATTTCAGTCAAGTTTTCCGTTTTTTTTACTACAATAACACAAGTTAGTCCCTGTAAAATGGGACATTTTAAAGGAATATAGATGTCAAATATAATAACAAATGATAAAAAAATAATAATTTTTGATACAACATTAAGAGATGGTGAACAAAGCCCAGGGGCTTCAATGAATACAAGCGAAAAGATTCAAATCGCAGAACAATTAGAAAGATTAAGAGTTGATGTAATTGAAGCTGGATTCGCAGCGGCTAGTCCTGGGGATTTTGATGCAATTTCTCAAATAGCTCAAACAATACAAAATAGCCGAATTTGCTCTTTAGCAAGAGCTTTAGATAACGATATAAAACAAGCAGGTTTGGCAGTAGAAAAAGCAAAAATGAATAGAATCCACACTTTTATTGCAACTAGTCCAATTCATATGGAGCATAAATTAAAAATGACTCCGGATGAAGTTATAAAAAGGGCAATAAATGCTGTAACTTACGCAAAAACATTTGTTGATGATGTTGAATTTAGCTTAGAGGATGCTGGAAGAAGTGAAATTTCATTTATGAAAGAAATCATTGACGCTGTAATTGAAGCAGGGGCAAGAACTATAAATTTACCTGATACTGTTGGATATAGATTACCAAATGAGATTTTCGAGATGGTAAAAACTTTACACAAACACATAAACGATAGAGCAATTATCTCATTACACAACCACAACGATTTAGGTTTAGCTGTTGCTAATACATTAGCTGGAATTAGTGCGGGTGCCAGACAAGTTGAATGTACAATCAATGGCTTAGGTGAGAGGGCTGGAAATGCTGCCATGGAAGAGATTGTGATGATTTTAAAAACACGAAAAGATATGTTTGGCGGATTTGATACAAATATCAACACAAAAGAGATTATGAAAGCTAGTAAATTAGTTGCAACAATCACAGGGATTGAGCCTCAACCAAACAAAGCAATCGTTGGGAAAAATGCTTTCTCTCACGAAAGTGGAATCCATCAAGATGGTGTTTTAAAATGTAGTGAAACTTATGAGATTATGAAACCAGAAGATATAGGAATTGAAAAAAATAACTCAATTGTTTTAGGGAAACATTCAGGTCGTGCGGCGTTTAAGGATAAATTATCTTTGATGTCAATTGATAATTTAAGTGATATTGAAATCAATAAAGCATTTGAAAGCTTCAAAGCGATTTGTGATAAGAAAAAAGATATTACAGATGATGATATCAGGATGATTATTACAAATGAAAAATTAGCTACAAATGTAACTTACGAGTTAGTTTCTTTACAAATTTCAAGTTGTTCTGCTGGTGTTCCTAGTTCTGCTGTTTGTATTAGATTTGAAGGGAAAGAATACACCGATGCTGCAATTGGAGATGGTACGATTGATGCTATATTTAAAACAATAGACAGAATCACAGGATATGATGGAAAGCTAAATGATTATAAAGTGAAAGCGGTAAGTGAAGGGCAAGATGCTTTAGCAAAAGTAACTTGTAGTGTAACATTTAGTAATGATAATCCCCCAATGATAGGACATGGACTGAGCATTGATACTATGCTTGCAAGTGCCAGTGCTTACATAAGTGCTTTAAATAGTTATTTGTCAATGAAGAATTTGCTCTCAAAAGAGATCACACACAATATATAAATGGGTGATTTTTTTGTTAAGTTAGCTTATAAAACAGAAAGCTCAAAAACTCACTTTACATTTATAAGATTTTTAGAAAATATACTAGTAAATCACCATTCAAAACAAAAAAAGATTTTTGATTTTTTTATGATTTTTCTAGTATTTTCAACTGTTGGGATACTGATATATGAAGTTAAACATGAAGTTCCAATAGAAATTGTTTATTATGAATACTTTGCGGTTGCTATTTTTATCCTAGAGTGGCTTGGAAGATACACTCTAAGCTTCTCATCACATACACAAATAATAAAAGATTTTGAAGCTTCACAGTACTTAAATATGGACTATAACTTTAAAGATAGCCTGAAGACGATTTTAAAAAAGAAACTTGAGTTTATTTTCTCACCATCTTCAATTATTGATTTACTAGCTATTTTACCAACATTTAGACCTCTTAGGATTTTGCGGATTTTACTCCTTTTAAGACTTTTAAAAATCCTAACTTATACAAACTCAATCAATCAATTTATTAGGGTATTTGCTGAAAAAAAACTTGAACTCACACTACTTTTTACGCTCTACTGTTTAATTGTATTTTTTGCTGCAACTGTGATTTATGTTTTTGAATCAAATGGTGTAAATAAAAATATAAATACTTATTTTGATGCTATCTACTGGGCATTTGTAACTTTAGCAACTATCGGTTATGGCGATATCACACCACAAACAGAGATTGGTAGAGTTATGGTTTATGTACTTATAATAGCTGGACTTGCCGCTGCTGCATTTTTTACAGCTATCGTAACAAGTGCCATGACACACAAACTAGAACATATCAAAACAAACAAAACACTCTCAACAATAAGGAGACATAAGCAATACACTTTGGTTTGTGGTTATGGGAGAACTTCAAAAATATTAGTTCAAAATCTAGTCAAAAATGGTCACAAAGCTGTTGTTATCGAATCAAATGGTAAACTTTGTGAAGATGGTGAAAAAGATGGTATTGAAATTTTAAAAGGTGACTCATCTGATATAGAACTACTTGAAGAGATTGGAATAATGAATAATGTCTCAAATATTGTAATCCTACACAACGATGACACCATAAATTTATCAGTTATTTTATCAATCAGAAGTATCAATAAAAAGATTGAAATAATCTCAAGATGCAACAGTACAAAATCAAAAAATAAACTTTTAATAGCAGGTGCAAACGAAATTATTAGGCTGAATGATTCAGCTTCACTTGTAGCTTTAGGGTATTTAAAAAATCCTATTGCTTATGAGGCTATTGATGATATTTTAACAGACCACAAAGGTGCAATTATCAACGAAATAGAGATTTTTAAAAATTCATATTTTATTGGGAAAACATTAAATAATATTTTGTTTGATAGGTTTAATATCACATTTATAGGAATTTGCCACAATGAAGATAAAAATAATTTGATTTTTAATCCAAATAAAAATGAAACAGTCATAAAAGAGAAAGATTTTTTGATTGTTATAGGTTATGAAAAAACTATACATGAGTTTAAACTATATCTTCAAGCACCACATAAAATTAAGGGGATAGTTTGATAACTCCACACGATACAGAAGTTATAATTTATGGATACAGCAAATTAGCTGCTGAGATAGCACATTCACTCAACAAAGATAATTTTAATTTCATCATAATTGAACCGAACAGTGAAGTTTATAATTATGCAATCAAGGACAATTTTAATGATAGATTGTTTGCAAATGAATGTTACGATGACGATGAGTTTGTCTCACTTGGAATTTCAAATCCAAACTTAAAAGCATTATATTGTTTACACAATGATTTTAATAGAAATCTTTTTATAACACTCAGTGGAAGAAACTTAAACCAAAATATATCAATAATCTCATTATCAAGCAATGAAAACGAATCAAAAAAATTGAAACTAGCAGGTGCCTCAACAACAATAAATCCACATGAAATAGCTGGACTAAAACTATTTAGACAAATAAATAAACCCATCTCAACAAACCTACTTGAAGGAATTTTACATCATGAAAACAATCTTGAGATTAAAGAGATTGAGATAAAAAACAATAGTCCACTTAACGGCTTGTATTCAAAAAAACTTCACTTGCTAGAGCAATACCAACTAATTTTACTAGGTGTAAACGACAAAGAGATAACAAAAGAATTTATCTTCGCTTCAAGGGGGATAAACCACAAGTTAGATGTTGGAGATATAGTTGTACTACTTGGAAAAAGTGAAAATATTGAAGATTTCACAAAATATCTAAACTCAAACAAACAACAAAAGGATAATTAAAATATGAAAAACAAATTTTTAGATGATGTGCAAAGGGTGTATGATTATTTAAGCAACAAGAAAAATGAGGTCAATAAACTTTATGAATTTTTAGAAACAAACCAATTTGAAAACCTATCAATAATAGATGAGTTTGCATCATATCTATCGTTAGAAATGAAAGAGGATCTAAGGGTGGCTCTTGTAGGAAGACTTGTAAGCTTAAGGGATGATAGCTTAGTTCAGGTTTTAAAAAAACAAGACTTTAGTGAAGAAAAAATCATAGACTTGGTTGAATTGGCATACCTTTTTGTGAGTAGATTTTGGAATGAATACCACAAAGAAACAATCGAATTTATACACAAAGAAAATCTTTTAACACCTTTTTATAGAGAAGTTTTTAAAGGTGTCTATCAAACTGGGCTAGCGATGAGTATTTGGCAAAGTAGCTGGACAAGTCTAATCATAAATGGTGTAAATAAAGAGCTAGCATCTAAATATGGTAGTGATGAAAAGGTGATGGAGTTTCTTGAAGCAAATAATCTTTTTGATTTAGGACACGATGATATGGTAGCCGACAGAAGTTATAGTGTACTACTTAAAGATGATGAGGGTAAATATAAAAGTGAAGCATATATTAAAGCATTTAAAAAAGAGGTTTTAGCTGTTGTTGATGCCTTGGAAGAATTTAGTGATAGTTTAATTGAGCTTGATGATGAGATTTTTGGGCAAAAATGGGAATATATAAAATATATCCAAAGTTTAATTACAGCCTTTAGTGAAAAGCGTCCTGATAGACTAGTCCATTATTGGAGTGAAGTTGATAGGGCTTGGATGGAGATAACCTCGCCTGTTCAAATAGGACATCCTTTAGAATATTATGAAGACCATTATAGAAAAGCAGTTGCCCTTGAATGGGACATTCGCCTTACAAACCCAGCATATCAAAGTGAAAATCAAAGGGCGAAAAAACTAAAAAATATGTCAAATTTAATCTACCAAGAGATCGATAAAGAGAATAATCATAAGGCTACTTTTGAATTTTGCCAAAAAAGTTTAGACAAAGTTCAACTCTATATCGGTCGCCCTGCACTATTTTTTGGAGCTGAGTATAACGGACTTTTTTCAGCTCAAGTAGTTCCAAATGATGAAAAAATCTCAAAAGAGATGGGTAAAAAAATCTTTGCTTTCAGCGATGAAATACTTCAAACAACAAGAGCAAAACCATTTTTACAACTATCACATGATATTTTTGGAGAAGAATTTTTAACAACGGAGAGAAATTTTTTATTTAAAAATACAGCAGATTGGCATAAAGTTTACGACATCACAACTATCGGTCATGAATTTGGACACATTTTATGGTGTGATGAGATGAGTGAATCAGTGATGAACAAAAGTGGAAACTTCAAAAATATAGAGGAGTTCAAAGCTACAACTGGCGGGTTAGTATCATTTTTTATGGACACTACAAATGATGAAAAAGAGCTAGAAAGATTTGTTATAAGTGATACGATAAAAAGAGCAGTTGGGCTTATTGGTTGGATGGGAGTCGATGAGGTTCAACCATATTATTGTGAAGGATTAATCCACTTAAGTGGACTTTTTGAAAGTGGGATTTTGAGTTTTGATGAGGAGAGTCAAAAATTAAATATCACAAAAAATGAGCCACAAATTGCAAAACTAAAAGAGTGGTATATATCAACTTACTCATCTTTAGCAAAACACTATCTTCTAAAAAAAGATGCAACACTTTGGTTAAATCAATTCGCCAAAAAAGAGGAGAAATATTTTTTACCAAACAATAAAAATCTAAAAAACTTTGTAGAATTTTACTTCAAAAAATACAAAGAGATGGGGACAAAAATTGATTTTAGTGATACGAAAGAGAATTATAAAAGCGAATAGCTACTTTATTAAGTAGCTATTGTATTGAGAGTTTATTTTGTATTCTTACAAATTTATCTTGCATGCACCGTATGTTTTCCGACAAACTCTTTTTCATTTGAATTTGAAACAACAAGTTTAGCAATAGTATCTGTTTGAATAGCAATATCATGAGTTTGAGAAGCTATCATTGCATTTCTTTGTGTTTGCTGATCTAAACTAGCTACCGCATCATTAATTTGATTTATACCTAAAAGTTGCTCTTTGCTTGCCATTTCAACATCTTTGATAAGATTAATTGTTTGGTCTATATTTTCATTAAGTGTAGCGTATCCACTTATCATACTATCAGCAATTTGTTTTCCACTATTAGCTTTTTGTGTTGCATTTTGTACAAGTTTTTTGATTTCATTAGCGGCGTCCGCACTTCTAGTTGCTAAGTTTCTTACCTCTTGCGCAACAACTGCAAAT
>JAIFNA010000013.1 GCA_020048055.1 Arcobacter sp. | reverse complement strand
ATTTTACACTCTTAAATAATCCTATGAAAGCGATTGTTATCAAAGCTTTAAATACAACAGAAATAAATTTTAGGTTTCCTATTTTTGTTGCCAAACACAATATTAACGATAATTATAATGTAGTTGTGGGGGAGGATATCTCAGGTAATATTTGGATGACAGGGGTATTGGATGATGGGGATGAATAAAAGCTATTAGGTAATATTTGATAAAATACTTCCTTAAAACCATCGGAGTCCGTTTTTAGGCGTTCAGGCTGGGGAGATTTATCAGCATCAGTCCACAACCGTAGATTTTGGAGTAGTTTTTGGTCTGCTTTTTATAATAAAAAGGTAAATCGCGATTGACTTGTGGTCTCGGATTTACCTTTTTTTATTATAATTTTCATTCTAGTTATTTTATTTTGCCTTTCACTACTTTTTATCTTTATTTGGTATAATTTTGTCAAGAGGAGTCGCAATAGTATTTTTATTATTATTAGCAGAGACTCCCTTTTTTATTTCAATCCTCATATTTTTCATCAATTAAATCTAAATTCTCACCTGATGATGTTATAGCCTATTTTTATTTTTATTTAGTACAATTCTATCAATAGATGTGGTTGAAGTTGAACTTGTGTTCCTTGCACATCTTCAAAAGGTAGGTTGTGATTGCCGTGTGGGCTCACTTCCTACCTTTTTTTATTATAAATCTTCATTCTAGCTATTTTATTTTGCCTTTCACTACTTCTTATCTTTATTTGGTACAATTTTCATGTTAAAACATTTGAAGTTAGATTGTCCGAAACTTCGTTTAAATTCACATCGGTAAGAAACTGTGGATTTGGTTTTTTCAATTTTTGACTTTATTTAATTTGTTTGATATAATACAATCCATAGAGTTACTAGCCTTAAGACTTCTAAAGTCAGCTCTCGGTGGAACTGGTGCTAGTTCGGTCGCTCCACCTACAAAATAAAATCATTATTTTCACTCAAACAATCCAAACCAATCTTTTCTACCAATTTTCAATTTTCGTTACCAAAAGTAACTCCAACCAAAAAAGACTAAATTTCCAAAACACCCAAAATATTAACCCACTTTAACGCACATAACTCTTACTTTCCAAAAGTGGGAATGCATATTTCAAGGTTGGTAAATTTCCAAATTTGAAATCCAGAAGTGAGTCAAACAGGTGATGCAAATATGCTACAATCATTAAAATTATAAATATCAAGAGGCACCAAAATGAAAGAGTTTGATGACTGGAATAGATTAAAAAAAGAGATATCATCAACTAGTGGTGTATTCAATGTCAAAGAGAGGGAAATTTATTATCTCAATATTGATAAAAATATAGGCAATGAACAAAATGGAAAAGGTGAATATTTCTTAAGACCTGTTATTGTGTTGAAAAAGTTGAACAAAGATATATTTATGGGAATACCAACTTCATCAAAAATCAAACAAGGTAATTTTTTCTTTTATTTTGAGTTTATGGAAAAAAACAGCAGATGGACACAGACTGGCAAAAGATGTTGCTATATTGGCACAAACAAAAACATTTAGCACAAAAAGACTTTTAAATAAAATAGGTACAATCAGTAAAGAAGATTTTTAAAATATGAAAGAAAGATTGAAAAATTTGATATTTGACCCTGCTCCAAAAGAAGCAGGTCGTCCCGAAGGAAATTAGAAAAAAATTATAGCACAAAAATCCAAAAACTGTATAAATCAGCAAATATCAACTTGAAGAGTTCCCTCGTTCCCACTTTTCAAAAGTAGGAAGGCATACATTCAAGGTTGGTAACTTTCCCAATTTGAAATAGATAACCCAACAAATTTTATGCTACAGTATTAAAAATCACAAAAGGAGTTTAAAATGTCATATATTATTCGTAATAATAAATTGCAAACTGCCAAACCTATCAAAAATCTAACTGCCGAACAAAAAAAGTGCTTAGAATTGGCACGACAAAGCAAATCGATAAGATTAAATCATTAAAAGCTCAATTGGTGAAATAAAGCTTGATTTATCCTATTTCGCCGAAAAATATCGAGTTACGAAAACAAAAGAAGCCTATATCAGGAATATGGCTTTGAAAATATCCCAAATTCTGGAAAAAATGATTTTGAAGACTATATGGTTTTCAATCTCCTTTTGGAAGACCCAACCATAATGTAAAGAATTAAATTTTCAATTTTCATTATAAATTGAACTTCTTTTCAAACCATTTCCTAAATCTTTTAAAAAATCTGCTGAATAATCCTCTTTTTGAAAATCAGCTATCATCTTTTAGATTTTATCTTTAATGCACTTGCTTACTAAAAGCATTAAGGTGATTGTAACTTCCATTTAGTAAACTTTGATAGACAATTTTTATATCTTCAGGTACATCTACCATTCGTTCTATCAAGTCAGCTATATCAGTTTGCTCAACCAAAACACCCACTTTCATCGCTTCATTTGATGAAACATTGCCAGAAGCTATTAAATCATAATAAAGTTCTCGTAGCTTTTCAAGGTCAAATTCACCAACAGTATCACTTACAACTGGTACTTCCAAATCATATTTTTCCAAAATCGCTTTCACTGCATCCATATGAGATTGTTCCGATTTTGCGATATTTGCAAAAACTTTACTTCCCCATTTCACATACATCTCATTATAAACATCTCGTGCTACTTTCTCCTCTTGATACATAAAAACCAGACCATCTTTTTGCTCCTCAGTTAGGGTAGCCATAGGTAAAGTATTAAGCATCACTGTTGGGTCATTTGTTTGCGTGCCACTTTGTGTGATTGTATTTGCTACTACTGTGAGATTTGTATCGCTACTAGCCAATGTAATATTAAGTTCACCAACTAAAGTAATCTCATTTTGTGTCGCAATTTCCAATAAACTATCAGAGCTATTTTGAAAAGTTGTAATTTTTGTATCTATTGCATCTTCTAGCGAAGCAAATGTTGTAAGATTTATATCATCAACCGTTGCGTTATTTTCTACGCAATATTTAAAAACTTCATCTGATATAGCTGAAATTTTAAGTGAAGTAGCTGGAGTTAGGGTAAAAAGTTCCTCTTCATTCAAACCATAGTTTGTTAAAATCCTATTTTTAAGCTCATCATTTGTTGCTAAAGTTGTCAAAATAGTAAGTTTATTTCTATTTTGTGAAGATAAACTTAGAGGCATCGGAAGTGTTGTATCATTTCCATCAATCACACCATCACGATTTACATCGATATATCCACCATAAGCAGTGATTGGATAAGTTGGAGATACGCTAAATCTATACTGTCCGCCACCCAAACTAATTGCCCTCTTACCACTATCATCAACAACATAAGCGCCGATTACGGGACCTCTTTCAACTGTAATATCTGTTGGATTTGGTGTATCAATATTTGAAGCTCCACTCTCTCGACAACCAACAAAAGACAATCCCGCAATAGCTACTAAAAAACTATTTACAAATATTTTTTTCATTTTTCACCTTTAAAATTTTCAAAATCTTAGTGGTAAATCGTGAAATAATTGTGGAATTTATTTTAAAGCATATATCTTTTTGGAGTTATTTTTCCCTTTTAGAAAAATATCATCAACAAATACAAATTTATCTTTAGATGAGCCGCAAAGTTGATACGCTTCATAGGAGATTAAAAGCTCTTTAGTATAAGTTTTACACAGTGATTCTATCCTTGAAGCAATATTTACACTATCTCCAATAACAGTATAATCTTTTCGCTCACTCCCACCAATCGCTCCAAGCACAACTTCACCACAATGTATCCCAACACCAATCCCATCAAGTGTAGGGAGATTTTTATTTTTTAAAATAGTATTTATTTTTGGAAGATTTTTTAACATAGCATTTGAGACATCGATACTATTTTTGACACCCTTATTTTTATCGCCATCAAGTCCAAAAATTACCATCACTGCATCACCTATAAATTTATTTATCACGCCATTGTGTTTTAAGACTTCATCAGCCCAAAATGAATAATATATATTTAATGTCTCAACAATCTCATTTGCATCATACTTTTCACTAATACCTGTAAAATTTCTAATATCACAAAAAAGGATTGTTAACTCTTTTTTTTGTGAATTTTGCTCTCCACTTAAAAGTCTATTTTTTACAGCAATATCAAGATAAGTCCCAAGTAATCTATCTATTTTTTGTGTTAATTTTAGATTTTGAACCCTGTTGTATGCAATAGTTGAACCCAAAAACAAACCGCCTAAAACTATATAAATATGCGCAGGGTCTTTTAAAAATATCAAAAATCCATCAAAAAAATTGTAAATTTCAAGTGATTCTTTAAATTCGTAAGGGGTAATGGTTCCAAGATTAAGTAGTTCAGTTTGTGATAATTTTAAATCAAAATAGAAATATATAGCCACAAATATAGCTATATTTAAAAATGTAATCACCACTTCGCTAATAATTTTCACAAGATTGTTTGTTGTTTTGTTTTCAATGATGATATTTATAGCAATTAGAAAAGTAAATATCCAAAAGAAACTATGTCCGAGTCCATAAATCCAATCACTATTATTAAACCCATCATAAAGTGTATATATCAGTGGTGATAAAAATGAAAAAAGTGCTTTTTTATAGCTGTTATCTTCTATAAATTTAACAGAGAAAATGATTTGCAATACCAAAGCCACAAGTAAAACAATATGTCCATTATCACTAAAAAAATGGTTTATCCCTAAAGATAGATTCATCAAAAGATAAAAGAGAGCATATTGCCCAGAATAAAGGAAAATTTCTCGTAAATACTTTGTCATTTTGACCTCTTTAAAATAAAACTGATATTACAAACTATTTATGAATTTTGTGTGAATACATAAAAATTAATGCCGAAGTAAAAAAACAACTTCATCTGTTCCATTTATATAATAAGAGTGGATTTTTTTAAATCCTAGAGTCCTAATGTCAAAAGGATTAATGACTTTTTCTTTATGAGAAACAAATAACATCAACATATCAATATCATTTTTTACATTATCAAGAAGAGTAAATCCACCCTCAATCATAATAAACTTTTTTTCCTTCTCTTCGAACTTATTTGAAATAAAAACTTCCCTACTTTGGATATCAAATAGTGGAATGGTTCTATCAAATTCAGTTTTATTTGAATATATCAAAACATCACAAGCTTTTTTTGACTTTGAAAACCTACTATCTAGTGTTGGTCTATCAGTTCTTACGGTATTGCCACCTATGATTAAAAGTTCCAACCTAGCCCTAATCTCATGCACAAGCGATAAACTATCTTGCGAGGTGATATATCCACCATCACAGCTTCCATCTTCTCTGGTTGCTAGTTTAAAAAATCTAAAATTACCTTTTTGCCATTTTGTAAATGGTAAAAGTAGATTATTGCAAAGCTCTTTTTCTATCCCTACTTCAACTTCAATGTTATTTGCCCTTAAAGTTTCAATTCCACCACTTGCCTCAAGATTTAGATCAAGCGAGCCAATAAAAACTTTTTTTATCCCAACCTTACAAAGCAAATTTGAACAAGCTGGTGTTTTTCCTACATGATTACAAGGCTCCAGCGTAACAAATATCTCACAATCTTTAAAAAAATCGTTGTGATTTTCATACAAAAAATTATGTATTTCAAAAGATGAACTCAACTCTCCCAGTAGTGAGGTTGGGTACTCTTTTAGATATGCTGATTTTAAAGCCAATACTTCTGCGTGTGGTGTTCCACTTTGTTTATGTGCTTCACAGCTCAAAACAATCCCGTCTCTGACAACAACAGCACCAACAGCAGGATTTGGGTAGGTTAAAAATTGGTATTTCCAAGCCAAAGAGATGGCTTGCTTCATATAGATATTTTTCATATCATATTTTTTGAGGTAGTTTGATATTACCAGTTGTAGTAAGTTGAGGCACTTAAAATATTATTGTAGTTAATTGTAAAGATTTCACCATCTTCACCTTCAAAAGTGAAGTTATTTTCCCCATCAAAACTTAAAAGTTTCCCTTTAAAAGCTCCAATTTCAAATTGTTTGCCCCTTACATTTTCCCCAATTGAGCCTTGAAGATGCTCAAGTTTTTTAAGTTTTCTCTCGATTCCAGGGCTACTTACTTCAAGTAGATATTTACCTCTCATAGGTTCATTGATATCTAAAATTGGTGCCACCATTCTACTTACATTTTCACACATATCAAGTGTAACACCAGCGGGAGATGTGATGTAAATTCTATAAATATTATTTTCATGTTCTTTTAGTTGAGCTATATCATAAAGCACAACACCACAACCCTCTACGGCTATTTTTATTTGTTCTTCTAATTCCATTTTATCTTTCTCTTAATCGTTCTTTTTGATTTTTGCAAATAACTCTTCAAGTTTATTTATTGAGTCTAAATTTGTATCATTTATAAATGTAAAATCTGGGCATTTATACCAGCCAGTTGAATTTAAAATATAAGATTTAATTCTACTGTTTGCAACATAAAGCGCTTTACTAATCTCTTTTAATTCAGTAGGATTAAAATCTCTACCATCAAAATAAACTTTAGCATCATATTTTCCATTTTTACATTTCACATCAGTGATAGTTAATGAGTTAATTCTTGTATCACTCAAATCACCTAACGCTTCAGGAACAAGCTCTCTTAGAAGAGATTCTGTTCTTTGTAGATTTATACTTTTATCTTTCATATTTACACTTAATTATACAGTTTGAGCTTCTTTATGCTCAATAAATGTTTCGATATAATCTCCAACCCTAACATCGTTGAATTTTTTAAACATAATCCCACATTCAAACCCATTAGCAACTTCTTTAACATCATCTTTAAATCTTTTAAGTGAGTCAATATTTCCAGTGTAGATAACAATACCATCTCTAATAAGTCTAGCTTTTCCACCCCTAACAACTTTTCCATCACTTACAATACATCCAGCAACTGTTCCAACTTTAGGAACAACAAATGTTTCTCTTACTTTTGCTTGTCCTGTATTTTCCTCAACAACAATAGCACTCATCATTCCAGATAGTGTATCTTTAATCTCATCAATAAGATTATAAATAATACTATATGTTCTAATTTCAACACCACTAGATTTTGCTTTAACTTTAACATCACCCGTTGGTCTTACATTAAATCCTATGATAATACAATCACTACTTGCACTTGCCATAGCAACATCAGCTTCGGTAATTCCACCAACACCTGCACTAACTATTTTAACTTTTACTTCATCATTTTTAATATCTTCAAGACTAGCTTTAATCGCTTCTAAACTACCACCGGCATCAGCTTTAATGATAACTGGAAGTGCTTTTACTTTACCTTCAGCTATCAAGTTTGACATCTCTTCAAGTGAAACTTTAGTTGACTTACTAAGTTCTTTTGCTCTTGCGTGTTCAGCTCTTGTTGTTGCTATCTCTTTTGCTGCATTTGCAGTTTCTAAAGCAACAAGTGAAACGCCAGTATTAGGCACCTCATTTAGTCCGACAACTTGTCCTGTTTTGCTCAGTCCAAGTTCATTTACAGGTTTTCCACTATCATCAAGTAGAGCTTTAACTCTTCCGTAAGTTGTATCAGCAACAATATTATCACCAACTTTTAGTGTCCCATTTTGAACAATAACAGTAGCAACAGCACCTCTTCCTTTTACAGTTGAGCCCTCAATTACAGTAGCTTTTGCTAATGAAGTTGGGTCAGCTTGAAGCTCAAGAAGTTCAGACTGAATAAGGATATTTTCCAACAAATCTTCAATTCCTGTGCCAGTTAATGCAGAAACTCCAATAAATTCATAATCTCCACCCCACTCAGTTGGCATAATCCCATGTTCAGCCATACCAGCTTTTACCATATCCATATTTGCTGTTTCTTTATCGATTTTATTCACTGCAACAATAATTGGAGCGCCACTCTCTTTTGCAGCTTTTATCGATTCAACTGTTTGAGGCTTAACACCATCATCAGCAGCAACAACTAAAATAACAATATCAGTGATATTTGCCCCTCTAATTCTCATCGAACTAAATGCCTCATGCCCTGGAGTATCTATAAATGTAATCTCTTTCCCGTTTTTTGTAACAGTGTATGCTGAGATATGTTGCGTAATCCCGCCAGCTTCTCCAGCTGCCACCCTACTGCTTCTAATTTTGTCAAGTAGTGATGTTTTACCATGATCAACATGCCCCATGATTGTGACAACAGGTGGACGATCTACAAGATTTGTAGTATCAATAACCTCATCATCATAAGTACCCTCATAATTTACCTCTTCAAGTTCATCTTTGATTGTAATCTCAATATCATACTCTTCACCTAATATCTCAATCTCATCATTCCCGAGGAAATCATTTTTTGTAACCATCATACCAAGCATAAATAATTTACCAATTACATCAGCAGTTGATTTGCCAATTTTTTCAGCAAACTCATAAACTCTACACTCTTCAGGGATTGTTACACTTGTAACATCTTCAGCTTCAATTTTTTTAATATATTTTTTCTTTTTCGTTGATCTTTTTAGACCTCTTGGAACATTTCCAAAAGCAGATGGTTTTGTTGTTCTAATATTTTCAGTTTGTTTTGGAGTATCTTGTAAAAATTTAGAAGTTTCAAGTAAGTCCATATCGTATAAAACAACTTCTTCACCTAAAATTGAATCATCACTCTCTTTAAATTGGTCATGTCCACCAGTAAATACTTCAATTTTTGACCCATTTACATGAGCTTTTGGTGGAACTTTTTTAACTTGTTTTTTATTTTTTTGAGCTTGTTTTTGACTATTTTCCTCTTTTGATTCAGGTGTATTACCAAAAAGTTCACTCATTGATTTCATGGATTGCTTTTTAGGTTGCTCATAAGTTTCAAAAGAAGCTACTTCATTTGGTCTTTTCTTCTTAACAATTGTAAGCTTACCTCTTTTAAGTGGCGCTTCACCCTCTGCAATAGATTGAGTTAATTTGGCTTCTCCAGTATCATCACCGTCATCAGTATCCAAAATAATATTATCTACTTTAGCAATTACTTCATTCACGGCAACATCTAAAGCTAAAACTTCAACATTTTTTGTTGCTTGTGATTTAACTTCAGCTTTTGGTTTTGATTCTGATTTTTTTACTGTTGTAGTATTTTTTGTTGTTGAGACTGATGATGTTTTTATTTTGTCACTTTTTCCGGTAACAATATAGTTTACAATCTCTTCGGCTTGTTCAAATGTCAATTTGCTTTGTGGGGATTTTAAGATTATTGATAAATCTGCTGCTTTTGCTATAACCTCTGCGTGTGTTGCACCTGATTCTTCTGCTATCTCTCTTATACTTACTTTGTCTTCCATATTTCTACCATCTCCTTAAGCTGTTGTTCATAATCAGCCTTATTTTTACATTGTCTATATAGTGATTTAACCGATTTTTTAATATCTTCACAACATTCTTTACATAAATAAAAACTTCTCCCTTTACCACTAAACGGGAGTAAAATTTTATCATTACATTGTAATCTCAACATTGTATTTTGCTCAGATTTTACTCTACAAGCTATACAAGTTCTTATCGGTCTATTTTTCAAATTCACGGATTGTATCCAAACTACACTTAATATTCTACTATCACACCGCTATTATTAAAGTCGCATATTTGGACTCGAAATTGCGGGAAACTCTCTTTTAGCACATTGGCTAATTTCTTGGCGTCATCACTTGAAACGATATTGAAAAATGTTGAGCCACTTCCCGAAAGAGTACTCATTAAAGCACCATTTCTTAAAGCTATTTTTTGTACTGCAAAAAGTTCTGGCATCTGTTTCATTCGATAATATTGGTGCATTCTATCACTTGATGCCTCTTTTAACATTTGCCAATTTTCACTAAAAAATGCAGCTGTTAAAAGCGAACTATGGGAAACATTAAAAACAGTATCCTCTATTGAATATTTAAAAGGCAATATTTTTCTTGATTCATTTGTACTAATTGGGCGATTTGGTATAACTACAACTGCTTTTAGAGTTTTTGGTAATTCTTTTTTTATAAAATTTACCTCTTGATCTTTAACTGTTGCAACTGTAAAACCGCCCATAACAGCTGGTGTGATATTATCTGGGTGTGATTCATAACTAAGAGCTAAATTTAAAAGTTTTTGTTTATCAATGCCCATTTCACATATTGCATAAGCTGAAGCAATTGCACTAATAATAACCGCACTACTACTTCCAAGACCGCGTGATAATGGTATTTCATTGATAAATTCAAACCTAAAATTTTGTCTTTGACTACTAATATTTTCATAAAAATCATTAAAAGTAGAGATAAACATATTATTTGTTTTAAGTTTTGGATTATTTGCCCCCTCACCTTTTAAAGAAACACTATTGAATTTTGCAGGTTTTATAATTACCCTGTTTTTAATATCTAATGCTAATCCTAAAGTATCGAACCCTGGTCCTAGATTTGCACTTGTAGCTGGTACTGTAACCTTCATACATCTTCCTTTTTATAATTTTTCCCATAATGTACCACTTGGTGTGTCTGTTATGCTTATTTTCATACTGCTTAGTTCATCTCTTATTGCATCACTTAAAGAAAAGTTTTTTTCTTTTTTTGCTTCTGCTCTTTCTAAAATTAATTTTGCAATTTTCTTTTTTTCATCTTCACTTACACCAAATTGGAAATATTTTTCTGAATTTTGATAACCAATTCCCAAAATGTCTTCAAACAATTTAATATCTGCCAAAATATCGTGTGCCCAAGTTGATTTATCACTAGTCTTACTATTTGCTAACAAATTATAACTACCAGTAATATACTCATCAATTATTACAAAAGCTTTGGATGTATTTAAGTCATCATTTAAGGCATCCATGATTTCACTTTTTAACTGTTGATTTGGTTTTTTAATGGGAATTTCATTTTTAGCTTCAAAATTAGCCTTCTTTTTAAGTCTATACAGTTTATCAAGTCTTTTTTTACTAGCTTCTAAATCCTCTGTATTAAAAGATAAATCAGATCTGTAATGGGTTGTTAACATATAAAATCGGATAACCTCACCGCTATACTCTTTTAGTGCATCTTTAAGGAAAAAACTATTTCCTAAAGATTTACTCATCTTTTCGCCATCGATATTGACAAAGCCATTATGAATCCAGTATTTTGATAATTCTTGTCCGTAAGCCATCCGTGTTTGTGATGCTTCATTTTCATGGTGTGGGAAAAGTAAATCTGCTCCACCTCCATGAATATCAATAGCAAATGGAAGTGATTTATCACTTAAATGTTTATCAATCATAGCACTGCATTCACAATGCCATCCTGGACGACCACACCCAAAACTAGCCTCATAACTAATCGTATTAGTATTAAACTTCCAAAGTGCGAAATCTTTTTTGTCCTCTTTTTGAGAGTTTACTTCAATTCGTCCAATAGACGCTTCATCACTTACCCTATGTGAAATATCTCCATAATTACTATCACTTGAGGTTTTTAAATAGATACCATCATCTAGTTTGTAAGCTTTTCCATTCAATAATAACTTATCTACGAGCTCTCGCATAGAGTCAAGATTTTCAGTTGCTTTTGGCTCTATTGTTGATGGTAAAATATTTAATTTATCCATCTCATCTTTATAACTTTTGATATAAAAACTTGTAATCTCTTCAAGAGAAGATCCTGTTTGTTCCATTTTTTTAATTATCTTGTCATCTATATCGGTAAAGTTTTTGACAAAGGTTACCTCGTAGCCATTTGCTTTTAAAACTCTATGAAGTAAGTCAAAAACAATAGAACTTCTAGCGTGTCCTAAGTGTGCATCATCATACACAGTTGGTCCACAAACATACATCTTAACTTTGTTTTCCTCTTGAGGCAGAAAAGGAACTTTCTCTTTTTTGACACTGTCAAATAAAAACATTTTAGTCATTATTTAAATAGGGCCTCTAAACTTGAAACATCTTTTGTTTTCTCTTCTGGTTTGTTTTCGTCACTTGAAGGTGTAGTTGTTATGCCGCCAACTTCATTAACAACAATATCAAAATTTGTAAGCATCGAAGCTAGTCTAATATTAAGACCATCTTTCCCTATCGCTTTCCCTTTTTGGTCAGCATTTATTGTGATAATTGCTTTACTTTTTTCATTTGGATTTGTACTTTTTTCTATCTTTACACTATTTACAATAGCTGGACTCATAGCTCTACTTACAAAAATTTCAGGGATTGGACTAAAATCGATACAGTCAATATTTTCACCATTTAATTGTTTACTAACTGCATTTATCCTAACACCTCTAACACCAACAATAGCCCCTATTGGATCAATGTTTGCTTCTGTTGAAGAGATAGCTATTTTCGATCTAACACCTGGTATTCTAGCACTAGATTCGATTGTTATCCTTTTGTCTTTTAATTCAGGTACTTCAAGTGTTAAAAGACTTTCCAAAAACTTAGGACTAGTTCGGCTAACTTCAACAATTAATCCAAATTGTTTATCAACTTTTACACTTTTTACAACTGCTTTTAAAGAGTCCCCAACTTTAAAACTCTCACCTTTAATTCTATTTTTTCTTGGGAGTATCGCTCTAACCTCACCAATTTCCATAAAAGTATTTTCACTTCTATCTACACTTGTTACGGAACTTGTGATTGTTTTTCCAAGTTTTGAATTGTATTTTTTAAATAAGTTCTCCTCAATATGTCTTTGAAGTCTGTATTCTAAGTTACTAAAAAGTATAGTCGCTGCATTTCTACCCATAGACTCAAACTCTAAATCATAATTTAAAAAATCTCCAATTTCCAATCCATCATCAAGTTTTTGTGCTTCCTCATGACTAATATAATTTTCAATATTAACCTCAACTTCCTCATCATCAACTATTGTTTTTCCATTAAGTTTAGTGTCATCATTTGCCACAACTTCAATTTTTTGAAATAGATTTAATTTTTTCTTTTCTCTATTTATACTTGCATCAAAAACAAGGTTTCCACCGATCATTTTTTCTGCTGTTTTAATTAAAGATTCTTTTAAAGCTTCCTCAATTTCTATTGTTTTAAGCCCTTTTTCATAAGCAATACTATCGATAATATCTATTATTTTTTCCATCTATTTTTCCTTAATTTTTTAACAATGCGGCCGAAGATTTGTGATTTTTCTATGCTGTTGCATTTTGATGGAGAATATTAACTAATTGAACCTTAATTTAATACTTTCAAGACTTGTAAATATCTCTTTTGTTCCCTTTTTGCTGTATATAATCTGAAATTTGAACCAAACAAAATGTCACAAAAAAGATAAAAAATCCAGCAATAAAACTAATCCAAGGTGCAATATCCATAACATCTTTACCATCACTCAAAATTGTCCCAAGACTAATTTGGGGCGGTGTAATTCCTAGTCCTATAAAACTAAGTGCAGATTCTCCTAAAATTGCTCCTCCAACTCCAAAAGTAAATGAAACCAAAAATATAGGTGCTAAAAGTGGAGCAAAATATTTGAAGATAATTTTAAAATTTGAAACATTTGCTAGTTTTAAAATTTTGATATATGGTTTATTTCCAATTGCAAAACTCTCACTTCTAATCATTCTGGCCATACCCATCCAGCTTGTGATTGATAAAATAAAAATCAAAACAAACAATGAAGCGTCAACATAACTAACAAGTGCCAATAGCAAAAAGAAAGTTGGAAATGTAAGAAATAAATCGATTAAAACAACAATAGAAATATCTATTTTGCCTCTAAAATATCCCCCATTAATTCCTATAAAAAGTCCGAGTAAAGAGGTGATTGTAGCACTAAAAAATCCGATAATCAGAGATGTTTTACCTCCTTCAATCACCCTTGCTAAAATATCTCTTCCTAATCTATCTGTCCCAAAAATATGCTCACCCGATGGTGCCTCTAAAATTTTGAGTGGATTTAAATCATAAGGTGAAACTGTATAAAATATATCTCCAAAAAAGATAAATAAAACAAAAGCGACCAACAAAACGATATAAGTTTTAATCATAAAGTTTATTACTCAGACACTCTTTTATAGTAAGAAAGTGAACTATTTCCAAATTTCTTTGTTTTATATTTTAAAAACTCTCCAATCTCCTCTTTTAGAGATAACTCAGATTTATGCTCAAAAGTAATCAAAAAAATATCTTCATTTGTAAACGATTCAACCATCTCATAAGATTTTTCATAGATATTTTCCATGCCATCTCTAAAATCAAAAGGTGGATCAATATAAACAACGATTGGATTTCCCCTTAAACTATTGTTTATTAATTTTGGCAAAACTTCAAAACTATCGCCCAAAATTGGTGTTGTATGATTTGCATCTATATATTTACAGTTTTTCTCTAAAACTTTAAATGATTTTTTATCTAGTTCACAAAAATAACTATGTTTTGCTCCACGACTAATTGCCTCTAAACCAATTCCGCCACTTCCTCCAAAAGCCTCAATAAAAATAGTATCGATAATATCGTATTGTAAGACATTAAAAAATGACTCTTTTAAAATACTTTTACTACTTCTTGTGGTTTCAAGCGGTGGAAGTTCTATCGATTTGCCTTTATAAATTCCAGCTATTATTTTTGTACTTAATGTTGTTTTCACTTCTTACCTTTTAATTTTTTAAAATTATTTTTAAAGCGATTTTTATCTCGCATATCCACTTGCTCTAAGCTCTCTGATTACATTTACTTTGATTTCACCAGGATATTGAACCTTATCTTCTATATTTTGTGCTATTTTTGTCGCTAACAAAATAGATTCATCATCATTTACAAGTTTTGCATTTACAATAACTCTTATCTCTCGTCCAGCATTTATCGCGTAAGCATTAATAACTCCGATATTACTATTTGCTATCTCCTCTATCTCCTCAACCCTTTTGAGGAAGCTTTCAAGTACCTCTCTTCTGGCACCTGGTCTAGCTGCGCTTAAGGCATCTGCAGCACAAACAGCAGCACTTTCAATACTATTAGCCTCTTCATGACCATGATGTGCGTAAATTGCATTAATCACCTCTTCAGGTTCACCTAATTTTTTACATAAATCAGCACCAATATCAACATGGCTACCTTTAACCTCATGAGTCAAAGCTTTTCCAATATCATGCAATAATCCAGCTCTTCTTGCTTTTACAGTATCGCCGCCAAGTTGAGCTGCAATCAAACCTGCTAAATTTGAAACCTCTAGCGTATGAGCTAATGCATTTTGTCCATAGCTTGCTCTATATCTAAGGCGACCAATAAGTTCGATAAGTTCTGGGTGCATTTTTTTGATTCCTAGTTCTAAAATCGTATTTTCACCCTCTTTTAATATTCCCGCATCGAATTCACTTTTCAATCTTGTATAAACCTCTTCAATCCTAGCAGGCTGAATTCGTCCATCCTCAATAAGCTCCTCTATCACTTTAGTTGCTATTGCTCTTCTATATAGATTAAAACTACTTACTGTTATGGTATTTGGGATATCACCAATAATAATATCAACCCCCAAACACATCTCAAGAGTTTTGATGTTTCTCCCCTCTTTGCCAATAATTTTCCCTTTTGTCTCTTCATCTTTTAAAGAGATATTATTAGTCAACCTTTCAGCAGCAAATTCCCCTGCGTATCTTGTAACGGCATGTGAAAGGATATTTTGTATCTCTTTTTTTGAATTCGTTTGGGCTTCTTTATAAACTTTTCTAAAAATAGAAGCTGTTATGTCTCTTGATTCATCTTTTACAAGTTCAATCATAATCTCTTTAGCTTCCTCTTTGGTAAGTCCGCTTACATTTTCTAATACTTTAATTAACTTGTCTAGTTTCTTTTGATAATCCCTCTCTTGAAACTCCAAACCTTTACGTAAAGCATCTATTTTACTTTTTGATTCAAGTGTTTCTTGTTTCTCTTTTTTGATATTTTCTAATTCAAGTTCAAGATGATAATTTATCTCTTTCTCTTTTTTTTCTATGATTCTTTTTGATTCTTTAAATTCTATTTCAAATTCTTTTTTAGCATTTATTGTTGCATCTTTTAATAGATTTTCAGCCTCAAGCTCAATAACTTTCGCTTTTGCTTTTGCTTGTTCTAAATATATATCAAATGATGCACTGTTAATTTTTTTTGCTATAAAAAATCCCACAATCCCACTGATTGTAGCTGTTAGAAGTATTATTATTGCGTCTTCCATTTTACACCCTTGTTTGTAATAATATAATCTGATTTTATATCATGTATCTGGGTTAAAGTTGTTTTCGTTTGGCACAAGCAAAGTTGTGTGAAAATAATTTTTGGTTTATAGTCCAAAGAGGCAAAAAATCTATCATAAAATCCAACACCAAATCCAACTCTTCTAAAAGTTAAATCGGTTCCAATTATTGGAACTACTGCTAAATCAATTTTCACCTTAATATTTGAATTATTAGGCTCAAAAATATTATATTTCTTTTTATTTAGCGGTAAGCGAAATGGAACTATTTTTAAACTTTCCCCAACCATAAATGGGACATAAACTCTATACTTTCTACTTTTTCGTAAAATACCTATAATATTGCGAACATCAACTTCCATATCGAGTGGTATATACAATAAAATATTTTTTGCTTGCTCAATTTTTATAACTTTTAATATCTCTTTTGTAATCAATTTATCTTTTTGAAATTTACTAAATTTACTACAAAACTTTAACTTTTTAACACATAATTTTCTAAAATCACTCTTAGTAAGATCTCTCATCTTTTAAGCCTCGTTTGGATAAAATCCGAGCCATATACTACCAAAAGGAAATAAAAATGAAGATTAAAAAATATATTTTTACAGCCCTCTTTCCCCTTATTTTAATAAGTGGATGCAACAATAAAGATGGGATTGATGAAAATGTTATTGCAGGAAAACAAATACCAAAAGATATTACGATTGATCTAACTTTAACTTCTGGTGAAGAGATTACGGTTGAGCGAAAAAATGGTCTTTGGATATTTAAAAATTACCCAAACAAAATTGTATTAGTTAACTTTTTTGCAACTTGGTGTCCACCTTGCAAGGCTGAAATTCCTCATCTTAATAATCTACTGACAAAATATGGTAAAGATTTTCAAGTTTTATCTGTTGTTGTTGAGGAAAATAAACCAAATGAAGACTTAATAGTATTTATGAAAGAACACAATATTAAATACCCAATAACAAATTCTAAAGAAAACTTTGAATTTGCAAATGAGATTGGTGGGGTTGATGGGATTCCTGCCATGTTTTTATTTAACAAAAAAGGTCAATTAGTTATGAATTATGTTGGAGCTACACCTGAAGAGATTTTAGATAGCGACATAAGTAAAAATCTAGGGAATTAGATGTTCAGTTTTTTTAAAAAAACATCCCAAGGAAACCAAGAAACAAAAGAGGAGAAAAACTTTTTTGCTTCTGCTTTAGAAAAAACAATCCAAAATATCTCATCTCTAAAAACTTTTGGTTCAAAAACAGACAAGATTGACTTTGATACAATTGAAGAGATTTTAATTGAATCTGATATGTCTTACGATATTGTAACTTTAGCTATGGATGGCTTACCAAAATCTATCTCCAAAGAGCAATTGAGACATAGATTGATATCACTTTTTGAATTTGCACCAACTATTGACAATACAAATTTACCACAACCTTTTGTACAACTTATCATCGGCGTAAATGGCGCTGGAAAAACTACAACTATTGCAAAATTAACAAATATGTACAAAAACAATGGGAAAAAAGTTATTTTGGGCGCTGGTGATACTTTTAGAGCAGCTGCAATTGAGCAACTATCAATTTGGGCATCAAAACTCGATGTTCCAATAATAAAAACAAAACAAGGACACGATTCTAGTGCGGTTGCATTTGACACTATCCAATCTGCTGTTGCCAAAAATATAGATTTTTGCATAATAGATACAGCAGGGAGACTTCAAACACAAGCAAATTTAACCAAAGAATTGGAAAAAATAGTAAAAGTTTGTTCAAAAGCAAAAGATGGCGCGCCACATCAAAAACTTCTTATACTTGACGGAACTCAAGGAAATAGTGCAATTGCTCAAGCAAAAGCATTCCATAAAATAGTTGGAGTTGATGGGATTATTGTTACAAAATTAGATGGGACAAGCAAAGGTGGTGCTTTGTTTAGTATTTCAAACGAATTAGAACTTCCTATTTTGTATGTAGGAATTGGAGAAAAAGCTGAGGATTTAATAGAATTTGACCCAAATAAATTTGTTGACAGCCTTCTTGATGGCATCTATCGCTAAAGTTTTTTAAATAATGGAACCACTCAAGCTAGTTACTAGTAAAAAAGAGTGGTTACTTATAACACTATTTATCTCGTTTCTTTTTTCTATTAATCTTTATCTTGAATTTACTAAATTTCAACAGCTTACTAACGATGAGATTTATCAAACATCTGGAAAAATAATCAATATCTACCAAAAAGAAAAAAACAATATCTTAAAAATCGAGACAAAAGATTTTGCATTTTTTACATCAGTTAAAAAAGATCTTTCAGTTCAAAAACGAGAAACTATAAGTTTCATTTTAGTAAGTGAAAAAATAAAATTTATAGATTATTTAAAAGGATTTTTTGCACCCACCTTCGGTATTGAACACATAATGAGCGATAAAAATTTGGTAGAAACAATAAATGAAAAAATATCAATCCAACACAAAAATGAGATATTAGGCGAGCTATTTAATACACTATTTTTTGCGACTCCAATGGATAAAGAACTTCAAAATCTCTCAGCAAGTTACGGAATTGCACATGTAATCTCCATTAGTGGTTTCCATTTGGCCATTATCTCTTTTGTTGGATTTTTTATTTTAAATCTTTTTTATTCGCCAATTCATCAAAAATATTTTCCATACAGAAATAAAAAATTTGATTCATTAATTATCATAACTTTTTTACTTTTTGTCTATCTTATTGCGCTAAATGGTATCCCATCGTTTTTAAGGTCGTTTGTTATGTTTGTAGTTGGTATCTTACTACTAAGATCAAATATAAAAATCATCTCATTTGGCTCTTTGGGAATTGCCTTGCTTTTAATAATCTCAATCTTTCCAAAACTTCTATTTTCAATCTCTTTATGGTTTAGCGTTGCTGGTGTTTTTTATATTTTTTTGTTTGTACAATATTTTAATAAACTAAATAAAATAGTTGCTTTTTTCTTTTTCAATTTTTGGATATTTTTCGCCGTAAATCCAATAACACACTATTTTTTTGGTACAACATCATTAATTCAATTATTATCACCATTTATTACTATGGGCTTTATCCTCTTTTACCCACTTGAAGTGTTGCTACATCTCTTAAACATTGGTGATTTGCTAGATAACTACCTAGTATTATGGTTAGAAACTAAGCCCATTTCTTATTATCTTTTTACACCAATTTGGTTTTTTGTAGTTCATATTATTTTTAGTTTTATAGCAATTTGGTTTAAATTGGGATTTTATTTTTTAAACATCTCATTAATATTGTTTAATATTTATCTTTACTGGTATTAAGTTACCTATTGTGGATAAAATATGCCGTAATCCCCTCTGCTATACCACTTGCTATCTCTTGTTGATAATTTGTATCTATCAATCGTTGTGATTCATCAGGATGTGAAATATATCCCATTTCAACTAAAACAGCTGGCATTTGTGCTCCAACCAAAACCCAAAACGGTCCCTCTCTCACTCCATTATCAATAACATCATTTCCAAAAGTTTTTTTAACCTGATGTAACATATGACCTTGTATGTCTATTGCCATTTTTTGTGATGAGATAGTTTTTTCACGATTAAGTAGTGTTAATAAGATATCTTGTGAAGCATAGCTATCCATAGCACTAATATCCTCTTTATTTTCTAAAGCAGCAACACCCTTAGCTCTATCACTTCTAGCGGGTGATAAAAAATATGTCTCTATACCTTTTGCCTCCATTGCTCGCCCTTTTGGAGCTGCATTGGCATGAATTGAAACAAACAAATCAGCATTTTTTCTATTTGCCATGCTTGTTCTCTCTTTTAGTGGAATATATGTATCATCACTTCGTGTTAAATAAACAACATACCCAAGGTTTTTAAGATAACTTTCTAAATAATGTGTAGTCCTTAAAACTATATCTTTCTCTTTTTCATTATTTGCTCCGATTGCTCCAGAATCTTTTCCTCCGTGACCCGCATCAATTACAATAACTTTTACCTTATTATGATTTATTTTTGGCAATATGTTTGTTTCTAGATCATCTTTTACAATATTTGATTGATTTTTTACTATTTTATTGCTATTTTGAGCCGAGACTGAATCATTTTTCGCCCCAACATCTAACATTTCATTTTTAACTTTTACTATAATTTTTTTATCTTGAAGTGCATAATAAACTTTTAAATCATCATTATTTCTTATATTAATGACAATTAAATCACTTTTTTTCTTGATTACTTCAACAAAATTAACACCATCAAGCTTTAATTTTGAAGGAGAAAAATTACTAATTTCCCCTGTAATTTCAATCTGATAAGTAAAATTGTCTTTTATTTGAGCTTTTTTGAATTTTATATCATCCTTAACAATCGAATTATCAAAAAAGACAACCAAAGAATTATTGACAATATAAGCTGAGTTTTTTGGTGTGCCAATCAGTAAATCTTTCTCTTTAATTGTTGTAACTTCTTGGGTATTTATTTTTTGATTTTTACTATTTTTAACTTCTTTAGTTTCGTTTTCAATGCCACTATCAAATCTATGAAGTTCTTTTTTGTATTTACTTATATCTTGATCAGATTTTTTACCATATAAAATCAACTCTTTAAGATATTTTAATTCTTTAACTTTATCATTTTTAAAAACAGCCATAACATAATTTTTTTTTGCATATTGAAACATCTCTAAATCAGTAGAAGCATCAAGAGTTGTCGTTATTAAAATAAATAAAGTTAAAACTATACTGCCTACAAAATGTATACTTTTCATAAATAAAGTCTACTCTCCGACAGTTAATTTTTCCATCAACTCTTTAACCGAACAAAGTTCTTTAAGTCTATATCCGTTTGAACCTGTAAAAAAAAGTCCGCTTTCGGTTATACCATTGTATGCATCACTTAATCTATCTGCAATACAGTAACCCACTGCTTTTGCCTCCTCGCCCCTATGACAAGGTGCAACACAATTTGAAATACAAGCAACTTTGGGCGCAGTACCATTTGCAATATTTGTTTGTAATGCAGTCATGACACCACGTGCAGGTAATCCAACTGGAGATTTTAGTAGTTTTATATCTTCCTCTTTTGCTTCAAGGATAACTTTTTTAAATGTTGGATGTGCATCGCACTCATAAGTTCCTATAAATCTAGTTCCCATCTGAACACCAGAGCAACCAAGAGCTAAAAACTTATCAATATCATTTTTATCCCAAATTCCACCTGCTGCAATAATTGGCATATTTCCCCACTCTTTCGCTTCTTCAATAACTGGAGTAATAATATTTTCTAATTGGTACTCATCCATAAAACATTGCTCATAAGTAAACCCTTGATGTCCACCGCTAAGTGGTCCTTCAACAATTACAGCATCTGGTAATCTATCGTATCTTTTCCATTTTTTACAAATTAATTTTAAAGCTCTTGCGCTTGATACAATAGGAATAAGGGCAACATCTGGATAATTTTTTGTAAATTCTGGCATATTTGTAGGTATCCCTGCGCCAGTAATAATAATATTTATACCTGCTGCACATGCATCTTGTACAATTCTTCCATAATCATTACTAGCATATAAAACATTACAAGCAAGTGGTTTATTGCCACAAATTGATCTAGCATTTTTAATTATTGCAGTTAAGCCATCTTTTGAATAAAAATTTTCTTCATTATGAGGCTTGCCTTGTATATTTTTATGTGAGTATTGTTTATCGTTGTAGTATCCTGTACCAACACCTGATATTACCCCAAGACCTCCCTCTTTGCTTACATTTCCAGCTAATTTATCCCAACTAATTCCAACACCCATTCCACCTTGAATAATAGGTTTTTCGATTGTGTGTTTACCAATTTTTAATATTTTCATAATTTCCCCTAAATGACGGTGATTCTAACAAAATGTTTCTTTCCTTTTTGTAAAACAAATGTCCCTTTTGAAAGCTTTAAAGAGCTATCTTCAACTTTAATCTGATCAATTTTTACGGCACCACTTTGGATATCTCGTCTTGCTTGTGAAGTTGAAGATACAAGTTTTGAATCAACCATCACTTGGCATATCCAACTACCTTCAATAGTATCAAACTCCTCCATTGTGGTAGGTATATCTTTATTAGAAAATATTTTTATGAACTCTTCTTGAGCCTTTAGTCCCTCATTAACACCATGAAATCTATTCACTATCTCGATAGCCAAATCATCTTTAACTTTTTTTGGATGGATTGAATTATTTTCCACACCATTTTTTAACTCTTCAATCTCAATTAAAGTTTTAGCTGATAGAAGCTCATAATATCTCCACATAAGTTCATCACTTATACTTAAAACTTTTCCATACATATCATTTGGCGCATCTGTAACACCTATATAATTCCCAAGAGATTTTGACATCTTGTTTACACCATCAAGTCCCTCTAAAATTGGCATCATTAAAACTGATTGTTGCTTTCCAACTTCATAAGCTTTTTGAAGTTGTCTCCCCATTAGCAAATTGAATTTTTGATCCGTTCCTCCGATTTCAATATCTGATTTAAGATAAACACTATCATAACCTTGAAGCAATGGATACATAAATTCACTAAGTGCGATTGGTGTATTTGAAGCATATCTTTTTGAAAAATCATCCCGCTCAAGCATTCTAGCAACTGTTAAATTTGAAGCTAAAGACAACATTCCAGCAGCACCAAGTGGCTCAAGCCAATCTTTGTTGTAAACAATATTTGTTTTGTTTTTATCTAAAATTTTAAATGCTTGCTCTGTATAACTTCCAATATTTTTTTTAATATCATCATCACTCAATACTTTTCTTGTTATGTTTTTTCCTGTTGGGTCACCTATTGTGGCCGTAAAGTTACCAATTAAAAATTGAACAATTCCACCATATTTTTGAAAAATAGCTAGTTTTTGAAGTAAAACTGTATGTCCAAGGTGTAAATCAGGAGCGGTTGGGTCAAATCCAGCTTTTACAAAATAATTCACTCCGTTTTCATAATAATTTTTTAAAAGAACTTCTATTCTCTCTTTGTCAATTATTTCAGATGTGCCTCTTGTAATCTCATCAAGCGCAAGTTTTATTTTATCATTCATTAATCTCTCCAATTATTTATATGCATCATCACCAGAATAAAACTCTATGATTTTTGATTTTTGATTTACGATTTTTTTTATTTTTTCACTATTATTATTTCTTATTTCAAAATTAATCGTACAATATTGTATATGCGAGTATCTATCTTTTCCGTATTCGATAAATAAAATTGTTGCATCATGGTTTGATAAGTGAGTCAGTAGTCTTGCCAATTCACCTTTAACATTTCTAAGACTAACAACCATTTTATAAATATAATACTTGTCATCACTCCATTTACAAAAAATCATCTGTTTTTTTAAAAGCATTAGATGGTAAGCATTTTCACACATTTTATGGTGAACCACTACATCTTTTCCATCTCTAAAAGCAACAATTTCATCATTTAATTTTGGATGACAGCAATGGTCAAACGAAACTGCTGAAAGTGTAAAATTTGAGCTAAAAACAAGATTTTCAAATGCATATTCTTTAAAATTTACTTGCTGTACTTTCATCCTAGCAAATATACCAAGCTCACTTCTTATTGTTGTCTCAATAGTTCTTTTTATATGTTTTAAGTGATCTAAATTTTCTACAACTTTATATATTTTTTGTTGAGGATAAATACTTAAGATATTCTCTTTATATCTCGAAAAAATTGTATTTATGATATTTTCACCATTCAACATATCAATTTGTTTATTTCTATGTTGACATAATAGTTTAATACTTTTTTTTGCTTTAGCTGTTTTTACAATATTAATCCAAGAACAACGAGCAACAATATCATCACTTTTATTTATAGATACGATATCACCACTATTTAATTCTGTAATTAGTGGTTTTTTTACTTTATTTATATAGCAGTCGACCGCTTTATTACCTAAATCAGTATGTATCAGATAAGCAAAATCATAAGCACAAGATCCTCTTGGCATATTGAAAATTGCACCTTTTGGTGAATATACAACTATCTCTTCATAAAATAATTCTTTTTTAGTTTCATCATAAAATTCCTCAACATTATCGTTATCCATCTCTAAAGTATGAAGCCATTTTAAATTTGGTTCTTTAAAACTATTTTGTCCATTTTTGTATTTCCAATGAGCAGCAACACCATATTCAGCGATTTTATCCATATCTTTAGTTCTAATTTGAACTTCAAAAATTTTCGTATTATGAAATACAGTTGTATGAATTGTTTGATAGCCATTTTCTTTTGGAATAGCTACATAATCTTTAAATCTTGAAATTAATGGCATATAATTTGTATGTATAAGTCCCAAAATCGTATAACACTCAAGCGGACTATCTGTAATGATCCTTATAGCAAAAAGATCAAGGACTTCGTCTATACTAACACCTTTTCTTTGAATTTTTAAATATATTGAATAGTAATGTTTTATTCTACTAAACATTTGGATTTTATTTTTTAATTCAGTATCCAATACACTTTTAACATCCTCTAGAAAAAAATTAAAAGTATTTTGGATTTTCTCTTGATAAGTTTTAATATGATCATCAATTTTTTTGTATTCATTTGGATATATATAAAAAAAAGATAGATCTTCTAGTGTATTTTTAATTGCTGACATACCTAAACGGTGGGCAATTGGAGCATAAACAACAAGTGTTTCTTCTGAGATTCTAAATTTTTTTTCATCACTCAATGAATCAAGCGTAAGCATATTGTGTGTTCTATCAAACAACTTAACAAGCAATACTCTAACATCTTCAGTAGACGCCACAAGCATTTTTCTAAAAGTCATTGCAGATTTAAGCAATTTGTCTTTTTCAACACTATGTGTAAATTCAGTATCTCTTAATTCAGTAATTTTTGTCAATCCATCAACTATATTTGCAACATCAGTACCAAACAAATCGTGTATTTCTTCAAGTGTAAATAGTGTATCTTCAACTACATCGTGCAAAAGAGAAGCTATAACCATAGATTCATCACCACTATAATGTGCAGCAATTGAAGCAACTAAGATAGGATGAACAACGTAAGGCTCACCACTTTTTCTGAATTGGTTTTTGTGTGCTTCTATCGAAAAAGCAACTGCCTTATAAATAAGTGGTGTTATTTGTATTGAATTATGTAATATTCTAATAGCATCATCAATACAATTGATACCCTTAATTGTATTTAAATATTTTTCCAAGCAAAAAGATTCTAATAACTATTTTTTAAAGCCATCAATAACTAACAAGCCTTTTGCAATTTCATGGATAGCAATATCAGTATATTTCATATTTCTTAACATTGCGCTATCCAGTAATGGTTTAGCTCCACAACTTAGCTCATCTGCCCTTTGACCAACAGCAAGTGCCAATATATATCTATCATTTCCAACTCTTTCAAGTGCTTTTGCTAAAATTTCTTCGATTCTCATTTTATTTCCTTTATTTTACTACTGAACATTTAGAATAGTCGCCATTAACTATTTTTAATAAGTTACCCATTTCATTCATATTTGCAACTACAATTGGTAGTTTATTGTCTTTAGCTAAAGCAATTGCAGTATCATCCATAACTTTAATATGGTCTTTAAGTGCTTCATCATAAGAAATAACATCAAGTTTTACAGCATCTGAATATTTCATAGGGTCCTTATCGTAAACTCCATCAACTTTTGTAGCTTTAATAAGCATACAAGCTTCAATTTCAGTTGCTCTTAGAGTAGCTGCCGTATCTGTTGTAAAATATGGATTACCAGTTCCTGCAGCAAAAATAACAACTCTATGTTTTTCAAGATGTCTTTTAGCTCTTCTTACTATAAAAGTTTCAGCAATTTGCTCCATTTTAATAGCTGTTTGCAATCTAGCCTCAAGACCAATATGCTCTAATGCCTCTTGCATAGCGATTCCATTTACAACAGTTGCAAGCATACCCATATAATCACCACTCGTTCGCTTAATTATACCGTCTGCTGCTGCACTTACTCCTCTAATAATATTTCCACCGCCAATTACAATACCAACTTCAATATTATTATCTACTAATTGTTTAATTTCATTTGCAATATATGCTAAAATCTTTGTGTCGATACCATAACCACCGTCACCCGCTAATGCTTCACCAGAAAATTTAACCAACACCCTTTTTTTCATACATACCCCACTAAAAATTTTCGAATTATATCTTTTGTATACTAACTATTTGATAAATCATTTATAAAAAAATAAATCAATTTTACCTTTTCAAAAACAATCATACAATCCAATAATAGCTACTTAAAATAAACCATAAAATA
>JAIFNA010000002.1 GCA_020048055.1 Arcobacter sp. | reverse complement strand
TTTAGGATTTGCTACTTTAGAATGAATTTTATTCATTCGCTAAAAGTAGACATTTAACAATGTGTCCCTTTTAAATGGGACATTTAAAAGGAGTTAATAAAACAATGTTATACACATGCGGACACAAAATACCAGATAGCGATAGTATTATAGGAGCCATCTCGATGGCATATCTTCAAAAAGAGTTAGGTCATGAGACAAAAGCTGTAAGACAAGGTGAAATAAATCCTGAAACAGCTTATATTTTGGAAAAATTTAATTTAAAAACTCCAGAACTTAAAACAAATTTCGCTGGGTGTGACCTTTTTATGGTTGATTATAACAACTACACAGAGGGTCCTGATGATTTAAAAGATGCAAATTTAGTGGGAATTGCAGACCATCATAAACTTGGTGGACTTATAACTTCAGCTCCACTTGAAGTTTGGATAAGACCAGTTGGATGTTCAAATACTGTTATTAAAGAGATGTTTGATTATTACAATGTATCTATCCCAAAAGATATCGCTGGAGCTATGATGTGTGCAATTTTAAGTGATACAGTTATTTTCAAATCACCAACTTGTACAAAAATAGATACAAAAGCTTGCAAAGAGTTAGCTAGTATCGCAGGAATTGAAGATTTTAAATCAATAGGAATGGAGATGTTTAAAGTTAAGTCTCAAGTTGAAGGAGTTCCTACAAGAGAACTTGTGATGAGAGATTATAAAAACTTTGATATGTATGGTAAAAAAGTTGGAATTGGACAACTTGAAGTGGTTGATTTGTCTATTTTTGATAGTGTGAAAGATGATTTATTAGCAGATATTAAAAAACTAAAAGCTGAAGATGGAAATGATACTGTTCTTTTGG
Source organism: Arcobacter sp. (assembly GCA_020048055.1). Classification (GTDB taxonomy): domain Bacteria; phylum Campylobacterota; class Campylobacteria; order Campylobacterales; family Arcobacteraceae; genus CAIJNA01. Next base: position 167,475 of record JAIFNA010000002.1, on the reverse strand, counting down.
TTTTAACAGATATCATCGCTATGGGATCACAAATTTTAGTAGCAACTGATAGTCCAGATGTGGTTGAAAAAGCTTGGGATGTAAAAATTGAAAATGATCAATTTTGGCTAAAAGGTTGTCTAAGTAGAAAAAAACAAGTTGTACCGTTTTTAGAACCAGCTTATAAGTAGTTAAAAGTAATATTTAATAATTAATAGTTTAAAAAAGAAAAACTAAGGATATATTTTGCAAAAAATTAAAAATCTCATATTTATTTCAATGGCGATAATTTTTCTTGGTGGGTGTGCATCAAAGCAAGAGCAAGAGTACAACAAACCAGATATCTATTGGTACAACAAGATGTTAAAAGAGATCTCACTTTATCAACTTGATAGTGCTGATGTTACATTTACATCTTTAGAGTCTGAACATCGTCAGTCACAATTTTTACCATCAGCAACTATGCTTCTTGGGTTGGCTCATATGGAAGAGGAGGAGTATGTTTTAGCAAATTTCTATTTTGATGAATATATTAAAAAATTTGAAAAAAATGATAATGATGGAAAAGTTAGATACCTCAAGATAAAATCAAAATTTTTAGCGTTCAAGCAACAATTTCGTGAGCAAAAACTTCTTGATGAAACACTTGAAGAGGTAAAAAAATTTCAAAATGATTTTCCAAATTCAACTTATAAGTATCTGGTGTCAAATATACAAAGTAGGCTTTTGATGGGAAAAGCATCTTTAAACTTTGAGATTTCAGATCTTTATAAAAGAGTCGATAAGCCAGTTGCGAGTGAACTTTATAAAGATAGAGCAAAAGAATCTTGGGGTAAGCCTGAGGATGTAGCAAAAGTAAATGTACCTTGGTATAGAGCTATTTTTGAATAATAAATTATTGGAGAAAATATGAATTTAAAAGATTACGACTCATTCCCAGACACATTACCGTTGGTAGTAGAGGATAATATCTTCTTGTACCCTTTTATGATTGCTCCCATTTTTATAGAAGATGAGGTCGCAAAAAAAGCTGTTCAATATGCAATTGATAATAATAAACTTTTGGTTGTTGCTGTTAGTGTTGATGGATTTGAAGATAAAAAAGAGAAAGAGTTTTATGAAGTAGCTATTGCTGGAAATGTGATGAGAAAAGTGAGTTTACCAGATGGAAAAATCAAAGTTCTTTTTCAAGGCTTAACAAAAGTTATCATTAAAGAGATAAAAGAAAATTTACCTGATGAGCATATGATGGTAGTTGCTGATATTATGGAGCAAGAGAGCGTTAATGAAAAAGAGATAATAGCAGTTCTTGATATTTTAAGGCAAAATGTAGCGACTTACTCAAAGCTAAATCCAAAATTTCCAATCGATTTGATTAGTACAATTAATGAAAATAACGATGCTAACCGTATTGCTGATCTAGTTTCATCTGTTCTTAGGATTACAAAAGGACAATCTTATGAGCTTTTAAAAGATACAAATATTGAAAATAGACTATTTAAAATCATCGAAATCATTAAAGATGAGATGGAAGCTATTAAGTTAAAAAGTGAAATTACCCAAAAAGTAAATAAAAAAATTGAAAAAGTAAACAAAGATTATTTTTTAAAAGAGCAAATTAAAGCTATTCAAAAAGAGCTTGGCGATAACAACAAAGATGAGGAAGTTGAAGGATTTAGAAAAACCCTTGAGAGTATTAAGCCTTTTATTTGTGAAGATGGATATAAAGAGGTGAAAAAGCAAATTGATAAGTTTGCAAGAATGCATAGTGAAAGTGGTGATGCAGCAATGCTTCAAACTTATATTGAGCAAGTTTTTGAGATACCATTTGGTAAATATTCTGATGAAAAAATATCAGTTTATGATGTGGAAAATCAGTTAAATAAAGATCACTATTCGTTAAGAAAAGCAAAAGATAGAGTTGGTGAATATTTTGCTGTTAAAGAGTATTTAAACTCTAAAAATATTAAAGAGGCTTCAAATAATGCAACAGTTTTATGTTTTGTTGGACCCCCTGGAGTTGGTAAAACATCTTTAGCAAACTCAATTGCTACTGCTCTAAAAAGACCGTTAGCAAGATTAGCGCTTGGCGGCTTAGAGGATGTAAATGAACTTCGTGGGCATAGGAGAACATATCTTGGAGCAATGCCTGGAAGATTAATATCGGCTTTAGTTACGGCTGGGAAAATGAATCCTGTAATTGTTTTAGATGAGATTGATAAACTAGGGCAAAATCATAGAGGTGATCCAACTGCTGTTATGCTTGAAATTCTTGATCCTGAGCAAAATAGTAAATTTAGGGACCATTATGTAAATTTTGATATCAATTTAAGTGCTTGTATTTTTGTGGCAACAGCAAATAATATCGGTAAAATTCCAGCACCTCTTCGAGATAGAATGGAGTTTATCGAGATAAATAGCTATACGCCTAGTGAAAAATTTCATATTGCTAAAGATTATTTGATACCTCAAGAGCTTTCAAAACATGGATTAAATAAAAAACAAATCAACCTAAGTGATGCGACAATTACACTTATAATTGAAAAATTCACAAGGGAAGCGGGGGTTAGAAATCTAAGACGGGTTTTCAATAAATTATTTAGAAAATCGGTAAAGATGTTTATAAATGATAATGAATTAACAAAGATTACAATTAGCCATAAAAATATTGAAGAGTTTTTGGATAATCCAGTGTTTGAAATAGATGAAGCTGATAAAAAAAATAGTATAGGTGTTGTTAATGGTTTAGCATGGACTAGTGTTGGCGGTGATGTTTTAAAAATTGAAGCTGTTAAATTTGAAGGTAAAGGAAATTTGAGTCTTACTGGAAATATGGGCGATGTTATGAAAGAGAGTGCAAAAATAGCTCATAGTGTTGTGAAAAGTCTAGCTGGAAGTGGAAAACTAAAAGATACTTTATTTAAAGATATAGACATTCATATGCATATCCCTGAAGGCGCAACTCCAAAAGATGGACCAAGTGCAGGGATTGCTATGGCACTTACTATCGCATCAATTTTAAGCGGGAAAAAGGTTTATGCAAATTTGGCAATGACTGGTGAGCTTACTTTAACTGGAAAAGTATTGCCAATAGGTGGCTTAAAAGAGAAATTAATTGCAGCTAGTAAAGCAAAAATGAAAAGAGCATTAATCCCACTAAAAAACTACAAAAGAGATTTAAAAGATATTCCAGCAGAAGTGTTAGAAACAATGGAGATTATCCCTGTTACTACAATTGATGAAGTTTTAGAACTAGGACTTGTAAAATAAAGTTAGAGTTACTAAAACTTGAAAATTTAGCCCTGTGCTAATTAATTTCTAGCTTTATAAAAATAGCAAGGAAAAAAGAAGATATGAATAAACATAAAGAGCTGATAACATTAACAAATATCATAATTTTAGTAACAATTTTTTCTTACTTTATCCAAATAAATATCCAAAATGGCAATCTTTTATTTGGACTAAATCTCTATTTTTTTGAAGCACAACTCTACTATCAACCACTTTCAACAATCTTTGCGCATGGAGGAATAGAGCATTTAGTTATGAATATGATTGTCCTTTGGCAATTTGGAAATCTACTTGAGGGTTATATCGGAGAAGTTAGATTTTTTATAATTTATATTGTTGGAGGTGTTTTAACTTCATTACTAACTTTGGGATATATCTATTTTGGCGATCCATTTACAAATGTTGTTGGAGCTAGTGGAGCTATTAGTGTTCTTATGGGTTATTATGCGCTCAAGGTAAAAGAGGAGAGAAAAGGGATTGTTGTTTGGATTTTTCTTATCTCTTTCGTCCCTTTAGCTTTTGGTATTCCTGTTGCTTGGTATGCCCATTTAATAGGTTTTGTGGTTGGATTTTTATTTGGAATTATCTTCTAATGTACACTATTGTCTCTTTACTTTTTTTATTTTTATTTGTTTTGTTTTCGATTTTACTTTATTATAAATCAAAAACACAAACAACTGAGATTTTAGAAGCAGGGGATTGCCCAAATTGTGGAGCAACGAAAAAAAGCTTCAAAGATGAAAAAAGTGGAGTGACATTTAATTCAACTCCAATCACAAAAAGAGTAGTGAAGCATCATGGTTGCAGTGGCGTTATGGAGATTGAGTATAGTTGCTCAAATTGTGATTATAAAGAGATTTTTAACCACACAACTAACAGTTGTGGAGTATAACTTTTTTTATATTAGTCGATTATAACAATCGCGCTTTAACACTAAATTCTTTATAATCGTCATAAATAAATCTCACAAAGGAGTTACTATGGTTAAAGTTATTATTTCAATTTTATTTTTTGTAAATTGTATGTTTGGAGCGAGTGCAACAGATTTTTTTGATTTTTCATCTGAAAGTTTCAAGGAGGATATTGAAAGTGCAAAATCTGATGGAAAACAAGGGATTATGATTTTTTTTGGGATGGAAGATTGTCCGTTTTGTCACAAAATGAAAAAAACAGTTTTAAATCAACCAGATGTAATAAAATATTATAAAGATAATTTTGCAAGTTATGAGGTTGATGTTAATGGAGATATTAAAATATCTGATTTTGATGGTAAGCCAACATCACATAAACTTTTGGCATTAAAACACAATGTAAGAGCAACACCAGTAATCGCTTTTTTTGATACAGATGGAAATAAAATTTTTACAAGAACAGGCTACTCAAGCAAAGAGGAGTTTATGTTGCTAGGGGATTTTATAGCAACAAAAAAATACCAAACACTTAATTTCTCAAAATACAAAAGAGAAAAATTAGAGAAATAAGATGAAAAAATTTATCTTAAAAATAATTACAATTTCATTCGTATTAAGTTGTAATCTTTTTGGTGAGGTTGAGCCATTAACGCTAGAAGAGGCTATAAAATTATCACAAAACATCTCTTATGATGAGAAAAAGATTTTAGAAGATTTGAAAAACGACAAGTTGGCTCTTAAGAATCTAAAAAATGATTTTTATCCTGACGTTTATATTGATGCCCAATATGGTAAAGAAAAAAATATTGGTAAAGTTGAAAATGATACTTTTGGCTATATCATTTGGAAAAATAAGATATTTGATAGTAAAGAAAATATTTTAAAGGATGAGTTTAAATATAACCAAATAAACAATGAATTATTTTTAAAACAAGCTATGATGGGACGCAAAATTGCTGTTATGGAGAGCTTTTTTGATACAAGCTTATCTTATCTTTACCAACAATACACTCTAGAGCAATTGGCGATGGATGCAATTTATAGCATTCGGGCAAATGATTATTATCCTAGTGGAAGAGTTTCAGATGTTGAAGTAGCACAAAAAGATTCGATTATGCAGATGGCATCAGCTAAAAATTTTAATGCTGAAGAGAATATATATCTAAACAGACTGAGGTTAGCAAATTTACTAGAACTTGATGTTTCAAAACTTCAAGATGTAACAAAACCAAATTTGAAAAGTTACCTAGAAAAAGAGATACAAAGTAGTAAATTACTTTTACCAAAAGCAATATCAAACGATTTGACATTGATGATTTTAAATCAAAAATTGGCTTTTTTGGAGAAAAAACTACGACAAACAAAAGATAGTTTCAATCTTAAAGTAGATTCTTTTGTAACATATGGAAATGAACCACAAAAAACAATTAAAGATGAAGATAATAGATGGGAAGCTAGAGTTGGCGTAAAAATACCACTTTATGATGGTGAAAAAAGTAAAAATGAAATTGAAAAAATTCAAATAGAAATCAATAAACAAAAGATAGGAATCGAAAAATATACAGTTGAATTAAATCAAAAAATTGAAAAGTTGATATCTAAACTAAAATATCTACAAAAGGTTGACAAGGCTTATAAAAAAGAGTTAGAGTATCGAAACTTATATCTTGAAAAAGCTAGAATCAGCTATGAATTAAACAGACAAAGTGATTTAGGTGATGCTATGGTTGCTAGTACAAAAGCAGAATATGAATATGCAAAAAATCGTTATGATTTTGTTTTGGCATATGAAACATTGAATTTTTTAATAGGGGAAAATGATGAAAAAAAATAATTTAATATTGACTAGTTTATTATTAAGTGCTGTTTGTCTTAATGGTATGGATATATACTCGCAAGTATCAGCTCAAATTTTAAAAGTTGCAAAAGTAGGGGAAAATGTAAAAAAAGATGGAATTTTGGTAAAACTTGATGATAGACAAATTGAAGTTAAAATCGAAGAACTCGAGGCTATTTTAAATCTTAAGAAAACAATTTTAGATGATAAAAATAAAATACTGAAAGAGGATAGAGAGTTATTTATAAGTACAGTTGCATCACAACGAGATATAGATTTATCAACTTTAGAAGCTTCAAAAGCACAGTTTGAATATGAAAGCACAAAGGCTAGTTTAGAATTTTTCAAATTAGAAAAAGAGAAATATACGATTAAAGCACCATTTGATTGCATAGTAAAAGATGTTGCTCATAAAGCTAATATTACAAACATATATCAACCTAAAGTTATACTAGAGATAACCCCAACTAATAGCAAATAATTTACTTAATTAGCCAATAATTTTTTATTGGCTATCTATTACAATTTTTTATGACAAAAAAATAACAAATCAACAAAAATAACCTCTATTTGAATATTTTTTATAAACTATTTTAGATTAATTTGATTAAAATCATTAAGATATTTATATCAAAAATTAAAAGGAGAAAAAATATGAAAAGATTGATGAAAGCAGCAACGATTTTAAGTTTGCTAGCAACAACAGGTTTTAGTGCAGATTTTACAATGAAAGTAAGTCATGTTGTGAGTGCAACAACACCAAAAGGGAAAGCAGCTGATTTCTTTGCAAAAAGGGTTGAAGAGTTAACTGGAGGAAAGATTGATGTTCAAGTTTTCCCAAATTCTCAATTGTTTGGTGATGGTGAGGAGATGAAGGCACTTGCTATGAATAATGTTCAACTTATTATGCCAAGTTTGTCAAAATTTACAAGTATTGCTCCACAAATGCAACTTTTTGATTTACCATTCATGTTTAGAGATAAAACACATCTTTATAAGGTTATGGATGGAGAAGTTGGAAAAATCTTAAAATCAAAAGTTGATGAAAAGAAACAAATGATTGCACTTGATTATTGGGATGCTGGATTTAAACATCTATCTTCAAGTAAAAAAGCGCTTGTAAGTCCAGCTGATGCAACTGGTATGAAATTTAGAATCCAAAGTTCTAAAGTACTTGAGGCTCAATTTAAAGCAGTTGGCGGAAATCCACAAGTTTTACCATTTTCAGAAGTTTATTCAGCTCTTCAACAAGGTGTAGTTGATGGAACTGAAAATCCATTATCAAATTTTTATTCTAAAAAATTTCATGAAGTTCAAACAAGTTTAACACTTACACAACATGGTTATTTAGGATATTTAGTTGTTATGAATGAGCAATTTTGGAATAAACTTCCAGTATACCTACAACCAAAAGTACTTCAAGCTATGAAAGAAGCAACAGCGCTTGAGCGAAAAGAATCTGCGCAAGAAGATAATGAAATGATGGAAGGGTTAAAAAAATATGCAAAAGCTTCTGGTAAACTAGAAATTATTACGCTAACTACAAAACAAAGACAAGCGTGGCAAGATGCAATGGTTAAAATTTATCCTGAATTTGCAGATTTAATAGGCGCAGAACTTATTAATAAAGCTCTTAAAACGAAATAACACTTATGAAAAAGTTTTTTGAAATACTTGATATTTTAATAGGAACTATAAATAAAACAATGGCAGTAGTAGGGCTCTCTTTGGGAGTTTTGCTAGCCTTTGTAAATGTTGTTCTTAGGTATGTTTTTGATATGAGCCTTACTTGGGCTGGTGAATTAACAAATTATTTTTTTATATGGTCAGCACTTTTTGGTGCGGCTTATGGATTTAAACAAGGGATCCATATCTCCGTAACACTACTATTAAGTACTTTTCCACCATTTATAGGAAAGTTATTTGTAATTTTGGCAAACTTTATAACTTTGATTTATCTATCTGTTATTTCGTATTTTGGTTATCAACTTGTACTGATGCTTATCGATTTTGAAGAGCTTAGTGTTGATTTAGAAGTTCCTATGTGGATTCCACATCTTGTTCTTCCAATAGCATTTGCTTTAGCTGCTTATAGAGTTGCTGAAAAAATCTATGAGATAGTAAAAATGGATCCAAAAGATGTTATAAAAAATAATGAACATGAGATTATAATCGAAGAGGTTGTAGGGAATAAAGGGGGCAATAAATGATAATGGGGAGTCTTTTTGGGCTATTATTTGCCCTGATGCTTTTTGGTGTTCCTATTGCAGTTGCACTTGGAACAAGTACAATTTTAACTTCATTTATTTTTACAGATTTAGATTTGATGGGTTACCCATCAAAAATCTTTGATGGATTAAATAAATACACACTTATGGCGATACCTATGTTTATCTTGGCTGGAAATCTTTTAGCAAGGGGTTCAGCTGCTACAAGAATTATCGAATTTGCAAAATCACTTGTAGGGCATCTTCCTGGTGGTTTACCAATAGCTGCTATTTTGGCTGCAATTATATTTGCAGCTGTTAGTGGAAGTTCACCTGCAACAGTTGCTGCTATTGGTTCGGTAATGTATGGAGCAATTAAACAAGCAGGATATAGCGAACAGTTCGCAATAGGAACTATCGCAACTTCAGGAAGTCTTGGGATTTTAATTCCACCATCAATTGTTTTTATTGTTTATGGTGTTACAGCTGATGAGTCTATTGGTAAATTATTTATGGCTGGAGTTATCCCTGGACTTATGATTGGCGGGATGATGATGGTTGCTACATATTTTTTGGCTAAAAGAGCTGGATATGTTGGCAGTAAAAAAGCTAGTTTTAAAGAGCAATTTAAAGCATTTAAAGAGGCATTTTGGGCATTGATGATTATTGTGATAATTATTGGTGGTATCTATGGCGGTATTTTTACCCCAACAGAGGCTGGGGCATTTAGTGTTATGTATGCTCTGTTTATCTCGATGTTTGTTTACAAAGACACAAAAGTTAAAGATTTGTATAAAGTAACTCTTGATTCTGCTTTAACAAGTTCGATGATATTTTTTATTATCGCAAATGCTATGGTTTTTGCACATTTTTTAACAGATGAGCAAATTCCACAACAAATAACACAAATGATTATGGAAGCGAATGTTGGTCCATTGATGTTCTTATTGATTGTAAATATTTTACTTTTACTTATGGGGCAGTTTATGGAGCCTAGTTCGGTTGTTATGATAACTGTACCTTTGCTTCTTCCAATTGGTGTAGCGCTTGGGATTGATCCAATTCATCTTGGTGTTATTATGGTTGTAAATATGGAAATAGGGATGATAACCCCACCTGTTGGACTAAATCTTTTTGTTGCAAGTGGAATAACGGGACTTAGTTTAAAAGATGTTATGGTTGCTTCTATGCCAATGACTTTTGTATTGCTAATTGGATTGATACTTGTTACTTACATACCTGTAATTTCCCTTTGGCTACCAAATTTTATGTATGGGTACTAATTTAGTACTTTTTTATACTTTTATATCTTAAGCCCCATATTTTTGTGGGGCTTTCTTCATTTTAACAATATTAATAGTAAGTTGTTTGAAACAAAAATGTAGCTATAATCCCCCTAAAATTATCACAACAAGGTATATAAATATGTTTGAAACAATTATAGGGCTTGAGGTTCACGCTCAACTAAATACAAATACAAAATTATGGTGTGGATGTGCTACAAGTTTCGGGGAATTAGCAAATACAAATGTTTGCCCAACTTGTCTTGGACTCCCTGGTGCATTACCTGTTCTAAATCGTGAAGCAGTACATAAAGCAATCGCGCTAGGCACGGCGATTGATGCAAAAATAAATCAAAAATCAATCTTTAATAGAAAAAATTATTTTTATCCAGATTTACCAACGGGATACCAAATATCACAGTTTGAAGTTCCTGTTGTTGGGTTTGGAAAAATTGTTATAGATTTTCCTGATGGAAGTAGTAAAACTATCGGTGTTACAAGAGCTCATCTTGAAAATGATGCAGGGAAAAATACACATGAGAAAGATTATTCAAAAGTTGACTTAAATCGTGCTGGAACTCCACTTTTAGAAATTGTAAGTGAGCCTGATATGAGAAGTGCTGAAGAGGCATTGCTTTATCTTAAAAAACTTCATTCAATTGTAAGATATATTGGAATTAGTGATGCAAATATGCAAGAGGGAAGTTTTAGATGTGATGTAAATGTTTCAATTCGTCCAAAAGGGGATACAAAACTTTATACAAGATGTGAAATCAAAAATATGAATAGTTTTAGATTTATAGAAAGAGCTATTAAGTATGAAGTGCAAAGACAAATTGAAGCGTGGGAAGATGGAGTTTATGAAAGTGAAGTTGTACAAGAAACTAGACTTTTTGATGTAGCAACTGGCGAAACAAGAAGTATGAGAGGGAAAGAGGATGCGGCTGATTATAGATATTTTCCAGACCCTGACCTTTTACCACTTATCATAACCGATGAGATGATTGAGGAGTTTAGTAAAATCCCTGAACTTCCTGATGCCAAAAAAGAGAGATTTGTAAAAGATTTTGGGCTAAAAGTTTATGACGCTGGAGTTATTTGTAGTACAAAAGAGATGGCTGATTATTTTGAAGAGATGCTTTCTGTTGGGATAAGTGGTAAAAATGCTACAACTTGGCTTACAGTTGAACTTCAAGGTAGAATGAGTGAGGGGATGAATGTTACAACTTCACCAGTTAGTGCAAATAAACTTGGAACTTTAGTAAAAGCAATAGAAGATGGGACAATTAGTGGAAAAGCTGGTAAAGAGGTTCTTGATTATTTGATGGAAAATGATGAAACTGTTGAAGTTGTGATTGAAAAATTAGGATTAAAACAAGTTAGTGATGATACTGCAATTTTAGCTATCATCGATGAAATATTAGCAGCAAATCAAGATAAAGTTGAAGAATATAGAAGTGGAAAAGATAAGATGTTTGCATTTTTTGTGGGACAAACTATGAAAGCAAGTAAGGGTGCCGCAAATCCACAAAAGATAAATGAACTACTTAAAGCGAGGTTGGCATAATGCTTAAAATAGGAATAATAGGTGTAGGAACAGTTGGGCAAAGTGTTTGTCAAATACTTGAGGCAAACAAAGATATTATCACGGCTCGTGCAGGTGTTGAACTTACTCCTGTCATTGGTGTGGTAAGTGATATGGCTAAAAAAAGAGATGTTTCAATTAAACTTACTACAAATGCTGATGAGGTTTTAGATGACCCTACGATTGATATTGTTGTTGAACTTATGGGTGGGGTTGATAAGGCCTATGAAGTTGTAAAAAAAGCGCTTAAAAATGGAAAATCTGTTGTAACTGCAAATAAAGCACTCCTTGCATATCACAGGTATGAACTTCAAGAGTTAGCTGGGGAAAATGCTTTTGAATTTGAAGCTAGTGTTGCTGGTGGAATCCCAATTATAAATGCCTTAAGAGATGGTTTAAGTGCAAACCATATTGTTTCTATTTGGGGAATTTTAAATGGAACTTGTAATTATATGCTTACTAAAATGATAAATGATGGAGCTGATTATGGGGAAGTTTTAGCTGAAGCTCAAAGTTTAGGGTATGCTGAGGCTGATCCTACTTTTGATGTTGGTGGGTTTGATGCGGCTCATAAACTTTTGATTTTGGCAAGTATTGCTTATGGGATAGACTCAAAACCTGAAGATATATTAATTGAAGGGATACAAAATATCACTAGCGATGATATTTATTTTGCAAAAGAGTTTGGTTTTAATATCAAACTTCTAACAATCGCTCAAATAAATAAAAACAATGAAGTTGAACTTAGAGTTCATCCTGCTTTAATTAGTAGCACTGATATGATTGCAAAAGTTGATGGGGTTATGAATGCTATTAGTGTACTTGGCGATAAGGTTGGTGAAACGCTTTATATTGGTGCTGGAGCAGGTGGAGATGCAACTGCTAGTGCTGTTATTGCAAATATCATAGATATTGCAAGGAGAGGAAAAGGTTCATCTTCCCCTATGCTTGGATTTAAAACCCCACTTGAGGGTGGATTAAAATTAGCATCAAAAGATGACATTGAGACAAAATATTATTTAAGACTTCATGTTGAAGATAGAAGTGGAGTGTTAGCTAAAGTTGCTACGATACTTGGAGATAGTGGGATTTCTATCAAAAATATGGTGCAAAAACCATTTGATGAAACTAGTGCAAATCTTCTCCTTTCAACTCATATTTGTAAAGAGAAAGAGATTAAAAATGCACTTTTAAATCTTGAAAATGCAAAATTAGTTTTATCAAAACCATCTATGATTAGAATTGAAGAGTAGGCTTAAATATAAACTAGGGGTTTTGTTATGCTTCGAAAATTACCAAAAGAGGATATGGGCAGTTCAAATTTAGGTTGGCTGGAGAGTAGATTTCACTTTTCATTTGCTGAGTATCACAATTGGCATAATATGAATTTTGGTGTTTTAAGGGTTTTAAACGATGATATTGTGAAGCCAAAAAGTGGATTTGATACACATCCACATAGAGATATGGAGATTATTTCTTATGTTGTTGAGGGTGAATCACACATAAAGATTCATTAGGAAATAGTGAAACTTTAAAAAGATATGAAGTGCAATATATGAGTGCTGGAACTGGTGTTGCACATAGTGAATACAATCTTCATGAGAGTCAAAATTTACGACTTTTGCAAATTTGGATACTACCACCGACAAAAAATCTCCAACCAATTTATGGTTCCCATCGATACAAAGAGGATGAACTGACAAATAAGCTTTTAAATATTGTTTCTTCTGTAAACGGCAATTCAAAAATAAAAATACGCCAAAATGTCAATATTTTTGTTTCAAAACTCGACGAAAAAAATGTAATTGAATTTGAATTAAAAGATGATAAGCAGATATATTTTGTACAAATCGAGGGTAGTTCTTTGGTGAATCAAATCATACTTTCTAATGGGGATGCAATGGAGCTATATGATGAAAATCTATCTATTGAAGCTATGGAAAATTCCCATTTTTTATTTATCGAGATGTATAAAGATAGGTAAATTTGTAATGATTATCTATCAATCACTTTTTTTAACATTGCTTCAATTTTTTCTTCTGTAACTGGTTTTAAAATATACCCTTTTGCACCTAATTGTATAGCTTCAATTATTAATTCCGATTCCCCATGTGAGGTTATCATGATTACTTTAGCATCATGGTCAAACTCTTTTATAAGTTTTAAAGCATCTATTCCACTTAATATTCCGTTATAAGCAGGCATTGCTATATCCATAGTTACAATTGTCGGTTTTAATCTTTTATAAAGATTTACAGCCTCATCAGCATTTGTAGCTTCACCAACTACATGGTGACCTAATTTTATTATATGTCCTTTGATTGTGTGCCTCATAATTCCTATGTCATCGACGATTAAAACATTTATCATTATTTTTCCTTTAATATAATTTCTTATTTATTTAAAATATAACACATTTTAGTATCTAAAAGTGTCTTTTTTGGTATGTTTTTACTTTTGTTGCACTAGTCTACAAATTAAATTTCCAAAATCAGTTTGAATTAAAATTGTTAGTATTTTAAAATGCTCGTTGTTCAATAATTGTTCAACTTCACTTTTTGTTAATATTTTTGGGGTATCAAGTGTAATACTTAGAGATTTTTGTGATAAATCTTGTATTGCTAATCCAACAATTGTATTTATCATCTCTTTGGATACTTCATCAAGTAAATTCTCTAAATGCTCATCAAGTAAAAAATGTTCTGTAAAAAATACCTCACCAAACCTTGAGACAATACTTTTTTGTGCACTAAATATAATGGTTGCATTGTCACTAATTCGCATGCTCGAATGAAGTTTTGCATCTAAATCATTGTGATTTGAATATCTTACATCGATAATTCCCATTTCAAGCTCTTCTCGTAAAAATATTTTTACTTTATTTGTTACGATTTCAAGGATTGACATTGATTCATTCAAGTGCTCAGTGTGTTCTAATTCGTTTGATGGTAATTTCATCGGAATTCTAAAGAGATACGATAATCCTTTCTCTTTTGTATTATGTATCTCAATTTCACCATTTAACTCTTCACATGAATGTTTTAAAGATGACATACCTATCCCCCTTCCTGAGATAAGATTTGCTGTTTTTTTTGTTGTGAGATGATCTTTGAAAACCAATAAAAGTTTCTCACTATTTGATAAATTATTTAATTCATCTTGTGTAACGATATTTCTATCCAAAGCTTCTTTTATTATTGCATCCATATCTATCCCAATTCCATCATCGCTTACTTCAATAAAAAGGTACTCATCATGGTAAAAATATCTACAAGTTATTGTTAAACTTCTTGAATTTGATAGCTCACCTATTTTTGTACCATGATCTATTGCATTTTTGTAAATATGGAGAAAATTTCTGAAAAAAGCTCTAAAAGTAGACGGAACCATAAGTTCCTTGTCACCTAAAATTTTTAGTTCATTTACTTTTTTATGTAGTGTTTCGCTTATATATGATACGTATGAGATATGCTTTTCTAATACTTTGTGTATTGAAACATAAGATAAAGAGTTTATTTGACTTAGTAGTGATTGCAATTTAAAATTAATATTTACAGGATCTATTATCATCTCTTTGATTTGATGTTTGAGGTCATATAAGAGATATGTATCTTGAATATTTTTTTGTTGCTCTTTTAAATAATTTTCCCCAACCATCTTATCTATTATCATTTGATCAAGTGCAAACATTTCCCTAATATTTTCATGTTCATCTATTGTGCTATGTGTAATTTGCTCACACTCCATTTGCAAAATTTTTGTTTCTAGCGCATGAATACTATTTGGAGTGTTGTGGAGGAATAGTTGTCCAAATGAACCTTTAAAGATATGTAATTCTCTTAGAATTGATTTGTAATTATTTTTCTCAATAAAGATTTCATTCTTTGTCTTGTCTTGAAAGATTGTTTCTGTAAAATTTATAAATGAACCTCTGAGCTCAAGGAAATCGGTTATATTTGAGATGATTTGTATAATCATTTTTTGATGTAGATATTGCAATTCAAGTTCATACTTTAGTCTTATCTCCTCAGTTTCATCTTTTATGATAACCATAATATTATTTTTGTCTACAACCTTATAACTTATTTGTAGGTGTTTATTGTTTACAAAACTTTTAGTAGGAAGGAGTGATACAAAAAGTTCTTGTTGTAATTTATCAGTTGCCCCAAATATGGCTTTTACACCTTCTGTCATACTATTTTTATTTTTTAAATCATTTTGACTAAATAAAACATCAACAATGTTTTCACTGTATAGATAATGTTTTCCAAAGAGTTCCGTGCATATATTTGAGTATCCTTGTTCAATTTCCATATTCCTGTTGAATAGTAAATAACCATTATTTGCATGCCTTAAAAGTAGAGTTATTTTTCTATTTAGTTCTTTTGCTTTTATTTTTGCCGTAATATCTTCTCTAATTGAGTTGTATCCTATGATATTTCCATCTCTGTCAAAATATGGACCAATTGATGTTTTAGCCCAATATGGAACCCCATTTTTAGCTCTATTTTTTATTTTCCCTTTCCAAATTTTCCCACTTTTAATCGTCGCCCACATGTTGGTAAATAATTCATCTGGCATATCTGAATCACGAACAATATTATGATTTTGACCAATTAATTCCTCTTTTGTGTAGCCTGAGATTTTTTCAAATGCTTGGCTAGTATAAGTTATTATCCCATTCGCATCTGTTCTTGATGCTATGATTAGAGAGTCATATCCCTTTAAAACACCTTCAAACTCATGATTTAATCTTATCGCTTCATTTGAGCTGTCAAGCTTTCGTTTTGTATCAATTAAGGAGAGATGAATTTTTGTTATTGCTCCTAAAAGTTCTTTTAGTTTAATTGGCTTATGTATAAAAATACTAACACCAACGCTAATTAGGTCTTGTAAAATATTTGATTGATTGTGAGCCGATATTATTAGTATCTCTTGAGCGGGATTTAATTTTTTTATCTCTTTTGATAATTCAATGCCATTTAATTTTGGCATATTTATATCACTTATTACAATATCGTAATATTTATTTTCTAATGCAAAATATTTTTTGTATTTCAGAAGTGCTTCGTCACCATTTGTTGCGGTCTCTATATTTTGAAAAATATTTTCAAATACTTTTGAAGATCTAGCTAGTACCATCTCATCGTCTTCAGCATATAAAATGGAATAGTCACTAAGTGAACTTTTTAGTTTTTTAATATCCATTTGAATCTCCATTTTTAATTAAAAATAATAGCATATAAAAGTGTCACAGTTAATTTATATTAAGTTTTGTGACACTTTTAATCACTTTTTTTAGATACAATATTAAAAATGAGGTGAATTTAATGCATGATATAAATAAATTTAAAGAGCTAATCCGCGCATCAAAAGGTTTAAATGTTTTGTATGTAGAGGATAATATTACAATTCAAGAGAAAACAAAAAATCTACTTGAAACAATATTTAGTAAAGTTGATGTTGCGTGTGATGGTATCGAAGGAATTGAAGCATATGTAAAGAAACCATACGATCTTGTTATAACTGACATTAAAATGCCAAAAAAAGATGGAATAAGTTTAATTTATGACATAAAAGCTATTAATGAACAACAAGCAGTAATAGTTACATCAGCTTATGATGATGCAAATAGATTGCTTGAACTTATAACACTTGGAATTTCAAGTTTTATAGTTAAGCCTGTTAATATGAAAAAGTTCTTTTATGCAATAGACTCTGAAGTGCGCAAAATAACTATAAAGCAAATGACAGAAAAACATATTATTGAGCAATCAAAGATGGCACAAATGGGAGAGATGATAGATTCAATAGCCCATCAATGGAAACAGCCAGTAGCTGCAATATCAGTTATGGCTCAAGCTGTTAACTACAAGCTTGAAATAAATGGAACAATACCTTTTGAAGAAGTTATTAGAACGAACAACAATATATATCAGCAAACTCAGCATTTAGTTGAAACAATTGATAGTTTTCGAAGTTTTTTTAGACCGAATCAGCCACTTGAGAGTATATGTTTAAAAGAGCTTATTAGTTCTGTTGGAAAAATAATGCAAAATGTTTTAGTGTCTAACCAAATAGAATTACTCTTTGAATCTATGGATAAGTGTGAAATTAATTGTATACGAACTGAGTTCATACATATTTTTATTAATCTCATTAATAATTCAAGAGACGCATTTAAAGCAAATGACATTGAAGATAGAAAAATAATATTTGATGCATCTCAGGTGGAAGACTCATACCAAAAAGTTGTTATAATAACGGTTACAGATAACGGTGGAGGAATACCACTTGATATAATTGAGCATATTTTTGAGCCACATTTTACAACAAAGGAGGCAACAGAGGGGACTGGAATAGGATTGTATATGTCAGCCCAAATACTTAAAAAAATTGATGGAACAATCAGTGTTGAAAATATAAAGACAAAATATGGCAATGGTGCTTCTTTTGTAATTTCAATCGTGTCTCTAAAAGAATAAATGGTGTTTGTAATTGGAAACTTTAATAATGAAAAATAATACACAAGAAGAAAATTTAATTGTTGCTCAATCTCACAATTCTAAAATGGGTGACATGATAAGTATGATTGCTCATCAATGGCGCCAGCCATTGGCTGCAATTGCTGCAACTACAATTGATTTGAGGATGAAAATTTATTTTAAAAATCTTGAAATAAAACGGTCAAATGATGATTTTTTTAGATATATAGATGAACAACTAAATGATATAGAAACATACACTCAATCACTTACATCAATTATTGATGATTTTAGAGATTTTTATAAACCAGAAAATAAAAAAATTAAAGCAGAGGTTAATCATTCAATTACTAAAGCTTTCAATTTGATTAAAGGTATATTAACTTGTGGTGATATTCAAGTTGATTTTGATTTTGAAAGTAAGTTGCTAATCGAGCATTATCAAAATGAGATAATACATTTGATGCTTAATTTATTTAATAATTCATTGGAAAATTTTGAAAAAAAAGATATGAAACATAAAGAGATTAAGATAAAAACAATAGATCATTGCAATGGAATTGATATTTTATTTAGTGATAATGGTGGCGGTATTAAAGATGAGTATTTACCAATTATTTTTTCCCCTGATTTCACAACAAAAGATAATAGTTTTGGAATAGGACTCGGGCTTTATATGGCAAAAAAAATACTCAAAGAACATCATAATGGTGATATAATAGTTCAAAATAATGAAGTTGGACTAAGTTTTAAAATGGAGATAAATAGATGATTATTTTAGAAAGATTAAGAAATGTAGCAAGAAATTTAAAAGTTTTGTATGTGGAAGACGATATGTTATTGCAAAATAAGACAAAATCAATTTTTAAAAATATTTTTAACGAAGTAGATACAGCAAATGATGGAGAAGAGGCACTTTTGAAGTATGAAGCATTCAAATATGAAAGAAACTCAACTTATGATTTGGTTGTGACAGATATTAGAATGCCAAAACTTAATGGAAATGAATTAGTGCAAAAGATTTTACGCCAAAATAGAGATCAAAAAATTATTGTTACATCTGCTTATAGTGATACAAATGACCTTATATCTTTTATAAATTTGGGAATATCAAGATTTATACAAAAACCATTTACTGCCAAACAAATTGTAGATGTATTATTTGATGTGATTGGAAATGAGATAGAAGATGGAAGTCATAATGAGTTTATTTTAGATGATAATTTTGTTTGGAATAAATTGTTTAAAGAGCTAAGACATAATGGTGAGTCTATAAAATTATCACATAATGAAATTGTTATTGTTGATCTTTTAACTCAAAACCCACAGAGAATTTTTGCAAGTGACGAACTTTATATTTTACTTGATGAGGATAATAAAACAAAACCATTTTCAGCAGACAGTATTAAGTCGATAATTAAAAGGTTAAGACAAAAAGTTCCTGTAAACATTGTAGAAAATATATATGGTCATGGATATAGACTTATAGCAAAACAACCACAAAATTAATTTTTGTGGTTCGATTTTTTTACTAACGAAAGTTTATTTTTTAGTTTTTAGTAGCGCTTCGTGGAAATTTTTATCATAGTCGAACATAAAGCTGTTGTCCCATTTTTGAATTACACTTTTTAGCCATGGTTTATTTGTTGATTTGATTTTTATATTTCTTAAGACTATGTTTTGTTTGTTATTGCTTGTGAATACATTATAATTTTCTACCTCAAATTTCATATTTGAGCTACCACCCAATTTAATATCAGCATCAATTGTTTTATTTTGTATAGCAAACTTTTTAACATCAAAATATCTTTTGTCAAATTTATATGTTAAAAGACTAAATGGTTTTTTTACAACTTGCTTGAATGTTGTTTTTGTTGCTGGTTTTATTGTCTCTAAAAAGCTAGATATACTTAAATAGTTTGGAACTAAAATATATCCATTGTATCTTTTTATTGTATCTTTTGCTAAATAATCAAGCCAAGGTATATTCATTGAAAGATTTATTTTCTCTAAAACAATAAATCTTTCATCTTTTGTGTATCCCCATTTGAAATCTTTTAGTGTAATTCCAAGGTATTTTGGCTCACCATCAAGATAAACAACCATTGTTAATACATTAGTTTTTGTATTCTTTTTTAGATATTTTATCTCCATATGTTTCTTATCAAGCGTTGCATTAAGACCATTTATAAGAGACTTGTCAACTATTAAGTCTTGACCTCTTTGAGCAAATGATTTTGTTTTTTTAATTGCTTTTTGACCTAGTTCATTTGTTTTTGTTGCAATATCTGAAGCAAATTTTTTAACTTTTTTAACTACTACATTGACTTCATTAACTGCTCTATCCACAACTGTCTGTTCCCCATTTAATGATAACTGAACTATAAAAAGCAGTAAAAATAATTTTTTCATTCCTCGTCATCTCCACTAATCATTTCAAAAATCTCCTCATAAAGTTCTTTGCACTCTTCTTGTGAAAGTTCGTTATTTTTAATATCTTTTAATATCTCATAAAACTCCTCTCTCATCTCATAAAGCTCATCAAGTTCATCTTTGTATTTCTCTTTGCTATCTTTGTCTTTTGTAATTTTTTCAAAAATCTCATCCGTTTGGTCTTCGATATCGGCTAAAACTACATTTTCAATTAACTCTTTTAATTTTAAAAAACAGTCACTCATCTATTTTCCTTTTGCTGCTTGGATTTTATTTACATAGTCGTATGTAATATTTATAACTTGTTTTTTAGGCAATGATTTGGATAAAGCTTTTATTGTCCCTTTAAAATCATCAAATAAATAATTCCCCATACTTCCTGGAATTGGATTTATCTCATTTAAGTAAACCTCACCATCAATCACAAAAAAATCACATCTGATAAGGCTACCGTCAAAAGTATGGTTGTAGATTTTTGAGAAATTTTCTCTTAATTTTAAAACTAATTCATCTGTTAAAATCGCTTCATTTACCCTTTCAGTTCTTGTAAAATCTAAGTACTTTTTATCAAAATCTAAAAATTCCTCTTTTTTTGGCTCTTCAACTATTGAAAAAATAAATTCTCCATTAGCTTTTGCACCTGCTAAGTTGTATTCTTTTACATTATTTATAAATGGCTCAACGATGATCTCGTTGTCAAATTCAAAAGCAACATCAAGTGCGTATGATAATTCCTCTTGTGATTTTACGATAGAAACCCCAATACTACTTCCAAGTCTTACTGGTTTAATAATGCAAGGGAATCCTTCTATTTTTACTTTATCGTTTTTTGTAAAATGACTCGATGGTAAAGTTTTTACGCCACAACTTAAGGCATAGTTTTTTGTAAAATTTTTATTACAACTAACAACACAAGCTTCAACCCTAGGACCAATAAAAGGTATCCCAAAAAATTCAAATAAAGATGCTAAAACGCCATCTTCACCATCTCCGCCATGTGTTACATTTAAGATGAAATCAACATCGATTTTTTTATCACCAAAAAGGGCAGTTTTGTAGAATCCACCATTGTTTATGTGTAGTT
Source organism: Arcobacter sp. (assembly GCA_020048055.1). Lineage (GTDB taxonomy): Bacteria > Campylobacterota > Campylobacteria > Campylobacterales > Arcobacteraceae > CAIJNA01. The sequence goes on along the minus strand of JAIFNA010000002.1, from coordinate 146,380 downwards.
TGTCAAATTTTTTGTATTCACCACTGCTGAAAAGTTTTGAATTTATTTTGTTTGTAGGTATGAGGAAAAATTCTCTGTTTTTGTCTACAAATATATAGATAAGTTCATCATCTAAAACTTTTTTTAATGCAATTCCACTTACGATACTTATCTCGTGTTCAAAACTTTTTGCCCCAAATACTATCCCTATTTTACTCATTTTTGTAACCTTTTTAATGCTTCTTTTACTATTTCACTTGTTGTATTTCCAACACAATTTTTTAACGCTGTTGCTATAACTTCCTTTTTAAATCCCAATGATTCTAGTGCAAGTGCTGCTTCACTAAAACTAGCAGTAGCACTACTTATCCCATCTTCGCTTACATCGAGGACAAATCCACTTAATTCAACCAAAATTCTTCCAGCACCTTTTGGACCAATACCTGGAACCCTTTTTAACATATTTATGTCACCACTTGATACAATTTGAGAAAAACTATTTGGTGTAAAAGTACTACAAATAGCAAGTGCTACTTTAGGTCCTACGCCATTTATTTTAATAACCCTATCAAAAAGTTTTTTCTCATTAATATCTGTAAATCCATAAAGTGATTGGTTGTCTTCCCTTATGATATGCGTTGTGTGGAGCTTTACTGTTTTTTCTTTTATTGTCCCACTACAATTTAGTGAAACAAAAACTTCATAGATTATCCCATTGACATTGATATGTAAAAAAGTTGGCTCTTTTCTTATCAATATTCCTTCAATTCCAACTATCAATTTATACCTACAATTGAGCGATTGCTCTTAATTTATTTCCCGATTTTTTAAGGAGCGACATTGTAACATTTTTCATTTTAGTTTTGGGAAACTTTAATATTTTATGTATAAATAAGCCAATTGCATATTACATTTTGATTACAAAAATAAGATTTTTGTTTCGGAAATATCTTCAAAAGCCCATTTTTATAGGGATTTATAGGCTAATTATTTCTTTTTAAGGTTAATACTTTTATAATAATATCTTTTTTAAAAATAACTTAAATCATCACACAAAGGAACCAATACGATGCGACATTTTCTTACTCTAAAAGACTTCACTAAGGGGGAAATTTTAGAGATTATTGATTTAGCAGTTAAAATAAAAAAAGAGACAAAAGGAAATATTTTTAAAAAGTATATGCCAAACAAAACTCTAGGTATGATATTTGAAAAAAGTAGTACCAGAACAAGGGTAAGTTTTGAAGTTGGTATCTATCAATTAGGTGGTGTTGGATTATTTTTAAGTTCAAACGATATTCAACTAGGAAGAGGGGAGCCAATTAAAGATACTAGCAGGGTTATAAGCCGTATGGTTGATATGGTTATGATTAGAAATAACTCGCAAGATGAACTTCAAGAGTTCGCATCTTATTCAAAAGTTCCCGTTATAAATGGTTTGACAAATAAATTTCACCCTGTTCAGTTGATGGCAGACTATCTAACAATTGTTGAACACAAAAGAGCTGAAAATTTAAAAGTAGCATATATAGGTGATGGTAACAATATGACTCACTCTTGGTTGATGCTAGCTTCAAAACTAGGATTTGATTTAAGTATAGCTACACCGATTGGTTATGAAGTTGATGCAGAAATATTAAATTTAGCGCAACAATTTGCTAAAGAGAGCGGAGCAAAAATTGTGGTCACAAATGACCCTAAAATTGCAGTTAAAGATGCAACAGTTATTACAACTGACACTTGGGTTTCAATGGGTCAAGAAGATGAGAAGGAGAAAAGAATTAAAGACTTTAGTGGTTTTATGGTCGATAGTAATATAATGGGTCTGGCATCATCTAGCTCTTTGTTTCTACATTGTCTCCCTGCTTACAGAGGCTACGAAGTAAGTGAAGAGGTTTTTGAAAAACATAGTGAAGAGATTTTTGATGAAGCAGAAAATAGGCTGCATGTACAAAAAGCAATAATGGTTTGGTTAGATTCTAATCGTTAATTCTGATATTATTGGCTATTTTTGGTTCAAAATATACAATAAATAATTAACAGATAAATCGAAATGAGGGATAACTTGGAATTACAAGTAAAATTAGAAAAACAGATGGAGTTTTATTCAAAACTTCATAAAGATTGGAAAGAGATAAGTGAACAAACAAGTCTAGATGATATTTTTGAGTTAACTTTTAAATTTATTATTGATGAACTACATTTTGAAAGGGCTTTGATATTTTTGCTTGATGAGTCAACTGGGCTTTTGAAGCTTCATAAATCTATTGGATACGAAAATCCAATGCAGCTTAAAATTATAAATATTATTAATCTTTTACTAAGTGGAGAGATTGTTGAACATTTAAGATTAAGCAGAAATCATATTATTCATGAGCAAAGTAATCCAAATAAATTAGTAGAGCAGTTGGTAAATAGTCTATTTTTAGGTGACTGTGCGATTGAATTGTTCGGCGGAGACATTGAAGTACCTTTTGGATTGATTATCGTTGGTAACTCTAAAGAAGCAGAATTATTTGATAAATTTTCACTCATTGCACTTTTTAATCTAATTTCAAATTTATCATCATCTGTAAATAATATTATTTTTTATCAAGCAATGATAAAAGAGAAAAAAGAACTCGAAGAAAAAATTGAAGATAGAACAAAGAAGCTTACAAAAACTATGACTGAAGCTAAAATGGCAGTAAAATCAAAAAGTGAATTTTTGGCAAATATGAGCCATGAAATTAGAACTCCAATGCATGGAATTATTGGTATGAGCTATTTAGCATTGCAAACTTCACTCAATGAAAAGCAGAGAAATTATCTAAATAAAATAGACTCATCGGCAAAAAATCTACTAAGCATTATTAATGATATTTTGGATTTTAGTAAAATAGAAGCAGGTAAATTGGAAATTGAAAATGTTGATTTTAATCTTTATCAAGTTATAGAAAGTGTTGTCAATATTGTTGAATTGAAAGCGCATGAAAAAGATTTGGAATTTATAATATCTTATGAGAGAGATATAAACATGAATCTCTTTGGTGATCCAACAAGGTTAACCCAAGTGCTTACCAATCTTACTTCAAATGCTATAAAATTTACAAATAGTGGTGAAGTTGGAATTTATGTTAAAAAAACAACTCAAAATAAATATCTTTTTGAGGTAAGGGACAGTGGTATTGGCTTAAAAAGTGAGCAAATTGCCACAATATTTAAGTCTTTTTCGCAAGCTGATGGAAGCACAACAAGAAAATATGGCGGAACAGGACTTGGATTGTCTATTTCCAAACAACTTGTTGAATTGATGAATGGAAATATTTGGGTTGAAAGTGAATATGAAAAAGGTAGTTCTTTTTTCTTTGAGGTTGAGCTAAAAGAAAATGAAAAAATCATTAGAAACACAACAAAATTTACAGGGAAAAATGTCCTTGTTGTTGATGATACAAAATCTTGGCAAACAATTCTAAGTGATATGTTAAATGAATTTGGACTTGATGTTGATTGTGCATCTAGTGGAAAAGAAGCATTGGCTATGCTGAAAAATAATAAAAAAATGTACGATTTAGTTCTTGTTGACTGGAAAATGCCAGACCTTGATGGTATTGAAACAATCAAACAACTTAAAAAATTTACACACAATAATCACATTAATGTGATCATGACAAGTGCCTACAATCAAGAAGAGCTAACAAACACGGGTAGAAAAATTGGTATTGAGTTATTTTTACCAAAACCAATTAATCCGTCTTACTTGTATGAGATGTTGTTGCAGATTTTTCATAATGATTTTAAAATTAATAAACTGGAACGTTTGGGTAATGAATCTGTTTTAAAAAATGAATTAAAAACAAGAGCTGGTTCTGTTATCATGATTGTTGAAGATAATGAATTAAATAAAGAGATAATCACAGGATTGCTAGAAAATTCAAATATTATTTTAGAATATGCATCAAATGGGAAAATAGCAGTCGAAAAATTTATTGAAACTCCAAATAAGTATGAATTATTTTTGATGGACACCCAAATGCCTATAATGGACGGATATGAAGCAACTAGACAAATAAGAGCAATCAATAGAAATATACCAATTATTGCATTAAGTGCAAATGCAATGATAGAAGATATAAAACAAACAAGACTTGTTGGTATGAATGAACATCTTTGTAAACCGATTGATGTGGAAAAATTATTTACTACTTTGCTGAAGTATTTGTCAAAAAAAGTTGATTTAGACGAAACACACAATACCCATGTAGTTGATAATAGTTTATTTATTAATTTTAAACATCTTGATGTTGAGCTGGGTCTTTCCCATATGGGAGGAAATAGTGAACTATATATAAAAGTATTGCTTAATTTTTTAGAAGATTATTTGGATTTACCTTATAGCTTTGATCTTTTGTTGGAGAAAAAACAAGATGGTATAGTTGAAATTTTGCACAATATAAAAGGTCTTAGTGGAAACATAGGTGCATACAAACTACACAGGGTTATTGTCAAACTGGAAGATAATGTTTCTTTGGAAAATATTGAAGAATTTAAAAATGTACTTCAAGATCTATTATTTGAGCTTCAAGATTTTAAAGACAATACGGTCCATAAAAATGAAGAATACGAATCAAAAGTAGTACAAAATTTAATAAAAGAAAATAAACAGACAATTTTAGCCGTTGACGATACTGAGACAAATTTAGATATTTTAGTTGGACTTTTGGAAAACGATTTTAATATTATTTGTGCACTTAGTGGCAAAATAGCTTTGGATATTATTAATACAACAAAAATTGATTTGATTTTGCTTGATATTATGATGCCAAGAATGAGCGGATATGATGTTTGTAAAATATTAAAACAAGATAGCGAAACATCCAATATACCTGTGATATTTTTGACAGCCAATACAGATGAAGCTAGTATAGAAAAAGCTTATGATGTTGGAGGAGATGATTATTTGTCAAAGCCATTTAAGCCAAAAGAGCTTATTGCTAGAATTAATACTCAGATGGAGCTAAAAAAATTAGTTTTCAACCTCGAGGGGCAAATTGAGCAAGAGGTTTTAAAAAATAGACAAAAAGATAGACAGATGATTTTGCAGTCACGATTTGCAACAATGGGTGAGATGATAGGGAATATTGCTCATCAGTGGAGGCAACCACTAAGTGCTATAAGTTCAACTGCTTCATCAATGCAATTACAAATTGATTTGAATATTGCAACAAATGAAGAGATAAATAAATCATATAGTGACATTATGAAATATATAGCATTTTTAACCCAAACTATTGAAGATTTTAGAGGATTTTTTAGGGAAGATAAGGAAATTGTAGAGTTTGATATGTTAAATGTTTTACATAAAGCGTATGATATTGTGTCATCTACTTATAAAATAAATTTGGTCGATGTAATATTTAGCCAAAATAAGTCTATTTTAAAAAGTTTAGGTTATCCACATGAATTATCACAAGTATTCTTAAATATTTTAAATAATGCAAGAGATGTTTTAATAGAAAGAGAAATTGATACTAAAATTGTATATATATCATCATCGCAAAATGAATTTTTCAATATCGTCACTATTCAAGATAATGCAGGTGGAATACCGTCACATATTATAGATAAAGTTTTTGATCCTTATTTTACAACAAAGCATCAAAGTCAGGGGACAGGAATAGGGCTTTATATGAGTAAAGATATTGTTGAAAAACATATGAAAGGGAAAATATCTGTTTGCAATAAGGCTTTTGAAGTAAGTTCAAATGAGTATTTTGGAGCATGTTTTGAAATAGCAATACCAAGAGGATAGAATCTCTTGATATTATTGTGGGTGTTAAATATAAACTTCAGCTTCTAAAAAATCATCACCAGTTACTATACTTTTAGTCATTTTTGTTTTATAACTTACTTTATTTCTTCTCATTTGTCTAAAGCCTTCTTCGGTTTCAATTGGATTTCCATTTGTAAGTTCAGTTTGGTAAATAAGTTGACAAAGCCCAGCAAATCCGCCAGCATTTGCCCATGACACAGGATAATCTGAACTTTCACCATACATTCTTATATAGCTCATATCTTCAAAGTCGTTATAATTTCTAAATATTGAAAATGTTTCGGAAACTTCTATTGCAGTATGGTATCCCCAGCCCATAGCATTCACTAGTGACGCAAGACCAGCTATCCAATCTTCTTTTGTTTTTAGATACGGCTTAACTGCCCCTTCCCATTCTGGTGATGTCATAATTCCTCCATATGTAAAAAATCCACAAGCATAACCAGCCTCCATCATTAGCTCTCTACCAAGTGTTACGCCATACATGCCGGCTGCTTCCTTCATCGCATCTATAAATTCAACTTGAAGTCTATTTACATAGTCACTGTAATTTCTTGTAACATAAACACCAAATGCAGGAATTATCCCATCTGTATTTCCAATTAGCATTGTGTGTGCACCTACAAAAGCATCAGTTATAACATCCTCGTGTTCCCAAGGTATTTTGTGTTTTGGAACATCTTTAAATTTAGTTGGTGATTTTTTTGCATATAGTTTGAAATTGCATTCACTGTTTTCAATTATAAACTCATTTTCATTGTCCCCAACTGCTAGACATTTTGTTTGCTTTGCACTAACTTGTGAAAGAGGAATATCAAATAATACAGCAAATGCAGCCGCAATATATCCAGTTGTAAAATAATCAACCGGTTTAGTACTTTTTGTAAATTTCATAATCCAAGTTGACGAGTAAAAAGAATCTTTTGTTACGATTGTTCCACCGCTAGCATTTAGACTCGAAAGATCAATAATTCCATAACCAAATGTTTTGTAGACACTTTCTATTAATTTAAGAGCATCATTTTTTGATAAACTATTTGTTAAATTAGAAAGTTGATTATAAGCAGAATCAGCAGCAGCACCTATTAAGAATGGCCTACTATCTATATAATCAGCATCTAAAATTGATCTTTGAAGATAATTTAAGTAGTGATGACAATGAAAAATCATAGCTTCTCCGCCTATATCAAAAGCACCATGTTCTCTATCAAATTCGTAGTTTGTTACATCAAATATCATAAAAACTCCTAGTTTTCAAATTTCATGCCAAGTAGTTCCTCAGCTGTTTTTTGAATTAATTCGAAAAGTTCAGATGGAACCATTACTGAATCTTGAGAGGTAATATCTTCGGCCGTTAGTGCACAGCCAAAACTGATTAGTTTGGGCATAAGTTTGACTAAAATCCTATCTACAATTTTTGATTCACCATTTTTTATTGCCCATGTAAATATCAATTGTGCATTTTTGTTTTCCATTTGTTTTCCTATTGTTAATTTTTATTTATCTTTGTATTGGAATAATATTTGGAGTATATGAATCAAATATAAAGTAATGTATTCTATCACTAAAATACATAATTTGAAAATTTATTTTAAATATTAAATTTGTAAGTATCTAGTAAATCTGTCCAAATAGTCCAACAATTTTTCCAATTATTTTAATATCATTTTTATCGACAATTTGCTTTGGGTATTCTTTATTGTCAGAAATTATGTCAAGTTTTCCATCGACTCTTTTTTGAATTCTCTTTACGAACAATCCATTTTCACTTGAAAAAGCATAAATACCATCTCGACTCGGATCACATTTTGAAGTGTCCAAAAAAATTATATTGCCACTGTTTAAAGTTGGCTCCATGCTATCGCCTGTAACCCTTATTGCTTGCATATTTTCCATCTTAGAGCTTGAGCCTAAAATTTGTGTAAAGTAATGGGGAATTTCAAGTTTTTCAAAATCTTCATCATTGTGTTCACCACCACCGCCAGCACTTAAATTTAAAGATGGAAAGAATTTAATCCAATATTTATCTGTACTATCTATAAGACTGCTTGGGTCTTGCCCATAAAAAAGCCAGTTTATTGATATTTTTTTTATTGCACAAAAATCAAGAATATTTGAATATGGAATCTTATTTCTAGTTTTCATAGTTGCAAAATTTGCTTGAGAAATTTCAAGCTCATTGGCTACATCTTTATCAAAAATTTTTCTGTTATGCTCTTCACTAAGAACAGTTTTTAACTTCTCAATCACTTTTAATACATCTATCATATCGACTCCTAATTATTATTTGACATATTATAATATAAAAATATGTCAAATTGTAATATTTTAATATTAATTATTTTATTTATGCAATACTTTTTAAATAAAAAAATCAAAGGAGCATAATATGAACTCGATTATTACAACTATAAATAACAAAATTGAAAATTGGACTGATAGATTCGATCAATACCTATATAAATTAGCTGATGTAATTTTGTAGTATTTTTGTATATATAATTATTACTAAAGCATTATTTCTATAAAATTTCAAAAATTTAAGCTTTGGTTTCAAAAGTTTTATTTTAATATACAAGGGGTTTGAATGGGTGAAACTAATAGCATAATAGAGACTCTAAAGTTGATATTTATGGGTCTTGGAGTTGTGTTTTTTTTATTAATTGTATTGGTTTATGTTCTTAAAGTTCAAAATCGTGTTGCTAATATATTTTGTAAACTAGAAAACAATGATAATGGAAATTCTAATGAAAATATTAATGAGCAAGTATCTGTTAAGCTAGATGAGTCCATTGAAGAAAAACAACTTACAGCAGCAATAGCAGCAGCATTGCAATATCATGATAATACTAACAAACAAATTGCAGCAGCAATAACAGCAGCAATTTTACATCACAACAACAAAGGCGAATAGATATGGGAAAAAAGTATATTGACATAATGGACACCACTTTTAGGGATGGTTTTCAGTCTGTTTTTGGTGGTAGAGTTTTAATGAATGACTTTATGCCAGCAGTTGAAGCAGCATCTCATGCTGGTATTAAACATTTTGAATTTGGAGGGGGAGCTAGATTTCAATCTTTATTTTTTTATCTACAAGAAAATGCTTTTGATATGATGGACAAATTTAGATCAATAGTGGGACCAGATGCAAATCTTCAAACATTAGCAAGAGGTATAAATACAGTAATGCTTGATACTGGTAGTAGGGAGCTTATTGATCTTCATGCAAAGCTTTTTGCTAAACATGGAACAACAACAATTAGAAATTTTGATGCTTTAAATGACGTAAGAAATTTAGAATATTCTGCACAATGTATTAAAAAATACGGCTTAAAGCACGAAGCAGTTGTAACAATGATGGATTTGCCTCCACATTGTGAAGGAGCACATGATGTTCCTTTTTATGAAAAAACACTACGAGATATTTTGGATAGTGGTCTACCATTTGATTCTATTTGTTTTAAAGATGCAAGTGGTACTGCAAATCCAAATAAAGTTTTCGAGACAATTAAAATGGCAAGAAAATTACTTGGCGATTCTGTGCATATTAGATTACATACACATGAAACAGCAGGAGTAAGTGTTGCATCATATTTGGCTGCACTTGAAGCTGGCATTGATGGAATTGATCTAGCAGCTAGTCCTGTTAGCGGTGGTACATCTCAACCTGATATTTTAACAATGTTGCATGCAACTAAAGGTGGAAAATATGATCTTGGTGGTCTTGATGTTGCTAAAATACTTCAGTATGAAGAAGTATTAAAAGATTGTTTGAGTGACTATATGTTGCCACCTGAAGCAACGCAAGTATCAACTTTAATACCTTTTTCACCAATGCCAGGTGGAGCATTAACAGCTAATACTCAAATGATGAGAGATGACAACACATTAAATAAATTCCCAGAAGTAATTAAAGCTATGCAAGAAGTTGTAGTTAAAGGTGGCTTTGGTACTTCAGTTACTCCTGTTAGTCAATTTTATTGGCAACAAGCTTACGCAAATGTTATGTTTGGTCCTTGGAAGCAAATAGCACCAGGTTATGGGAAAATGGTTTTGGGATATTTTGGTAAAACACCAGTTGAGCCAGACGCAGAGATTGTAGCTTTAGCGAGTGAAAAATTAAAACTTCAGCCAACAAGTGCGAATCCACTTGATATTGCTGATCTTGATCCTAGAAAATCTATTAGCGCATGGCAAGAGAGACTTGAGATTGAAAAGCTAGAGGTAACTGAAGAGAATATTTTTATAGCTGCAGCTTGTGACGAGAAAGGTATAGCATTTTTAAAAGGTGAATCACCATTAAATGTTAGAAAATTAAGTGATAAAAACAATACAGAACATAAAAAAGGAAAACAAAAAATGACAAACGGAAATTATACAGTAGTAGTTGATGGAAAAAAATTCAGTGTACAAGTTGCTGAAGGTGATATGAATATTCAAGTGTGTGCACCAGTTGCACAAGTTGCTGTAGCACCAGTAGTTCAAGCGCCAGTAGCTACACCAGTAGTTCAGGCTGCTCCAGTAGTTGTTGCACCTGTTGCAAATGGAACACAAGTGCCTGCGAGTGTAAATGGAAATGTTTGGAAACTTCAAGTTAGTGTTGGAGACAAGGTTGAAAAAGGACAAGTTGTTGCAATATTAGAAGCTATGAAAATGGAAATTGACATTGAGTCACCTTGTGCTGGTACTGTTATATCTCTTGATGTAGCACCAAATGATGTTGTTGAAGAGGGTCAATCATTAGTTACAATAGGATAATTGATAATTAATTTTTATAACAAAGCACTAAAAGTGTGCTTTGTCGAATTTGTTTTATAAGTTAGATGTTAAAAAATAATTTTGTTATATATTTAATTTTTTAATGTGTATCTTTTAATTTTATTAATTTACCTAAAAGGCAAAATTAATAAGTTTGAGATTAATTCTTGTATCGTCTTTGTATGTTTTCGATATAGGATTTGATAATGTTGCGTATATATAAATAAAAAGTAGGAAATAATAATGCCAGATATTAAAAGCTCACTTGGATTGGAAAAAATTGGTTCGGTTTATAGAAATCTTGATGTAGATACTTTAATTGAACATGCAATTCGTAATGAGAATGCAAAAGTAAGCACTGAGGGTGCATTAATGATTGATACAGGTGTATTTACAGGAAGAAGTCCAAAAGATAAATATTTTGTTAGTAATGAGCCATCAAATAAATATATTGCTTGGGGTGATATTAATAAACCAATTGACGAAAAACTTTACGCTAAGCTTTTAAAATTGTCAAAAGAGCAACTAGAGGGTAAAGATTTATACATTACAGATGTATTTTGTGGATCAAGTTTGGGAAGCAGAAAGTCTATAAGATTTATAACTGAAATTGCATGGCAAGCTCATTTTATACAAAATATGTTTATTGTTCCTACTGTTGAAGATTTGAAGACTTTTGTTCCTGAATTTACAATTTATAATGCATGTAAAACTATAAATAATACTTGGAAAGAAGATGGATTAAATTCTGAGGTTTTTGTTGCATTTAATATTGAAGCAAATGAAGCAATTATCGGTGGAACTTGGTATGCTGGAGAGATGAAGAAAGGTGTATTTTCAATGATGAATTATTGGTTACCTTTGCAAAACAAGATGCCAATGCATTGCTCTGCAAATGTTGGTGCAAATGGTGATACAGCACTATTCTTTGGATTATCTGGTACTGGAAAAACAACATTATCGACTGATCCAAAAAGAGCATTGATTGGTGATGATGAACACGGATGGGATGATGACGGAGTCTTTAATTTTGAAGGTGGTTGTTATGCAAAAGTAATCAATCTTAGCAAAGAAAATGAACCAGAAATATATGCAGCAATTAAAAAAGGTGCAATTTTAGAAAATGTGGTTTCTGATGAAAATGGCTTGATTGACTATGATGATAATTCAAAAACTGAAAATACTAGAGTTTCATATCCAATTAATCATATTGATAATATTCAATCAAATTCTATTGCTGGGCATCCAACAAATATTATATTTTTAAGTGCAGATGCTTTTGGTGTGTTACCACCTGTTAGTAAACTTACTAAAGAACAAGCAATGTACTATTTTTTAAGTGGTTACACAGCGAAAGTCGCAGGAACAGAAAGGGGTATTAAAGAGCCAACTGCTACTTTTAGTGCTTGTTTTGGAGAGGCATTTTTACCACTTCATCCAACTGTTTATGCAACATTACTTGGTGAAAAGATTGATAAACATAAAGTAAATGTTTATCTTGTAAACACTGGGTGGACTGGTGGAAGTTATGGTTCCGGGAAAAGAATGAGCATTAAAAATACAAGAGCTTGTATTAATGGTATATTAGATGGAAGTATCAATGGAAGTGAATTTGAAACTTTACCAGTATTTAATTTATCAATTCCAAAAACACTGAAAAATGTAGATACTTCTGTGTTAAATCCTAGAAATAGCTGGGAAAGTAAAGAGGAATATGATGCAACTGCTAAAAAATTAGCAAATATGTATATTGAAAACTTTAAAAAATATCTTATAAAAGATAGTAATGGAAAAGATAGTTTTGACTTCACATCGGCTGGACCAGCTCTTTAAATTTTGAAAAATACTACTAAACAAAATATTGAAGTATATTTAGATGCTATAAAGAATAGTTGTTCGGAGATTTCATATTTGAGCTTGGTTCATTTATGTGAAAAGCTTTATGAGGATAAGTCTAAGGTTGAATTAACTTATGAAGAGTTTTGTGAAATCATTAAAAATTATTCTTTATTCTTTAGATATTTAAATGATTTTGCAGGGACAATATATAGAAAATACAACTCATCTGTTGAGATAATATATGTTGAACTTTGTAGTTATCACAATCTTGACCTCGACAATGAGTACAGATTTGAGCACATTTTGCGTAAGCTTGAAAAACAAACACCACAACTTCTTATGAGTTTGAGTGATGATGATATACAAAAGCAAACAATAGATAATTTTGAAGAGAAGCTTTTGTTTATTAAAAATTCAAATTATTATTTAAATAACATAGATACTTTAAATCCAAAGATAGAAAAGTTAGATAAAAATATTGCTTTGGTAAAAAAAGCTTTAGGAATTTAAACTTAAGTGAAGTTTGGCTATTTAATAATGATAAATAGCCAAAATAACTAGTCTATAATAATTGTTTCTTTTATTTTTAATCCAAAACCATTTATTCCAATAAATGATGTTTTTGATCCTGAAGTCAGTAGTTTTATCTCATTAATACTAAGTTTTTTTAGTATTTGAGCACCAATTCCAAAGTCTTTCATATTCTCTTTTTTCTCATCTTTGCTCTCTAAAAATATTAATAATCCACCTTTGCTTTGTAGGAAATTGACAGATTTAATTAATGAATTTAGCTTTTGATGATTTAAAAATAGGTCTATGTCTAAATCTACTGTATGAAATTTTACAGACGATATTGGTTGCAGTTCGCCAAATTTAATTACAGTGTGTTTGTTATTTTTGTGATCTTTGAAAATTATTTTTTCAACGCGAGTATCAAAAAATGTTGTTTCTTCTGATGATACTTTTTCAACTAGCGATTCATTTGACATTCTATATTCTACAAGGTCCGAGATATAAACTTGTACCATATTGTATTTTTTTGCAAAAATATCAAGATCATCTCGTCTTGCCATCGTTCCATCTTCTTTCATTATTTCACATATTACAGCTTCACCTCTAAGCCCAGCCATTTTACATAAATCTATACTGCCCTCAGTGTGTCCTGTTCGCACTAAAACACCACCATCTTTGGCAATAAGTGGAAATATATGCCCAGGTTTGACTAATTCTGATTTTTTGCTTATTCTACTTGCTAAGATTTTTATCGTATCATCTCGCTCTTTTGCACTTATCCCTGTTGATGCATTGGCACAATCAACAGACACTGTGAATGCTGTTTCGTAAGACGATGTGTTTGAGCTTACCATAGGAGTTAATTCTAATCTTGAAGCTGTATCTTTAGTTACTGCTACACAAATTAAACCTTTAGCATGTGTTGCCATAAAATTTACATGTTCGGGTGTGCTAAATGCTGCACTATAAACCAGATCGCCCTCATTTTCTCTGTCTTCATCATCAAGCATAATAACCATTTTGCCTTTTTTTATCTCTTCTATTGCTCGTTCAACTCGTTCAAATGAATTCATATTTTATAATCTCTGCTTTATTGTTAATTTTTACAAGTATATCAAAAATTATAAAAATTAATCGAAAAAAGCCTTGACAAAGATAAACTTTTTTACTATAATTCCACCACTTAAATGATTGGGGTATAGCCAAGCGGTAAGGCAACGGTTTTTGGTACCGTCATTCCGAAGGTTCGAATCCTTCTACCCCATCCACTCTTATGTCGCGGAATAGAGCAGCACGGTAGCTCGTCGGGCTCATAACCCGAAGGTCACTGGTTCAAATCCAGTTTCCGCAACCAATTTAATCAAATTTTAAACTTCAAAATGCTTCTTAGCTTTATTATAAATAATATCTTCAAACAAAATAATTGCTCTAGTTCCCAAATGCGAACTAATACCAATAAAAACAGCTGTTAACTCAAAACTAATTTCATAATGTTTAGATAGCATATAAGTAAGATAACCAACAAAACCACTTATAAAAATATCTCCAAACCACTCAGCAAATGAAAATCTTTGAATAATACCACTTTTAATTTTTCTAATATGGTGGGCAGTTCCACCAATGATAGAAAGTGTTAAAACATAAATATAAACCCAATATGCGTCATACATTTTGTAACTCTTTCGGTTTTGGATATTTCAATTTACTTTCATTAATTGCGTCAATCCAAGTATATTTGCAATTGATTAAATCGTTATATCCTAATTCAATTTTATTAAATCTCAAATGAACTACTAAAATAGTCAGTCGATAGATCAAAAAAGTTATATTTTTATTTTTTAACGCCAAACTAATAGAGAATTTTTTGATTCAATTGTTTGTAGAATATTGATTTATTTTTTTGTTTCAAGTTATTGCCATTTTTATTTTAAAATAAATATTACCGATAATCTACATCTTAACCCGAGTGTAATATAATTTATAAGTTATAAAGGAAAAATTAAAAATGGAATCAATTCACTATGAAAATATATTAGATAATTTTGAATTTTTAGTTTGGCTTAAAGATGCAGATGGATTTTTTTTGGACGTTAATGATAAGTTTGTAAGTGCAACTGGATTAAATAATATAAATTTAATTATTGGTAAAACAGATTTTGATATTTGGCCATACGAGTTGGCTTTGAAGTATCAAAAAGATGATCAATTAGTAATGAAATCAAAAGTTTCAAAAAAAGTTATAGAAGAAGTATTTGATCATGAGCGAAAATGGTTTGAAACCTTTAAGAAGCCACTACTTAATAGTTTTGGGCATGTAGTTGGTACTTTTGGTTACTCAATTGATTTGAGTGAAAAAATAAACTTTCAAAAACAGCTAGAAGATCTTAATGAGAAACTATCCTTTGAGAGTTTAAAATTAAAAACACTAATAAATGCTATCCCTGATTTAGTTTGGTTAAAAGATATAAATGGCTCATATGTCACTTGCAATAAAAGATTTGAGGAGCTTTATGGATATAGTAAAGATGAAATTGTAGGAAAAACAGATTACGATTTCGTCGATAAACATACCGCTGATTTTTTTAGGGAGCACGATACAATTGCACTGAATTCAAGCAAACCAGCTAGTAATTTTGAATTGCTTAAATTTGCCAATGATGGACATACAGAATATACCAAGACAATTAAAACAAAAGTGATTGATAACGATGAAAACATTATTGGTATTCTTGGTATAGGGAGAGATTTTACTGCTGAAAAAGAAGCTAATGAAAATTTAGAATTTCAAAAACGTGAGTTGCAAACAATATTTGATACAGCAAAAGATGGCATAGCGATACTTGATTTGGAAACAAATTTTAAAAAAGTAAATAAGGCGTATTGTGATATTACTGGCTTAAGCGAAAATGAGCTATTGCAAACTTCTTGCTTTGCTCTTACATTACCAGAAGATCTAGAAACTACAATTTCAAAAATGAAAATGTTGACAGAAAAGGGTTTCGTTGATAATTATGAAAAAAGGTGTGTCATTAATAATAAACTAATAACCGTTAGTCTTGCTGTAACTTTATTGCCTGATAAAGAGTCTATGTTGATCACAATGAAAGATATAACAAAATTTAAACTTTTTGAAGAACAATCAAAATTGGCTTCAATGGGTGAGATGATAGGAAACATTGCACATCAATGGAGACAGCCTTTGAGTGTTATTAGTGCATTGGCAAGTGGCATACAGTTTAGAAATGACTATAATCAACTTGCTGATTATAATATAAATGATGCAATGGACGATATTATGAAGCAAACTGAGTATCTTTCAAAAACGATAGATGATTTTAGAAACTTTATCAAAGATGCACATGAACAAAAATATATTAGTGTTCAACAAACTATTGAGAAAACAATTTCTATTATTCATCCAGCTATGAAAAGCAATAATATCAGGTTAGTTGTTGATTGTGACTTTGATGTTGAGATTCTTGGTTATGAAAATGAGCTTATTCAGTCTTTTATAAATATTATAAATAATGCTAGAGATGCTATTAAGGAAAATATCTCAAACGATAGCGATAGATTTATTTTTATTAAAACGATAAAACTTGACAATGGTTTAAGATTAGCTATAAAAGATAGTGGAGGTGGAATACCCAATAATGTAATTGACAAGATATTTGAGCCATATTTTACAACAAAACATCAAAGCATAGGTACTGGAATTGGTCTTTCGATGACTTACAAAATAATTACTGAACATCACGATGCAAGTATTACTGTGCAAAATGAAGAATATCAGTATGAAAATAAAAGCTATAAAGGTGCTTGTTTTGAGATTATTTTTTATTTAGATGGAAAATGATTTTATATAGATTCATATTGATTGTTAAAGATTTTTGAATGTGTATTTTTGGTTTGTGGCGACCCCAATAGGATTTGAACCTATGTTATCGAGATGAAGTCTCGATGTCCTTGGCCGCTAGACGACAGGGTCGTAAAGCGGAATTTTAGCCAAATTGAACTTTGATGTTATTTAGCTAATATCTCTAAAAATTCTTGTGGATTTTTGTAGCCAACTATTCTTTTTGATGGTATAAGTGTCCCATTTTGGTCAAAAAACATCAAAGCAGGTGGTCCAAAAACATTAAACTTTTTCATAAGTTCTTTGTCATCATTTGTATTGTTTGATACATCAACTCTTAAAAGTGTGTATCCATCAAGTGCTTTTTTTACACCAGCATCTGTAAGAGTTAGGTTATCAAGCTCTTTACAGCTAACGCACCATGTAGCCCAAAAATCAACCATTACTGGTTTGTTTGTAGTTGCTAAAATATTATCAAGTTCTGCTATTGTTTTTACATTTTGAAATTGTAATTCCCCTGATTGCTCAGTTGCACCTTTTGGTGCAGTGAAGTTTTCAAGTGGATTTAGTGGATTTGTTCCACCACTTACAGCTCCAACAAACACAACTACACCATAGATAAAGATGATTGTTGTGATAACTTTTGCGATGATGTGTTTAAATTCTTGCAGATAAAGTGCTGCACCAATGAGTAAAATAGCCCACATGTAGATAATTACAACATCATCTAAAACTCTCTCAAGCATATAAATAGCAAGTCCTAACATCACAATACCAAATGTTTTTGATACGGTTTCCATCCAACCGCCTGGTTTTGGCATATATTTTCCAGCACCCGCTCCAACAGCTAAAAGGGGCATTCCAAGTCCAAGACTCATCACAAATAAAGCAAGTCCTCCAAGTACAGCATCACCTGTTTGCCCGATATACACTAAAGCTCCAGCAAGTGGTGGTGCTACACAAGGTCCAACGATAAGGGCCGATAAAAATCCCATAATAGCAACACCAGCAACACCTTGTTTTTGGCTATTTCCTGTGATATTGTTTATTTTATTTTGTAAGCTTTGTGGAAGTTCAAGTGAAAAATATCCAAAAAGTGAAAATGCTAAGGCAACAAAAACTCCCGCAAATACTACAAGGACAATTGGATTTTGAAGCATAGCTTGAATATTAGCACCAAATAAACCAGCCAGTACCCCAGCGATCGTATAAGCAGCACTCATTGATAGCACATAAACTAAAGATAACATAAATCCTTTTGAGGCAGACATTGAACCATCTTCGCTTGAATGTTTAACTATGATACTTGATAAGATTGGAATCATCGGGAAGATACAAGGTGTAAGTGAAAGTAATAATCCAAAACCAAAGAAAGTGGCTAAAATCAAGAAAATATTTCCACCACTTAATATATCAGCTATTGAACTTGTTTCATCTTTTTGTGTCTCTTGCAAGGTTGAATTTGCTTCGATTGTTTGGTTTTCTGATACGCTCAAGTTTGTTTCTGCACCAATTGGCATTTCAGTGGTCGTATTAGTTTCATTTGCATCAGCAACGAGTGGATTTACAACTGTTTGTGGTGCCTCAGCTTGACTAATTGTATCACTAATTACACCCTTAAATGATTTCTCCATTGGGGCATAACAAAGTCCCTCCATAGAGCAACCTTGATACTTAAATATTACATTATAAGAGCCATTTTTTACAATTTCTTTTATGAGTGTTTTTGGAACATTAAGGTTAAAATCACCCATATGAACAATAAAGCCATCATGGTCAACTGGCTTTCTCGTAAAAACTTTTTTAGTTACATCAGTTCCATTTATTAAAACAGTAGTTTTATCATGATAGATATATATTGTTTTGTCTAATTTTATATCAACATTTATACTATCTTGCTTCTCAACGATATTTATCACAAAAGCTTTGTTTGGCTCTAAAAAACCATCATCACTTGCATTTAGAAAAAGCGGGAGAAATGCAAGAGCAAAAGATAAAATCCATTTCATTTTGTATCCTTGTATTTATTTTGCGAAAACAAATAAAACTAATTTGTTTTGTTTTTTTAAGCAGTAGCGATTATAACTACTGCTTCCTTAAGTGGCTATTTGGGATAAACAAAATTTATATGACAATATTTACAATCGAGTCTAAATCTAGTTTTTCAATCACATATTTTGCTTCACTAGTTGAAAAACTATGTCCACTTTGAACTTGTATAGTATTTAAAATGCCACAATTTTTCCCAAATAAGATATCACTTTGTTTATCACCAATTAACCATGAGTTTTCAAAATCTATATCGTAGTGTTTTGAGATGTTTTTTATCATTCCAATTTTTGGTTTTCTGCAGTCACAATCCTCATTTGGCTCATGTGGGCAATGCTCCACCATAGATATTTTTATCCCTTTTAGGTCAAACATATCTATCATCCATTTTGTAAGTTTTATGTAGTCTCCACTTGTGTAGTAATTTCTCCCAATTCCTGATTGATTGGTGATTATAAAAAGTAAAAATCCTTTCTTTTGAAGATATGTTAAGGCTTCAAATACGCCATCTATAAATTCAAAATCTTCTATTTTATAAAGATACTCTTTTTCTATATTTATAACACCATCTCTATCGAGAAATACAGCTTTTTGCTTCATATTGAACCTTGTTTTAATTTGTTTTATTTTGATAATAACAAAATTTCTTGATTTTATAATTAAAAATTGATTGGCTATAAAATAGACAATCAAAAGATACTTTGTTGTGTCTAAAAATGTACAATAAAAACAATTAAAGAAGATAAAGGTTACAAAATGCAAGAATTTACAGAAGTCTATAATAATAATTTGACTGATATTGAGAAATTTTTAAAAGAAACGATATTAAATCTTGGAGATTTAAGGAGCAGAGAAGGTGAAAATTTTAAAAAACTATATTCAGTTTTTCCATCGTTAGAGCTTGTTTATGTTTGTACCCAAGATACTATTATCCAGACATCACCAAATATTTATAGGAAAAAAATTAGTAAAATTCCAATTGGAAGAGATAGGAGTTATCTACTTAAAAAGATGGACTTTGATGGTAAAGATATAGCTATTAGCACCCCATATATAAGTAGTGCAACAGGACAAACTTGTATCACAGTTATAAAAGAGGAGGGTGATAAAATCTTTTTCCTTGATTTTACACTTGTTGCTCTTCTTGAAAGATTGGGACTTATCGAGATACACAAAGAGTTTAATTTTATAAGTAAGAGTTTTTATTTTATAACAGCCGGTATGATGATTTTATTGGCACTTTTTACAGTTGGGTATTCATTTTTTGAGTTTGTTGATTCGGTACTTTTTAAATCTGGATTATCGATTGAATCTATTTTTAAACCAGTTATTGCATTAACTTTGGGGTTGGCAATATTTGATTTAGCAAAAACCATACTAGAACAAGAGGTTGTTTTTAAAAGTTACGCAAAAAATAGTAGAATTGAGTACAAAGTACTTAGTAAATTTATAATTACAATAATCATAGCATTGCTTATAGAGTCTCTAATGGTGGTCTTTAAAATTGCACTTGATGATTATTCACAAATGATCAATGCAATCTATTTGATTGGCGGAGTATCTTTGTTGATTATTTCTTTGGGGGTATTTATATTTCTTTCAAAAAAAGTAAAACCAATAAAATCTAACAAAAATATAAAAGAAGTTATTGTAAAACAATAACCTCTTTAACATCTTCAAAAACTTTACTATTTAAAGTTATCTCAACTTTGCTGTTTGGGATAGTTTCAACCACAACGATACATGATATATCAAAAGGGTTGTTGGTTAAAACAAATCGAAGTTGTAGTTCATCATCGAAACTTATGGGATTTTTATTTAGTTCAAAAATATCTTTAAAATCGTTGTTTGTTAAGGTGTTGAAATGTTTTAAAGTTATCAATTTTGTTTCGTCTCTATTAAGATAAAAAATGTTATTAATCTCGTACTCAATTTGTCCAGCTGTTTTTTTATTATTTAATGTTGAGTATGCTAAAAAATAAGATGGAATAACGGTTTTGTTTACACTAACATAACCACTTAGAAGTCGGTAGTTTAAAAATCTTTGTTTAACAATTTTAAATGGAGTATTTTCTTTTTGCAAAATATTTCTTTTTTTATAAAGCTCTATTCTCTCCTCGATTGATTCAGGCATAGTTTGATTTGTGATGGGATTTATCATTTCGTCAATTAGTTTTTGTTGTTGCTCTCTTTGAGTAGTTAATCCAAATAAACAACCACAATAATTTTGTCTATAAAGTGAATTTTCTTTTACCGCTTTTCCTTGAAGCTCAACACCATTTCCTGAACGATAATCTCTAAAAATAAACTCTAAACCATATTTATTTGCCAAATCATCACCAATTATTTGAAGTTTATCTTGAGATTTTTTTGGACTTATTAGAAGAGAAGTTGTAAATTTTTTGCAACCTAATTCTTTAGCCTTTAAAACACTCACATCAAGTCGTCTATCAAAGCAAACAGTACAGCGATCCCCTTTTTCTGGCTCATTTTCTAGCCCTTTTACAAGCTTTAGCCAAGCATCCAAATCATATTCACCCTCAATTAGTTCGATTCCTAAAATATCACAGCTATATTTAACATCATAAAAACGAAGTTTGTATTCACTGTATGGGTGTATATTTGGATCATAAAAAAATCCAATGAGTTTCTCACGCGGAAATTCCTCTTGAAGTTTTTCTAAAAAATGGTGACTATCGACGCTACAACAAATATGAACTAACATAATTAACCTTTTAAATATTAGATGTTTATCAACAATAAGATATTATACAAAATTTTAGAAGATAGGAGATAAAATGGAAAAAACACTCTACATTGATCAAGAAGCACTCGCGACACTTAGCCTTTTAAAAGAGGGACTGCTCCATCCTGTTGGTAAACTTATGAACTATAAAGAATCTCTTGAAGTAAACAAAACAAAACAATATAAAGGGACAACCTTTCCATTTTCTGTTGTTTTAGCTCCAAGTGGCAAAAGAAACCATAAAGTTTTGGAAACTTTAAAAAAAAGTGAGAAACTCACCCTTGTTTGTGATGGGAAAATTTGTGGTACATTGATGTGTGATGAGGTATTTAAGATTGATAAAGATGAGAGAGTTAAACTTATTTATGGGACAAATAATCCATTACATCCAGGAGTTGTAAATACTTACCAAAGATTAGGACATTATGCTGTTTGTGGGGATTTTGAAATAAATTTTGATGACATAAAAAAACACAAAGCAGATTTAAAACAAGCAATATCAAATGTTGAAGCAAAATCAATCTCAGCAATAATGCTCTCAGGAAAACCATTTCATAGAATTCATGAAAGACTTATAAGAACGGCACTTGTTAAAAATGATTTGATAGTTATTTTTTTACTAAAACCTTATACTGACGATGAACTAAGCTTTAAGACAAGATACAAAACAGTTAAATATTTTTGCGATAACTTTTTACCAAAAGATAAAGTTGTGCTAATTCCATTGGAAAATACCTATATTTTTGGGGGATTTAATGAGATTATCTTAAATGCAATAGTTGCTCATAATTATGGCTGTACTGAACTCATGCTTGGGAAAGAGAAAGCTGGAATTGGGGCATTTTATCAAGATAAATGTTTTAGTTCTATTGCAGATACTATTGTTGGGATTGATATTAAGATTGAGCTTATGAGCAATTTTGTTTATTGTGATAAATGTAGCACACTTGTGAGTACAAACGCCTGTCCACACGGAAGTCATCATCATATTCACTACAATAGCGAATCTATTATGGAGCTATTTTATCTAGGGATTATTCCACCTGCGATACTTGTGAGAAAAGAGATAAGTTCAATTATTTTAAGTGATTTATTCCCTGAAAGATCTGAAAAATTAGAGAAAATTCATCAGCAATTATCTTTAAATAGTGGTTTGCTTGATGATTTTGAAACTACAAATTTTTATGAAAATTTGATGAATTTGTATCAAACATCATCTCTGACCTAATGTATTTAAAACTTTTATCTCCATTTTTATTTTTGATATTTTTTGTTGGTTGCGCCACAAAGCAACCAAAAATTTCACAAAGTGCAACGATAATATTTAAAACACCAACGATGAAATTTTACGACAAAGGATTTGTAGAAAAATATGAAGATATGGTGAATTTAAATATCTTTACACTTGGTGTAAGCGTTTTTAAGATAGATATTTACAAAGATAGAGTTTGCTACGATACAATTTTATGCCTTGATAATAAAAGTTTTAATGAGAAGTTTTTGGTTAAAAGTTATGATGATGAGTTTTTATATAATCTTCTAAGGGGCGAAAATATCAATTTTAAAGATAAAGAAAATGGTGTTTTTATTAAAGTGATATATGATGAGTTTGAAGATAATAAAACAGAATAAAAGATAAAAAGGGAAACGATGGTACCAAAAAAATATGAGATGATTTTATTTTCATTTGTGATGAGTTTATTTATGTCTGGGTTTATGAGTTTGATTGTAACTTTTTTAAATCTAGGATTTGTTGATGGTTTTGTAATGATTTGGCTTCATGCTTATTGGAAAGCATTTTTGGTTGCATTTCCTACTATCTTTTTTGTGGTTCCGCAGGTGAGAAAAATTGTTGGAAAACTTATAGCTAAAGGGTAAAAAGTGTAATGATGTTAGTTGATAACATTAAAATTTATACTTACTTTCTCTTCCCCATTTACCAAGATAGAGATAAAATGCTCTCCAGCATAATGTTTTCGTGTTGTCATATCTCTAAAACTTTGTTTTTTTACAAATGTTTTATTGCCAAAGTCAAGTGTGCCTTGCGATAACATAAAAACTTTTTTTGTATAAGTTTTGTTTGATTTTAAGTACTTTATGGCGTATTCTAGCCTTATATTTTGAATTGGTTTAGTAGTGCTTAGTAAAAAAGAAAAGTTTAAACTATCACCAATTTTTACATTTTTTTCACAAATAAAATTTTTAATAATCACATCACTTAAGGGTTGAAGATTAAAAAGTTTTAGTGTTTCAATATCCCCTTTTTTAAGTAAAGTTCTTGAAGCATGCTTACATATCCAGCTCAGTTCTTTCCCGTTTCCATTATTGTTTTTGACAAACTCTTGTACTAATTTTGGATTGTCCTTTGAGATGTCATTTAAGTTGTTAGCGACCGATTTTCTAACATATAAACTTGTATCATTTTTAAGAAGTTCTATGATTTCCAAAACTTTTGATGGGTCTTTTTTAAATTTGTGTAGCACAATTCCCCACGGAAGTCTTGGTCGACAACCCTCGCTAGCTAAGCGTCTTAAGTGTTCATTTTTGCTTTTTGCCCACTGTTTCATTATCTTCATCGTTTCATCTTCATATTTAACAATAAAATGTCTAATAGCAAATTCACTAGTTGAGTCAATAGTAAAAATCCCCAAAGCATCAATGGAGTTTTTAAAATCATCCAGCCCAAAAACTTCAACAAAGTCTTGAAAAAATACAGCTTGAAGTGAAAAAAAGTCTTTAGAAACGGATTTTAAAATAGCTAGTTGATCTTGATAGGAAAGTGGAATGAAGTTGTTTAGATTGATTGCTATATGTCTTATCCTTTGCTTTAGTGCCATCTCATACCAACTATCACACAAAACAGATGAGATAAAACCAAACTTATCAAAACTAGGATACTTAACATTTAATTTTTGTGCTAAATGTTCTATGTATGGTGTGTTGTAGATATTTTTAAGTGGTTCTGCCATATTGTTATTTTTTACTTTTTTAGTTCATACAAAAACAAAAACTCCTCTTTAAAGTCAATCTTCACAACCCCACCATTTTTGAGTTTACCAAAAAGTATCTCTTCGCTTAAAGGGAGTTTTATTTTATCTCGTATGACCCTTTGCAGTGGTCTTGCACCCATCTCTTTGTTGTAGCCAAGTTTTGCCAACTCATCTTTGGCTTTTTTTGTTATAGTTATTTTGATTTTTTTATCACTCAAACTAGCTTCCAAATCATCTATAAATTTCCCAACCACAAGGAGGACGGTTTTCATGTCAAGTTGACTAAATTTAATTATCTCATCAAGTCTATTTCTAAATTCAGGAGCAAAGAAGTTGTTTACAGCTTTGTCCGTATTTAGATTTTCATCTTTAGTGAATCCCATAATATTTGTTTGTTTCGCACCCAAATTTGAAGTCATTATGATTATGACATTTTGAAAATCAATTTTGTATCCATTATTGTCAGTAAGCGTTGCACTATCCATCACTTGCAAAAGGATATTTAAGAGTTCAGGATGGGCTTTTTCTATCTCATCAAGTAACAATACACAGTGTGGATTTTTTTTGATAGTTTCACTTAAAAGTCCACCTTTGTCATGCCCAATATATCCAGCAGGCGCACCGATTAATCTACTAATTGTATGAGCTTCACTATATTCACTCATATCAAATCTTTGGAGTTTTATCCCTAGCACATTTGCCAATTCTTTGGCAACTTCAGTTTTTCCTACACCAGTTGTCCCTGTAAATAAAAATGTCCCTATTGGTTTGTTTTGATTTCCTAAACCTGCTTTATTTATTTTTATAGCTTTTGTTATTTTTTTAATAGCTTCATCTTGACCAAAAACCCTTTTTAAAAGATTTTGTTCTAGTTTTTCAACAAGTGATAAATCAGATGATGTTGCTGTTTTTGGAGGAATATTTGCCATTTTGGAGATAGTTTTTTCAATATCACTAGGTGTTATAACTAATGGTTTTTTATTTTTTCTAGGGGCATATTTTTTTGTAGAGGCAACTTCATCGATGACATCAATTGCACTATCTGGTAAAAATCTATCTGTAATAAATTTTTTTGATAATTCAACACAAAGTTTAAGTGCCTCAGTACTATAAGTTACACCATGAAACTCCTCATATTTATTTTTTAAACCATCTAAAATTAAAATCGTATCTTCGATATTTGGCTCACTAACTTCAACTTTTGCAAATCTTCTACTTAGTGCTTTATCTTTTCCAAAATCTGCTCTATACTCTTCATGAGTTGTTGCACCAATACATTTGAGTTTCCCATCACTTAAAAGTGGTTTTAAAATATTTGAAGCGTCCATTGAACTGTTTCCAACACTTCCTGCCCCAACTATTTGATGTATCTCATCAATAAACAAGATAGCTTTTTTATCTTTACTCACCTCTTCTAGGACACTTTTTAATTTTTTCTCAAAGTCTCCTCTGTACTTTGTTCCAGCTACCATATTTCCCATATCAAGTGCAAATACTCTTGCATTTTTTAAATCATCTGGCACATCGTTTGATGCAATTTTTAAAGCCAAGGCTTCAACTATCGCTGTTTTGCCGACACCTGTCTCACCAAGTAAAATTGGGTTATTTTTCTTTCTTCTCCCTAATATCTCAATTACACGATCAACTTCATTGTTTCTACCTATAACTGGATCAATTTTCCCCTCAAGTGCTAAAGTTACAAGTTCTGTACTGTTCTCTTTTAGTGGTGATTTTTTTTGGTTATCCCCACCAAATTCTCTTCTTATTGAATTATCAATATTTTCATTATCTTCATCATCATCTTCATCACTAAACTCATCATTCTCATCTGATTGTTCATTCCCTCCATGGCTAATCTCTTCTAAGATATCAACTTTTTGTAATCCTTGCTCTTTTAAAAGATACGTGCTGTATGCTTTTTCATTTTTTAAGATTGATACAAAAATATCCTCAATGTTGATAGTTCTTTTTCCTGACATCCCAGCATGTGAGATAACTTCATCCATCATATTTGTAACTGTAATAGTTTCAATAGGATCTTGATTTATTGATGAATCTAAAAATTTTGGTGTATTTTCATTGATATAAAGCTTTAGTTTTGCCTCAAGTATAAGTAGGTCAATTCCAAGATTTGAAAGGATAGAGTTAATTAATTTATCTTTTAATATATATAAAAATATATGCTCCATAGTTAAGTATTCATGGTGATTTGCTCGTGCAAAATTGATAGCATTTGTAAAAATCTTTTGTAGTTCTTTGTCTATATTTATATTTGCCATTTTGTATCCTATTCAGCTTCTGCAATTGCTTTTAGTGGGAACTCTGCTCTTCTTGCATTTGCTTTAACTTCTGCTATTTTTGTTTGAGCTATTTCGTAAGTATATATTCCACAAACACCTCTTCCATTTTCATGGACATTCATTGTAATTTCAGTAGCTTCATCTAAATTCTTTTTAAATATTTTTATTAATATTTCAATTACAAAATCAACCGTTGAGTAGTTATCGTTTAATAATATCACTTTGTATTTTTTAGGTTCTTCAGTTTTTAAACTCTTATTTAATTCACATTTTATACCAGTAGCCAATTGTTTTCTCCGTAGTAAAGTCACACATTATAACAAATTTTTTTGATTATATTAAGTTACTTTTATGTTACATTAGATATAATTTCACAAAATTTTAAACGGAGATAATAATGAAAAAAATAGTTTTAAGCGGATTGGTTGCAAGTGCAATTATATCTAGTGCAACTGCACAAGAGTTTTATGTAGCACCTACTATTGGTAAAGTTATACATGAGTCTGGTGAATTAGAAAAAGACTCAATTTTTGGTTTTAGAGTAGGTATGCCACTTGAAACTAAGATAGGAACTGACACTGTTGAATTTGCTTATGATAGACAAAATAGTGTTGATTATAATAGATTAGATGAGTCAACTGCAATTAATAGATTAAGCGGAAACATATTAAAACATTACAATCATCTTGGCGCTTTTGTACCTTATGCTTTAGCTGGTTTAGGGTTTGAGCATATTAAAAATGACAAACAAGGTATTGATAATAGTTTATTTGCAAATGTTGGAGCCGGTTTAAAATACAAATTAGCAAACAATATGGCACTTATGACAGATATTAGACATATCGTAAGATTTGATGAGTTTGACAATCATACAGTTTGGAATGTTGGTCTTGTAATACCTTTTGGTGCGCCTGCTAAAGTTGAGCCAAAACCAGTTGAGATTAAAAAAGTAGCTCCAGTTGAAATAAAAAAAGTTGAAGAGCCAAAACCAGTTGAAATAAAAAAAGTTGTGGTAGTGGATACTGATAAAGATGGTGTTGTTGATTCTCTTGACAAATGTCCAACATCTCATGCAGGAGCTAAAGTTGATGCAAATGGTTGTTAAATGTCCAACATCTCATGCAGGAGCTAAAGTTGATGCAAATGGTTGTTGTTTAGATAGTGACAATGATGGAGTTAAAGATTTTGCTGACATTTGCCCAACTTCACCAGCTGGTTCTAAGGTTGATGCTAAAGGCTGTACTATAAATTTTGATATAGATAGTGATAAAGATGGAGTTAAAGACTTTGCTGATCTTTGCCCAGCAACTCCAGTTGGTTTTGCAGTTGATACAAAAGGTTGTGAAATTAGTACAAATTTAAAAATCTATTTTGATACAAATAAAGCAAACATCAAAGAGCAATATGAAAATGATATTGCAAAATTTGTATTATTTATGAAAGCTTTCCCAAGTTATAAAGCTGAAATTGGTGGACACACAGACAGCAGAGGTGAAACATCAAAAAATAAAGCACTTTCTCAAAAAAGAGCTGATTCTTTAAAAGCTAAAATTATTGAAGATGGAGTTTCGGCAAATAGATTAAGCGCAGTTGGTTATGGTGAAAGCAAACCAGATGCTACAAATGATACAAAAGCTGGCCAAGATTTAAATAGAAGATTAGAAGTAAATCTTTCTAAATAATTTTTTATCTTTTTAAAATTAAGCTCGTCATATTGACGAGCTTTTTTTATGTCTAAATTTTCTAATTTAACAATCAATTAACACTTGAAATGTAAAATAAACTACGAAATTTAACAAAAAAGAGGACAGATGAATACAAAAATAATAACCCTATCACTAATTAGCGCAAGCTTTATATTTGCTAGTGAAGCAAATTTGGGAAAAATAGAAGTAAGCTCAAACGGAGTAACTTCTAAAGTTGAAAATGTAAGTGGAGAAGAGTTAAAATCAGCAGACCTTGCAGAGGCACTTGCTAAAAATAGTGCAAGTGTTTCACTGATTAGAAGAAGTGGAATCGCAAATGATATTATCGTCAGGGGGCAAAAAAAAGATAATATCGCTATTGATATCGATGGATGTTGTATAGCTGGAGCTTGTCCAAACAGAATGGACCCACCAACATCTCATATCGTAACAAACAATGTACAAGATGTAGAGATTATCGGTGGACCTTTTGATGTGGAAAGTTTTGGAGCTTTGAGTGCAAAAGTAAAAATAAAAACAAAAGAGCCAAAAGAAGCTCTTGGTGGTGAAATAAATCTAAACACTGGAACTTTTGGATACAAAAAAGCAGCTGCTAGTGTAAGTGGTGGAAATAGTACTGTTCGAGTTTTAGTAAGTGGTTCAGCTGAAAGTGGTGAACAGTATGAAGATGGAGATGGGAAAACTATGGCGGAGCAACTTGATGCGAAAGCAACTAATGCAACAAATAAATATGCATCTTCATATAAAAATATGGATGCTTTTTCTAAAAAAACCGCAACCGCAAAAATATTTATAAATCCAACTGATAATAGTGAGTTAAGATTTGGTTATATGGCAAATAGAAGTGATGATATTTTGTATCCATCATCTACCATGGATGCTATTTATGACGATAGCAATGTTTTAAGTTTTGGAGCAACACTTAAAAATTTGAGTGATTTTTCTAAAGAACTTAAGCTTGATACTTATAAATCAGATGTTGACCATTTAATGACTACACAATATAGAGCCTCAGGTGCTACAACATTTATGAATGCATTAGTTACAACTAATATGACTGGAATAAAAGTTAAAAATAGCTTTGATGCAGGACTTCATAAAATTGATTTAGGAATCGATACAAGTGATAGAAACTGGGATGGAGTAAAATATACAACTACAGTAGCAACTGGAGTTGATGGTGCGCAAAGTTCAATGATTCCAGATGTCGATACAAAAAATAAAGCACTTTTTGGAAAAATGGGTGTTGATTTGGGAAGCTTAAATGTAGAAGTGGGTGCTAGGTACGATAGTACAAATATTAAAGCCAATAAAACTGCATCAACGATGACATTAAATGCTGATACAGATAAAGATTATAATGCTTTTAGTGGAAATATTTTGGCTACATTTAAAACAAGTGAAAATCTAAAGATGTTTGCTGGAATTGGAAAATCTTCAAGAGTTCCTGATGCAAAAGAATTATATTCAGGGTCTGGAACGGCTGTTGCTTCAGGAGATTTAGAACAAACTACAAATACAGAAGTTGATTTTGGAATCGATTACAACACTGGTGATTTTGGAATTAAAACAAAATTATTTCATAGTAATTTAAGCGACTATATTTATTATCAAACTTTATCAACAGCTACAGGAAAATATGTCAATACTGATGCAAAAATCTATGGACTTGAATTAAATGGTTATAAAGATTTAAGTGATACACTCTCACTTGATTTTGGACTTAACTATCAAAAAGGGACAAAAGATGCACTTACTAATCAAACAGATGCAGATATGGCAGATATCACACCTTTAAAAGCAAACTTAGCTTTAGAATATGACGATAATACTCATAAAGCAACACTAGAGATGGTAGCTAGAAAATCTTGGACAAACTATGATAGCGATAACGGCGAACAAGCACTTGCTGGATTTGCTATTTTAAATGGAAAATACAACCATACATTTACAAAAAATATAGATGTAACAGTGGGAATGGATAATATTTTGGATAAAACTTATGCAGCAACAAATACATATAGAGATTTAACACTTGCGGCAGCAGGTACAGGTATAGATGATGTAATGCTTTTAAATGAAGCAGGAAGATACACTTATATCAATGCAAGGATTAAATTTTAAGATATGTTGAGTAGCAGATACCTCTTTTCATTTGTTGTATCGACACTTGTTTATGGGGTAGCTGTTGCTATTTTTGTTGGTATATTTTATTCTTTGAAATATAAACCAACAAAAGAGAAAAATCAATCAAGTGTAAAAATTGTTATAAATCAAGAGAGAAATCTTGAGCCAATAATTGAAAAAAAATCGATAATACAAAATCAGCCCCAAGCCAAAGAAGAACAGCAACTAAATAAACAATTAACAAATGAAAACATAAAGCCAGAAATAGAAAATATCAAAGAGACACCAAAAGAGCTTCCAAAGATTACACAAGTTATTGAGAAAATTGAACTAAAAACTTCCCAAAAAGAGACAATAAAAGATATCCAACCAACCATAAAAGCACAAACACAAGTCAAAAATGAAGAATCACAAAACCAAAAAAATAAAGAGATAGAGAGAAAAACTTCACAAGTTGTGCAACCTTTGCCTCAAGTTTCGCCACAAAAAAAAGTGCAAACAAACATCGACAACTCTGATAAAAAAGAGAAATATCTAGCCTTAATAAAACAATCAATAAATAAACACAAATATTATCCACCAAAAGCAGCAAGAAGAGGGATAGAAGCACAAATTGATGTAAAATTTTTAATCTCAAAAACTGGAGAGTTAATCTCGATTTTGTCAATTGATGGAGATAAACTTTTTCATGACTCAGTTAGGGAAGCTATTAATAGTGCATTTCCAATTACACCACCTACGCAGGTTTATGGTGAGGATATAACTTTAATTTTAAGTATCGGCTATACAATTCAACATTAACATCTTTTATAGTAAAATCCCGCCAAATGGAAAAAATATACTTAATCATAACAATCAGCTCAATAATAATGTTATCACCTATGATTTCACAATTAATCAAAGCTCCAATCGTAGTTGTTGAGATATTTTTAGGGATGATGGCTGGATTTTTTGGACTTATCTACGGCGATGATATGTTAAAATTAATATCAAAATTTGGCTTTTTGTATCTTATGTTTTTAGCTGGATTAGAGATAAATTTAAGACTTGTAGGTGTTATTAGAAAAGACTTATCTTTTAATGTAGCACTCTATTTTACATTTTTGTACTCTTTGGCTGCCATTGCATGTTTTGCGTTTGATTTGAGTATCGTATATCTTGTAGCCTTACCGATTTTCTCCCTTGGGATGCTTATGATGCTTATAAAAGAGTATGGAAAAGAGGAGCCTTGGCTAAATCTCGCTTTATCAATTGGTGTTGTTGGGGAAGTTATTAGTATTCTAGCGCTTACTATTTTTAGTGGTTGGCTTGAATTTGGTTTTAATCTAAATTTTGTAAGTTCAATTGCAACACTTGGTGTTGTGATTTTTACAATTGTACTAATTTTAAATTTCTTTAAAATCCTTTTTTGGTGGTACCCGTGGCTTAAAACAAAAATTATGCCATCGGCTGATAAGCAAGATAGAGATGTAAGATTTGCATTTTCTTTATTTTTTATCCTTATCGCATTGATGTTTTATTTACATATTGATGTGGTACTTGGAGCTTTCACTGCGGGACTTTTTTTAAAAATATTTTTCAATACCAAAGAGGAGCTTTTTGATAAATTGGCTTCAGTTGGATTTGGTTTTTTTGTCCCAATATTTTTTATCTACACAGGTTCAACAGTTAAGCTAGATATGATAAATAGTGAAATTTTTACACACGCTATCCTTATAATTGCAGGTATTATCTCAATTAGATTGATTAGTTCATTTGTTGCATTTTATAACTATTTAAAATTTAAACAAACAATTTTATTTGCATTTAGCGATTCGATCCCGCTAACATTTTTGGTTGCTATCTCTATGCTTGGATATTCCCATGGGATAATATCTCAAGATGAGTATTTTGCTTTTATTTTGGCTAGTATGATTGACGGATTATTTTTGATGATAGTGATTAGAAGAGTTTATGGTTGGTTTGGATTTGAAAAAAAATCTATTAATTAGATGGATAAAAAACTAAATCATATAAAAAACGTACTTCATGGCTTTTTCCTCTCACTTGGTACTACAATCTCCGAGCCCCACACAATCTTACCACTTATAGTTACACATTTTGGTGGCGGGTCTGTACTTGTTGGATTTTTTTCGGCACTTTTAAAAGGGGGAGTTGTACTTATTCAATTGTACGCAGCTTTTAGGGCTCAAAGTTATCCATATATGCTTAAATATCTAAGGAGAGTTTTTTGGGTTAGATTTTTTGCTTGGTTTTTTATTGGTTTTTCAATTATTTTAATTGGAGATGATAATCCAAATTTAACCCTTTTTTGTATCGGACTTGGGCTTTTTATCTTTTCATTTTCCGCTGGTTTTGGTGTTATATATTTTAAAGAGATTACGGCAAAAATATTTTCACACAAGTTTCGTGGGAAAAGTATGGCAATCAGGCAGTTTTTTTCAGCATTTGGAGCAATTTTAAGTGGAAGTGGAGCAGGGTATTTGCTTTCAAATTATGAAGCACCATTTAGTTATGGGTTGCTTTTTATCATCGGTACAATTTTGATGGGGTTTGGATATTTGGCTTTTGGCATGGTAGATGAGCCAATAAAAGAGGTTGTGGTAAAAAAAGAGAAAAACTTTAGTTTATTTTTAAAAAATGCTTTTTTTGTTTTGGAAAATGATAAAACTTTAAAGATACAAATATTTACTTTTTTGTTTGGTTATAGTTATCTTTTTGCCCTCCCTTTTATAATAATTGACGCTAAAAATAGTATAAATCTTGATGGAGAGGCGATAGGATTAATCATAACAGCACAAATGGTTGGAGCTATGTTTAGCAATATTTTGTGGGGAAAACTAACTTATTTTGGGCTAAATAAACTTATCTCACATATAACCATCACTTTATTTATTATTGCTATCTCATTAGCATTTATTGGCGGTAGCCTTATTGTTTATATGGGTATATTTTTTATAATTGGTGCTGCGATAGATGGTAATAGACTGGCAAGTGAAAATCTTATTTTGATTATTTCACCTGAGGATAAACGCCCAATTTATATAGCTTTGCAAAATAATATTGTCTCTTTTGGGATATTTTTTTCCATTTTGGGTGGAGTTATTTTATCTCTATCAAGTTATACGTTTTTATATATTTTTACAATTTCTTTATTATTTGTAGCCCTTATTTCATCGCTCTTTCTTAGGGATTGAGTGATATTTATCTCATTTTGTAGCCTACTTTCAGTAGGTTTTCTATTACCGTTTGGTAAAATAAATTCTCTATTTGAAGAACATCACAAAAAGGCTACCTATGAAAAATCTACATAATATAGAAAAAAGAATTTCATCCAAAGGGATAAGCAGACGAGGTTTTTTAAAGCTTTCAACTCTTTTATTTGCAGGGGGAATCGCTACAAATGCCCATGCTGACTTTACACTTGATGAGATTGAAAAATTATTTGAGATTTTACCAAAAGAGAAAAAATCAAAACTTTTAATTGATAATACACCACAAATTATAACTCAGCCACAAACACAAGCTAAAATAAAAAAACTCCATCTTTATAGCGTAAATAGTAGAAGAATGTTGGATATTGAGTTTTTTGAAAATGGAAAATTTATCCCTGAAGGGTTAAGGGAGATTTATAAACTGATGAGTGATAACAAAACCGGAACAATTGCTAAAATTGACACAGAAGTTATTACGACCATGTATGAGTTGCAACAAAAATTAAATACAAGCCGTCCGCTTGATATACTATCAGGGTACCGTTCACCTGAAACAAATGCACAAATGGCACACTTTTCAAGGGGTGTGGCAAAAGACAGCTTCCATACGCATGGAAAAGCTGTTGACCTTACTGTAAAAGGTATGTCGATTAGTGAAATACATAAAATAACAAAAAAGATACACAATGGGGGAATAGGTTATTATCCAAGTTCACATTTTGTACACCTAGATGTTGGACCACAAAGACACTGGATGGGATAACTTTAAAAGTTATTTGCCCTAAAAGCTCGTCAGTTTAAATCTCCAGTTGTTAAATACAACTTCTCCCCATCAAGAAACTCTAAATAAACAGCAAACTTTCCATCTTTTGTATTATTTCCATCTTTTAAAGTTTTATTTATCACTTTAAATACTTTTGTTTGGTTTGTTAAAACATCGATATAGCTATTTTTTAAGACGTTTTCAATTTGATTTTCATCAAAAATCTCTTTGCTTTCAACCCTTACAAGTTCACTATTTTTACCTACAAAATATGTAATATTTGTAAAAAATGGATTATGAAATGTGTTTTTTGATTTTAGTTTTAAGATTGTATTTTTATTTTTATCTTCTGTCATTGTTGTATTTGTATCTTTTTGTAGATTTAGAAAATCCTCATAAAGTGTGATGTTGATATTGTTTTTGCTTTCAAATTTATCCAATTTGTCATTATAAAAATTATTTGAAGTTTCCCCAATATCAAGTGTTTTGTATAGAAAAATAGTGATGATAAAAAAGAGGGCAACGCCTATTAAAACCTCAATAAGTGTAAAACTTTTTTTCATATTTTTAATTTTACTCATCTATTTATAACCTAAGGAAAATCTGTAAAATTCTTTTTGGTTAGCTTCGTTAAAAGATAGATTTTGTTTTGTTGAAATTATTGTTAGTTGGTGATTCTCAGCATCTATTATTTTGTCATTTAATCTATCACATTTTGAAGTTACTTTTGTCTCTTTTAAATCTTTTCTAATCTCGTCATTTTTAAAATCAATCACATCATCAAGATAAAAACCTTCATCTTTGCAATCACTTTTTGTGTTGATTGCAAAAAATGCCAAGTTAGTATCATTTTGGATTTTTGAATTTGTTGTGAAATGTTTTAAAAATGAGAAATTATTTTGATTGATTTGAAGCACAGATGCAATAGATACGCTAATAAGTGTAACGGAAATCAATACTTCAATAATTGTAAAACTTTTTTTTCTAGCTTTACCTTTTTGATTTACCATTTTGCTATAAAAGCCCAATTCTAAGTGCTTCATCAAGTGAAGTTTCACCATTTTTTATCATCTCTTTTAGTTGCTCTTTTAATGCAATAAGTCCATTTTTAAGGGCGATTTTTTCTAGCTCATTATCATCGACATCATTTTTTAAAGCAAAAACAACTTCTTGGGTAACAACAAAAAGCTCACTTATCGCTTTTCTCCCCATGTATCCTGTGTAGTTACACTTTGGACAACCACAACTTTTGTAAACAAGATTTGTGCCAAAAATTTCAAATTTTTCAAGATGAATTTTTGCAATATCATCTTCAACTTTACATTCATTGCAAAGTTGTCTAACAAGTCTTTGAGCCATAATTCCAAGTAATGCTGAAGAGATTAAAAAACGCTCCAATCCCATATCAACAAGTCTGTTTATTGCAGAATGGGCTCTATTTGTATGAAGTGTAGAAAGTACAAGATGCCCTGTAAGAGCTGCTTGAATTGCAATTTTGGCAGTCTCTTGGTCTCTAATCTCCCCAACCATGATAACATCAGGGTCTTGTCTTAGGATACTTCGTAAACCATTTGCAAAAGTTAATCCAACTTTATTGTTTACTTGAATTTGATTTATTTTGTCACTCTTATATTCAACTGGGTCTTCAATTGTTAAGATATTTTTATTTGGGTCTTCGATTTTTTGTAAAAGTGAGTGGAGTGTAGTTGATTTTCCACTACCTGTTGGTCCTGTTACAAGTATCATACCGTGTGAATTTTGACTTAAAAGTTCTAGTTGTTCTTTGATTTTTTGTGAAATTCCTAGATTTTCTAAAGATGGAATATCTTCACTTTGCATCAAAATCCTCATAACAACACGTTCGCCATAAAAAGTAGGCAACACAGAAACCCTAATATCAAGTGTTTTTCCACTTAGTTTAATAGAGGTTCTCCCATCTTGCGGAATCCTTTTTTCACTAATATCAAGTTCAGAGATAATCTTGATACGACTAACTACAAGTGTCATAACTTTTTTATCAAGTTCGATATGTTTTAAAAGTACCCCATCAATCCTATATCTTATCTCCCCTTTGTATTCATGGAGTTCAATATGAATATCGCTTGCTTTTTTCTTTATCGCTTGATAAAAAAGTGAATTTACAAACTTAATAATTGGTGCTGATTCTTCACTTGTGAGGATATCTGATGAAGTTTTTAAAAATTCTCCTAGTTCCAAGTCGTCATCATTTTCAAATTCATTTTGTTTTTTTGAAGCTATTTCACTCATTTGTAAATCAGCTTTTAGCTCTATAAATTTGTTGTAAAGTTGTGTAAATGAGTGGTTTGTAACTACTACAACCCTATCTTGAAAATTTTGTTTTGAGATAAAATCGAGTGCAATATCTAAATATTTATCACAAACAATAATCACATTTTCATGGTCAATACTTGAAAAAAGGGTGTAGTTTTTTAGTGCTAATTGGTAATTTTCCCTATTTTGTGGTTGTAAATTTTGATTGTCTAATTGTTCTAGTATCATCTACTCTTTTATCCCCAACTCTTCCCTTGCTTTTTTTTCTTCGGCTTTTGCTTTTGCTTCACTGATGCTATTTTTTTCATCCATAAATTCATTCATCTTTTTATCGATATCAGCTCTATCCTCTGCTACATCTTCTTTGTCGTCTTCTAATTTGAGTAGACGCGTATCCCTTTTGATATTTTCTTTATTTGCTTTAATTTTCATCTCTTCAAGTCTTAAAATAGCATCTTTTGTGTATTTGTCTTCAAGTATTTTGAGTTCATTTAATTGATTTCTTACATAAGTTAAATCCTTTGATTGGGGCACAATGTAAGGAGTAATTATAATTACTAGATTTATTTTATCATCTACACTTCTATCACTTTTGAATAAGTGCCCAATAATAGGAATATCACCAAAAAATGGCACCTTATCTTCTGTATTGCTTTTTGTAGTTTTTATGTATCCCCCGAGAATTACACTTTCACCATCATTTACAATTGCACTTGTTTCTAGTTCTTTCTTTGAGGTGTCTGGCTGACCATTTATCCCGCCACTTTTACTTACATCTTCAACTTTGGTAACTAATTCAAGCAATACTTTACCACCAGTTGATATCCTTGGCTTAACTGAAAGCGTAAGTCCAATGTCTTCTCTTTTGAAAGTATCACTTGTAACCGCTCCTGTTGAAGTTGATGAGCCAGTTTTAACCGATACTGTCTGTCCTACATAAATTGATGATTTTTTATTATTAATGCAAAGCAAAGACGGTTCGCTTATGATTTCAGCCGCTCCATTTTGAGTTAATAAATTTAAGCCTACACCCATTGCTAGGATACCTTTGTTGCCTGAGATTAATTCACCATCTTTGTTGACAAGTGGAATGCTTGGAAGAAGTGCATTTTCCACTAAATTCGCAGTAAAACTTGCTAAGCCAGAACTATATTCTTTTGTTCCGGTTAACCCATATTTAATTCCAACATCTCTAGTTTTGTTTTCACTAACTTCAATAATTCTAGCTTGTACATAAACTTGTTGTCTATCTGTATCTAGTTTTTGAATTAGCTCTTTGTAGTATTCAAGCTCCTCTTTTTGCCCCATTAAGATGATACTGTTTGATTCCTCATCACTTGAAGCATAAGGCTTATCACTTGGGTCTTTGTATTGTTTGTTTGTGATTATCCCTGTTAACATAGTTACTACACCTTTGGCTTCTGCATTTTTAAGTGTTATAACTTCAACAGTTTTAGCAACTAAACTCCCCTCTTTATCAATAGTTTTTACATATTTGATAAGATATTCTACATTTGATTTTTTACCAACTAAAAGTAGAGAGTTTGTGTCTTTGTTGAGGATAATTGCAACTTTTTCCCCTTCGATTTGTTCACCGAAAATATTTTTGGCTACATTTGTAAGTTCAACTTGCATATCAATTGCTTTTAGATTTACAAGTTTTATCATCTCAACATGTTTTTTTATATCGACAGCCAAAAGATTTATTACAGATTTGACAGTTTTTATATTTGGCACAAAGTCTGTTATAACTATCGCATTTGAGTCTTTATCTGTTACGAGTTTACCGTTTGTACTTAAAAGGTGTCTTATTCTTGAACTGACAACATCAACATTGATATTTTCAACAACAAAAACTTCAGTCATCATCTGGTAAGTATCTTGAGTGCTTGTTGATACTGGGATATTGTATTTTGAAGCATCTGCAATTTTTACAAGTCTTAAAATCCCATCATTTTCAATTATTGTAAACCCTTTTGGCTCAAGTGTGTAGATGAGAATATTTAAAACATCCTCTTTGTCAACTGGTTTGTTTGATACAAAATCTACTCTACCACTTACATCTTGCCCTAAAAGTATATTTTTATCGATGATTTTTGAAGCTATTTTTATAAGATCTACAATCTCAAGATTTTTAAAATTTATATTTATCTCTTCACCTCTACCAAATGCAAAAATAGCACTTAAAACTAATCCAACTACTAATCTATTTAATATCATAATTTAACTCCATTAATTCATTTCCTCTTTTGATTTTCATATTTAAAGAGGAGATTTTACCCATTTTTTTAAATACATTCATTGCATCATCGTAACTTTTTAAATCAACGCCATTTACTGTTTTAAAAATATCCCCTGAACGAATCCCTAGCTTTTCAAAATTACTATCTTTTTTCACTTTATCAACTCTAAATCCATCTATTTTATCATTTGTTAGATGCTCTTTTATACTTATATCTCGCCAAATTTTATCTGTATCTTTTGTGTAGGTTTCTAATAAATTTTTATCAACTTCTATCTTGTTGTTTGTTGCTTTGATTTGTGAAGTTTGATTATGCTGTATAAGCTTTGGTTCTTTTGTTTCGGTGATTATTTGAGCTGGTTTTTCTGGACGATATTCTGTTAATTTATTGTTGTTAAGCTCTATTTTGTATTCAATATCATTTTGTTTAAACATAGCATAAAGTGGAAAAACTTTTGTTAGTTTTAGCCCTCTAAACTCCTCCCCAACACTTAAAATAAAAGATTCTCTTGCACCTTTTTCAATAAGCGTAATAAATCCTTTCCCTTTCCCCATATCAAAAATAGCCATAAGGGTAAGTGTTGAAGCAACTGATGGCTCCTCTTTTAATTCCACTAAAACCTCTGGAATTACTATTGGTTCTGGAATTTTTATTTCTGGTTTGGCTTCTTCGATTGGTTTTGTGATTCTTGCTTTTTGGATAATTTGAGTTAAAAGTGGTGGCTCAAATTTTGTGGTGAATACACCATCAAAATTTAGTTTTTTATCTTCATGTGTTGTCTCTTTTAGTGAAATTAATTTTCCATTTGGTTTTTCATGTGGTAAAAAGATAAAAAATAAAACACTTAAAAAATAACTCAAAAGCAAAACAAAAGAGAGCAAAATTAGCTCTTTTTGGTAGGTTTTATAGGTTGTATTCAATTTTATACTCCCCAGACTTTAGTATCTCGCTTTGTGAAAAAATCATCAAATATCTATCGATTATATTTTTTGATGGCTTTAGAAATAAAATCAATTTTTTATCCACTTTGTTGTATGTCCCATAGCCTTTTAGCATAGCCCCATTAATCTTTATATCAAAGATATTTGGAGTAAAAATATTATAACTAATATCAAGATTATCGATTAGATTTCCATCAAAAAGTATATTTTCAAAATTTAGGTTTGTTTTTATTATTAGTGAATTTATATTTAATTTTTCAATATGAAGTGCTTTGATATCGTGATAAAAAAGATCACCATCGCTCAGTGAGAAATCAAAAAAACCACTTGTTGTTTTTTCATTTTGAATTTGGATATTTTGTGTTTTTAACTTTTCAAGAAAATAAAAATAGATATTCTCTTTTGGTAAAAATGCTACAAAAGATAAAATAAAAATAACACCAAGAGCTATATATTTAGCTATATTTTGTAGTATTTTGGAGTTTAATATTTCCATTAAAATCCTTTTATTTCAAGTGTTAAGCTACTGTTTTGTGTGTTTAGCTTTACGATATTGTATTTTTTATTTAGGATTAAATTTAAGATATTGCCAAGTTTTTTTGAATCAATTTTTTCTATATCTAAAGTAACTATGTTGTTTTTTGTTTCAATATTGCCATTTTGTATATTTTGATTTTTTAGTATTGTTGTTAAATTTTCTACAATCTCATTTTTATTTTTATAGCTCTCTTTTAAGGTTTTAAATTTAGCCCCAATCTCTTGGTATGCAATGAGTTCATTTTTATTTTTTTCATATTTTTTTTGTGTTTGTGTGTAAAACAAGATACAGATAACCAAAAATAACACCGATAAAAGCAAAGAAGTTTTTGAATTTATATTCTTGATTGTTTCTATTTTCTTTTTCAAGTTCATAGTTTTATCTCCACTATAACATTTTCATTGTCAGTTTTTAAAATACTATTTTTGTATTTTTGAACTATTTTTTCCCTAACTAAATCGATATTTAGTTTTTTAAATATCACGATAAATTTCCCATTTTCAATATTTAAAGTATCTATTGTGTAGTTGTTTGCTACCGTTAGGGCTAAAATAAACTCAATCGCTTCACTTGATTTTTGATTTTTTGCCTCTATACTTTTGTACTCATCAAGTAAGGCGTTTGTCTCAATCAAACTTTTTGGCAAACTATACTCCTCTTTGATTTGTTCAATCTTTGATGGGTAGCCATTTGAAGTGCTATTTAAGATAAATCCTTGAAGAAGCAACAAGCAACCAAGGGTAAAAAGTATTCCACTTGCTATAAATAAAGGTCGATTTTCCATGTATTTTTTGTAGCTATCAAAGTTAAATGAGTGGGCTGAAAGTTCAAGTGCGGAGATATTTATCTCATCTAAATCATTTTTATCTTTATAATTATCTGCTAAATTTTGCGGTAGTTTTAAAAAGAGGTTTTCTCTGTATATAAAGATTTCATTTTTGTGTTTTAGACATTGTGGTTTATTTGTTTTTGATATCTCACCATCTTCGAAGCCAAAAAGTTTTTTCTTAAAATAGGTGTCAAATTCGTTTTGTGCAAAATAGATATTTATGATTTTTTTTGTTGGAATTTTTGATTTCTTGAGTTGTTCAAATATCAATTTTTCATCATAAGCAAACGATAGATATTTATTATTTTCAAGTTTGATGATATAAAAACTATATCCAATGGTTGGAAAATACTCCTCAAAAAGGTTTGGAAGGAGTAAAATTGCACTTTGTGTATTTGGTACTGGGATATTAAAAATTTTTACCCAATAAAATTCTGGCGAAAGGATAATGTTTAATTTCTCTCTTTTTTTGTGTTGTTCGTAAAGTGTCTCTTTGGATAAAAAAATTGTTCTCATTTATTATCTCTTTTGAATTGTAAAATTTCTCTATTTGGAAACACTTTGTACTCACAAGCTATCCCAAAAGCTGGTAAGTTTGTGTAATGTTTGTAGCTTTTACCTTGATGAAAATGTCCCTCAATGATAAAATCACTTTTGTGTGTTTTGTAAAGAAGTAAGCGTCTAATTGCAAATATCTCAAAATCTTCAAATTGCTCACTTAAGTCTTTTTTTCTAAGCCAAAAGTCTATCTTTTTTGTTAGCCAATTTTTAAAATCTATAAAGTTTAAAAAGTTTAAAAATCGACTATTTCTAATAATTGAAGTATACAAATTATAACCCTTTGGTGTAAAAATATCACCGTGTGATAGGATTATTTTTCTTATTTTTTTGTTTGAATATTGTTTGGTTTCGTCCCAAAATTCACAAATTACTGGTTGATTATCTCTTGGGATAACTTTTATATTTGAAAATAACTCTTTTAAGTTGTAGTCGTGATTTCCCTCAAGATAAATAATCTCAATAGTTTGTGATAATTCATTTAGAAGTTCAATCATCTCTTTGTTTTGAATGGTAAAATAATCTATTTGGGAAGCTAAAAAATCAAAAATATCACCCATAAGTACAATTTGAGTAGTTTTTATCTCCCCATCAAGAATTGATTTTAAAAAGAAAAATAACTCTGTTCTGTTTGGATTGTAGTGTGCATCTGAGATTAAAATAGCTCCTGATTTAATTGAGATATTTAGGTTATGGTACATAGGCTATTTTTGGAATACCACAATTTTCTTCTAGTCCGCACATTAGATTTGCATTTACAACAGCTGCACTTGAAGCACCTTTTAGAAGGTTATCGATACTGCTATTGATAAATAAATCATCTCCATTTTGTGCTACAAAAATATCACAAAAGTTGGTTCCACTTGTATTTTTAATATCAACTGGAGTGTTGCTAATTCTTACAAATTCTTCATTTTTGTAAAAATCTTCTAATACTTTTTTACTA
This sequence comes from Arcobacter sp., assembly GCA_020048055.1. Lineage (GTDB taxonomy): Bacteria > Campylobacterota > Campylobacteria > Campylobacterales > Arcobacteraceae > CAIJNA01. The sequence goes on along the minus strand of JAIFNA010000002.1, from coordinate 103,377 downwards.
TCTATTTTTTGATTTAGAGAAACATAAACACTTACAAGCATACCACGAGTTACTGGAATAAGATGTGGAACAAAATTAATTTTTAGGTTTTTGTTTCCAACTAATTTTGCTTTTTCAATAATTTCTGGAGTGTGACGATGTTTAAATGGATTGTAAGCTGTCATGTTTTCACTAACACTTACAAAGCTAGTTGCATCACTTAATTTTTTCCCTGCGCCACTGATTCCACTTTTTGCATCTATAAATACACTAGAGTTTTCATCAATATATTCTAAAAATGGGATTAATGCTAACAAAGATGCCGTTGGATAACATCCTGGATTTGCAACTAGATTTGCTTGTTTTATAGCGTCTCTATAAAATTCAGGCATACCGTAAACTGCATTTGGCAGATTTAGAGCATCTTCATGAGGACAGTAATGTTTTTCATAAGTAGCTAGTTCTAGTCTATAATCAGCACTTAAATCTATAATTTTTAGTTTTTTATCACTATCAAGATTGATAAGTTGTTTTGCAAATCCCATAGAGGCTTGATGTGGAAGTGCTAGAAATACAACAGTTGCTTTTTTGATAATTTCAGATGTATCTGCTTTTGAAACAGTCATTTCAAATACACCCTTAAGAGATGGATGAAGAGCTGAAACGCTAATATTTCCTTCACTATTTGCCACATAAGTGATGTTGAAAATCGGGTGATTTATAATAATTTTTAGAAGTTCTAGGCCTGTGTAGCCACTAGCTCCAATTATTGCAACATCTATTTTGTTAGTTGACATACTTTATCTCTAAAACTTCAAATTCTTTTTTTCCACCAGGTAAAACTGCGTGAACTTCATCACCTTCCATTTTCCCTAAAAGTTGTTTTGCTAGAGGTGAATGAAATGAGATGTGCCCAATTTCTGGATTACTATCAAATGAACTAACAATCTTGTAAGTAATTTTGCTTTCATCATCAAGATTTAGAAGTATAACTGTTGAGCCAAAACTAACTTTGTCATGCTTTAGTGTTGTTGGGTCAATCACTATTGCTTTAGTTATTGTGTCTTCAAGTTCTGAAATTCTTTTATTTATACTTGCTTGTTCCTCTCTAGCAGCATGGTATTCTGCGTTTTCTTTTAGATCACCTAGTTGTCGTGCTTCTTCGATAGCTACTAGTATTTTAGGTCTATCAACGGTTTTTAATTCATTTAGAAGTGCTGTTATTTTGTCAAACACTTCGCTTGTCATTGGCTCTTTTTGCATTATTTATTTCCCTTTGGCGATTTAAACATGGTAATTTGGAGCTTCGTTTGTGATTGTTACATCATGAACATGCGACTCTCGTAATCCAGCACTCGTAATCTCTACAAATTCAGCAGTTGCTTGGAATGTTGGAATATCTTTACTTCCAAGGTAACCCATCGAACTTCGTAAGCCCCCAATAAATTGGTGGATAATATTTCCCATCAATCCTTTGTATGGAACCATCCCCTCGATACCCTCAGGTACAAGCTTATCAGCTGCAGTTCCTTCTTGAAAATATCTATCAGTACTCCCTTTGGTCATAGCTCCGATGCTTCCCATTCCTCTATAAGACTTAAATTGTCGCCCATGACTTAAGATAATCTCACCTGGAGATTCTTCAGTTCCAGCTAATGCACTACCCATCATAACAGTACTTGCACCAACAGCAAGTGCTTTTGCTACATCGCCACTAAATTTAATCCCACCATCAGCAACAATCGGAACACCATATTTGGCTCCAGCAGCAGCACACTCATCAATTGCACTTATTTGCGGTACGCCAACACCAGCTACAATTCTAGTAGTACAAATACTTCCAGGTCCAATTCCAACTTTAACAGCGTCTGCTCCAGCTTTTATTAAATCTTCAGTAGCTTCAGCAGTTGCTACATTTCCTGCTATTATCTCAATTGTAAATTGCTCTTTGATTGCTTTTACAGTATCTAAAATCCCTTTGCTATGTCCATGAGCTGAGTCAAGTACGAGGACATCAACACCAGCATTGATAAGTGCTTCAGCACGGTCAATTTGTCCAACACCAATTGCCGCACCTACAATCAATCTTCCAAATTTATCTTTTGCTGCGTTTGGGTATTCCAATTTTTTGTTTATATCTTTGATTGTAATTAATCCTACAAGTCGGTTGTTTTCATCCACAATAGGAAGTTTTTCAATTTTATGTTGGTGCATAATCTCAGCTGCTGATTCAAGAGTTGTACCTTTTGTAGCAGTTACAAGAGGCATTTTTGTCATAATTTGCCCACAAAGTTGAGAGAAATCTTTTACAAATCTCATATCTCTATTTGTCAAAATTCCAACTAAATTCATATCTCCATCAACAACAGGAACACCTGAAATTTTGTAGTTTCTCATTAAATCTTCAGCGTCTTGTAAAGTTTGGTTTGGATTTACAAAAACAGGGTCAATAATGATACCACTTTCACTTTTTTTCACTTTTTTCACTTGTAAAACTTGATTAGCGATATCCATATTTTTATGAATTATCCCAATTCCACCAAGTCTAGCCATAGCAATAGCTGCTTGATATTCTGTAACTGTGTCCATGGCTGCACTTACAAAAGGGATATTTAAATCTATATTTTTTGTTAATTTAGTTTTGATGCAAACTTCTCTTGGAAGAATTTCACTTTTTGCAGGGACTAATAATACATCTTCAAATGTCAATGCTCTTTTTCTTATCTTCATAATAGCTTCCTTTATTTTTTATACTGTACAGATTTTTCAAGGCTCATAGCCCCATCAAACATAGTTTGTTCATCAAAACTTTTACCGATTAATTGTAAACCTATTGGCATTCCATCTTTATCTTTTCCAACAGGTACAGATATTGCAGGGAGTCCAGCAAGGTTTACAGAAATTGTATAAATATCACTTAAATACATTTCAAGTGAACTTGCAAATGCACCAAAAACTGGCGCCGTTGTAGGTGCAACTGGTGAAAGTATCAAATCACATTCTTTAAAAATAGTATCAAATTCATCTTTGATTAGGTGTCTTACTTTTTGTGCTTTTATGTAGTAGGCATCGTAATATCCACTTGAAAGAACAAAACTTCCAAGCATAATTCTTTTTTGTACTTCATAACCAAAACCTTGTGATTTTGTATTTAGGTATGTTTCTTTTAAATTTTTACCTTCAACTCTATTTCCATATCTTATCCCATCGTATCTACTTAAATTTGCACTCGCTTCAGCGGTTGCTATGATGTAGTATGAAGAGATATGTTTTTTTGTATCCATCATATTTTTATGTATTATTGTGTGACCAGCAACTTTCAGTTTTGAAATTGTCTCTTCGAACGCTTTTTGTATATCTTCACTAGCTTCACTAATGTAGTTATCAATAACTGCGATAGTTAATTTTCTATCATTATTTAAATTTGGTGCTATTGGCGTGTAATCAATATTTGCACTTGTAGAATCCATCTTATCATGCCCACTAATAATGTCATACAAGATAGCTGCATCTTCAACATTCCCAGTAATCGGTCCACATTGATCAAGTGAACTACTATAAGCAGTGATTCCATATCTACTAACTCGTCCATAAGTTGGTTTCATACCAACACAACCACAGTATGCTGCAGGTTGTCTGATGCTTCCACCAGTGTCTGTTCCAAGAGCTGCAATAGCTAAACCAGCAGCAACAGCAGCCGCACTTCCACCGCTACTCCCACCAGGAACTTTAGTGTTATCACATGGGTTTAGTGTTTTACCATAACAACTACTTTCAGTTGAGCTTCCCATAGCAAATTCATCCATATTTGCTCTTCCAAAACCACAAAGTCCAGCTTCATGAAGTTTGTTGATAACAGTTGCATTATATGGTGAGATGTAATTTTTTAGTATGTTGCTACAACTTGTAATCTCCCAATCTTTAACATTGATATTTGCTTTAATTGCTATTGGAATGCCGCCATCTTTTGAAAGTTTTAGCTCTTCATTTGTGAATTGCTCCACATAAGCTCCAAGGTTGGCGTTTTGTTTTATTTTTGCCCTTAAATCTTCACAAACTTTTGTTAATTCATCTTTGCTTAGACTTAGTGCTTCTTTTAATGTAATCACTAATTTACCCCTAATTTTCTTTTTTGAAATCGGCTAATTTTTAATTAGCTTTTTTAAAATTGTACCTTTGTAAAATGGGAGTGATTGTATCTCTTTTAGTCTTAATTTGCTATGATACAGCATGTTAAAAATAGTAATAATTACAATGTTTGGAATTTATTTATCAGCTTCTGATATAAGTAGCTCTTTGGTTGAGCAACAAATAAATGAGTCATTTATCACAAAATTTGAGTATGGAAAAATGCTTTACAATAATCCAAGAGGGATAAGTTGTGCAAAGTGTCACGGCTCCAATGGCAAAGGTATGATTATCTCAACATTTAAACATAAAACAAAAGAGTTTATTTATACTTGCAAAATAGAGACAAAAGATATTACAAAAATTTCGTTTGAAAAATTTAGTGCAAAACTTGAGCAAGATAATTTAGCAATGGAAAAGATAAAATTTCAAAAACATCAAGTTTGCGAAAAGATGATTTATGGAAATACTATGCCAAAATATTTCCTTACTAAAAATGAGCAAGATTCAATCTACTACTACATTACACATGTAAAAGAGCAACAATAGATGAGATCTTATTTGATGGTTGCAGGTGATAAGGAGAAACATTTAAAAAAAATAGATGAGCTTCTTTGTGATGTTGTGATGATAAATCTTGAAGATGGGGTATTTGATAAACAGTATGCTTTGGAACTTATCTTAAATCATTTTCCTGATGGTTTTTTAGATACCAATAAAGAGGTTGTAATTAGGGTAAATTCACTCCAAAATGGTGGAATAGATGAGATAAAAACGCTAAATAAGCTGAAACCAAAAGGGTTTAGAATACCAAAAATAGAATCATTAGATGATGTGCGGTTAGCTTTAAGTATTGTTGATTTGGATATTGAAGTTCATCTTTCAATTGAAACAAAAGAAGCTTTTTTAAATCTTGTGAATTTTGGATTTGACAGAAGAGTTACAACGGTATATTTAGGAATTCTTGATTTATTTGAATCTTTAGATTTGCCTCAAAATCTCATTAATTTTGAAAATCCTATGGTTGACTATATCCTTAGTAAATTTTTAGTTGATAGTAAGATAGGAAGATTAAAACCAATCTTTTTTACATTCCAAGATTATCAAAATCTTGATGATTTTAGATTGTGGCTTTTAAAAGGTAAAAGTATTGGATATTGTGCAACTTCTTGTATAAGTCCAGCACAAGTTTTGGTTGCAAACGAGATTTTTGCAAAAGATGAAAATGAGTATAAAAAAGCAAAATATATTGTTGAAGTTTTTAATAAAAATAGGGCAAATAAAATCACTGGATTTGTTGATGAAAAGTATGGTTTTATAGATGAGCCAATTTTCAAAAATGCTCAAAAAATCTTGGAAAATCACTAAGCAAATTTTAAAACTATCTTGGCTAAAATCCCAGCCCAAAACCAAAAGCCAATGTTTTTGGTGAGATTAAAATAAGGAAAAGAAATGTTAGAAGGAATACTTAGAGATAGTATCGCAAAACAAACGGTAAAACAATTAAGACGAGATGGTTATCTAATAGCTAACATTTACGGAAAAGGTGTTGAAAATATCAATGCAGCTTTTAAAGTAAATGATTTTGTTAGATATATGAAAAACAAAACAACTGTTGCATTTGATGTTAAAGTTGGAGATAACACTTTTAAAGCAGTTATTAAAGAATATCAAAAACACCCAGTAACAAGTGCTTTATTGCATGTTGATTTACAAGTTGCAGTTCCAGGTGTAATCGCAAATTATTTAGTTCCTGTAACTGTTGAGGGTACACCAAAAGGTCTTAAAAATAAAGGTCTTTTTGCTTACCACAGAAGAAGAGTAGCAGTTTCTTGTACAATTGAAAATTTACCAGAAAACTTCCACTTTGTAATTGATGATCTTGATACTGGAGATAACTTCTTAGTTAGAGATATTAAATTACCAGCGGGTGTTACTTGTAACCTTGACCCAAGAGTTCCAGTTATCGGAATGATTAAAGCTAAGTAATTTTATGTTTTTAATCGCAGGGCTAGGTAATCCTGGGGAAAAATACAAAAATACTAGACACAATATTGGATTTTTAGTTATCGACGAGATAGCTAAAAATCTAAACACAACTTCAATAAACAACTCAAATTTTAAATCAATCACACAAAAAACGCTAAATCAAAATCTCCACCAAATCCTTGCAAAGCCTCAAACTTTTATGAATTTATCAGGTGAATCAATACTCGCCATTGCTGATTATTATGGGATAGAAAATAGTGAAATTATCATAATTCACGATGATTTGGATTTACCATTTGGAAGTGTAAAGTTTAAAGTTGGTGGCGGTCATGGTGGACATAACGGACTTCGTTCAATTGATGGACATATTGGAAATGACTATATAAGGGTAAGGATAGGGATAGGTAAACCACAAAATAAAGAGGTTGCTGATTATGTGTTAAGTGATTTTTCTAAAGCCGAAATGGAGAAATTGAGCGATATTATAACTCATACAATTAAAGCAATTAATGCAATACAAACAGAGCCATTTTCAAAAGTTCAATCAACTTTTACATTAAAATAGGGATAGTATGAAGCTAATAACAAAATACCTTTTAGGTAAGTATTTAAAGTATTTTTTTATTATCTTAGTATCTTTGGAGATATTTTTTATAGGGTTTGATTATCTACAAAATGTAGGCAGATTGCCACATTCAGCCAATCTTCAATTGCTTTACCTTTTTTATAATGGTTTTTTTATCCTAACAATAACCTTACCTCTTTCAATTATTTTTGCGTGGATTGTTACACTTACATTTTTAATCAAAGAAAATACACTAATAAGTTTTTATGCACTTGGTGTGTCAAAAAAAATGGTTTTATTTCCTATTGTTTTGATTGGGGTATTTCTTACAATTATTTTGATGTTTTTTCAAACAACAGAGTTGGCATACTCAAGTGATCAAAAAAGTAAAATCTTAAGTAATAAATTTTTTGTAAACGAAAAATCAAACATACTTCTGAAGTACAATAATAATTTTGTTTATTTTCAAAAACTATATCCATTAGAGAAAAGAGCTGAAAATATCAAAATTTTTAGATTAGAAAATAGAGAATTGGTTGAGACAATTTTAGCTAAAATAGCTTATTATCAAGATAATAAATGGTATGTTGGCGATGCAACTATAATCTCAAAGCCCAAAAAATTAGAGTGGGGGAGTTCTAAATTAAACATAAGATATGAAAAATCACTCTATACACTTGATGGATTTAAACCAGAAATAATAAGCAATGTTTACCAAGAGAAGGTAGAGTATTCAATTGATGATGCACTTTATACGATAGCTTTATTTGAAAAACAAGGGTTAAATACAGATAAGATAACAGCTATTTTATATGGAAAACTTTTTATCCCTTTTATGGTTATTCCATTGGTGGTTTTGATTTTTGCTTATAGTAGTATTAGTGGTAGATTTTTTAAAACTGGGAAGTTTATATCGGGTGCGATTTTGTTTTCGCTTGGAATTTGGGGATTATTTTTCTTTTTGCAAAAAATAGCGACAGCAACACTTCTTACCCCGCAAGTTGCTATTATTCTCCCATTATCTTTACTATTTTTATATAGTGTTGTTATGTATCAAAAAAGGATTTCATAATGTTTTTTCGTTTGGGCGCATTTATTTTCTCATTTTTTGGGGTGCTTGCTGAGTTTGGAAAATTTATTATCTTCCAATGGCAACTTATACCACTTTTTTTTATAAGAGTTAGATGGAGTGTTGTAATAAGGGAGATTTATATTATCGGTGTTGGAACTATTGGTGTTATAGTTTTAACATCATTTTTTACAGGGATGGTTTCTGCTATTCAGCTTTATTCTGGATTTCATCAATTTGGAATTGAGAGTTTTATGGGATATACAATATTTTTATCTATCACAAAAGAGTTAGGTCCTGTTTTTGGAAGTTTAATGGTTATTAGTCGCGCAGTTTCATCGATGGCAGCAGAGATTGGAACCATGAGGGTAACTGAGCAAATAGATGCTATTGAAACACTTGGTGTTGATTCAAAAGAGCTATTAATCGTCCCTAAAATAATGGCAAGTATTATTTCATTGCCACTTTTGGTGATTGTATTTGACTTTGTTGGAAATTTAAGTGCATTTTTGATTGCAAATTATGTGCTTGGGATAAATCCGATAACTTACCAAAATGTTATTTTGCAACATCTTATTTTAACTGATATTTATAGTGGAATTATAAAAGCATTTATTTTTGGGTATCTTATTGCTACAATTGGAACTTATGTTGGTTATATCACATCTGGTGGAGCAAAAGGGGTTGGTATGGCGACCACTAAAGCTGTTGTTTATGCTGCTGTTTGTGTTTTTATGTTTAATTATCTTATATCTTCTTTATTTTTAATGTTGGGGTGGTAGCGTATGTCGTTAGAGAAAGCTTATGGAATTTGTTTGTATGTTAAAAACAAAAATAGTTATAAAATATTGTTGTGTCAATCTATCGATAACCAAAATAAATGGGGATTTTTAAAAGGTACAAAAAGGGGAAGTGAAACACCTAGAAAAGCTGCTGTTAGAGAGTTTTATGAGGAATCAGGGATAAAAGTTGACGGTAAAAATTTAGAAGATTTTTTTTACCAAAAAAACAAAAATAAAGATGTTGGAATTTTTATGGTTGATGGTGCAACTGTTAAAAATTTGGATAGTTTTTTTGATGCTGATATGTTGAAAAAAAAATATATTTGTGCTGAAAATTATCAAGTGAATTTTTTTGATATTGAGGATTTGCCAAAAATAAAAACAAAACAATTGATATTGGTACGAAAAGTGGTTTTGGCACTAAGAGCTAAAAGTAATAGTAGGTAAACATTACTCATTCCTGTATTTTCATACTGTATTAAAAACTTCTTAGATATAATCGCGACTATTTTAAATGGAGGCTACAAATGAAAGATCAAACAAACGCAATACACTTCGGATATGAAAAAGATACTCAAAAAACGATGGCGGTTCCAATTTATATGAGTACCGCTTATGAGTTTAGAGATAGCCTTCATGCTTCAAATCTTTTTAGTTTACAAGAGCTAGGAAATATCTACACAAGACTTATGAACCCTACGACGGCTATATTTGAGAGAAGATTTAGCGAATTAGAGGGTGGAGTAAGTGCAATAGCAACCGCAAGTGGAATGAGTGCGATTTTTTCAACTATCGTAAATCTTTGCGAAAGCGGAGATAATATTTTAGTTGCAAATGCTGTTTATGGTGGTACTTCAACTTTAACTTCCCATACAATCAAAAGATTAGGTATTGAAACTAGAAATTTTGATGTTACCGATGCTTCATCACTTGAAGGTTTAATTGATAGTAAAACAAAAGCTATTATTTTTGAATCTTTATCAAACCCATCTTTAGCTGTTGCTGATTTTGATGGGATTGTAGCAATTGCAAATAAACACAATATTATAACAATTGTAGATAATACAGTGGCAACTCCATATCTTTGTAAACCTATTGTTTTGGGTTGTGATGTTGTTGTCCATAGCACTTCAAAATATACAGGTGGACAAGGGTTAGCACTTGGCGGGATAATTGTTGAGGGTGGAAGCTGTGATGACAAAATCAAAAATAATCCTAGATACAATCATTTTAATGAGCCAGATGAGAGTTACCATGGACTTGTTTATGCTAGCTTACCATTTCCTGCATTTACTATGAGATTGTTGCTTTGTGTTTTAAGGGATTTAGGTGCAGCGCCTAGTCCATTTAATAGTTGGCTTTTAATTCAAGGACTTGAAACATTGGCTTTACGAATTAAAGAGCATAGTAAAAATGCTATCCAAATAGCAGAATTTTTAGAAAATAATAAAAAAGTTAAAAAAGTAAATTATCCACTTTTAAAAAGTGATAAAAATTATCTAAGAGCTACAAAGTACCTCAATGGTGGAGCTAGTGGACTTCTTAGTTTTGAATTAGAAGACTATGAAGCAGCGCTTAAAGTAGCTGATGGAACTTCAATATTCAAAGTGGTTGTAAATATTGGGGATAGTAAATCTTTAATAGTTCATCCAGCATCAACAACACATTCCCAAATGAGTAAAGAGGAGCTTTTAAAAGCTGGAATTAGCGATAGTTTAGTGCGACTTAGTGTTGGTATTGAAGATGTAAGTGACTTGATAGCAGATTTAGAAAAAGCGATAGGTTAATCAAAATTATATGATTCTTGAAACAAAAAAAGTATTTTTTGATGAACCACTTTATCTTGAGAGTGGACGAGTTTTAAAACCTTTTGAGGTTATTTATGAAACCTATGGGACTTTAAATCAAGAGAAAAACAATGCAGTTTTAATCACTCATGCTTTAAGTGGAAGCCATCATGTAGCTGGAATTTATGATGGGGATCGAAAAGCTGGTTGGTGGGACGGTTTTATTGGAGATGGTAAGGCTGTTGATACACATAAGTTTTTTGTGATTTGTATGAATAATATTGGTTCATGCTTTGGTTCAACTAGCCCAATGAGTATAAATCCAGCTACCAGTAAACCATATAGGTTAAAATTTCCAGTTTTAACAATTAGTGATATTGTAAAAGCTCAAATGAGAGTTTTAAAATCATTAGAGATTTCAGAGTTGCACGCTGTAATTGGTGGAAGTATGGGTGGTATGCAAGCACTTTGTTATGCTGTTGAGTACCCACTGTTTGCAAAGCATATTTTTATGTTAGCTTCTACTGCGTACACAAGACCTTGGGCGATTGCATATAATAAAATAACAATCGAAGCAATAAGGAATGATCCAGATTTTAAAGATGGAAACTATGATAGTGAAGATATAAAATCAAATGGACTAAAAGGGTTAGCGCTTGGGAGAATGGCTGGACATATCTCATATCTTTCAAATGATAGTATGGATATGAAATTTGGAAGAAGATATGTTGAAACTGATGGACTTTATGAGTTGTTTGGTAGATTTGAAGTTGAAAGATATCTTGAATATAACGGGTATAGTTTCCCTAAATATTTCGATCCGCTTAGCTATTTATATATTGTAAAAACAATGAATATTTTTAATGCAGCAAGGGGTAGTGATACTTTGGCTGAGAGTCTATCAAAGATAAAAACAAAACTCCATCTTTATGCTTTTAGTGGGGATTTACTTTTTAAACCTGAAGAAACTGAAGAGATATATCAAATAATGATTGAAAATGGGCAAGGGGATTTGGTTGATTACACCTTGATTGAAAGTAATTACGGACACGATGCTTTTTTGGTTGAGCTCAATAAATTTGATTTTATGATTAAAAAAGTTCTAGAAGAGATAAAATAAAGCGTTTTTGTCTATGGTATTTATTTTATATCTTTCAAAATTGAGACAGATTTGTAGTCTAGATTTTTACATGAATTAATTCAAATTGTATCGCTAACTTTAATAGGTTGACAAACAGGATATTTATTTTAATAACAAAGTTCAAAAATAGTTTTTCAATAAGATACAATCAACTATTCCCACTAAATTTTGATTATTCCTAGTTGATTTTATTCATTGATTGTTTTCTTTTGTTATGTTTGTTTGGCGGTAAAATATTGCTATTTGCATACCATACCATACTCTTATAATAATATAAAATATTTTTAATAAAATATTTTACTAAAAGAAAAAAATTATCCTTTATATACAATTTTTACAATACATAAAAAGGAGTATCTAATGGGAAAATGTCCAATTACAGGTCTAGGAAGTGATAAGCCAGTTGCAAATCTAACTGCTTCAAACAAAGGAACTTACAATAAAGATTGGTGGCCAAATCAGCTCAATCTCAAAATTCTTTCACAACATTCAAACAAGGTAAATCCTTTAGGAGAAGGGTTTGATTATAAAAAAGAGTTCGCAAAGCTAGACTATGAAGCTTTAAAACAAGATTTAAAAACCTTGATGACCGACTCTCAAGAGTGGTGGCCTGCTGATTATGGGCATTATGGACCATTGTTTATCAGAATGGCATGGCATAGTGCTGGAACTTATAGAACTGGTGACGGACGAGGAGGAGCTGGAACTGGAAGTCAAAGACTAGCACCCCTTAATAGTTGGCCAGATAATGGGAATCTTGATAAAGCAAGGAGACTGCTCCAACCAATAAAATTAAAATATGGCAACAAAATCTCTTGGGCAGATTTAATGATACTAGCTGGAACGGTTGCTTTAGAGGATATGGGACTCAAACCTTTTGGTTTTGCAGGTGGAAGAGTTGATGTTTGGGAATCAGAAGAGGATATTTACTGGGGAAGTGAAGATAGATGGCTAGGCGATAATCGATATGAAAAAAAAGAAAATCGTGATGGACTTGAAAATCCACTAGCAGCAGTACAAATGGGGCTAATTTATGTCAATCCTGAAGGTCCAAATGGAGAGCCAAATGTTCTAGAATCGGCAAAAGATATACGAGAGACTTTTTCAAGGATGGCGATGGGTGACAAAGAAACAGTTGCACTGATAGCAGGAGGTCACACTTTTGGGAAATGTCATGGAGCCGGAGGTGCTTCAAATGTAGGAGCTGAGCCTGAAGCTGAAGGCTTAATAGCTCAAGGTCTTGGGTGGCTTAGTAAATTTTTAAGTGGTAAAGGTGATGATACAATTACTAGTGGAATTGAAGGTTCATGGACAGCAAACCCAACAAGATGGGATAATGAATACTTTGATATATTGTTTGGATATGATTGGAACCTTGAGAAATCTCCTGCGGGTGCTTGGCAGTGGACACCTGTGAATCCAAAAGAGGAGCATCTTGCCCCAGCAGCACATAATAAAAATAAAAAAATAAAAACGATTATGACTACTTCAGATTTGGCTCTTCGAATGGATCCAATTTATGGACCAATTTCAAAAAGATTTCATGAGAATCCAGAGGAGTTTGCGGATGCCTTTGCAAGAGCTTGGTTTAAACTAACTCATAGAGACCTTGGACCAAAAAGTAGATATCTTGGACCAGAGGTACCACAGGAAGATTTGATTTGGCAAGATGTTGTCCCAAAAGCTGAGTATCGCGTGATTGATGAAAATGATGTAAAAAGTCTCAAAGAGAAGATTTTAAGCTCAGGACTTAGTGTTTCAAGTTTGGCAAAAACAGCATGGGCAAGTGCTTCAACTTATAGAGATCCTGATAAAAGAGGTGGAGCAAATGGAGCTAGAATACGACTTGAACCACAAAAAAATTGGGAAGTAAATAAAGGATGCGATGGAGTTATAGCAAAACTTGAAATTATAAAAGAGGAGTTTGATAGAAGTGGAGCTAAAAAAGTATCTCTTGCTGATTTAATAGTTTTAGGTGGAGCTGCAGCTATTGAAAAAGCCTCTTTAAACGCTGGATTTGAAGTAATTGTACCATTTAGTATCGGAAGAACGGATGCTTCACAAGAGCAAACTTTTGCTCCATCGTTTGAACATCTTGAGCCAATTGCTGATGGATTTAGAAACTATCAATTCAAAAAATATGCTGTAAGTAGTGAGGAACTTTTGGTTGATAAAGCACAACTCTTAGGATTAAACGCACCAGAGATGACTGTACTCATTGGAGGGATGAGAGTACTTGGAGCAAATTATGATGACTCTTCAAAAGGGATATTTACTGATAAAGTTGGAGTGCTAACTAATGATTTTTTTGTCAATCTCTTAGATATCAATACTGTTTGGGAGGCAAAAGATGAAGATGAGATGGAGTTTATAGGAAAAGAGAGAAAAAGTGGTAAAGAGAAATATACTGCTTCAAGGATAGATTTACTATTTGGTTCAAACTCGCAACTGCGTGCAATGGCAGAGTTTTATGCACAAGATGACTCCAAAGAGAAATTTATAAACGATTTTATTCTAGCTTGGAATAAAGTGATGGATGCTGATAGGTTTGATATCCTTTAGTCTAATAAAATTTTGTAAGCAATGATTTATTGCTTACAAATTCTTTCAGCTTATAAAAATATTAACCATATCTTATAATATATTCTACTAAATAATAATTTTTATCCTTTAGTTATACTTCTCTCACTTTAAAAAAGGAGTACAAAATGGCATGCGATACAGCAAAACCAATTGACGAAGCAGAAAATGTTTCAACACAAAATGAAGAGATGACAATATCAAAAGGGGAAAATAAAATGAGTTCAAGTTTAGTATTAAGAAAAGCACCAAAATTTAGTATGGATGCGTATGATTCAAAAACAGGGCATTACACAACAGTTGCAAGTGAAAATTATGAGGGTAAATGGCTTGTAGTTTGTTTTTATCCAGCTGATTTTACATTTGTTTGTCCAACAGAAATTGCAGCGATGAATGCTAAGTATGATGAGTTTACTGAACTTGGCGTTGAGATAGTTGCTGTTTCAACTGATACAAAATTTTCACACAAAAGATTTGTTGAAACAGAGCCATTATTAGAAGGTTTAAAACTTACACTTGGAGCAGATCCTACTGGAAAAGTTAGTAGAGATTTTGGTGTAATGATTGAGGAGCAAGGTGTTGCTTTAAGAGGGAGATTTTTAATAAATCCAGAGGGAACAGTGGTGGCTCAAGAGGTTCAAGCTCCGATGGTTGGTAGAAATGTTCACGAGTTTTTAAGACAAGTAAGAGCTTGGCAACACGCAACAGCAACTGGGGAAGTTTGTCCAGCAGGTTGGAGACCAGGAAAAAGAACTTTACCTGTAAATACTGATTCAGAAAAAATGACAGGAAGAGTAGGAGATTATATCACTGTTGAAGAGATAATGAACTAAACATTTTTAGAGGCTATGCCTCTAAAATTTTTTATAAATTTGTTTTAAAATCTATTTTTTTAATTTTTAGATTTTCTACACTTATAATTGTGATTTTATTTTCCATTTTTGGAAATTTAGAAGTTACTTTCTCATCATCAATCAAAACCATAGAAAATGGATATTTTTTAAATTTTGGCTTCATAAACATACTTGTAACTAAAGATGGCGCTCCACTGATATCTGCAAAATAGATACTTTTATTTCCTTGAAGATAATTTGGATTTGAAATGAGAAAGTTTTTTACCCTCTCTCCATCATCTTTAGAAAAAACCAAAATCAACTCTTTTGTATCTTTTGAGATAGATATTGTTTGATCAAATTGATTTTTGTACGAAGTGTCCAAGATTGTATCACCAACTTTTAGTAAGTCCGCAAATAGTATATTTGAAGTTATTAATAGTCCAAAAAGCAACTTTTTTACATTCTTTGCAAATATTTTGTTCATCTGAGCCCCTTTAATTTTAGAAGTGAAAGTTATCTTAATTATTATTTAGTCTAATGAAATTAACAAAATTGATTTCGATACAGAAGAAAAAATTAATTTTTAACTATTTTGGTTTTCTCAAGATTGCAGTAAAAAATGGCTAAAATAAACGAAGTAAACCAAAAGGAAAATAATAAAATGGCAAAGAAAAAAGTAGAAGATTTAGACAATACAAATGAATTAGAAAATATCAATTTTGAAGACAAAATAGTTGAAGCAAAAAAGTATCTCGATAAACTAATTGACCCAGAAATTACCCTAAGTGGTAGTGTTGAAGCGTATAAAAAAGGGATGGCGGAGATAGAGATGGCTCAAAAATTACTCGATAATGCAAAATTTGAGTATGAAGAGATATTAAATAAAGAGAATTGTTAAAAGGTTTTTTATGGAAAATGAGATGGAGAGATATTTTGCTAGACAAATTAAACTTTGGGGATTGGAAATTCAACAATCATTGCAAACTAAACATATCGTAATTATTGGGTGTGGCGGACTTGGTTGTAGTTTAGCTATTGCACTTGGAAGTAGTGGAATAGGGAAAATTACTTTAGTTGATTTTGATGAGGTTGGAATTCACAATATCCACCGTCAAATTGGTTTTAAAGTTAGCGATGAGGGGAAAAAGAAATGTGAAGTTTTAAAAGAGCTTGTAGTTTCTCGCTCACCTTTTGTTGAAGTTAATTCAATTGATGGGAGTTTTGAAGATTTTATGAAACTTGATATTGTTCCTGATTTAATACTCGATGCAACAGATAATTTACCAGTAAGGGCTACAATTGATAGCTTCGCAAAAGATAAAAATATTCCTTGGATTTATGGAAGCGTAGAGGAGTTTCATGGTCAAATTTGTTTCTTTGACAAAGCAACCTTTGGGAGTGTTTTTAATGTTAAAGAGAGGGTTCCAAATGGAATAGCTTGTCCAATAGTTATGAATATAGCTTCAATTCAAGCAAATTTAGCACTAAAATATCTAATTGGTACATCTATTAAAAAAGATTTTTTGTATTATGTTTTTTATAATGATGAGGGTGAATTTACTCTGCAAAAATTCAATTTACCAATTTAAAAATAAGGCTTTAGATGAGTATCTTTTTAACGCTACTTGGGAAAATTATCCCTTTGTATATTAGTGTTATTTTAGGATTTATCTCAACTGCTCTATTGGCTTGCAACAAAGAAACGATCGCCAAGATTTTATTTTATATTTTGGCACCTTTGATTATTTTTAATGCAACACTGAGTGTTAAACTTGATCCATCAGTTGTATTTTTGCCAATTTTCTTTTTTCTCCTTAGTACCATTGTTGCGTTTAGTTCGTTGTATTATTTTAAAAGAGTTTACAAAGATAACACGGCAAATCTTTTAGCATTTAGTACAGCAACAGGAAATACTGGAAATATCGGGATTCCTTTGGCGATATTATTTTTAGAACCTCGCATTGTGGATGTTTTTATTTTTACTGTTTTAGCTTCACTTTTGTATCAAAATACAGTTGGTTTTTATATCACAACTAATGGAAATTTTTCCCCAAAAGATAGTTTATTGAAAGTTTTAAAGCTTCCAGTTTTATATGCTTTTATTTTTGGTTTGGTATTAAATTTATTTGGGGCAAAATTGCCAGATATGTTTAATGATTATGCGCTTTATTTAAAAGGAGCTTATGCTATTTTAGGGATGATGCTTGTTGGAATGGGTATGGAGATGATGAAAACAAACAACTCATTTGATATAAAATTTATCTCATATGCACTTTTTATAAAATTTATAATTTGGCCATTACTTATTTGCGTATTCATATATTTTGATTATAACTTTATCAATTTTTTAAATAAAGATTATTACTTTTTGATGTTTATTTTCTCAATTGTTCCACTAGCGGGAAACACTGTAACAATAGCAACCTTACTTAATGTAAAGCCTGAAAAAATCTCAATGGCGGTATTTGTATCAACATTATTATCTCTATTTTATATTCCATTGATGATATATTTTTATATCCTTTAAAATAGTTTTCGATTGAAAATAACTAACATCAAAACAGAAGATAATATACCTCCAAAGATATACATTAAAATTTCCCATCCAAATTTTTCATAAATGATAGCTGGAATAACTGAACCAAGTGTGCCACCTGTGTAATAAAATGCAAGATAAATTCCTGAAGTTAAGGATTTTTGTGATTCTTTTAGTGTATTTATAATCCCAGTGCTTACTGTATGAACCATAAACATGCTCAAACAAAATAAACAAATTAGAAAAAATATGAAAATAATATTTTCAAAAACTAAAAATATCGTTACAGTTAAAAATAGTATTAAGCCAACAACTATTGTGTTAAGTTCACCTCTAAATAATTTAATGGTTCTGGTCGCATTTAGAGCAACTATTAACCCCATTGCATATCCAAAATAAAGTAGTGAGATCTCAAATTCTGTTACCTTTGGCATAATATCAACTACATGAAATGGTAGAATATTTAAAACACCACCAAAAACAAAATAGAGCGTAAACATCATAAAATAGATAAGGAAAAATCTTTTATCTTTTAGTATGTTTACAATATCGGCAAGTTTTGGTTTGATTATTTTTGGCTCCTCTTCATAAGAGAGAGTGTAGATAAAATATATGCAAAGTAAAACACCAAACGATAAAAGATAAAACACAAAATGATAAGACAAGCTAGTAGCAATATACCCAGAAAAAATTCTTCCAAAAAGTCCACCAAATACGGTTGAAGCAACATAAATTGACATATTCAGTTTAATATTTTTTTTATCAAGATTTGCCAGTATACTCATAAGTGATGTTAAAATAGCAGGCAAAACTAAAGCCTCTACCGTTCTAAAAAATAAAAAAGATTCATAAGTTGAACTAAAACCCAAAAAAGAATTTGCTACAAATAATATCAAAAGTGATCCAAGTAACATTTTTTTGACACTTATTTTTTCTAGTACGTAACCATAAATAATTGGTGAAATTGCAAGAAAAAGCATAACAATACCTGTAAATTGTGATGCTTGTGTGATAGATATTTTAAATTCATTTGCTAGTAAAGGCTGAATCGGTTGTATCGCATATATTATCGATACTGTAATAGTTAGGGAGTAGATGATGATATATAAGTCTCTTTTTTTCATCGTGCCTCTTTTTCTAATTTGTAGGTCAAGAGTATATGAAAAACTATTTAATAATGATTAAAAATTATGAAACATTTCTGATTTGAAATAAAAAAAGTGGCTTTTGGCCACTTTTTAAAGTATTTTATTTTTTAATCTAGTATTGTTTAGACTGCTTCATTTCCTGTTTCACCAGTTCTTATTCTAACTACTTCATCAACAGGGATTATAAAGATTTTACCATCTCCTATTTTTCCAGTTTTTGCACTATCTTTAATAAGATTTACACATTTCTCAACATCTTCATCATTTACAATTAGTTCAATTTTTGTTTTAGCTAAAAAATCAACTATGTATTCAGCGCCTCTATAAAGTTCACTATGTCCTTGTTGTCTTCCATAGCCTTTTACATCAGTTACTGTCATACCTGTCACACCAGCCTCACTTAAGGCTTCTTTAACATCTTCAAGTTTAAATGGTTTGATAATTGCTTCGATTTTTTTCATTTTATATCCTTAAAAAATGTTCCATTGTTTAATGGAACCTTGTGTTTAATCTCTTCTTTTTGACTTCACTTCGTTTGCCACAAGACTACGCTATGAAGAGAGGTGGAAAATTCCACCTAAAGAATCAAATCCTCAAACAAACGTTATTGTCGTTTGTACCTTTTTATATGTTAAGTGATTTTTCACCATGAGTTGCTTCATCAAGTCCAAGAGCTTCAGTCTCTTCATCAACTCTTCCACCACCTGTTAATACTGAAGCAATATAGTAAACAACTATTGTTCCAATTAATGTAACTAATCCAACAACCACAACAGACTCTAATTGAACCATAAATTGTCCCATTCTGTCTCCAGTTGCTTTTAGTGGTCCATCCCAAAGTAAAGCTTTATCGTTTACAGCAAATATAGCAGTAGCTAATGCACCCCAAAGTCCAGCTAAAAAGTGAACACCAAATGCATCAAGTGAATCGTCATATCCTAATTTTTTCTTTAAAGTAACTACACCAAAGAATGCTATTAATGAACCGATAAATCCTATTGCAAATGCTCCGCTAACATCAACAAATCCAGCAGCAGGTGTAATAGCAACAAGTCCAGCAACAACACCAGAAACAGCTCCAAGTAAAGTTACTTTTTTGTATATGATATATTCAAGAACCATCCAAGTGATAGCAGCAACAGATGGAGCTAAAGCAGTTGTAAGGTATGCAAGTCCAGCAATTTCAGTTGCACCAAATGCTGATCCACCGTTAAATCCGAACCAACCAAACCATAGCAATGATGCTCCTAAAGCTGTCAACATAATACTCATAGGTTTCATAGCAACTTTTTGGAAGTCTTTTCTTTTACCTATTAATATTGCAAGTACAAGTCCAGCCAAACCACCGTTCATATGTACAACTGTACCACCAGCAAAATCTAATGCACCAGCATCAAATAAGTAAGCTCCAGCTCCACCCCAAACCATATGTGCAATAGGCGCATAAACAACAACTGTCCAAAGAGCAACAAAAATCAACCAAGTTGAAAACTTCATTCTCTCAATAACTGAACCACTTGCTATTGCAACAGTAATCGCAGCAAAAGTACCTTGAAACACTACAAAGACATAGGTTGGATATGATTGAGGCATAAGATCTGTCCATGCAATTCCGTTTAAGAACATATTGTCAAATCCTCCCATAAAGCTTTGCATAGCTCCACCATTTCCAAAAGCCACCGAGTAACCAGCTACAATCCAAGCTACAAATGCAACAATAAATGCACTAAATACCATAGCATAAGTATTAAGTAAATTTTTACTTCTAGTCATACCACCATAAAATAGTGCAAGTCCAGCAGGTGTCATAAGAAGCACTAGTGCTGTTGAAATCATCATCCAAGAAGTATTTCCTGTATCAATCTTTGCTACATCCTCAGCAAATGCCATTGCAGGGAGAAGTGTTAAAAGCCAAGTTTTTGTTTTCATTTTCTTTCCTTTTTTTATAAGTTATCTCTTAACCAAACTTTTAATCGGTCAATCAATTAAGGAAATTATGTCAAAAAGTGTAAAAGAATTGAATACCTTCTTTGTATATTTATTATACAAATATATTGTATATCTTTAAAAATCTAAACAAAGATAGTTAATTAATCAAAACTTACCTTTTGTTACTAGACATTTATTTGTAAAACAAACAAAAACTTAAATTAGTTATAATCCGCGACTACTTAAAGAAAGAAGGTATCTATGTTCTCAAAAATATTTTTTTCACCTAAGATGACAATAGTTTTGTTATCTATTTTGGCTATTGGAGCTGGTGTTGCTACTTTTATCGAAAATGATTTTGGCAGTTCAACTTCAAGAATTCTTGTTTATAACCATTTTTGGTATGAATTAATCTTAACACTTACCGTGTTCAATCTAATTGGTATAATGGCAAAAGTGAATATGTTTAAAAGTAAAGCAAAATTTATTTTTCACTCATCATTTGTTGTAATGCTTATTGGTGCTGGTATGACTAGATATTATGGGTATGAGGGGATTATGAATATTAGAGAGGGTGAAACAACAAATCAGATGATTTCACTTGAACCATATATCCATATTACAACTTATGAAAATAATACTACACAAACTTATTATCACGAAAAAGAGTTAGCTGCATTTGGCAATGCCCCTTTTTCATATAGTGTACCTACAAAAAATGGTGATGTTGTTGTAAACTTTGTTGAGTACACTTTGGCTAAAAATGGTACAGCTAAAATGGGACTTTTAACACTTGAAGCATCTTATAAAGGGGAAGCAGTAAAAGAGAGAGTAGTTGGTCAAAGAGGTATGAGAACTGGAGTTGTAAAAGATATTACATTTAAAGATGGGACAAAAGTATCTTTGGAGTATGGTTCAAAACCTATGACTTTACCTTTTTATTTGAAATTAAATGATTTTGAACTTGAAAGATATTCTGGAAGTATGGCTCCATCATCTTATTCAAGTAAAGTTGAATTGATTGATACTGTAAATAAAGAGCAATTTCCATTTCATATATATATGAATAATATTTTGTATTACGATGGATTTAAATTTTTCCAAAGCTCGTATGATCAAGATGAGCTAGGAACTGTGTTATCCGTAAACCATGATATTGGGCATTGGCCAACTTATGCCGGTTATCTTATGCTTTTGATTGGTTTGGTGATGAATTTTTTTGATAAAGACTCAAGGTTTGCAAAACTAACAAGATTTATAAGTAAAGGGAATCAAACAGTTGTTATGTTGATTGCGTTAACAATTTTTGGAACAATGAGTGAACTTAAAGCTGTTGAAGTTCCTCAAGAAAACCTAAAAGACACAGTGAAATATCTTGAAGATTTTAAAGAGCAAAGCAAACCTTTAGCTGAAGAGTTTTCAAAAATAATTGTTCAAGCAGAGATGGGGAGAATGAAGCCAATAGATACCCTTTCAAGGGATATTTTACACAAACTTACACGACAAAATGAGTTTTTAGGTATGAATTCAAATCAAGTAGTTTTAGGAATGCTTACAAATCCTGATGTTTGGAAAGATATAAAAATTATAAAAGTTGATACGCCAAAATTAAAGAAATTTTTAGGAGTTTCTGAAGATAGAAAATTTGTATCATTTAGTGAAGTTTTTACCCCAGAGGGTTATAAAATGGCTCAAATTCTTGAAGATATAAATAAGATTGATCCAAACCAAAGGGGAACTTTTGAAAAAGATGCCTTAAGAGTTGATGAGAGATTAAATATCGTTTATATGATATTTTGGAGTGATATGTTTAAAATATATCCAAAATTAAATGATCAAAATAATCTTTGGATTAGTCCAATTCAAGCTATCAAAACACTTGAAGGACAAGATAGAGATATAGTAAATATGATAACTTCAAACTTTATAAATTCTGTTGGTGAGGGTAACTATACAAATGCATCAAAAGCTTTAAAATTAGTAACAATGTATCAACAAAAGTTCGGAGCAGAAGTTTATCCTGACGAGACAAAAATTACAACAGAACTGTTATTTAATCAATTAGATATTTTTCCAAGATTAACTTTGGCATATTTGATTTTAGGTTTAATCCTTTTGGTCATTGCATTTGCAACGGTATTTAAAGAGAGTTTACAATCAAAAATGATGAATAATATTGTATTTGGTATACTTTTGGTTTTCTTTATTATCCAAACAGCTGGTATGGGATTTAGATGGTATTTAAGTGGACACGCACCTTGGAGTAATACTTATGAGTCACTTATTTATATTGCTTGGAGTATTATGTTTGCTGGGCTGATTTTCTTTAGAAAATCACTAATGGCTTTAAGTGCTGCTGTTATTATGACTGCTGTATTTATGTTCACTGCGCACCTAAGTGGAATAGATCCACAAATCACAAACCTTGTGCCTGTACTTAAATCTTACTGGTTAACTATCCATGTATCGATTATTACAGGTTCATACGGTTTCTTAGCACTTGGTGGAATGCTTGGACTTATGGCATTGGTGTTATTTATTTTTAGAAGCGATACGAAACCGCATATTGATAAAACAATAAAACATATAACAGCGATAAATGAAGCATCTTTAATTATTGGGCTTTCAGCATTAATTGTTGGGAACTTTTTAGGTGGAGTTTGGGCAAATGAGTCATGGGGTAGATATTGGGGCTGGGACCCTAAGGAAACTTGGGCTTATGTTGCGATTATTGTTTATGCAATAGTTTTACATTTAAGACTTATCCCAAAACTAAATCGTCCTTATGTTTTGGCGGTTACATCTACTTTAGCATTTAGTACTATTTTGATGACATATTTTGGGGTAAATTTTTATTTAAGTGGAATGCACTCTTATGCAACAGGTGATCCTGTTCCAATCCCAACATGGGTATATATTGTAACTACTATGGTTTTTGTAATAATCGCTTTAGCATTTAGAAAAAGAGATTTATCAGTTATAAAATTATAAGAAAGGTTTGATATGGAAGAATTTTTTGGAATATATGGGGGATTGATTGTGTTTTTACACATAATCTCTGCTGTAATTTGGGTTGGTGGAATGATTGCAATTAGATTTGCAGTTCACTATTCAGTTGCTAAAATTGATGAGCCAGCAATAAAATTAGCTAGAGTGTTGGACTTGCTTAAAAGATTTTTTAACCTTGTAATTCCAGCGATTATTATTTTACTTGTAACCGCTGTTTTAATGTCACTTGGATTTGGTTTTAAAGGTACACCGCTAGCTCCTATTGTCCATATTAAAGAGGCAATTTGGAGTGTAATGAGTGTAATTTTTATCTTAATTTATCTAAAAAGAAATAAAGCACAAAAATTATTTTTAAGTGGAGATTTAAAAGGTGCAAAAGATACACTTGCTCCACTTTCAATTTGGATGATACCTTTAAATATTATGCTCGGTGTTATTGCTATCTACCTTGGTGTGACACTAAGAGGATTATAATATGGAAAATTCTAATTTAGAAAATAACCCAAAAGAAGTTTTGATGAAAGTTGGCAATATTGAGGGTTGGTCCTTCATTATTTTAGTTTTTATTGCGATGCCTATGAAATATATGATGGGGATTGAGATTGCTACAAAAATTGTTGGTATGATTCATGGGGGACTTTTTGTGTGGTTTTTGTTTTCATTGTATAATTTTCATACAACTTCATTGGGTAGTTTTAAGCTTACTTTTGTGGGCTTTATTGCTTCCCTTATACCTTTTGGTACTTTCTTTTATAATAAAAAATTGGCTATTTTGAACTAAAAATTATCGCCCAATAGTTATCTACGATTCAGCTAAACTTCTTATCTTTTCATATTTTTTAATTAATATTTAATTGATTTTTAGGTAAATTCCGCGTCTATAATAAATATTATGTAATGGAAAATTTTACGATAAAAAGGTACACAAATGGGTTGTAATTTAGATAAATTAACTTCTTTTAAAGATAACTGTGGATTTGGTTTGGTGGCTCATCTAAAAAATAAAGCTACACACCAAAACCTTGAAGACGCTATAACTTCACTTGAACGGATGATGCATAGAGGAGCAGTTGCTGCTGATGGGAAAAGTGGTGATGGTAGTGGGTTGCTACTCTCTATGCCTGATAAATTCATGCGAAAAATTGCATTACAAAATGGTGTTGATCTTCCTAATCAATATGGTGTTGCATTTGTATTTGCAAAAAATGATACACAATTTGATATTTTTAGAAGTTATTGTGAAAAAAATGATTTAAAGGTTATTTTAAATAGAGAAGTTCCAATTGATATAAGTGCATTAGGTAAACAAGCTCTATCGATTTTACCTAAAATGCTTCAAATCTTTGTTGTTCCAAGCAGTATTGTCTCTTCAAAAAGATTTGATGCAATGATGTATCTTGCTCGAAAAGAGGCTGAACATCATCTAAAGGATGATGAAGATTTTTATATTCCAACTTTTTCAACTAAACTAATAGCATATAAAGGGCTTGTAATGCCTACAACTATTAAGCAGTTTTATCTAGATTTGAATGATGAAGATTTTGCTATTTCATTTGCACTTTTCCACCAAAGATTTTCAACAAATACTTTACCAAAATGGAGACTCGCTCAACCTTTTAGGGGAATTGCACATAACGGAGAGATTAACTCAATTGAAGCAAATAGATTTAATGTTGAGGTTAAAACTGAAGCTATCAAATCTAAAATATTTACAGATGAAGAGTTGGCAAGAATTTTCCCAATCTTACAAAGTGTTGGGAGTGACAGTACAAGTTTAGATAATATGTTTGAATTTTTGATTGTTAATGGTATGGATTTCTTTAAAGCTGCAAGAGCTATGGTTCCAGCTCCTTGGCAAAATTCACCATATATGGATAGTGAACTTAGAGCTTATTATGAGTATAGTGCTATTAGGTTTGAAGCTTGGGATGGACCTGCTGCTGTATCACTTACAGATGGACGATATATTGGGTGTTTGATTGATAGAAATGGTTTAAGACCATCAAAATATTTCATAACAAAAGATGAAAGATTATTTATCACAAGTGAATATGGAACAGTCTTGATTGATGATAGTGAGATAATTGATAGAGGGAGATTACAAAGTGGCGAGATGATTGCTATGGATTTAAAACATGGAAAAATCTTAAAAAACACTGACATTAATAATTATCTAAAATCGACTCAAAACTATGAAAAATGGCTTGCAAGTAATGTTAAATATCTTTTAGAATTTGTAGATCAAACATTCGTTAAGCTTGATGATTATAAATTTGAGGATATTTCAAAAAGACAAAAATATGCAAATATTACGTATGAAACTATTGATCAGATGATAATCCCTATGTCACTTGATGGTAAAGAACCAACTGGCTCAATGGGTGATGATACACCCTTGGCTTGTTTTTCAACATCTCAAAGAAATTTTACAGATTATTTTAGACAAAAATTTGCTCAAGTTACAAATCCTCCAATTGACCCATATAGGGAAAAAATTGTTATGAGTTTAAATACTGGAGTTGGAAATACTTACAATATTTTAGAGGAAAGCGAAGCTCATTCAAAAAGAATTAAACTTGTAAGCCCAATTTTAATGCAAGAGAAATTTGAAGCAATTGTGAGTTTTGGGGATACAAAACATCAAAGATATGATGAATATTTTAAAAATCAAACTTTTAGTACAGCTTTTAAAAGTGACTTGAAAGGTGCATTAGAAAATCTTTATGGACAAATTAAAGATGCTGTTATAAATAACGGTGTTAAGCTTGTTGTCCTTGATGATAGGGGAGTTTCAAATGAATCTAAAATTATCCCCATCGCAATGGCAGTTGGTTATGTAAATAATCATTTAAAACTTGATAATTTAAGAAGTAAAGTCTCGATTGTGGCTGTTACAAGTGAGATTTATGATCCACATAGTTCAGCTGTATTATTTGCTTTTGGTACATCTTTAATCTACCCATATATGCTATTCGCTTCAATCGTTTCTTACAATGAAAGAAAAAATTTATCATCATATGAGTTGCAAAATAGATTAAAAAATAGTGCAAAAGCACTTGGTGCTGGTATCTTAAAAATAATGTCAAAAATGGGAATCTCTACAATGGCTAGTTATAGAAATTCATCTTTATTTGATGTTGTTGGGCTAAGTGATGAGATTTGTAATCTTTGTTTCCCCCACGCATCAAATGATTTGAGTGGACTTACATTTGATGATATTGAAGCAAAAATAGGTGAAATCCATAATAAAGCATTTTTTGATGATAAAACAATGTTCCCTTTAGAGATGGGAGGGTTTTATAAATATACTGATGGCGGAGAGTATCACGATTATGGTCCAGCTATTACAAAAGCAATGCATGATAAAAATGCTGTTGGAAATGAAAATGTAAGTGATTTTAATGAGCTAAAAAAACTTATTGAAACTAGAGATAAAAAGTTTATTAGGGATTTCTTTGAACTTAAAAGTGATAAGCAACCTATATCAATCGATGCAGTTGAGCCTAAAGAGAATATTTTTAAAAGATTTGCAAGTGCAGCTATGAGTTGTGGAAGTATCTCAATTGAAGCTCACGAAGCAATTGCAGTTGCTATGAATACAATAGGTGCTCAAAGCAATTGTGGAGAGGGTGGAGAAGATGCCGCTAGATTTAATACAATTAAAAATTCTAAAATTAAACAAGTTGCAAGTGGACGATTTGGTGTAACACCAGCGTATCTTGTAAATTGTGAAGAGTTGCAGATTAAATTAGCTCAAGGTGCAAAACCTGGTGAAGGTGGTCAATTACCAGGCTCTAAAGTTACAGGGATGATTGCTAAATTAAGACATACTACACCAGGTGTTACACTTATTTCTCCACCTCCACATCACGATATTTATAGTATTGAAGATTTGGCTCAGCTTATTTTTGATCTTAAACAGATAAATCCACAAGCAACCGTTGCTGTAAAACTTGTTTCATCTATTGGTGTTGGGACAATAGCAGCTGGTGTTGCTAAAGCATATGCTGATAAGATTATTATTAGCGGAAGCGATGGCGGTACAGGTGCTGCACCACTTACATCTATCAAACACACGGGAAATCCTTGGGAGATGGGACTTAGTGAAGCTCATAATGCACTAAAAGCAAACCATTTGAGAGGAATGGTTCATCTTCAAACAGATGGTGGTCTTAAAACTGGGCTTGATGTTATTAAAGCAGCAATGCTTGGAGCTGAAAGTTATGCATTTGGAACATCAGCTTTAACGCTTCTTGGTTGTAAAATTTTAAGAATTTGCCACACTAATAAATGTAGCGTTGGTGTTGCTACTCAAGATGAGGATTTAAGAGCTAAATTTACAGGTTCAGTTGAGAGGCTGATAGCTTATTTTAACTTCTTAGCTGAAGATACAAGAGAGATATTAGCAACATTAGGTTATTCAAGATTAGAAGATATTATTGGAAGAAGCGATTTGTTAAGTGTTATTGATGATGAATTTGCTAAAAAATTTGATTTTCAAAATATTTTACGAAGACTTGATGGTGTTGATACGTGTCAAGTGCTTAGAAATGAGCCATACGACAAAAATGAACAATCACATGATTTGGTGGCACAAGTTATGTCTGCAATTGAAAACCCATCAAAACGAATAGAAGTCAATGCCATAATCTCAAATTTAAACAGAAGTTTTGGAACTCTAACTTCGGGTGAAATAGCAAGAAGATATGGTGATGCAGGACTTCCTGATGGAACAATAACATATAATTTAAAAGGTGTAACCGGACAATCATTTGGTGCATTTTTAAGTAAAGGTGTTGGTTTGATTCTTGATGGTGTTGCTAATGACTATGTTGGAAAAGGGATGAATGGTGGAAAAATAATAGTAAAACCACATCTTCAAGGTAGTGAATATACAGGTGGAGGAAATACTTGTCTTTATGGAGCAACTGGCGGAAAACTATATGTTAGAGCTAGTGTAGGGGAAAGATTTGCTGTTAGAAATTCTGGTTGTATAGCTGTTGTTGAAGGGACTGGTGATAGTGCTTGTGAGTATATGACTGGTGGTATTGTTGTAATTTTAGGTAAAACTGGAATTAACTTTGGTGCTGGTATGACTGGTGGATTAGCGTTTATCTACGATAAAAATAGAGAATTTATAGATCATATGAATCAAGAGTTAATTGAGGCACTTAGAATTGATACTGACGATACAGAGTTGGAGCGAATTTATTTACAAAAAACACTAAAAGATTATGTAATTGAAACAGATTCAGAACAAGCAAAAATGATATTAGAGAATTTTAGAGCAGAAATAAGAAATTTCTGGATGGTAAAGCCAAAAGATATGAAAGTTTTACCTCTAAATCCAGACCAAGGGGACTAATCAAATGTTAAATTTTACAAAAATAGATAGAAATAACCCATCAAAAAGAGGGGTAATGGATAGAATTAAAGACTTTGGTGAAGTCTATAATGTGTTTGACAAAAACAAAGCAAGCGAACAAGCTGAAAGATGTATTGGTTGTGGTGATCCGTATTGCCATAACAAATGCCCACTTCATAATATAATCCCTGCTTGGCTTAAACAAACGGCAGAAAATGATTTAGAACTTGCATTTAATATATCAAATGAAACTTCACCATTTCCTGAAATATTGGGTCGAATTTGTCCACAGGAAGTTTTATGTGAAGGTGATTGTACTTTAAATGACACACATGGTGCCATTACTATTGGAGCAATAGAAACTCACATAAGTGAAACTGGATTTGATAATGGCTTGGTTCCGAAATTTACTAAAAATAAAATTGGTAAAAAAGTTGCTATTGTAGGAAGTGGACCTGCTGGAATTAGTGCTGCTACATTTTTACTTCGTGCAGGAGTTGATGTAGATATGTTTGAGAGGGCTTCAAGAGGAGGAGGGCTTTTAACTTATGGAATTCCTGGATTTAAACTTGATAAACATAGAGTTCAAAGACGAATTGATTGGCTTTGCGAAGCAGGTATGCAATTCATCCCAAATTGTGAAATAGGAAAAGATAAACCTTTTGAAGAGTTAGAGTCAAATTATGATGCTATTTTTATTGGCATTGGTGCAACAAAAGGAAAATATCCAAATATTGGTGGCGAAAAAAATTCTAATGTTTATCTTGCTATGGAGTTTTTAACAGGGATTCAACAAAGAAACTTTGAAGAAGCGATAACAACTTTTGTAGATGTAAAAGATAAAACCGTTGTTGTGATTGGCGGTGGCGATACTGCTATGGACTGTGTTAGAACAAGTGTAAGGGAAGGCGCTAGTAGTGTTAAATGTCTTTATCGAAGAGATGAGCTTAACATGCCAGGAAGTAAAAAAGAAGTTTTAAATGCAAAAGAGGAGGGGGTAGAATTTTTATTCAATGTTTCCCCTTTAAGTATTGATGAAAATGGTGTAAAGCTTATTAAAACTTCTATGAGTACCCCTGATGGAAGTGGAAGAAGTAGCATTGTAGAAGTTTCTGGTAGTGAATTTTTAGAAAGTGCAGAAGTTGTTATTTTGGCTCTTGGATTTGATCAAGAGTTACCAGAATTTTTAAAAAAAGCAAATTTAGAACTTGACAGATGGAATGGGATAAAAGTTGATGAAAACTTTCAGACATCAAATCCAAAAATTTATTCAGGTGGCGATAGTGTGAGAGGAGCAGACTTAGCAGTTTGGGCAGCTGCTGATGGAAAAAATGCAGCAAATAGTATAGTTTTAAAACTAACAAAAAAATAGATGAAAGAATATAAACGCCTTTTTGAAGATGGTGCCGATTTCAATAGTTCAAATGAATTTGGAATTACACCACTTATGGGGGCGGCTAAAAAAGGTGATGCTTCAATAGTTGAATTTTTGTCTAAACATACAATTAATATCAACCAAGAAGATAATCAAGGAAATAGTGCTCTTTATTATGCTACTCAATCAGGAAATCTCCTCAGTGTACAAATCTTATGTGAAAATGGTGCAAAAATCACAGACTTTATCTATATGTACGCAGTTACTACAAACAAAAAAATCATTGTAAAATATTTTGATACACAAAAGTAATACTAAAATCCACTACCTTAATAAATAATCTTAATACAACTTAGTCGCACTTAAGAAATTATTTGTATAATTCCTAAAATTTAATGCGACTTGGTTGCTAAAAAAAGGGGGGGGGAATTGAAGAAGATTATTTTGAGTTCGTTAATTGGAAGTGTACTTTGTGCTAATACTCAAATTTCTTATCAGTATGGTCAGAAAAATTATGAAAAATCAAAATTTAAAACAGATGGAGTTGAGCAAGCTTTTGCATTGTCTTATAAATATCAAAGCGGACAAATTTCTGGAAGTTTTTCAAAAGATAAAGTAAATTTAAACGCTCATCCAGTATCTTCAAAGCTTGAAGTGGACAAATCAAACCTTAATGTTCGACACAATTTTAATGAAAACTTGAGTGGAAAGATAAGTTATATAGTAATACAAGATAATCTTTCACCAACAGACGATGGAAAAATTTATGGAATAGGTGGGATATATAGCATCAATAAAGGGTTTGGTGTTGTACTTGATAGTTACAAAAGTGATTACAATTCTTTTGATGTCACTCAATATGATGTTGGAATTTTTAATGGCTTTAAGATCTCAGAGATTCAAGCAAAAGTAACCTTTGGAGCTAAATTCATGAATATTATTGGAGATAAATACGCCAACTATGTTTTTAAAGATAAAGAGTATCAAACAAACTTCATAGCCGTAAATGGAACTTATCAAGGTTTTTTTGGTGGAGTTGGTGCTATGTTCGGTAAAAGGATATTTGTTGTGCTTGATGATGGAAACAAGGTGCAACATCATGCTATGGAGCAAGATAAAACATATATGTTTAGTTTTGGTAAAAGTTTTACAAATTTTGATTTAGCTATGCAATATAATTATCAAAATGGAAAAGAGTTACCAGAAAATAGAGATGATGTGAATACAAAAGTGACATCTTTGATGTTGAAATATAAATTTTAAGGAATAAAAATGTTAAAAAAAATAATTTTAAGTGGATTGATTGGGGCAAGTAGTTTTTTGTTTGCAAATGTAAAAGTAGTTGTAAGTATAGTTCCAGCACAAACAATCGTAAGTGCTATTGGTGGTGATAAAGTTAATAGTGCATTGATGGTTACACCAGGAAGTTCACCTCATACTTATGAGCCAAAACCATCCCAAATGAAAGATATTAGTGAAGCTTCATTATATTTTTCAGTTGGAGCAGAATTTGAAGAGGCGTGGCTTCCAAAATTTAAAAATCAAAATAAAAATATGAAAACAGTAGATTTAGGTAAAGGCGTACCAAAAATAGCTATGGAGAAACACACTCATGGTGAACACAAAGAAGATAGTCATAAACATGGAAAACTTGATACTCATATTTGGACAAATATCACAAATATGAAAATTATGGCAAAAAATGTATTTGATGCTTTAGTTGCTAGCGATAGTTTAAATACGCCATTTTATAAAGCAAATTTTGAGAAGTTTATTGCAAAATTAAATGACACAGATAAACAAATAAAAGATGCTTTGAAAAATACAAAAGCGGGTACAAAATTTATGGTGTTCCATCCAGCTTGGGGATATTTTGCTTCACAGTACAAATTGGCTCAATTTTCTATCGAAGTTGAAGGTAAAAATCCAACTCCAAAACAGATTGCTTATATTATAGATGAAGCTAAAGAGGAGAAGATAAAAGCGGTATTTACAGCTCCAGAATTTAGTGAAAAAGTAGCTTTACAAATAGCAAAAGAGGTTGGAGTTCCTGTTGTTAAAATTAGTGCATTGAATCCTAAGGTTTGTGAAAATTTGATTGCATTAGCAAAAGCAATAGGAAATAAATAATTTATCATACAAAAGAGGATAAGATACGGTTTTTAATAAATTCTCCAATAAAGTAGTTAGATGTCAATAGTAAAAATAGAAAACTTGTCGTTTTCGTACGATAAACAGCAAGTGTTAGAAAATATAAATTTAAGTGTAGAAGATAGAGATTTTTTAGCCATCATCGGACCAAACGGCGGTGGTAAATCTACACTTTTAAAACTTATTTTAGGTATCAATAAAATTCAAAGAGGTGATATTAAAATTTTTGACAATACACCATCAAAAAATCTTTCAAGCATTGGATATGTCCCACAAAATACAAATATAAATACAAATTTCCCAATTAAAGTTATCGATGTTGTTATGATGGGGCATGTTAGTCATAATTTAAATCAAGACTTGCCATGGTGGAAAAAAATATTTAAAATTGGCTACTCACCAAATGAACTTGGGTGTGCGATGGGTTCGTTAGCCAAAGTTGGAATGGAGAAGTTTGCAAATAAAAAAATTGGCTCACTCTCAGGTGGGCAAAGACAAAGGGTTATGATTGCAAGGGCATTATGTGCTAATCCTAAAATTTTACTCCTTGATGAGCCAAC
Source organism: Arcobacter sp. (assembly GCA_020048055.1). GTDB lineage: Bacteria > Campylobacterota > Campylobacteria > Campylobacterales > Arcobacteraceae > CAIJNA01. The sequence goes on along the minus strand of JAIFNA010000002.1, from coordinate 70,448 downwards.
TTCAAGTATCGATGTAGATGGGCAAAAACAAATTTATGAACTACTAAAACTTTTAAATAAAACAATTACAGTGATTGTTGTAAGTCATGACATCTCTGTGATACTAAAATATGCCTCAAAAGTAGCTCATATCAATAAAGTTCTCACATTTCATAATGTTGATTTTAATACAAATATCAAAAATGATAATGAACATTTTTGTGAAGTTGAGATGTTGCAGATGCTCGGAAATAAAACTTGTGAATATAAGGGTTGTCTATGTTAGAAGCTATTATTGATGCTTTAAATTATGAATTTATACAAAATGCCCTTATTGCTGGGCTTTTGGTTAGTTTTGCAAGTGGAATTATTGGCTCACTTATTGTTGTGAATCGTATGGTTTTTTTAGCAGGTGGAATTGCACATACCTCTTATGGTGGAATTGGGCTTGCTATTTATTTTGGATTGCCAATTTTTCTTGGGGCCTCACTTTTTGCATGTGCTGCGGCGCTTTTGATGGCGTTTGTAACACTTAATCAAAGGGATAAAATAGATGTATTTATAGGACTTATTTGGTCTATTGGGATGGCGATTGGGATTATTTTAGTTGACCTTACACCAGGGTACAATGTCGATTTGATGAGTTATCTATTTGGCTCAATTTTGGCGGTATCTGCTCAAGATATAGATTATATGGCTTTGCTATTGGTTTTGATTTCATCTTTGGTATTCGTTTTTTATCGTCAAATTTTAGCCGTTAGTTATGATAGTGAATATGCAAATTTAAGGGGTGTGAATGTTAAGTTTTTCTACACATTAATTCTTGTTTTATCAGCACTTACAATTGTTATTGCTATAAAGGTAGTGGGGCTTATTTTGGTTATTGCACTCCTTACAATACCAATTTATATAGCTGAAAAATTATCAAACTCACTTGGTATGATGATGATACTTTCTGGAATTTTATCAACATTTTTTACTATTCTTGGGCTTGTAATATCTTATATTTACGACCTTACAAGTGGAGCAACTATTATTATGGTGAGCGCTTTTGGGCTTATAATATTTCTTTTGTTTGATAAAAAAAGATAAGTTATGTTTAGAATTTTTACACTATTTTTTATCTTGACCTATACACTTTTTGGTTGTAATCTTTGTAAAATCGATATCCCAAATGTCCACATAAAAAGTAAAATAACACTTCAAAAAGATAAGATGATATTTGATATAAATTGGGATTTTGATAGTAAGTTTATCGCTTCACTTGTCCAATATGATACAAATAATAATCAAAAGTTTGAACCAAATGAGCAAACAGAGATTAAGAAGAGTCTAGTTGAGTATGTAGAAAAACTCAATTTTCTTACACAGATAGCACTTGTAAAAAAAGATACAAAAGTTACAAAAGAGCTTTTACAAAACATTAAAAATGCAACATATAATTTCATATTTTTAAACAATAATATGGGTTTTAATTATAGATTTTCCCTTCCAATATTACCGACAGATAACCATAAACTGATATTAAATTTTTACGATGAGGGGAATAATTTTAACTTTATCATTAAAGATGTAGTTTTGGAAAATTTTCAAAAAAAACAAAAACAAAAAATTGGTAAAAATAAAGCTGAGATATTTTTTTATGACCCTTTAGATGATATTAAAACAAAACTTGAAACTAAAACAGTTGAAGCTCGGGAGAAAACTATTTTAGATGAACTTAGTGGATTATTGGAGTTTTATAAAACAAAACTTGAATCACTAATAAAAGAGATAAAAGATACTAATTCAGTAATTGCATACTTATGGCTTTTCTTTTTTTCATTTGTTTATGGTGTCCTCCATGCGATTGGTCCAGGTCATGGTAAAAGTTTGGTTGGAGCTTACTTTTTAAGCGAAAATCACTCAGTTAAAAAAGCACTTGGAATCTCTTTTATGATAGGAGTTGTCCATACTCTAAGTGCATTTATATTAACTTTTTCAATCTATTTCATTTTAAATCTACTTTTTTCAAGTCTCTTTAATAATATTGAAATGATTGCTACTAAAGTGAGCGGGGCAATTATTATTTTTATGGCAAGTTATCTTATCTATAAAAAATATACCTATAAAGAAAAAATTGTTTTTTCAGCAAATAAGCCAATCGCAGAATCTAAAGTTTTACAATCAAGTTGTGGTTGCAATAGTTGTACAAATAATAGTACAGACCTTGGGGTTGTTCTTGGTGCTGGGATTATTCCTTGTGCTGGAACTGTGACTGTATTTTTATTTACAATTAGTTTGGGTGTTTATTTGGTTGGATTTTTGAGTGCAATATTTATGAGCTTGGGTATGAGTTTGGTTATTTTTTTAACAGCATATTTAAGTATCAAGATACAAACAAAAGGTTCATCTAACCGTAAAGTTTTAAAACTTTTTGAATATGGAAGTTTGATTTTTATATTATTTTTAGGCTCAATATTGCTCTTTTAGAACCTTTTAGTTTATTTAGATAAAATCTCCATTGTCAAAATTAAAAAAAAGGAAATAAATGAAAAATTTAGTTTTAAAAAGCGCACTTAGTTTAGCAGTAATTGCTACAATTTTTACAGGCTGTGGAAGTAAAAAACCAGAACCACAAACACAAAAACAAGCAGAAGATGCAGATTTTAGATGTAAACAAGATGGTGTTTTGGCTCCAAAATGGACTTGTGATCCTTATGTTGAGGGTGCAATTGCAGCAGTTGGGATTGCTAAAAAAAATGCTGGAAATGATAAATCGTTTCAAAGAAGTGAAGCAATGGCTGATGGTCGAGATGATTTAGCATCTCAAATTAGTACAAAAGTATCAAATCTTTTCAAATCTTACAAAGGTACAACTGGAAGTGGTGATGCAGCTACATTTGACGCTGCTAGTTCAAAAGTATCAAAACAATTAGCTAGTGAAACATTGGTCGGAAGTAAATCAATTGATAGTTGGACAAGTCCTAAAACTGGAGAACTTTATCTTTTAGTAACAGTTGCAAATGCACAAGTGAAAGAGAAAGTTGAAGATGCTGTTAAAACATCATTCAAAAATGATGCTGCTATGTATCAAAAATTTTTAGCGGCTCAAGCAAATGGTGAACTTGATGCTGAACTTTCAAAAATAGGGAAATAAATATCTCTTTTAAGATGGGATTTTTCCCATTTTAAAATTTTTATAAATCCAAACCATCTTAAAAAAGCAATAAAAACTGGCAAAATATGAAAAATAAAATAAAACTCACAATAAATACAATACTTTTAATCACTTTGATATTTTTTTTAAATGGGTGTGGAAAAACAAAAAATTTACCACAAAACACCAATTCAAAAACAATACAAAATGGTTTAAGTAAGGGTAATTCTGAACCATCATGGTTAGAGAATCCACAAAAAGACTCAAATGGCAAAAGAGCTTCGACTGGTTGTGCATCAAGACACATTGATGGAGTTACTGCACAAAAGAAATTAGCACTTCAAAGAGCGATTGATGAGATTGCTATGCAAAAATCAACAAAAGTTCAAACTATTTCATATAGTACAAAAACTTATGATGGGGGAGAAATATCATCTAAAAACCAAAGTTCTTCACTGCATGAAACACAAAATATAGACGTGAATACAAAAGTTTTAGAGTACTTTGAAAGAGATGATGGAGGTATTTGTGTCTGGATTATCGAGGAATAGGTGTGAAATTATTTTATCTATTTTTTATTATCTCAACTAATTTATTTGGTGCGGAGTTTGAAAATTATCTTAAAGTTCATAATGACCAATTTATAAAATATCAAAAAGATATAGACGCTGATTTTAAGGCTTATAAAAAAGTTTATGATGAGGCTTTAAGTGAGTATAAAAGTGAGATTGGTAAAAAATGGGCAACAACTGAACTCTCTACAAATACAAAATGGGTAGAGTATAGTAATAATTATGGAGCTAAAAAAGTTGTTGATTATCAAAAAATGAAAATCTATCTAAGTGTAATAGCAAAAAATCGTAAAGAGGGTGAGCAAAAAATTGGAAATTTATTTGATGAGCTTTATGAATATGATGTAAATAAAGGTTTTTTAAACGATAAGCTAGAGCAAAAAATATCAAAAAAGCTTGACAAGGGTAGAAATATATTATCTTCAAATGAAAAACTTATAAGTGATATGATGACAAAAGATGAGCAGAAAAATCTAAAAAATACAATTATTGCCCCTATGTTAAAAGAGGTTAATTTTAATGAAAATTTAATCTACACTATGGAGTTACATATCCCTAAAGATAGACTTCTAAATAAAGAAAAACTATATATTAGTCAAGTTTCGCTGGTAGCAAAAAGATTTAAGTTAAATAGCGAACTTATTTTTGCAATTATTAAAAATGAGAGTAGCTTTAACCCTTTGGCTAAAAGCTATGTTCCTGCATTTGGTTTGATGCAAATCGTCCCACAAACTGGTGGGGTTGATGCTTATGAAAATATCTATGGGATGAAAAAACTATTAAGTGGAGAGTTTTTATTTGATCCAAATAACAATATTTTAATTGGAAGTAGTTATCTTGATGTGCTTATGTCAAAGCAATTAAAAGGGATAAAAAATCAAAAAAGTAAACTTTATTGTGCTATCGCTTCATATAATGGAGGCTCAACTAGAGTCGCTAGTGCATTTGGTTTTAGTAAAATAAAAGATGCATTTTTTGAAATAAATAAGATGAGTGATGATGAAATTTATAAAAAACTTATAAAAGATTTGCCTTCAAATGAGACAAAAAAATATCTTTTTAAAGTTAGGCAAAGTATGGAAGAGTATGAAAAGTTAATCAAAAGTGGAGTGTTAGCCACTTAGTATCTCTTTTAATATTTCTTTGAGTATAATCCAAGCTAATTTGTAAATAGATAATTTAAAAATAAAAAATAAAATTTTAAGGAGATGAGGCGTGGATAAATCAGATTATATATGGATGGACGGTGAGTTTACACCATGGGATGAGGCAAAAGTTCATGTTTTAACACACACATTACATTATGGAAATGGTGCTATTGAAGGGACAAAAGCTTATAAAACAGAAGATGGAAGATGTGCTATATTTAAATTAAAAGAGCATACTCAAAGACTTTTAAATTCATCAAAAATGACATTGATGGATGTTCCATTTAATTTGGAACAATTGTGTGATGCTCAAGTTGAATTGTTAGCTAAAAATAAACTTTTTGATGGAGCATATATTCGACCACTTGTTTATTTAGGATATGGTGTCATGGGAATTTACCATAAAGAGTGCCCAGTAAATGTAAGTATAAGTGCTTGGAAATGGGGTGCTTACCTTGGTGAAGATGGTCTAAAAAGAGGCGTTAGAGTTAAAATTAGTTCATTTACAAGAACACCAAATACATCAGGTATGGGTAAAGCAAAAGCTGTTGGTAATTATCTCAATTCTCAAATGGCAAAATATGAAGCTGTTGAAGCTGGTTATGATGAGGCACTTTTAAGAGACGATCAAGGCTATATTGCTGAAGCTAGTGGAGCTTGTTTTTTTATCGTTAGAGATGGTGTTTTAATCACTCCACCAAATGACTCTTCACTAGAGTCAATAACACAAGCAACAGTTATTGATTTGGCACTTGATATGGGGATTGAGGTTGTAAGAAGAAGAGTTACAAGAGATGAGGTATATATTGCTGATGAGGCATTTTTTACAGGAACAGCTGCTGAAGTTACCCCAATTAGGGAAGTTGATGCTAGAGTTATTGGATGTGGAAGCAGAGGTGAAATTACAGAAAAACTTCAAAGTGCATATTTCGACGCAGTAGCTGGGAGAAATCCTAAATATATCAAACATTTAACTTATGTAAATTAGGACTATCTTTTAAATCAATCTAAAGAGATAAAAACTAAAATCACAAATTAAAAATTAAAAAAGGGACAAAATGCCAATCGACAATGACTATTTTAAAAATAGACAAAAACAATCAAGCAATAACAACGGCGGAAATGGAAATGGAAATGGAGGCGGATATGAGCCACCATTTTCAATGCCAGAATTCAAAGGGTTTGGAAAAAATGCTAATCTAATTTATGGTGTGATTATATTTGTTGCAATTATGTTTTTTGCAAGACCATTTGTAATTATTAATTCTGGAGAGATTGGAATTATCTCAACAACAGGAAAATATGAAAAAGACCCACTTTATCCAGGATTTCATCTTTTTATACCAGTGATTCAAAAAATATTTATAGTTGATACAAAAGTAAGGGTTATAAATTATAAATCAGTTGAAGAACTTGGCAACGCAAAAGATAGTGGAATTTTAGTAAACCCTGCAATTACAGTCCTTGATGCACGAGGTTTGCCTGTTTCAATTGAGCTTACTGTTCAGTACAAACTTATGCCAGATGGTGCACCATCAACAATATCAACGTGGGGACTTAGCTGGGAAGAGAAAATTGTAAATCCAGTTGTTAGAGATATTGTAAGAAATGTTGTTGGAAATTACAGTGCTGAAGATCTACCAACAAAAAGAAATGAGATAGCTGTCCAAATAGAGCAACAAATTAGAAAAAATATAGATAGTTTGCCGTCAAAACCAGTTCAACTTTTATCTGTTCAATTAAGAGAGATTGTTCTACCTGATAAAATAAAAGAGCAAATTGAAAAAGTTCAAATTGCAAAACAAGAGACACAAAGAGTTACAAATGAAGTTGAAAGAGCAAAGCAAGAGGCTGAAAAAGCAAAAGCGGTAGCACAAGGGGAAGCTGAAGCAAAAATGATAGAAGCAACTGCGACCGCTCAAGCAAATAGCATGGTTGCAAAAAGCTTATCTCCTCAACTAATTCAACTAAAACAAATTGAAGTACAAGGAAAATTCAATGAAGCATTAAAGGTAAATACAAATGCTCAAATTTTCTTAACACCTGGTGGAAGCACACCTAATATTTGGGTTGATGCCAAAGGGAAATCGACTCAATCTGCAATAAATAGCAAATAAGCAAAAGGTGATAGTTTAGATGTTAAATCTAACTATCATTACAAAATATATTTTTATCTCCACTATTTTGGTGGGGATTTTTGTTTTATGGGATGAGAATCAAATTCTAAAACAAAATAATCAAGTAATTATGAATGAATTAGAAAATCAAAAAATATCTCTTAAAAATCAATCTGAAATTATCAAACAACAAGCAATTATTATAAAGTCCAATAATCAAAAAATTAATAATGATAAAAATACGACAATTATTAAACAGATAAATAATGTAAAAAGAATAATTAAAAATGACAATATTAGCAAAAGTGTTGAGGATAAAAATGGTGCAAATTTACTTTTAAAACTCCCAGAAGAGGAGAGAAAATATACAAGCGTGATACCAAAAATAGATTTTAAAGATATAGAACTTAGCATAAAAGATATCGATAGAAGTGGTAAATCAAATGAACAAAGTGAAAATTTAAAAATCAATCCAGAAGTATTTATAGATAAAGAAACAAAGAGATTTGATGGTGCTAAAATTAGCATCGAAAAGAAGTTTTAGGTTTTTTTATTTCCTTTGTGGTTTAGTATAATAATTATTTTTGTATAATCTTTGTTATGCACATAGTAGATAAACTTAACCTCCAACTAGACTCTTTAATAGATAAAATTCAATCATTAAATGATGAAAAAAATAAATTGATAGAAGAGTTAGAGTTATTACAAAACCAACATGATATGTTAAAAAGAAATAATGAAAATATGATTTTAAATATTGACAAAGCGCTTTGTATCTCACGAACTAAACAAGAGGTAGATGATGACATTTCTAATTAACCATAAAGCTTATACTGTAAATATTGGTGAAGATAGTGATAATAAGATGATAAACGGATTAAAGAAATTTATTCCAGAGCAAAATTTTGATAAAAATATTGACACATCAGAACTTCTTATGGCTTATATTAAAAAAACTCATGAATTAGTTGAGTTAGAAAAATCTTTGGAACTTTTGTCTAAAAAATTTGATGAAAATCTCTAATAAAGGAAATCATCTCGGATTTTCATTGATTGAAATAATTTTTTCAATTCTTATAATCTCAATAGTAGCAACAATTGCCCTTCCAAAGTTTTTCCAAACAACAAAATCTAGTAGTTTTATAAGATTGGCTTCTGATATATCTGCTATTAGAAATGGAATTAAATCTTACAGCGATAAAGTGGAGATGATGAATAGTAACCCAGCTCTTTTGGAACTCGATGATGGCGGAATTTATCTTTTTTCTAAGATTTTGCAAACACCAATCAAAGTAGAAACTTCATATCCGTTTTGGAGTAAAAAATCAAATAATGTTTATCTGTTTAATTTTGATGAAACAACTAATTTAGAGTTTGTTTATGACAGCCAAAATTTAACTTTTTTGTGTGATTCAACCAATTCACTTTGTGATGAGGTTGGAATTTGAATTTAAAATATTATGAAGTTGCACTTCTAAAATCACCATTAGCTCCATTAACATTTGCTTCTAATGAGACTATCCATATTGGTGCTTTTGTTGGAGTTTCACTTAGAAATCGTAAATCCAATAGTGATGGCGTTATTATTAAAGAGGTTTTAAAGCCAGACTTCAAGTGTACCTTGATAGATGTTGTAAACGAGGCATATTATAGTGACTTTATGATTGATGTTGCGCTTTTTATATCAAAATATTATGTTTGTAGTATCGGTGAAGCTTTGGGATTGTACACGCCATTTCAAAATCATAATCATAAGCAAGATATTGATGATAAAAAAACTTACGATACGCAAATAGAGCTTTCAAAAGGTCAATTTGAAGCATTAGATTTTATAAAAAAGTATAACATTTCATTACTTTTTGCAAACACAGGGAGTGGAAAAACTGAGATTTATACCAAGGCTATTGAGGAGATTTTAAATCAAAATAAACAAGCTGTTTACCTTTTGCCAGAGATTGCACTTACTCCACAAATGGAGAGAAGATTGAAATTAAATTTTGGTGATGATGTAGCTATTTGGCACTCAAAAGTTTCACCAAAAAAGAAAAATGAGATTTTAGAGAATCTTAATAATGGGAAATTAAAAGTAATTGCAGGGGCTAGGTCGGCACTCTTTTTGCCATACCAAAATTTAGGAGTTATAGTAGTTGATGAGGAGCATGACGACTCTTATAAATCGACACAAAAACCAAGACTTAATGTAAAAGACTTAGCTATTTATATCGGAAATAAATTTGATATCAAAGTGATATTAGGAAGTGCAACACCATCTCTTAATTCGTTTGCGAAAGTGCCATATTTTAGGCTAAAGGATACATTTTATAAAACCAATAAATCATTTATCTATGATAATTCATCACTTAAATTAAATAATCAAATAGTAGAAAAAATCAAAGAGAAATTGGAAAAAAATGAGCAAGTAATTGTATTTTTACCAACAAGGGCGAATTTTAAATATCAAATTTGTGGTGATTGTGGAAAAGCCATTGAGTGTCCATTTTGTTCGGTTGCCCTTAGTTTACATAAAAATAATAAAGCACTTCAGTGTCATTATTGCAACTTTACGCAAAAAATTGTTGAGGAGTGCCCAAGTTGTAAAACTGGACTTCTGAAAAATTATAGGTTAGGTACGAGTGAGCTTCAAGAACAGCTGGAATTTTATTTTCAAGATGCCAAAATAAGTACATTTGATAGGGACGCTATTAAAACAGAGAGAAAATTAAAAAAAGTTTTAAAAGATTTTAATGACAATAAAGTTGATATCTTAGTTGGAACCCAAATGCTTTCAAAAGGGCATGATTACCACAATGTTACACTTGCTATTATTTTAGGGATTGATTCTGTTTTGAATATGTCAAGTTATAAGGTGCGCGAAAAAGCTTTATCTTTGGCTATTCAAATTGCAGGTAGAAGCGGTAGAAATGGTTTTGGAGAGGTATTGATTCAAACAAAAAATCAAGATTTTTTTCAAAATTTTATGGAAAAACTTGATTACGAGGATTTCTTAAAAAATGAACTTGATGTTCGAGGTGATATTTATCCACCAAATGTTAGATTGGCAAGGGTTGTTTTTTTCCATCAAAATGGATTAAAAGCAAAAGAATTAATGGATTTTTATGTAACTCAAGTGTTACAATTTCATAAAAAAATTGAACTGGTTGGCTTTAAGGAGTGCGATGTCTTTAAAATCTCAAATAAGTATAGGTATGAGATTTTAGTTAGAGGAAAAGAGATAAAGTATCTTCTTGAGTTTTTGCATAATATCGATACACCTTATTGTTCAATCGATATGGATACTCTCCAATAGTGTTAACTTTTAGCTACTTAATGTACAATCACAATAAATTTTTAGGATAGATATATAAATGCAACACACACAATATGATAATCAAATAGTAGAATATACAAAAATTATTAAAAGTGATTTTTTTATTATTGGACCAGTTGTTGCTTTTATTTGGAAAAACGACCCAATATGGAGCGTTGAGGCATTATCGGCAAATATAAAAAATTATTTTAAGTATGACAATACACAGTTTTTAGAGGGTAATATCACATATCTTGAACTCATCCATCCTGATGATTTAGATAGGGTGAAAGAGGAGGTAAAAAATGCTTCACTACTTAAGCAAACATCTTTTACTCATCAAATGTATAGAATTCGAGATGCAGGTGGGGTGTATCGTTGGGTTAAAGATTCAACAGCTATTATTTATGATTATGCCGGAGAGATAACACATTTTGTCGGATATATTATTTGTGTAAATAACGAAATTGAGACAAATAGAGAACTTACAAAACTTTTAGAAGAGCAAAAAAATGAACTTCAAACTATATTTGATACTACAAAAGATGGAATTGCAGTAATTGATTTTGAGACAAATTTTAAAAAAGTAAATAAAGCATATTGTGATATTACTGGATTTAGCAACGATGAATTACTTCAAACATCATGTATAGAACTTACGCATCATGACGATATTGAGATGGCTAGAATTAAGGTGATTGAATTATTCAAGTTTGGTCATATTGATGGTTATGAAAAAAGATGTAACGGGAAAGAAAAAATAATAACTGTAAGTTTAGCTGCTACATTATTACCCGATGAAAAACTTATACTTTTAACAATGAAAGATATTTCAAGCGTAAAGATATTTGAAGAACAGGCAAAATTGGCTTCAATGGGTGAGATGATAGGTAATATTGCTCACCAATGGAGACAGCCTTTAAGTGTAATTACTACGATGGCAAGCGGAATACAAGTTAAGCAAGAGTATGGATTGTTGAAACAAAATACACTTGAAGATGATATGGAGACGATAATTTCGCAAGCAAATTATTTATCAAAAACAATTGATGACTTTAGAAATTTTATACGAAATACAGATGAAAGATTTGCTTTTAGTTTAAATTCAACAATAGAAAAAACACTAGGGATAGTCTTGTCTGCAATGAAAAATCACGGAATAGAGATTATTAGCAATCTTAATAGCGATATGATGATATGGGGATATGAAAATGAACTAATTCAGAGTTTTATAAATATTATAAACAACTCAAGAGATTCTATTGTTGCTCATGTAGATGTTCAAGATGAGAGATTTATTGTTGTTGAAAGTTTTGTTTTTGAAGATAAATTTGTTTTAAAAATTATAGATAATGGAGGTGGTATACCTGAAGGTATAATTCATAAAATTTTCGAGCCATATTTTACTACAAAACATAAAAGTGTTGGGACGGGAATAGGTTTGTCAATGGTTCATAAACTAATTATTGATAGACATAACGGTGAGATAAAAGTTTATAATACAAATTACAAATACAAAGGTGTTGATTACAAAGGTGCTTGCTTTGAGATTATATTTTTAAAAAATGGCGGAAAAAAATGACTTTAATAGATAAATTAGAAAATAATATTAGATTAGATTTTGATGATGGTGTTGCTCTTTATGAGCTTGATTTGGTAACTCTTGGATTTTATGCAAATCGTATCAGAATGGAAAAATTTGGTAAAAAAACTTACTATAATGTAAATAGACACATTAATCCAACAAATATCTGTAAAGATGTTTGTCAATTTTGTGCATATAGTGCAAGTAGGAAAAATCCAAACCAATACACCATGACTCATGAAGAGATTTTGGAAGTTGTAAAAAATAGTGTTGAAAATGGAATTAAAGAGGTTCATATAGTTTCGGCTCACAATCCAAATACCGGGCTTTTGTGGTATTTGGAAGTTTTTTCAAAAATAAAAACTAACTTTCCAGAACTACATATTAAGGCACTAACAGCAGCAGAGATACATTTTTTAGCAACTGAGTACCAAAAAAGTTATGAAGAGATAATTGATATGATGATTGAATATGGTGTTGATAGTATGCCTGGTGGCGGAGCTGAAATTTTTGATGAATCGGTTAGGAAAAGAATTTGCGGCGGAAAAGTTAGTTCAAGTGAATGGTTGGAAATTCATAAACTTTGGCATCAAAAAGGGAGAAAATCAAATGCAACTATGTTGTTTGGACATATAGAAACAAGGTCAAATAGAGTGGATCACATGCTTAGACTTAGAGATTTACAAGATATAACAGGGGGATTTAATGCTTTTATTCCACTTGTTTATCAAAAAGAGAATAACTTTCTAAAAGTTACAGATTTTCCAACAGCAAATGAAATTTTAAAAACATTTGCAATATCTAGAATTTTGCTTGATAATATCCCTAACCTAAAAGCTTATTGGGTAACTTCAAGTATCAAGTTGGCTCTAATTGCTCAAGAATTTGGAGCAAATGACCTTGATGGTACTATTGAAAAAGAATCAATCAATAGTGCCGCAGGAGCTTTAAGCGCAAATGGAATGAAGCAAAAAGAATTTATTGAACTTATAAATAATAGTGGTTTTGAGCCAGTTGAAAGAGATACTCTTTACAATGAAGTTTCATAGCTTTAAACCGTTTTTAGGTAAAATAAAAGCCAAAAAGTAGTGTAAAACACTTAAATATCAATAAATAGGATACAGATTTATGTTAGACATCATAGAGATACAAAAAATACTTCCACACAGATACCCACTTTTGCTTGTAGATAGAGTTACTAGTATGGAGCTAGGGAAAGATATAGTTGCTTATAAAAATATTTCAATTAGTGAACCAGCATTTCAGGGACATTTTCCAGGTCACCCAATCTATCCTGGTGTTATGATTTTAGAGGGTATGGCTCAAGCAGGTGGTATATTGGCTCTTAAAAGTGCAGGTTTAAGCGAGGAGGAGATGCAAAGTAAAGTTATATATTTTATGAGTATTGATAACGCAAAGTTTAGATTACCAGTTAAGCCAGGTGATGTATTAGAGTATAGAATCGCTGTTATAAAACTAAGAAAAAACTTGATTGTACTTGACGGGAAAGCTTATGTGAACGACAACTTAGTAAGTGAAGCAGAACTTAAAGCTATGGTTATGGATAAATAAGTTTATGAACAATATTCACACAACAGCTATTGTTGAAGATGGAGTTATTTTAGGGGATAATATCACTGTTGGCGCTTTTAGTATTATTAAAAATGGTGTTACTATTGGTGATGGAACAACAATTGGAAGCCATACTTTAATTGAAGGAAAAACTACAATTGGTACAAATAATGAGATTTTTTCCCACTCTGTTTTAGGAAGTATCCCTCAAGATTTAAAATTTAATGGTGAAGATGTTGAGCTTATAATTGGTGATAACAATAAAATAAGGGAGTTTACACTTTTTAATCCAGGAACTATTGGTGGTGGAGCTAAAACTATTATCGGAAATAATAATCTTTTTATGGGATATGTTCATATAGCCCATGATTGTATTATTGGTAATAATTGCATTTTTGCAAATTGTGCAACTATGGCTGGACATGTTGAGGTTGATGATTTTGCTGTTATTGGTGGCTTAAGTGCTGTTCATCAATTTTGTAAAATAGGGCATTCTGCTATGCTTGGAGGTGGCTCAATAGTAGTTCAAGATATTCCACCATTTTGTGTAACAGAAGGTAATCGTGCTACTTTAAGAGGACTAAATATAAATGGGCTTAGAAGAAGAATGGAAAATAGAAGTGATATTGATGAGATTAAAAAAGGGTATAAAAAACTTTTTGAATCTGGTCTACCTATGCAAGATGTTGCAAAAGAATTACTTTTAACAAGTGAAAATAAATATGTACTTATGTTGGCTAATTTTGTAAGCAATACAACAAGAGGGATTCCAGTTCAGGGGAAAAATAGTAAATGAGTAAAAAAATAGAAATATGTGATTTTTGTGGAGTGCAAGATAGTGAAAGAAATCCAGTTATCTCTGGTGATAAAGCAAACATTTGCAAGATGTGCGCAAAAAGTGCTTACGATATAATTTGTGAACATGAGGGGGAAGGTGGCTCATTTTCAAAAAATATGACCACGCAAAATGAAAACAAGGGAAATGTTTTAAGAACACCAAAAGAACTTAAGGCTATCCTTGATGAATATGTAATAGGACAAGATAGAGCAAAAAAAGTATTAAGTGTGGCTGTTTATAACCATTATAAAAGAGTTTTTGAATCATCAAATATTGATGATAATATAGAATTGGCAAAATCAAATGTGTTGCTTATTGGTCCAACCGGAAGCGGAAAAACACTTCTAGCTCAAACTATTGCAAAATATCTTGATGTCCCTTTGGCTATTGCAGATGCTACTAGCTTAACAGAGGCTGGATATGTTGGTGACGATGTTGAAAATATTGTTACAAGATTAATTCAAGCAGCAGATGGAGATATTAAAAAAGCAGAGCAAGGTATTATTTTTATTGACGAGATTGATAAAATAGCAAGAATGAGTGAAAATAGAAGTATTACAAGAGATGTAAGTGGCGAGGGTGTACAACAAGCTTTGCTTAAAATTATAGAAGGAAGCATTGTAAATGTTCCTCCAAAAGGTGGTAGAAAACACCCAGGTGGAGATGCAATACAACTTGATACAACAAATGTATTATTTATTTGTGGTGGTGCTTTTGGTGGACTAACTGATATTATTGGAAAAAAACAAGGTGGTAATACTCTTGGTTTTAATAGTGAAAAGAAAACAAAAAAACAAAGAGAAGCTATTTTAGAAATGGTTGAAGCTGACGATTTAGTTAAATTTGGACTAATTCCTGAGTTAATTGGAAGACTTCATATGGTAGCAACTTTGGGTGAGATTGATGAAGACGCGATGATACATATTTTAAGTGAACCTAAAAATGCACTCACAAAACAGTATAGAAAACTTTTTAGTATGGATAATGTAAATTTAGAGTTTGAAGATGAGGCACTAAAAGAGATAGCACAAAAAGCTATTAAAAGAAAAACAGGTGCAAGAGGGCTTAGGTCAATCATGGAAGATGTAATGCTTGATATTATGTATGAGCTTCCTGAATATAAAAATCAAACAATAGTTATAACAAAAGATGTTGTAAATAAAACAAAACAAGGGGTAGAGGTATGATATTTGATAAATTTATAGGGATGTTTTCAAATGATTTAGCAATCGATTTGGGTACAGCAAATACGCTAGTTTCTATTAGAGGAAAAGGGATAGTTATAAATGAGCCTTCAGTTGTTGCTGTTCAGCATGATAGATTTGGAAGAGATAAGATTTTAGCAGTTGGACTTGAAGCGAAAATGATGATTGGTAAAACTCCTATGAATATTCAAGCAGTTCGTCCTATGAAAGATGGAGTTATTGCTGATTTTGAGATGACTGAACGAATGATTAGATATTTTATAGAAAAAGCACACAATAGAAAATCGTTTGTAAGACCTAGAATTATAATTTGTATTCCACATGGAATTACGCAAGTTGAGAGAAAAGCTGTGCGTGAATCGGCTTTAAGTGCAGGAGCTAGAGAGGTATTTTTGGTTGAAGAACCTATGGCGGCTGCTATTGGAGCAGGGATTCCTGTTGCTAGTCCAAATGGACATATAGTTGTTGATATTGGTGGTGGAACGACTGAAATTGGTGTAACTTCACTAGGTGGACTTGTAATTAGTAAATCAATTAAAGTTGCAGGTGATAGATTTGATAAAGCTATTATTGATTATGTGAGACAAAATTTTAATCTTTATATTGGGGAGAGAACAGCTGAAAGTATCAAATTTGAAATTGGAACAGCTGTTAAACTTGAAAAAGATTTAACTTTACAAGTAAAAGGGAGAGATAGCTCAGGACTTCTTTCTACGATTGAACTTAATAGTGAGGGTGTTAGACAAGCACTAAAAGAGCCATTTAAAGAGATTGCTTTAGCAATTAGACAAGTGCTTGAAGATATGCCACCAGATTTAGCTGGAGATATCGTTGATAATGGAATAGTTTTAACAGGCGGTGGAGCTTTAATTAGAGGACTAGATGTTTATCTGTCAAATGATGTAAAATTACCAGTTAGGGTTGCAGATGAGCCACTATTAGCTGTTGCTTATGGTACAAGTAGAGTACTTGATGAGGAAAAATTATTAAAATTAATCTCAAATGAATAGTATAAATGAATAAATCAATTGTATTTGTCGGCTTAATGATTCTAGTTTTGCTAGGATATATTTTTAATATCGATAAGGCAATGTCTGGTTTATTTTTACAACTTACTTCTGATGCCAGATGGAGTTATGGAAGCTCTTTAACATCAGTAAAGAATGGGGTTAATTCATATTTTAATCAAGCGCAAACTCTTCAATTGCTCGAATCTCAAGCTACAAAAAATATGAATTATAAAATACTTTATGAGCAAACCAAACGCGAATTGGAAAATATGCAACAAGATATGAATTTGATAAATATAGACCTATCAAATAAAACACTATATACAAAAGCTGTTAGCTATATCAATCTAAATGATTTTTCAAAAGTTGTTTTAGATAAAACTTTACCAGGTGGAAAACTCTATCCGCTTCTTACTCCACAAGGGTATAGTGCAGGTATAGTTAGGGTTCAAAATGGTGTAAGTGTTGCTTATCTTAACCCAAATGAAAAAGCTAATTATGCAGTTTTTACAGGTTTAACGATGGCACCAGGCATAACATCTGGCATGGACGATAATGGAAATTTACTGATTCAACATATTCCAAAATGGTACACTATTAGGGTGAATGATGAGGTTATTACAAGCGGTATGGATGAGATTTATCCTTATGGAGTCAGAGTTGGAAGAGTGATTGGTTCAAAAGATTTATTAAATACAAAAATGGCAATTGTAAGACCTTATGCTTCTGTTATCTCCAAAAAATATTTTTATATAATTACAAAAGTAAACAAAACGCAAAATATCGATGATTTGAATCTATCAAGTGAAGCGATACTCCATAAAAAAATCAACGAATAAAGGGGAAAATAATGATTAAAAAAATGGTAATAATGGCAATTTTAGCTGGTAGTTTATTTGGTGCAAACCAGATTGCTGTATTTGAAACAACAAGTGGAACAATAGAGCTTGAACTAAGGGAAGATTTAGCTCCTAAAACTGTTGAAAACTTCACAAAGTTGATTAAAAAAGGTTATTATAATGGGACAATTTTTCATAGAGTAATTAAACGATTTATGGTTCAAGGTGGAGACCCAACAGGGACTGGAACTGGTGGAGAATCTATTTGGGGAAAATCATTTGAAGATGAACTTACACCAAAAGCAATGTTTAACCGTCCGGGTGTTTTAGCTATGGCTAATCGTGGACCAAATACGAATGGGAGCCAGTTTTTTATTACAACAGCTGAAACATCATGGTTAAATGGAAAACATACAATTTTTGGTTATGTTGCAAACAAAGCAAGTTATGCTGTTGTTCAAAAAATTGAAAATCTTGAGACAACTTATGGTGATAAACCAAAGATTGAACAAAAAATAATTAAAGCATATTTGAAATAGGTAGGTAAACTGAATGTTTGAAAATCTTCTTGGTGGTTTTAGTGCTAATTCAGATAGCTTTTTAAAAGAACTTTATAAAAAAGTTATTGATGAATCAATTTTGAAAAAAATGGTTGATTCTAAAAAGTTTTCTATAAATTACCAAGATCAAAATGGAGATAGTTTTTTACATCTTTGTATAATTAATAGTAAGTTTAAATCTGCAAAATGGCTTATTGAAGAGGCAAAAATTGATGTAACAATAAAAAACAAACAAAACAAAGAACCAATCGAGATTGCTATTGAAAAGCACAATCATCTTATTGTTGAGATAATTTTAAAAACAAAAAAAATCAACATCAATCAAGTAGATATTGATGGCAGATCTTTGCTTCAAAATGCTGTTTTATATGGCAATAAAGGGATTGCTGACGCTCTTATTCATCACTCAATTGATGTTAATAATATAGATAAACAAAAACGAAACGCTATGTTTGATGCAATATCTTGTGACGATGGGAAGTTTATTAACCAACTTTTGGATACAAAAATAGACCTGAATCAAAAAGATATCTATGGTGATACAATACTTCATAAAAAAGAGACATTGGAAAATGAGGATTTATGTATTGAGTTAATTAATAAAGGTGCAAATCCTACAATCTGCAATAAAGAAGGGAAAAATCTACTTTTTCACGCCGCAACCAAAGGGATTGAGGGTAAGAGGTTGCTTGATGTTGCATTGGAACATGGGTGCAATATTAACTCAAAAGTAAGAAATAGCAATACGATTTTGATGGAAACGATGCTTGCTTTTTATAAAGTTCCAACTTCAGAAAAAGCAAGAAGAGAGTCTCTTTTATCGATGGCTGAAAATTTAGTAGAGAGTGGAATAGATATAAATGCAATAAATGATGATGGTGAGAGTGGTATTTTTGAAGCAATTAGAAATAGTGATTCTGGGATTGTTGCTTTTTGTGTTCAAAAAAAAGTATCCTTAAATATACAAAATAAAAACAAAGAAACACCACTTATGATAGCTGCTTTTGGTGGTGTTGAGAATATCGATATTATATTGTTATTGCTAAAAAATGGTGCAGACCCAACAATAAAAGACAATGATAATAAAGATGTTTTGGAAATTTTAAATGAATTAATTTTGCATACACATGGGCTACGAAAGCTTGAAAATAAAAAATTACTCCAATTCGCACAAAAAGAGAAACAATTTTTTGTTGTATTAAAAGAGATTTTACAAAATTCAACTTATAAACTTCAAAATCTAACATCAAAAGGACAACCACTATTTTTTGCTCCACTGTTAGATGGGTATTACAATCTTTTTCAGCTATATATTACAAATAAATTTAATATAAATGCAACCGATACAAATGGTTTAAATATCTTTTATGTGTATGTATTTACTGTTTTTTCAAACAATATTTATTTTGATGCTTTTAAAAGCAACCTTGTTGGGCTGCTCTCTTTTGGTGTTGATGTCTCTTTTGTTGATGAGGATGGTAAATTGGTTTTTTCTAAAGTGATAACTGAAAAAACAGACTGTAAACTTTTTGAAATTTTGCTTGATGTTGCTAGGTTCAAATATGAAAGTAAAGACAATAAAGGCAGAACAGTAGCACATCATGGCGTTTTAAATAAAAATAATGGTATTGTGAAGCTGATTTACAACAAAAATCAAGAGTGTTTAAATGTTGCAGATGGTTTTGGAATTTTGCCAATTTCATACGCTACACTCCTTGGTTCTTTTGACACTGTAAAAGATTTGCTAAATTATGGAACTATACATATCCGCTCAGGCAAAGCAATTCCACAAGCTGTAAGGGTAAAATTTGCACCGCTTGTTGCAAAAGTTGATGGTTTAAAGTCGCAAACAACAGACAAAGATTTACTTAGAAAAATCACAATCTTAACAGATCAAATAAAAACAGATTTTAAACTTGAGGAGGCTAAATGATAACAACAATAATCAATGGAATTGAAAAATACTTCAATAAAGAAACTACACTTTTGGAAGCGATAGTTTCACTTCAAATTGAAGATAAAGTGATGGCATGTGCTGTTAATATGAATATAGTTAAAAAAGATGCTTGGGATAAATATATAGTTCAAGATGGGGATAAAATCGAACTTTTACAGTTTGTTGGTGGTGGCTGAGATTTTTTGTTAATTGCAAACTATCTTTGCCATATTTTTTGAACTCCCAGATTTTAAATAATCTCTTAATTTTATAGAATTTTCTAAAAATAATTCCCTATTTGTAGAGTTGTAACCCTTTAATAAATTTTCTACATTTACCTCTTCTTGAAGCAACTCTTTATGGAGTGGTTTTAATCCAAGATGGCTAAAAAATATATTTGCTAACCCAACAAATTCAAGTTTTACAAGTCGTGAACCTATAAAATAATCAAGTGGTTTTGCAATAAAAGTAAGAATAAATGGAGTTCCAATGAGTGAAGCCTCAAGTGTAGCTGTGCCACTACAAATAAAAGCAAATTCGGCATCTAGGAGTGTAGAGTAAGTGTCTTTTTGGATGTTAAACATCGAAATATCACCATATGTATCTTCTATAAATTTATCACTAAAGTGTTTTGGAATTATTAAAAAAACCTCTTTATTTTCACTTTGTAGTATCGTTGCAACCTCTTTGTAGATAGGGATTAATTTTGTTATTTCACCTCTTCTGCTTCCAGCCATAAAAACGATTTTATTGTTTTTAGTAATCCCACTTTTAACAGTTTTTATCTCATCGAGGAGTGGATGACCAACATATTGTATTTTGCTATCTTTTGGATAATACTCTTTTTCAAAAGGTAGAATTGAGCAAATTTTATCAACAACATTTTCTATAACTTTTATTCGCCCTTTTTTCCAAGCCCACGCTTGAGGTAAAATGTAGTAGATAATCTCTTTGTTTGGATAAGCTTTTTTTATTGCTTTAGCTAGTGGCAAATTAAATCCACTATTGTCCATCAAAAGAACTTTATCAGCATCTTTTGCTAGTTTTACCATCTCATTTTTGAGTTTGAGAAAAAATGGAATCTTTTTTAAAACATCAACAAAACCCATAACTGCCATCTCGCTAATGTCATAATTTGGTGTCCCTAAAGATTTATCAAAAATTCCAATCATCTCAACTTCACAATAAAATTCATCTTTAAGTGCTTTTAGATGGATATTTGAAGATGTTTCAAGGGCGGAAACTAAAATTTTCATATCTATTTGTTGGTTCTACTATTTTTTTCAGCTATCCCACTAATCCCAAATCTTCTAGCAAGTTCTTGTTTTATCCTATCAGGGGAGATATTGTGCAACGCTAAAGCAACCAATATATGATATGCAACATCAGCACTCTCATAAATAATCTCATTTTCATCTTTATCTTTTAGGGCAAATGTAAGCTCTCCAGCCTCTTCAACTATTTTTTTAAGTAGTGTATTTTCTTTGCCATGAAGTAAACTTGCTGTGTATGATTTTTCTGAATCGCTATTTTTACGCTCAAGAATTGTGTGGTATAAAATATCAATCACGCTATAAGTTGAATTTGGTTCAATTTCAACTTCACTATTTATTTGGTTTGTTTGAAGGTTTGTAAAAAAACAAGATTTTCTCCCTGTGTGACAAGCAACTCCTGTTTGTTCAATTTTAAAAACCAAAGTATCGTTATCGCAATCAAGTAATATTTCTAAGATTTTTTGTGTATGTCCACTCGTTTCACCTTTTTTCCAGAGTCTTTGTTTGCTTCTACTAAAATAGTGTGCATAACCAGTTTGAAGCGTAAGCTCAAGTGCTTCTTTATTTGTATATGCAACCATTAAAATCTCTAAAGTTTTGCTATCTTGAGCTACAACTGGTACAATTCCATCTTGTTTTGTAAAGTCAATTTTCTCTAAATTTACCATCTCTTCACCTTTTTAATTACAACTTGGGGCAATCTCTATTCCCCTTTTTGTAAGTTCTTCAATATCTTGATTTGCAACATTCCCTTTGGTTGTAAGGTAATCACCAATTACAATCGCATTTGCTCCATAATTAAAAACTTCATATTGCTCTTTTCCAAACATAAGCTCTCTTCCACCTGCAACCATTATTTTGTGGGCATTAGGATTCATCTCTTTTGTTAGCTTTATAAGTTCAAATGCTTCTTGTTTTGTGAGTTGATTTTTTACCAATGGGAGTGCTTCATTTGGATGGAAAAAGTTTATCGGAACATTTTTTGGTTCAAGTGAAGCAATAGATTTTAACATAGAGATTCTATCTTCATAACTCTCACCAAGTCCAAAAATACCACCACAAACAAGATTTAAACCAGCTTTTTTTACATTTTGGCAAGTTTCATATCTCTCATCCCAGCTATGTGTTGTACAAATTGATGGATAAAATTCCCTAGAAGTTTCAAGGTTGTGGTTATAATTATCTACGCCTGCTTCTTTTAATTTTAGTAGTTGCTCGAGTGTTGCTGTTCCATTGCAAGCTATGATTTTAAGTCCAAGATCCTCATTTTTAACAGCACGAGCTGCACTCATTACATACTCTAAACGATTTTCATCAAGCCCTTTTCCAGCAGTTACAAGACAAAAACCTATCGCTTTATTTTTTCGTGCAATTTTAGCTTCTTCTACTATTTGTTCTATTGTTTTTCGTTTGTATCTTACTATGTCTGCTTTGTACTTAACGCTTTGTGTACAAAATTTACAATCTTCCAAACAAGTTCCACTTTCAATATTTGAGATAGCACAAAGATAAATTTTATCTATCATATTTTATTTCCTTTTTGTCCCAAATGTTTTCATTGGGTGATTTAAAATTATAAGTTATTTTGTAAGCTATATCTGTTATCTCTAAAGATACACACTCACTTATTGGTTTGTTTCTGGCGCACACTTCACCTGGATTTATAAAAAGTGTTTTGTTTTCATACTTAGTTTCAAAGTTATGAGTATGCCCAAAAATAATAATATCAACATCATTAGCCATATAGTAAGGTAGATGCATAAGTTTAAATTTTAAATCTTTGATTTTAAAATAGTATGGCTCTTTGTGTATTTTATAGATATGTTGATATTGAAGCAAATTGTTGTCATTGTTTCCAAATACACTTGTATATATTAATCCAGAGTTTTTTAAAACTTCAAGGCTTTCAATTATCTCTAAATCACCAGCGTGGATTAAAATTTCACAACCCTCACTTTTAAGAAGGTTGATTGATTCTTCTAAAAGCTCAATTTTTTTATGGCTATCTGAAAGTATCCCTATTTTCACAGCTATTTTTCTTTTTTCTCTTTTGTGGTTTTTGTAGCTGTTTTTTTAGTAGTTGATTTTGTCTCTTTTTTTACAGTCTCTTTTTTAGTTGTAGTTTTTTTTGCCTCTTTTTTCTCTTTTGGCTGTGGCTCATCTTTTGTTGTTTTTTTCTTTGCAAATCTACCTTTTGGAGCAGGTTGATTTTTTATTATCTCTTTTATTTCATTTAATGATAAAGCCTTAATATCTTGCTCATCTAGTGCTTTTGGTAACTTATAGTTGCTTTTTCCCTCTTTGATATAAGGACCAAACCTACCATTTAAAATTTGGATATTAGCTTCGCCAAAGTCTTTAATTAAAGCTTTCTCTTTTGCTAATCTTATCTCTGCTACAACTTCTAAAGCCCTTGTTAAATCTATCTCGTAAGGGCTATCTGTTTTAAGACTAAAGTATTCACTTTTTATTTGAACATAAGGACCAAACCTTCCGATATTTACCTTTACGCTGTTTCCATTTTCATCTTCACCCAATGTTTTTGGCATTGTTAGGAGTGTTAGTGCTTCAGCTAGTGTTATTGTGTCAATTTTAAATGTTGATGGCATTGAGGCAAATTTTGGCTTCTCCTCATCCTCTTTTGTCCCAATTTGAACAAAAGGACCAAATTTTCCAACACTAACACTAACAGGTTTTCCACTTTTAGGATCATCGCCCAGAATTCTAGCTTCTGCAAATTTTGCCCTTGGAGCAAACTCATCAATATGTTCAACATTGCTTACAAAATCACCATAAAAATTTTGTAAAACACTTGTCCATGAGATTTTCCCATCAGCAATCTCATCAAATTCCTCTTCGATGTTTGCTGTAAATTTGAGGTCAACAATTTTTGGGAAATGTTCAACTAGAAAATCATTTACAACTTCACCAATAGGAGCAGGAGCTAACTTTTTATCCTCAGTTGCAACTACATATTCACGCATTTGTATTGTTGAGATAGTTGGAGCGTAAGTTGAAGGTCGCCCAATCCCCTCAGCTTCCAATTTTTTAACCAAACTAGCTTCTGTATATCTTGCTGGTGGTTTTGTAAAATTTTGTTCAGGTAGAATCGTTTCTAGTTCTAAAATTGTATTTTGTTTAATATTTGGGAGGATTTTCTCGGCGCTATCAAGTGCAG
Organism: Arcobacter sp.; assembly: GCA_020048055.1. Lineage (GTDB taxonomy): Bacteria > Campylobacterota > Campylobacteria > Campylobacterales > Arcobacteraceae > CAIJNA01. The sequence goes on along the minus strand of JAIFNA010000002.1, from coordinate 46,189 downwards.
CTTCAGGATCATCGCTACCTTCTGTGTAGGCTTTCATAAATCCAGCAAATATTATCCTTGTCCCCTTTGCTTGAAATTCATATTGATTTTGTGTACCCGCTAATATAGTATAAGTTGTATTTGCAATTAATGCATTTTCCATTTGACAAGCTAATGTTCTTTTCCAAATGAGACTATAAAGCTTGTATTGAGCATTGTCAAGATAAGGCTTAATATCACTAGGTTTTAAGTGCATATTGACAGGTCTTATAGCTTCATGTGCCTCTTGAGCTCCTTTAGCTTTTGTAGTAAATTTTCGAGGGAGTTTTAAAGCATACTCTTTTCCATATTCAGCTTCAATTACCTCTTTTGCCATCGTTGTAGCTGTTTGTGAAAGGTTAACGCTATCTGTTCTCATATATGTGATAAGACCACCTGTATGATTTGGAATATTAATCCCACCCTCATAAAGTTGTTGTGCTACAATCATTGTTTGTTTTACATTAAATCCCGCTTTTCTGCTTGCTTCTTGTTGTAATGTAGATGTTGTAAATGGTGGTGCAGGATTTCGTTTACTCTCTTTTTCGTCAATATTTGCTAAAAGATATTTCCCTTTTTGACAATCATCTCTTATTGTAAAAGCCTCTTTTTCATTATTTACTTTTGCAATTTTTCCATCAATCTTAGCTAGTTCAGCTCTAAATGACGGATTTTTAAAATCTAATTTGATTTTCCAAAACTCTTCACTTATAAAAGCTCTAATCTCCCTTTCTTTATCAACAATAATCCTAACAGCAACACTTTGAACTCTCCCTGCACTTAGTCCATATCTTACTTTTTTCCAAAGTAAAGGGGATAGTTTGTATCCAACTGCACGGTCAAGCAATCTTCTTGCTTGTTGTGCATCTACAAGATTTTGGTCAACATCTCGTGGATTTTTAAGTGCTTCTAAAATTGCACCTTTTGTAATTTCATGGAAAACTATCCTGTAAATTTTATTTTTTTCGATTTTAAGTGCAGGAATTAGATGCCATGCAATAGCTTCCCCTTCTCTATCTTCATCGGCCGCTAAATAGATAACAGTATCTTTTTTGATATTTTTTTTAATATCAGATATTACTTTTGTTTTATCTTTGGTGATTTGATAATCTGGCGTGAAATTATTTTGTGGATCAAAGCCTAAAGTTGATTTTGGAAGATCTCTCACATGTCCCATTGATGCCATCACGGTATAGTCAGAACCTAAAAACTTTTCGATTGTACGAGCTTTTGCTGGTGATTCGACGATGACTAAATTTTTCATAAACTACCTTGTGATTTAAAAATGAGCGAAATGTTATCATAAAAAAATTTAATTTCAATAAGTGGCTATTTTGGGGTGTTTTAAAAAAGATTACAAAAAACTTACATTATTTGACAATTATTAATCATAAAATAGATAAAATCACGGATTACTTTAAAAAAATGTGGGAGTTCAGGGGTGAATAATAATTTTGATATATTAAAAAATATCACAAATGAAGAGCTTTATGCAAAAACTTATATAACATATAGCAATCTTGATGGTATAAAAAATAAAAATTTCCAAGCTTTTAGTAGATTTAAATTCAACGGTTTTATAGATATTTTATCAAGTCGATTAAATATGGATTTAAGTGATTTAAGGGCTGAAGCTAATAGATACTTTGATGAAGTTGAGCCACCAAAAGTTATATTAAATGAGCAATTTAGAAATGATGATGGCTTGAGTGTTGATAGAAAAATTGCTTTAGTGATTGGTTCTGTTGTTGTAGTTATTGCTTTATTTATTGTATTTTTGTTTAATCAAGGTGGTGAACAACCTGAGCTAGTTCCTCCAGTAGAGCAAATTAAAGAGGAGCAAATTATTGTCCCTGAGCCAACACTTGAAGCTATTCAAACTACAAATGATACAAATTCGACCGAACTTAACACTACACAAGATACAAATATTACAACACAAAATTCACAAACACCACTTAATGTGTCAGATGGAATAAGGATAATGCCAATTAAATATATTTGGGTTGGTGTAATTAACCTTGAAACAAAAGAGAGAAAAGAGTATTCGGGAACAAATGAGATTGTGCTGGATAAAACAAAAAAACAAATTATTGTTGTTGACGGTGCACATTTAAGTATTAAATCTGGTGATGTTGAAACAAAATATGCTCAAGATGGAAGAGTTAGATTTATGATTGAGAATAACGAAATTAAAGAGATAAGATTTGCTAAGTTTAAAGAATTAAATGATGGTAAGGCTTGGTAAGATTTAAACAAAATAGAAAAATAAAAATAAGGTAATAAATGTCAACAGAAATATTAAAAAAACAAGCAGATACAATTAGATTTTTAGCAGCCGATATGGTTCAAGCAGCAAATAGTGGACACCCAGGTGCTCCTATGGGACTAGCAGACATAGCAACTGTTTTAAGTAAACATCTCAAAATTAGTCCAAAAGATTCAACTTGGTTAAATAGGGATAGATTGGTTTTTAGTGGAGGGCATGCGAGTTCTTTAGTTTATTCATTATTACACCTTTGGGGATTTAATGTAACTTTAGATGATTTAAAAGCTTTTAGACAAGTAGGTAGCAAGACTCCAGGACATCCTGAATATAAACATACTCATGGGGTTGAGATTACAACAGGACCGTTAGGGCAGGGGATAGCAAATGCAGTTGGTTTTGCACTTGCAAGTGAGTATGCCAAACATTGTTTAAATACACCTATGGCAAAAGTGATTGACCATCATGTATATTGTTTTTGTGGCGATGGTGACTTACAAGAGGGGATTTCATACGAAGCATGTGCCACTTTAGGACATCAAAAAGTTTCAAATTTTACACTTATTTATGATAGTAACGACATTTCAATTGAAGGTGATATTAGTATTGCTTGGAGCGAAGATGTTAAAAAAAGATTTGAAGCTGTAAATTTTGATGTTATTACAATTGATGGACACAATTTTGATGAGATTGAAAATGCTTTAGTAACTTCAAGAAGTAGTGATAAACCAACAATAATTATCGCAAAAACAAAAATTGGTCGTGGAGCAGCTACTTTAGAGGGAAGCCACCATACTCATGGTGCACCACTTGGAAGCGATGAAATAAAGGCTTCTAAAATCAAAGCAGGATTTGATCCAGAAACAACTTTTGTGGTACATGAAGATGTTAAAAAAGCATTTGACAAAATAGAATCTGGAGAATTATTAAGTAAAGCTTGGGATAAAATGGTAGCTAAAGATCTTCCTGAGGTTGAGCAAAATGTAACTTTAGAAGCACTTTTAAATCCTGATTATAGCAAGGTTGTTTATCCAGAATTTAAAGAAGATGAGCAAGTTGCCACAAGAGATAGTAACCACAAAATTTTAAATGCTATCGCTAAAGCAGTGCCAAGTTTCTTAGGTGGAAGTGCAGATTTAGCACCATCAAATAAAACTGAACTTATTGGGCTTGGGGATTTTCCAAAAGGGAGAAATATCCACTTTGGTATCAAAGAGCATTCAATGGCAGCGATTTGTAATGCTATGAATATCTATGGGCTTTTTAGAGTTTACAGTGCGACTTTCTTTATCTTTAGTGATTATCTAAAACCAGCTGCAAGGGTAGCAGCACTTAGTAATATCCCGCAACATTTCATCTGGACACACGATAGTATCGGTGTCGGAGAAGATGGAGCGACACACCAACCAATCGAGCAATTAAGTCAATTTAGAGCGATGCCAAATTTCTACACATTTAGACCAGCAGATGCAAGTGAAAATATCAAATGTTGGGAAAAAGCACTTACTATGAATGCCCCAACTGGATTTGTTTTAACTAGGCAAAAACTTCAAACTCTGAAAAATAAAAGAGAAATCGGAGATGTTGAAAATGGTGGGTATCTTTTAAAGAAAAGAGAAAATGCAACAGTAACTTTGATGGCTAGCGGAAGTGAAGTGATGCTTTGTTTACAAACTGCATGTCACCTTGAAAGTGAATTTGGAATAGTTTGTAATATCGTAAGTGTTCCTTGTTTTGACCTTCTTTGTGAGCAATCAAAAGAGTATATTGACAGTATTATTTTGCCAAATACTAAAAAAATCGCAGTTGAGATGTCGAACTCTATGGAGTGGTACAAATTTGCTGACGAGTTTGTTGGAATTGATAGATTTGGACAAAGTGGACCAGCAGAAGAACTTTTTGAGCTGTATGGTTTTACGCAACATAAATTAAAAGCTAAAGTTTTAGAGCTATTAAGATAATTTCTATATCAGCACTACTACTTCGTTAGTGGACATCTGATTTACAGTAGTAAACTTGATACCCACTGTCTTGTACTCGAACTAATCTAAAAATTATTAGGTAGAAATTAAATATTATTGAATAAAAGAGAGTTATTATGAAAAAAATCACACTTCTTTCCCCTTACGATATGCATATTCACTTAAGAGATGGAGATATGCTGAAACTCGTAGCACCACTTACAAGTAAAACATTCGCAGGTGGAATTATTATGCCAAATTTAGTTCCACCGGTTGAGACAAAAGAGGCGGTAGTTGCTTATAAAAATAGGATATTAGAAGCTATTGGAAGTGATGATTTTACACCTTTTATGACTTTGTTTTTTAAGCCTTACACAAAAGAGTTTTTAGAAGATGTTAAAGATGAGATATGTGGTATCAAACTTTATCCAGCTGGAATCACTACAAATAGCGAAGAGGGAGTGAGCTCAATAGATACGGTGGCACTTGCTCCAACACTCAATGCGATGGCGGAGCTTAATATCCCACTTTGTGTTCATGGGGAAACTAATGGTTTTGTGATGGATAGAGAAAAAGAGTTTATGAGTGCTTATGAAGCACTTGCCGTTGCTTTTCCAAAACTCAAAATTATAATGGAACATATCACAACAAAAGAAGCGGTTGAACTAGTTCAAAAATATGACAATCTTTACGCAACAATAACTTTGCAACATCTTATTATTACCCTCGATGATGTTGCTGGTGGTATGCTCAGGCCTCATTTGTTTTGTAAGCCAATCGCAAAACGACCAGAAGATAAAGAAGCGCTTTTAAATATTGCACTTAGCGGAAACTATAAAATCATGTTTGGGAGTGACAGTGCGCCACACCCAAAACACAAAAAAGAGGCTTGTGGTTGTGCTGCTGGAGTATTTACTGCACCGATTGCATTGCAAGTTTTAGCGGAATTATTTGAATCAAATAATAAATTAGAAAATCTTGCAAAATTTGTAAGTGGGAATGCTATTAATATTTATGAGCTTACACCATCTTCCAAAAGTGTAACTTTGGTAAAAAAAGATTATATTGTTCCAGAAGCTTATGAAGGTTTTGGAGAAGTTGTAGTTCCTATGTATGCTGGGGAAACAATAAGATGGAGCTTAGAGGATTAAAATCCTTTAAAATTCCATTTTCATTTGGCGTTGACCAGAAGTACCAAACTCTTCGTCAATCTCTTCTGCGATTTCTTTAAAATCAACCCCATCAATATTTTGTAAACTAGCTAGGATTTGTTTTTTACCATTAACTAACTCTTTTGATGTTATTCCATGAGATATAGAAAGGCTAGCCTCTACAAATGCAGAGAGCTTATCACATTGTTTAAGGGCAAGTCCATCTATTGCTTCGTAGTGATTTTCGTTGTAAAGAGCTAGATTTTCAACTTTTGTAATCTCACCATCTAAGATGATTTTATTTAAAAATTCATCTTTTTTACCATTGTAGAGCCCTAAAATATATTTAAACTCCTCTTGTATGTTTTGCGGTATATTTGGCAAAATATCCTCTTCTATTTTTGTGATTTCAAATTCTGCAATAAGTTCACTAAGCTCATCAACGCAGTATTTTACTGGGCTAATAATATCTCGTGTTAGCGCTTCAGGGAGGTCATGAAATAGAGCAGTAAAGAAATTATTTTCCAATCTTTTTTCACAAGCATTTACTTTTATAGAGTAAAAGTAGGAAAAAATAGCAACGGTCAGCATATGTCCTAAAACTGAAGTTTCAGGAATTCTTGGAGTTTGTGCCCATCTTTTTTGAAATCTAAGTCGTCCACTAAGGTCTATAACTTTTGCTAATTTTTTATTAAGTGCTATTTTTCTAACACCAATAAGTTCATAGTAGTCTTCAATCTCCTCATCAACTGCTTTTTTAAGCTCATCAATTCCATTTAAGAATTGACTAGTTTGATAAACTATCCCAAATTCCCATTTAGTAGATAGATATGAAGAGGCTTTTAGGATAAATCTCTCTTTTTTATACAGTGTTTCATCTTCTAAAAATCTTTCAAATTTTGCTAAAAATGCCCCATTATCAATCTCTTTTAAACTAGGTGATAATTTACCAATCACCCATTTATTTATCTCTTTCCCTTTTTGCTTGAGTGCTTTTCTAAAAACATCAGGTCGTATATCAGTTACAACAACTCTTCTTAAAAACTCAAAAATTCCAGCTTCAATAAGATGCGTATAATTTACATCATCTTCAAGTTTGGCTATAAAATAAGCAATGATAAATTTGTGAGCTTGTTTGTCAAGCTCAACCAAATCAACCATTCTAGGGTAATCGTTCCATCTTTGGATTGAAGCAGCACTAAAAATACTTTCAATTATTTTTGGATTTATCATTTTTTATTCCCTTTGTCATTTTTAAACATTAGGTATTTTCCTAATAGCATTCCTGCTACTGTTAATCCAACAACAATATACGCTACCCAATCACTAGGCGGTGTCCCTCTTACCATTTTATCTCCTTAGTCTAAGAAAATCTATACTCTACAACTTCCCATTTTAGCTAACGCATTGATTTTCTCAACTCTCCCTTCGTGTCTTCCGCCACTAAATGAGCTTTTGTCCCAAGCGTCCACGATAGCTTCAACCATTCCGTATCCACTAACTCTTTCACCCAAACACAGCACATTGGCATCATTGTGTTCTCGTGCCATTTTTGCACTATATTCATTGTGGCAAAGAGCAGCTCTAATCCCTTCAAATTTATTTGCAGCCATTGACATTCCAATACCACTTCCACAAATTAAAATCCCTTTACTTCTTTTATCATTTAAAACTGCTTCACAAACTTTTTGTGCAAAATCTGGATAATCAACCCTTTGTGTATCAAATGGTCCTATGTCCTCAACAATATGTCCTTTTGCTTCAAATAGCTCTTTTATGAATTTTTTCATTTCAATTCCAGCATGATCTGCTCCAATATAATATTTCATTAATATATCCCTTCTGTTTGATTTGCTTTATCTTTTGTATAGTGTGTATTCTCTAAAGATGCAGGAGTTTGAAAAACTCTATCCCATCTGATTTTTTTATTTTCATCCCAGCTAAAATATATAAACCATGGTGTTCCAACTATGTATTTATAAGGAACCGTTCCCCAAAATCTACTATCGTTTGAGTGGTCTCTGTTGTCCCCCATCATAAAAAATTCTCCATCTGGAACAATAATTGGAGCAAAATCAAACAACTGTATGTGTTGTGAGGTTTCCCTTGTGATGGTTTCATCATGATGAATTCCATCATGTTCTTTTTCATAAGGATTTTTTACAAAAAGTTTTCCATCAAGTTCAAGATATTCATATCCTTTGAACCTCTCTTTTGCATAGCTATTCCCATCTTTTGGGTGGATATATAAATCTTTATCTTTTAGAAAAAGTATATCGCCACCTGTTGCAACACATCTTTTTACATAGTGAATTGCATCATCGTGTGGGTATCTAAAAACAACAATATCACCTCTTTGTGGTTTATCACCCTCTATAAGATGTCCGTTGCCATTGAAATCTGGTAAAACTTTCACTTCAAGCCATGGAATTGTAGGTGTAGGGATACCATAGCTAAATTTTTTCACAAACAACATATCACCTATTAAAAGTGAGTTTTTCATACTTCCACTTGGTATAACAAAAGCTTGTGCTACAAAAAATATGATACTTAAAACAATAACAATTGTCCCAGTCCAGCTTCCGCTCCAATCATAAATTTTTTGTAATTTTAAAAAAATATTTTTCATACATTTAAGCCTTTGTTATTTTATTTTTTGCTGATTTAATTGTATTGACAAGTAACATTGCAATTGTCATAGGACCAACTCCACCTGGAACTGGTGTTATAAATGATGTTTTTTGACAAACATTTTCATAATCCACATCACCAACAAGTTTTCCACTTTCTGTTCTGTTTATACCAATATCAATAATAATCGCACCTTCTTTTACCATATCCTCTTTTATAAGGTTTGGAACACCAACACCAACACAAATAATATCAGCATTTAGTGTGTGAGATTTTAAATCTTTTGTATAAATATGGCAAATATCAACCGTTGCATTTGCATTTAGTAGAAGTGTAGCCATAGGCTTACCAACAATATTTGAAGCTCCAACAATACAAGCATTTAGCCCTTTTGGATCAATATTGTATTCCTCTAAAAGTTTCATAACCCCATAAGGTGTAGCAGGGATATATCCATCAAGTCCAGATACAACTCTCCCCACATTGTAAGGGTGAAAACCATCAACATCTTTGGTTGGATCAATAGCTTCAAGTATTGCAGTTGTATCGATATGGTTTGGCAAGGGAAGTTGAACTAAAATACCATGGATATTTGGATTTCTGTTCATCATAGCTATAATATCAAGGATATTTTCTTGCGAGATTGTTTCAGGCATCTCATGAACTACGCTATAAATTCCAGCTTCTTTACAGGCTTTACTTTTCATATTTACATAAGCTGCACTTGCAGCATCATTTCCAACCAAAACAACTGCAAGTCCAGGTGTTATATGTTGTTTTTGAAGTTCCTCAACATCAAGTTTTACATTGTTTCTAATTTTTTCTGCTAATGATTTGCCATCAAGAAGAGTCATAATTTAAGCCTTTTTTGTGAGATTTTATTGTTTTTAAGAAACGCGAATTGTAGCAAAAGTTACTTTACGATACCGTATAAGTCACTTTTGATATTTAGATATTTTATGTTAATTGTTTCATCTTTTTTGTGTTGCTCAATTTTGTTGCAATCAAGACAAACCAAAATCATATTTTCCAAGTAATAATCCCCACCTTTTTGAATCGCTTTCAAGAATAGCAAATCTGAATCGTTGATTTTTATAGATTTGCCACATCTTTGGCATTGTTTGTTGTCTCTTTCAAAGATAGTTCCTTTTCGTAAAAGCCAATCATCTGGGAGTTTTTTGTTATGAACTTTTGAATTAAATGTATAACTACTCCATAGAGAAGATGGAGGGGTAAACTTTGGATGTTTTGGTTTGAATGGATAATTAATATATTGTAAAACAACATCGTCTAAAATGAGATACTTTTTAGCGTCAAGTGTTAAATTCTTATCTAATGTTTTTATGTACGATAGTTCAAATTTGATAAATGGATAAAGCTCAAGGAGCCTTTTTTGTACATTTGCGTAAAACTCTCTTAAAATTTCATTTCTAAAATAAAATGGAAATAACTTTTTTCTTAAATAATAAAACACACCCAATATAATAAATAATAATATGATGATAAATAGATTTAGATTTGACATGGCGTGATTATAACTAAATGTTGCAAAAAATTAATCAAATTTCATGTATAATTGCCCCTTAAATCTCATAAAATAGGAACTTCCTTGAAATTTGATCCAAACTTTTTAAAAACTTTAACAGTTCTTTATGCTGAAGATGACGAACATGCCAGAAATACTTTAAATTCAATTCTTTTAAAAATATTTAAAAAAGTTTACCTAGCAGAAGATGGTAGACAAGGACTAGAATATTTTAAAAGAAATTATCAAACTATAGATGTTGTAATAAGCGATATAAATATGCCACACCTTAGTGGAATGGAGTTTTTAAAGGGAGTCAGAGAGATAAAGAATGAGATACCATTTATCTTTACAACAGCTCATCAAGAGAAAGAATTTTTATTGGGCGCAATAGAATTAGGTGTCTACCATTATGCCAATAAGCCTGTTAATGTTAAAGAGATAATTTTAAAAGTTCAAGAATCATGCTATATTCAATATCAAATGACACTAGCTAAGCATAATCAAAAAGAAGCACAAAGTTATTTAAATGTAATAAATCAAGTAGCAATTGTTTCAAAAACAGACTTGTTTGGTGACTTAACTTTTGTAAATGATATGTTTTGCGAAATTACTGGTTACTCGCAAGATGAACTTATTGGGAAAAATCACAATATTATCAAACATAGTGACACAACAAATGATCTTTATAAAGAGATGTGGGAGACTATCAGAAGTGGTCAAAAATGGAGCGGTAAACTAAAAAATAAAACAAAAGATGGCGATGTTTATTTTGTATCTGCAAATATTTTACCGATTTATGATGATTTTGATAGTGAAATAACTGGCTATATGGCAATCCAATTTTTAACTACAAATGAAGAAAATGAAAAAATGAGATACAAAGCTTATATCAGACAAATTACACTTGAACAAAAAAAAATAGAGATGGAGCTAAAAAGACAAATAGTTGGTTTAGAAAATAAACTATATAATGAAGATTATATTGGGTTATTAGAAGATAGCTCATCAAAAGCAACATCACAAAATAAAAAACTTCTAAAACAAACTGATTATTATGAAGAGATAATCAAAAATCTTCAAAAAGAGAAATTAGATATTCAAAAAGCAGCAAAAGAACACTATTTTAATCTTTTTGAGGAGAATAAATCTCTAAAAATTCAAACTGCCCTTCTCAATGAAAAAACAACTCAATCTGATATAGATTTTGAAAAACAAACACATGAGATTTACAGATTAAGTGAACAAGTAAAATCTCAAGCAAAAATTATTTTAGATCTCAAGGTTGTTATTGAACACCGTGAAAATCAACTAAATAAATATGAATTGAGTAATAATTAGTGGAAAACAAAATAGAAACAAAAATATATAAACAATTTATTTTTATAATAGGTTTGATTTTATTTATCGTTGTTTTGTTTATTGTGATGGCAAAAAATCAAAATCTAGTTGTTGTCGAAAATGGAAATATTGGAAAAATTCCATATAAAGTTGAAGTTGGAAAATATCAAGATAGTGATTGCGGAATGGCGATAAATGATTTGAATTTTGTTTCACAAGTTGTTTCAAATGATGGTAAAACTTGGTTTTTTCACGATCACGGTGGCATGGCAAATTGGTTAAAAACTAAATCATTTAAAGATGAAGTTACTATTTTTGTGATGAGCTTAGATAGTAAACAATATATAGATGGGAAAAAAGCTTGGTACAGCCGAACAGATACAACACCTATGGGATATGGGTTTGGAGCTTATGAGTACAAACAAGATAATTTTATAAGTTTTGATGAGATGTTTTTACATATGGCACGAGGAGAACATCTTCAAAATCCACAAATAAAATCAGCCCTTTTAAGAGGTGAAAAATAGTGGAAACGATAGATATTATCTCAATTGTCACCATTGCATTTTTGGGTTCATTTGGACACTGTGTAGGTATGTGTGGCGGGATTGTTATAGCTTATAGCAGTACAAAAATCAGAGATAACTTTTCAAAAACAAAAGAGAGTGTAGCTCATATTTTGTACTCATTTGGAAGGGTTACAACATATGTATTGCTTGGGGCAATTTTTGGGACACTTGGTTCGGTTGCTTCATTTTCAAATATGGCAAATGGCACACTTTTATTTGTAGCTGGTTTATTTATGGTTTTAACTGGATTTTCTTTACTTGGAAAAATAAAATTTTTAACTTTTATTGAGCACTCTGTATCAAAAACAACTTGGTATCAAAGAAATTTTAAGTTACTTTTAGGGAGCCAAACTTTAGTTAGTTTTTATCTGTTGGGACTTTTAAATGGACTTTTACCTTGTGGGTTTGTATATTTTTTTGCCATAACTGCTGCTAGTACAGGGGATACTTTAAGTGGTGCATTAGTTATGTTTATCTTTGGGCTTAGCACTATCCCAGCACTTTTTTCATTAGGTTTTTTTGTTGGTTTATTTAATAAATCAAATTTTAGAAATATTATGATAAAACTAGCAGCACTGAGTGTAGTTATATATGGTATCTACACTTTATACAATGGATATGGCTATATAACCAATCCAAATAAAACATTATTGGAGTGTCACACATGATTAAGATTTTTATTGTTGCTGTATTGTTGGTCAGTGGTTTAGTTGGAGCAGATAAACTATTTTTTCTTCCAAATAATAAAAAAGATGCGGTTAAAGAGATAGAAAATCAGCTCAAAAATGCAAAAGAGAGTATTGACATAGCTATGTACAATCTTAGTTATCAGAGATTTAATAGGCTTCTTGATGAAGCATCACAAAGGGGAGTTAAGGTAAAAGTTTTTTATTATAAGAAAAAAGCTGATTTTGTAGATGGTGTTGAAACTATTAAGATAAAAGATAAACTCCATGTAAAGATGGCAATTATAGATAAAAAAACTGTTATTTTTGGAAGTGCTAATTGGAGTGATGAGACATTTGAAGAGAATTATGAGGTTATTTATATTTCAGATAAGACCGAGTTGGTTCAAGAGTTCAATAAGTTTTATCAAGAGCTTGATAAAAATAAAAGAAATCAAGTTAACGATAAGAAAAAATAAATTGTATTTAAAAGGGGATTAATGTTAGAAGTCGCTATAGCTTTATATTGTATATATTTTTTAGTAAATTTTTACACAACATTTATGCAGATAGATTATGTAAAAAAAGCAAAAGAGGGAGACGCTGTAATTTTAAGTAGTGACAGGTTTAAAGTAGCTGGAGATTATAGTGTCGAATCAAACAAACTCTCTTTGCTTGCAACTCTTTACGACTTTGTCCTTTTCTTTATGTGGATTAGTTTTGGACTTGTGGCTTTAGATGAGCTTACAAACGGTTATGATGGATTTGCTAAGGCTGTTTTGTTTATTGATGGATTTATAATTATAAATTGGATTTTAGGTTTACCGTTTGAACTTTATAGCACTTTTATAATTGATAAAAAATATGGTTTTTCAAATATGACAAAACAGCTTTTTCTAAAAGATACAATTAAAAGTGGCGCATTATTTTTTATTTTTGGTAGTTTGGTTATAGTTGGATTATCACTTATCATAGAAAATCTACCATCTTGGTGGTTAGTTGGGTTTGCTTTTATTTTTAGTGTTATTATCCTTATAAATATGCTTTACCCTGTGATTAGAGATAAGATGTTTGATAAGTTTAGTCCACTAAGTGATAGTGAATTAGAGGAAAAAATAAACAATCTATTAAATCAAGTAGGATTTAAAAGTAGTGGTGTTTTTAGTGTTGATGCTAGCAAAAGAGATAATCGTCTAAATGCTTATTTTGGTGGACTTGGGAGTACAAAAAGGGTTGTATTGTTTGATACTTTGATAGAAAAACTTTCACACAATGAACTTTTGGCTGTACTTGGACATGAATTAGGACACTTTAAAAATGGAGATATTCTAAAAAATATAGGGATTATGGGATTTGTAATGTTTGTATTCTTTGCTATTTTTGGAAATCTCCCTGATGAGGTATTTTTAGGACTCGGACTTTCAAATGAACCGTACGCGATAATTTTGGTATTTATGTTGTTTTCACCTATTTTGTCATTTTTTTTGATGCCCTTGATTTCTGCTATGAGTAGACATAATGAATACGCGGCTGATAGGTTTGGAAGTGATATGCAATCCAAAGAGGATTTAGTAAATGCACTTTTAAAGTTAGCAAATGAAAATAAATCATTTCCATTATCCCATCCGATATATATATTTTTTCACTACTCCCATCCACCACTTGTAGAGAGGTTAAAAGCACTCGGATTTAATGGTGCTGGTATTGGGTCACTAAAAGATGATGAGGCACTAAAAAGCGAAGATAAATATGAATAATAAACCAAAATATCATCTATTTAAAAATACTAAGTATGCGCTTGATGGTTTAAGACATGCCCTTAAAACTGAAAATTCATTTAAGTTAGAACTTTTATGTGGTGTGTTTATTGTCCCTGCTATTTTTATTGTGAATTTTGAAAATTACCAACAAATTGCACTTTTAATGAGTGCAATTTTAATTTTAATTGTTGAACTTTTAAATAGTGCATTGGAAAATGTTGTAGATTTAGTAACAAAAGATATACACCCTTTGGCAAAAAGTAGTAAAGATTTGGGTTCAACCGCTGTTATGTTTGCTATTTTACTCCATCTTACCCTTTGGGTTTTATTTTTAGTTTAGGGTTTAATGGTAGTATGAAAATTTGTATCATTAAGCTCTCGGCAATGGGGGATATCATCCATGCAATGGTGGCATTGCAATTTATAAAAAGAGAATTTCCAACTTGTTTGATTGATTGGATTGTTGAGGATAGTTTTAAAGGAATTTTGGAAAACAATCAAGATATCAATAAGATTTTGCCAATAAATCTAAAATCTATTAAAAAAAATAAAAGAGAAATTTTTACCCAACTAAAACTTATTAATCAGTATGGAGAAAATAATTACGATGTAGTAATCGATGCTCAAGGGCTTCTAAAATCAGCAATAGTTAGTAAAATCATAGGAAGCAGAGTTGTCGGTAGCTATATTTTGGGATTTGATATTGATAGCATCAGGGAGAAGTTAGCATCATTTTTTTATGACAAAAAGGTTTATATCCCTTATGATAAAAATGTGATTGAGCGAAATTTAAAAGTTATATGTGAGCCACTTGGTATTAGGGTGGTAAAAGATGATATTTTAAATAAAAAGCCATTTTTGTTTTCAAATACAAAATGTTTGAACGATAAAAAATATATTATTTTTGTTGTTGGAGCTTCAAAACCAAATAAAATCTATCCAAAAGAGAAGTTTTTAGAGGTTGCAAATATCCTTAAAAAAGATATTTTAGTTGTGTTTGGAAATGAAAGTGAATATGAAACAGCACTTTGGCTGAGCCAAAATAGCGATTTTATTACACTTGATACAAAAGGGAATTTGAGTGATTTAATTAAAAAAATAGAACACTCTTTACTTGTAATTGGTGGCGATACTGGTCCAACACATATAGCTTGGGGTTTAAATATCCCATCGATTACAATTTTTGGAAACACACCACATACTAGAAATAGTTATGAAACAACTATCAATAAAACAATAAAATCAAAAAGTACAGTAAACCCTTTAAGGTTAGATAATGATGATTTCACTATTGGAGAAATTGAGCCAAAAGATATTGTAGATATCGCAAGAGGGCTTATTAAATGATAGATTATTTACTATTTCTCCTTTATAAAAGTTTTAAATTTTTTGTTTTGTTGTTTCCAAAAAATATAGTTAAAGTATTTCTTGACTTTGTAGCTTGGCTTGTTTTTCACCTAAATCGTGAGCATAAAATATACGCAAAAGCAAATATTGATATGGTTTTTAAAGATACTTTGAGTGAACAAAGAAAATGGGAGATTGTAAAAAATAGTTATAAAAATCTAATCTATAATCTTTATGAATTTGTTGAAAATCAAACTTTAAGACTAGATGGATTTGAAAAAAAAATCAAAGTTGAAAATGGAAATTTTTTAGAAGAAGCTATCAAAAATAAAAGAAAAATTATCCTTATAACAGCACATTATGGAAATTGGGAGTATGGAAATACTTTTATTCCGCTAAAATATCTTCCAACAACAATGGTTGGACGACCGATGAATAACAAATACCTAAACTCCGAATTAGATAATACACGAACTAGAAACAATACTCAAATGTTAACAAAAAGGGATGCTAGCCGTGGACTTGTAAAGGCTTTAAAAGAGGATAGGATAATTGGTATGGTTATAGATCAACACAATGGTAGTGGGATTGATGTTGAATTTTTAGGACACCGAGTAAAACAAGCCGATTCTTCATCAAGGTTGGCAGTCAAATTTGATGCGATAATTTTGCCACTTTTTTTTACAATGGAGAGTTTCGGTTCATACACCGCAAAATTTTATCCACCAATTGAAGCTAAAGATTTTGAAGGGGAAAATCAAATATTAAATCTCACTCAAAAACAAGCTGATGTTATGGGGGAGCATATCTTAAATAACCCAGACCAATGGTTTTGGCAACACAAAAGATTTAAAGAGTATCACAAAGAGATATATAAACAAGGGAAACAATGAGTTATTTAAAAGTTTTACTAAGGGGTTATTTACTATTTTTAGCATTATTTTTTTTAGGGAGAATTACCCTTTATTGTATCTATTTTGATAGATTAGATGATATTAGTTTGTTTGAAAGTTTGTTGACCTTTGTGTACGGTGCTAGACTTGATATTATTGTTATTTCAATATTTTTTATTTTACCTGTTTTGATTTTATCTATCTCACCAAAAAGAATTGCGGTTTTTGTTTCAAAATTTTTAACTTATTATCTTTTGTCTGTTCTTTTGTTTTTAGTCTATATTGAGTGTGCAACAATTCCATTTTTTGCCCAATATGATGTAAGACCAAATTACCTTTTTGTAGAGTATTTGGAGTACCCAAAAGAGGTAGTCTCTTTGATGTTAAAAGATTATAAGGTAGCACTTTTGTTAACTTTTATTTTGATGTTTATGGTTGGATATATCTTTATTAAATCAAAATTTATAGACTTTAAAGATGCTTTTGAAACTAAATATTTGTATAGATTTTTGTTACTTTTTCCACTTTTAATAGTGCTTTTTATTGGTATTAGATCATCATTTGGTCATCGTCCTGCAAATATATCAGATGCGCTTTATAGTGAAAATCGAGTAATAAATGAGATAACAAAAAATTCACTTTTTTCAATCGGAAGTGCTTATTATAGTAATAAAAAAAACAATACAAAACTAATTGAAAAATACGGAAAAATAGGGCTTGAGGAAGCTTATAAACTTACAAGTGAAGCTTTAAATATACCACTTGATAAAGATAAAAAGTTTTATAGAGAAGTAAAATCAAATTTCAAAACTACTAAGAAGAAAAACCTTGTGATTTTTATAGAGGAGAGTTTGGGAGCACAATTTGTAGCATTTAGTGGAGGAGAGGCAAACTTAACGCCAAATCTAAATAGATTAGGGGAGGAGAATCTAGCTTTTACGAATCTTTATTCAAACGGCACAAGGAGTATCAGGGGACTTGCTGGAATGAGTTCTGGGTATCTTGCTATTGCTGGTGAGGGGATTTTAAAAAGACAAAAATCTCAAAGTGATTTTTTTAGTGTTGCTAGTTTGCTAAAACCTTACGGGTATAAATCTAGTTTTATTTATGGTGGAGAAGCTAGGTTTGATAATATGAAAAGTTGGTATTTAGGAAATGGTTTTGATACTGTAATTGAGCAAAAAGATTTTAAAAATCCATCATTTGTAAGTACTTGGGGTGTAAGTGATGAGGATTTAGTTGTTCAAGCAAATGAGAAGTTTAAAACACACTACAAAAACAAAGAAAATTTTGTAAGTGTTATGTTTAGTCAATCAAATCACGCACCATTTGAATTACCAGATGGGAAAATCGAACTCGTTAGAGGAGAACCTAAAAATAGTGTAAAAAATGCAATCAAATATGCCGATTTTGCTATCGGAAGTTTTTTTGCATTAGCTAAAAAAGAGGGATACTATAAAGATACTGTTTTTGTTGTGGTTGCAGACCATAATGTTAGAGTTTATGGTGATGATATAGTTCCTATTGATATGTTTCATATACCTGCTGTTATAGTTGCTGATGGGTTAAAAAGTATGAAATATGAAAATCAAGCATCGCAACCTGATGTGTTAGCTACTGCAATTGATCTACTTGGTGTTGATTTTGGTTATCCAATCTTGGGGCAATCAATTTTTTCAAAAACAAAAAAAGATATAAACCTGATGCAATTTAATGATGTATATGCCTTAAGAGTTGGTGAAAATGTTTCAGTTCTTGGACCAAATATGAAACCTCAAACATTCAAATATCTAAATAAAAAATTGATTCCATCAACAAAAGATGAGTTGCTGGAGAAAAAAGCACTAGCAATTATCACTGTTTTGAATGATATGTATGATAAAAAACTCTATAAAAGTTATCCTCCAGTGAGTGTTTCTAGGTGAAGATAAAAATTTTAAAAATATTTACTTTTTTTGTTTGTCTATTTGCTATTCAGCCTAATTTATACAGTAAAAGTGGTATTGAAAGAAGTGGAGATATATTGTTGGTTTTAATCCCAGTTACTTCATTTGGAACCACTTATTTAGTAGATGATGAAGTTGGAAGAGGTGAATTTTATAAATCATTTTTACTAAATGGTAGCATTACAACTGCCTTGAAATACGGTGTAAAAGCAAATAGACCTGATGGAAGTGGTGAAGATTCTTTCCCATCTGCTCATACCTCAATCACATTTCAGTCCGCATCATTTATCCATAAAAGATATGGGCTTAACTATGCACTCCCTTTTTATATAGCTTCATCATATGTTGGTTGGAGTAGAGTTGATTCTAAAAAACACTACACAAGAGATGTTGTAGTTGGTGGATTGATTGGCTCACTTAGTAGTTTTTATTTCACATCAACTTATAAAAATTTAGCAATTGTGCCAACTTTTACAACAAATAGTATTGGTTTGGAAGTTGGATTAAAGTGGTAAAAATCAAACAAATTCGATTCCAAAAGAGGATTCAATGAAGCCAAAATATTCACTAAAAAACAATTTTTTTTACGCAGTTGATGGATTTAAAGTACTATTAAAAGAAAATGCTTTTCGACTTGAACTTTTATTTTTTGTTATTTTTAGTGTAGTTTTATTGTTTTTACCATATCCACTTTGGGCTAAAATTTTTCTATTTGCCTCTTTATTTCTGCCGTTAATTGCCGAAGTATTTAATACAAGCATTGAAAAGGTTGTTGATTTGGTGAGCGATGATTTTCACATATTGGCAAAATATGCAAAAGATATCGCTGCGTTTGGTGTGTTGCTTAGTGTGCTTTTAACTTTTTTTATATGGTTAGGCTTCGCTTTTTATCTCCTCTAACGCCTCTTTATCTCCTCTTATAAATTCAATTAAAAATACCAAGAAGATTGATAAAATAAGCGATGTTACAAAAGCAACAACAACAATCAAAGCTCTTTTGGGACCAATCTTATCTTTAACATACGCGATTTGTGGTTTTGTAAATTGTTTTACATTGTAAAATTCATTTGCATCTGAAAGAACTTTCTTTTGAATTAGAGCTGAGGCTAATTCAGCTAGTTTCACTTTTAGCGCAATATCACTTGTGTTTTTCATCACTTCATTGTAGTAAGCTATTTGTTTATCATTATCTTTCATATCTTTTGTTTTGAGATATGAACTCGCGAAACTTAAAAAAGTTTCAACTAAATATTGTGCCATAACTGGGTCGTTGTGTTTTGCTGACATCACTATGATACTTGATTTTTTATCTGCTGTTATCATTATAGTTTTTGAGATATTTTGAAAAGTATTAAAAACCAATTCATCTTTTGTGATATTTTTATCACTACTTTTTGTCTCTAAAAAAGTATATATTTTATCGTATCCAAGTGCAAATTGGTAATTTTTTATAGATTGATGACTATCTAATTTATTGTGAATATCATATTTTTCAATGTATGTTTTCATAAAATCAAAATTTGTTAAAAGAGCATTAAATGACTCCTCAGCACCAGGCGCACCACCTCCACCAACATCAACACCAGCCATACCAGCTAAGGCAGCTAATCCTCCACCAAGGCTAGGCTTAGAGCTTTCTTGTGGCATAAGAAGTGTTTTTGATTCATATTCATTTGGTTTTGATAGTGCAAACAGTATAGCAAGACTTGTTACAATTAGTGTAAATAGTAAAATACTCCATTTGTATCTAGCTATTGTTTTCCCTAATTCCCTTAAATCAATCTCATCTTCGTTTTGAATATGTGTTGTATTTTCTAAATTTTGTATTTTAGTTTCCATCAAAGCGCTCCAACTGTTTTAAGTGCAGCTGCTGATACTGCTATTTGGTAGATGATGCTTGTTATATCTTTTGCAAATTTTAGACCGCTAAATTTATCAACTTTAAATGGAACTATTATAGTATCTCCCGCATCAATTTTAGGATTTGAGTATCCTGTGAAAAAATATCTTTTAAGTCTTTTTGCTTCCCCATTCGCTTTAACAACAAAAATTCCCTCATCATCTCCACTCTCTTTAAGTCCACCAGCTTGTTCAATATAATCCCAAATATCTCTATCTTCTATATGTGTTACAGCTGTTGAATTCATAACTTCACCCATAATTGCAACCGATTGCTCAGTTTCAGGAATAGTAAGTGTATCACCAGCTTTTAAAACTATATCATAAGGAGTGTTTATGAAATTATCTAAGTTTTTATCTAGTTTTATAGCTAGTCTTCCAAGTATAACTGCCTCTGCTCCTCTTTTTCTAACAGAATCTAAAACTTGAAGTAATTCTGCTGAATTTGTACTTTTTCCAGCTTCATCTGGTTGAGCTGAAAGATACAGCATTGATGATTCTAAGTTGTCAAGTTGTTTTTTAAAAGCATCTTGTTGAATTTTTTGAACATCAACTCTTGTAAATACGGCACCTTCAATAAATGCAGATTCTTTAAATCCACCAGCTCTTTTTATAACACTTGAGAGTTTTTCTCCCGGTAAGATTGTGTAAGTACCTGGGAAATTAACTTCACCTGCTAAAGTTATTGTTTTCGCTTCCCTCCAACCACTTATTTGTCTAATCATCACTTCATCAAATGGTTGAAGTTGAAGATTATTTTTTAGGGCTTCTTGTAGGTTTAAAACTTGAACGCTATGTTTTCTAATCCCATTAGAAACCTCGTATCTTACAAGTTCAAATTCCTCTTTATTGGCATTTTGTCTTAGTCCACCTGCTAGATTTATTAGTGAGTTTATTGTTAGATTTTTTGAGTATTTAAATGTATCTCCCTCAACAACAGCGCCACCGATAGTAATCTCTTCAAAATCATCATTTGATGCAAAATTTGTGATATTTATATCATCATAAGGATTTAAGTTGATTTTATTTGCTATCTCTTGGTTGTAATATTTTATCTCATAAGTGTTATCTTTTTTAACTGATGTTACTTTTATTTTTGTTAAATCTGATTCTTTTTTAATTCCACCTGCCATAAGTGCATCGTTTAATTTCATCCCATCAAAATATTTGAATTTTCCACTTCTTAATACTTCACCACCAATAGAGATATATTTTATATCTTGAGTTATAGATTTATTAAAAATAAATATCTTATCTTCACTTTGAAGTGACACATCAAAATTTTTATCACCATTTATTGCTTTTGTTAAATCACCAGATAAAATCTTAGGTTCTAAAGTTTTTTCATCAACTCTTTTTACTAAAAAATACCCCATATCGCTATTTGACATAAAGACTTTATCGATCCCATAAAAACTAATCAATCTTTTAAATAAGCTACCAACAGAGTCATTCTTTTCGATTGAGATAGATTCGTTTTTATAAACATTTCCATACAAATAAGCAACATTGTCTGTAACATCAGATGTTTTTCCAACAACTATTTTATCTCCATCTCTAAGTGTAATTTTCTCATTTTGTTTCGCTTCAAAAAGTGTTCTAACTCCATTTTGGCTTCTAAAGATTTTGATAGTTTTTAGTGAGTCGCTATTTATCCCTCCACTAAAATCAATCAAATCTTGTAGAGTTTCATTTTTTTTCATTTCATATATGGCAGGAGACTTAACGTTTCCATCAAGATAAACCATTTTTTTTGCTGTTGGAATAAAAATGACATCGTTTGGATAGAGATAAACATCACCATTGTCTTTGCCACCTTTTAGAAGCTCATAAAGATCAAATGTAGCTACAACTTTACCGTTTCGTCTAATTTCTATACCTCTCATGCTTCCAACATTACTGATTCCTCCAGCCATAACAAGTGCATTTTTTACTTTTGAGAGAGCATTAACCGTGTATAGTCCTGGCTTTTTTGCTTCACCTACTACACTTACGCTAAATGGTGTAGTGTTTCCTATTGTGATGTTTATCGTAGTATTTGGAAAAGTTGCATTTAATTTGTTGTAAATAGTAGACTTTGCAACTTTATATTTTAAGCCTCGCACACTAATTGCTCCAACTTGCGGGATTATTATTTTTCCATCTTTATTTATTTCTAATTCACCATCATATTCACTTAAGCCATAAACGGCAATTTTTAAACTATCACCAGTTGATAAAATATAATCATCAGGAACACCAGATGTTAGAATATCTTGGAGTGTATTTTCAAAAAACTTCACCCCAAATCTTTCTAGTGTTGTCTCTTTTTCAATTTTAAGTTGTCTTTTTTCAATCTCTTCAACTAATGAAATATGACCTTCATAAAAAAATGGTGTGAAATTTTTATAGTAGTTTTCTAATGTATATTTTGGTTTTTTTGTTTCGTTGGAGTCTTCAGTGGTATTTGTATCATTTGTTGTTTGGTTTAAATCATTGTTAATTTGATTTTCATTAGGTTGACTTGTTATCTTTTTTGTGTCTGTTTTATCGGATTTTGTTCCACTTTTTTGATATTCTGCTTTTACTTTTTCTTGTAGATATTTATCTTTTTTTAGTTGCTCAATTAAAATAGTATTTTCCATACTACTTGCTCCAAATAGTATCCCAGCGCCAATCAGCAACGCAATAACAACTTGATTAAACTTTTTTTTCATCTATAAACTCCATAGTTACATTTATTTTTTCAATAGTATTTCTTAAAAAAGGCTTGATTATACCCATTGGTTGCTTATATTATTCTCTTATTTTTTAAGTTCGTATGTTAGCTCTTTGATGAGTTTTGTGTTCCATTTTTTTTTAAATTCCTCAGTATTTGAGTGGTATCTGCCTATTGATTCAAAGTTTAAGCCATATTGTTTGATTATTTTTGAAAGTAGTTCAGCACCCGCATAGATGTTTGTTTTTGGCTCCATAAGTTGATTTTCATCTACACCATATTTTTTATTTAATCTTTTAAGATGGATTGTATTTATCTGCATAAGTCCATAGTCTTTTGTACCGTTTTTATTTAAACCAACAACTTTTGGATTTAGGTTGCTCTCAATTTTTGCAATATTTTTAAGTAAAAGTGGCGGTATGTTGTATTGTATCCCAGCTCCAACAAAATATTTATCAAATTTATCATTTGAATAAAGTTGCGTTAAAAGAAAAAATATAAATAAAAAATATCTAAACAAAGCCAACCCTTTTTAAAAAACTTTTTTAGTATAGCTACTTTTTTTTAAACTTTTAAGAAGAGAATTGAAATTTATACAAAAGCTATGTTTTGGTATTATTCAAACTTAAAAAAATAAGTTAGGCATAATAAAATTGATAAACAACAATCCAAAAAGAATTTTAGTTATTAGGTGTGGAGCACTCGGTGATTTAGTTTATGCCACAAGTGTTATTGATGCTTTGATTTTTGAGTTTGGTGAAAATGTGTTGATTGATTTTGTTTGTACACCATCAAGTGGGACACTTTTTAATGGTGATAAACGAATACATAAGGTTTTCCCACTTAAATACAAAAAATTACCAATAATATTTAGTAGTGAAAAAAAAGATATTTTAAAAGCTTCAAAAAATAATCCTTATGATATTTTGATAAATTTTGAGTATGGTAAACAGTTTAAAAGTTTAATTACTAAGATTGTTGCCGATAAAAAAATCGGCTCACAAATTGATGATGTGATAGAAAACAAAAAACTCAATCGTGGAGCGGTACAAAAGTTATTTTTACAAAATATAGTTTCAAAAGAGAATTTAGAAAAATCTTTCCCAAAAATTGCAACTAAAGATTTTAAAGAGGTAAAAGATAAATTTGGACTAAATGGTAACTATATAGTTATTTCACCTAGTAATTCCCATGTAAACAGGGGTGGGATAAATTATAGAGCTTGGGAAAACAGCTCATGGATAGAGTTGATGGCTAAGCTTTCATCTGAATTTAATATTGTAATAGTTGGAGCAAAAGGGGAGGGTAATTTTTTTGAAAAATTAAAGCCATATCCACAAAATACAATAGATTTGGTCGGGAAAAATAATATTCTTGAATTAAATACAATTGTAAAAAATGCTTCTTGTGTTGTTTGTACAGATTCAGCTATTGGGCATATTGCTGCTGCTGTTGATTGTGCGGTTTTTGTCCTTATGGGACCAAATGATGTGGTCGTTGATAGTCCATATAAAAGCCCAACAAATAGTGTAAATGTTATTTCTCTTCAAAAAGATTGTAGCCCTTGTTATAAAACTGATGCGATGAAAAATTGTAATAACAATCTTTGTATGAAAGAGATTAGTGTGGAGATGGTTTACAACCAAATAAAATCAAAAATAAGTAAGGAGATGGTGTGAAAAGATTTCTTATATTTCTACCAATATTATCTTTTGGGGCTTCACTTTATTTACCAATTGATTCAAGCATAAGCGATGATGTAGAGAAAATGGCTGTTTTAACAAATATGCCAACATCTAAAATGCCGTACTCTTTGGAGATGGTAAAAAAATACAATGAAATGATAAAACTAACTAGTCCAAAGCTTTACAATAAAATTTTGCAAAAAACACAAGAAGTTGAAAACAAGGAGATATTGGTAAAAGATAATTTATCAATAACTTTATCTTTAAGTGATAATAAAAGTGAGCTATCAAATGAGAGTGGTAAAGATACAAAATATAGTTATCTTTTGGAGGGTAGTTATTTTGTAAACATCAATGAATACCTAAAAGGCTCACTTGAAGGGGCGATTTATCAAGATGAAAGTAGGTTAAAATTTGCTACAAATAGTACTTTTTTATCTGCTGGGATTGATATGTTTCAACTTGATGTTGGTTTTAGAGAGCATTATTATGGTTCGTTTAAAAATGGTGCTTTGCTTATCTCAAAAAATGCAATAAATTCACCGTCAATTACAATTTCAAACAACACACCTTTTTCATTTGGTTCAATTAATTATGAAGTTTTTTTGACAAAATTAAAGAAAACTGATGGGATTTTATATGATGGAACTGATCACACTGGGAGTCCACGGCTTCTTGGAATGCACCTTGATTTTTCTCCAATTGATAGAGTTGAAGTTTCACTTGATAGAACATTTCAATTTGGCGGAGGTCCTAGAAGTTCTAGTGCCAGTGATATTTGGGGCGCATTTATTGACCCAGTTAGCAATGATAATACTAATGAAAACCTGAATACAGATAATGAAACAGGAAACCAACAAGCTAGTTTAAATTTTAAATACAATGATAAGTTTTTTGGAAAAGATATTTCTTTGTATGCTACTTACAGTGGTGAAGATACAAATGGTGGGAATTATAAACTCGGAAATGTTGTACAAGGATTTGGATTTTATTTGCCAACTTTTACACAAAACTCATCCTTTAGGTATGAATTTTTAGATATTGGAGAGGCGTGGTATGTTCATCATCTGTATAAAAATGGATACAAAAATGGCTCAACTGTTTTAGGTAATTGGTTTGGAGATAAAGTAAATGCAAACATTGAAAGTAATCTACATTTTGTAGAGGTTGGGAGTGAATTTGATGATGTTTTTGTAAAAACAAAATTAAAATACCTAACACCAAAGAGCGCTTATAAGGTGATTGAGCCAAATTCTTATTATGCACTTGACACAAGCTTTGCCTTTTCTAAAACATTTCAATACAAGATAAATTACCTTTTTGAGAAAAAGTTGAATGGTGAAAAAGTGAATTTCGTAAGTTATGAGATGAGTTTTTAGGCTTTAAAATAATTTATTATGGTTGAGTGTTATTGTTATAAGCATATAGTAAAAAAAGGAAATATAGATTGAAAGTTAACCAAAATTTTTATTTTTATAGTGCAATTGCCTTTGCACTTATCTTACCAATTAGTAGGGCTTTGATAAGCCTTTTTGTTATCGTATTACCTCTTGTGTGGCTTTTTGATGGACACATAAGAGATAAAATTAACGACATCAAAAACAATCCAATTCTTTTATCAATCACTATCTTTTTGGGATATATCTTTATTAGTTTATTTTGGAGTAGCAACACAGAAGAGGGGGCAAATATGGCTCGACTTTACTCTTATTGGCTTATCCTTTTTGTTTTTGCAACAAAATTAAAAAAAGAGCAAGTCTCTCTTATTCTTTCTGCTTTTTTGGCTGGTATTTTTATCTCTGAAATCATTGCTTATGGTGTATTTTTTGATTTATGGAGTGCTAAATATGCAACAAAAGAATATCTATCGCCATTTATGATGCATATAGATTATAGTATTTTCTTGGCTTTTGCTTCAATTTTGTTACTCAGTAGGGTTATATCTAAAGATTATACCATAAAAGAAAAAGTGATTTTTGGACTTTTCTTTTGTACTGTTACTGGAAATTTATTTTTGGCACCAGGTCGCGTTGGACAAATAGCATTTTTAATTGGATTTATTGCTATTTTTATTTTACATTATAAGCTTACGATAAAAGCGATTATTGGCTCTATTATTGGCTTGGTTGTAGTATTTTTTGTTGCTTTCTCACTTAGCAATACATTTCAAAAAAGAATATTAGATACAAAACAAGATTTAGCAATGATACAAAATCTAAATTATGATGGCTCATGGGGATCAAGAATCGCTTTTATTATGACAGGATATGAGATTTTTAAAAAAGATCCAATTTTTGGTGTTGGACTTGGTGGTTCTGTTGGCTCATCACAAAAAGTTTTTGATGAAAAAGTTATGCCATTTTCTGATACAGTAAAAGAGTTTATTTTGCACAATCATTTTCATAACCAATATCTTATGGTTATTATTGAAGGTGGGATTGTGGGAATTTTATTGATGTTAAATATCTTATTTCAAATCATTAGGGTATCTTTAAAAAACCAAACAACAAAGGAGCTCGGTGTTGTCTTTTTGGCGATATATTGTTTTAGTTGTGTTGGTGACCCTTTATGGATGAAACAATTTACAATAGCACTTTGGTGTTTTATTGTTGGAATCTTGGCAATAAAATGGAATGAATCAGCGGTTAAAGCTTGATTATTCCATTTTTACAAATAAATTTGTCTAATTTGGTATTCATTAAGTTAAGTGTTTTCGCATCAATTTTATATGTTTAACTTAAATTATTAGTGGTTGCAATGGTATGAAAGCGAATAGTATTTGTATAACAATTTGCATTGCAACATACAATAGATCAACATATCTCCATGAATAATTAGCTTCATTGTTAAATGAAACAATCAAATCCTATGAAGTAATATTGCAAGATGATTGCTCAATTGATAATGCTGTTGAAATTACAAAAATATATCAATAAATATTAAATTAAAGATTTTTGTAAATGAAACAAATCTTGGATTTATGAAAAACTTTGAGTCTATTTTGTCAAAAGCAACTTCCGATTTTATAGCATCTTGTGATCAAGATGATATTTGGAAAGCTGATAAATTAGAGTCACTACTAAGTCATATCGGGGATAGTAGCCTGATTTATGCAAATTCTTTATTGGCGGATGAAAACGGGCAAAGTTTAGATAAAACACTATCATAAAAACTAAGAAACAATTTCATTAGCTTCCAAATTGGTCTAAACTTTCTCTTTGGTAATATAGTCTCAACTCATGCTATGTTGTTTAAAAGAGAGATTTTAGAGTATCTATTTCCTTTTACTAAAATAATTTATTTTGATGCTTATATTGCAGCTAATGCTGCTGCACTAAATGGAGTGCATTATTATGATGATTGCCTGGTGCAATACAG
This sequence comes from Arcobacter sp., assembly GCA_020048055.1. GTDB lineage: Bacteria > Campylobacterota > Campylobacteria > Campylobacterales > Arcobacteraceae > CAIJNA01. The sequence continues at coordinate 18,456 of JAIFNA010000002.1, read as the reverse complement.
ACAACATGTAAGCAATACACTAAGCGGATATGCCAAAAAGAAATTAAAAAAACAAAAATCAAGCATTGTTGAGAAAAAGCATCTCAAATAAATCAAAAAATTCTCATGCTTGATTATTTTTTAAGACTATCGTTGCTTTCTGAGGCTGATAAATGTTTGCTACCCAATTTAATGATATAATATACGCTTAAAAATAAATCATGGATAAGTTAAAATTGGTTTTTCTTTTAAATAAAAATAAAGATAAATTCTATTCTAATACAAAAAGAATAAATTTAGATTAATATTAAAAGAGATTTGTGGATTGAAATTTTATAATGTATTTAATGACTTGTGCGGCATAAAATTATACAAAGGTAATTATATGGACAAGACAATTCGTATTGTACAATTACAAACTATCTTTTTTAATGATACTAGAAGAAAGTAGATAGGGTAAAAAATGAGAATAGAGATATTAAGAAATTTTGAAAAATATATCAAATCAAGAATAAGTCGTATTTCATTACGAAACAAGAATTTTACAATTATTTCAAATAATTGTTGGGGAACTTTTATATACAAGAAATTTGGATTGCCTTATCGGTCACCTTTTATCAATTCTATGATTTTTGCACCTGATTATATTGAACTTTTGGAGAACTTTTCAGTTGAAAAATTGTATAACTTATCATTTATTGAACATGGTCAATCAAAATATATCGATGAAATGAAGAGATTAAATATTTATCAAATAGACTATCCAATAGGCTTGATAGATGGAAAATATGAAGTAAATTTTTTGCATTATAAAACAAAAGAGGAAGCTAGACAAAAATGGTTAAATCGATGTGATAGGATTGATCTGAATAAGATTATATTCAAATTTAGTGATGGCGATCTTTTTGATTATTCTTTGGGCAAGAGATTTGATGATTTGGAATTTAAAAATAAACTTATGTTTACATCTAAAGACTATGATTTTAAATCAAATATTTGTATTGAAAGGTTTAAAAATGATACAAGAGTAAGGGATGAATGGAGGCATTTTGGTAGGCATTTGGATATCTCTCTGTACATTAATAATTTAGATTGAAAGATTCAAGAAAGTTACATAGTCTATTTGATTATTCCATTTTTGCAAACAAACTCATCTTTTTTGGTTTCCATTAGTTTTTGAGTTTGGTTTGAAATATCTTGATTAAAATTCTTTTTATGGTACAAATGAACCATTACTGCAAAATTTCTACAAGATTTCATTTTTATTCCAAAATGTCTCATTCGTCTTTCAATATCTGTATCCTCTCCAGTTGTTGGTAGCTCAAAATCCTCATCAAAGCCATTTATTTCAAGTATATCATCTTTATTGCACGACCAATGACAGCCAACAAGATGAGCTTCTTTTTTTGAAGCTTTTAATGAAATAAGTTTTCCAATCCAAGAATTTGGATTGCAGTATATTCCCTCTTCATAATGTCTCGTATTGTCTTTTTTAAGCTTAAAATAACTTGTTATGTAGTTATCTAGAAACTTTTGAAGTGAAATTTTTTTTGCTCTTAATAAATCACTAAACAACTCACCTGGCTCTGTTCTTCGTCCACATAGAACTGTTTTTTTTGATTTTAACCTGACGTGTTCGGCGATAAATCTCTTATCAAGTAAACAATCCCCATCTATAAATATTAGGTATTCTGTTGAGCTTTTTTTTATAGCTTTGTTTAGCATTTTATTTTTTCTCCAACCAACATCTTCTTGTGTTAGATGATAAACTTCAAGTCCCTCAATGGTTGCGATATATTTTGCCATCTCATCAGATTTGCCATCTTCGGCGATAATCACTTCAAAATTTTTATATGTTTGATTTTTTAGCGACTGTATGATTAGATCAAGTGCCACAACATCTTTATAAACTGCTATTATTAGACTAACCTTCATTTAGTACCCCATATAATTTCTCTAACTGCATATTTTTATTAAAAAGTTTGTCAGCTTTTAATTTTCCATTATTTGCAAGTTTTGTTTTAAGTTCACTATTTGTGTAAAGTAGCTCGATTTTCTCTTTTATGCTATCACTATCTCTTTGAAACAATAACCCATCAACCATATCATCAATAATCTCAAGTGGTCCACCTTGGTTTGTTGCACACACACAAATACCATTCGCCATCGCTTCGATTACGACAAGTCCAAACGTTTCTTTTGGTGTAGCTAAAATACTAACATCAAAAAGTTGTATATGTTCATTTACATCTTTGGTAAAACCTGTAAAAATTATTTTCTCCTCAAGTCCCAATTTTTGAACTTTCGCTTTTAGTTCATTTAGATAATTTTTATCCATGGCATCTCCAACAATAAGCCCAATAATTGGAAGATGTCTTAGTTTTGATATCGCCTCAATAACTAAATATTGACCCTTTGCCTCTTCGATTCTCCCAACAATACCAACAACAAATTTGCCACTAAGATGATAAGTCTCTTTTAACTCATCTACTATTTTTGTATTGATATTTGAAGCTTCACATCCAATATGCACCATCTCTATTTTTGGTAAGATAGATTTTGGGATAAATTTTTCTAGTTGAGATTTTACTTGATAGGTGACTGCATGAATTTTATCTATTTTTGAATAAAGCCATTTGTGGTAAAAATCATCTTTAAATCTTGTCATCGTCATATGTCTTGATTGGACAATTATTGGTTTTCTCCTACTAAAAACTTTCCCTAAAACCACAAGATTTATATCTTTTGTCCAATGAAAATGGATAATATCGATATTATTCTCATCAATAAATTTAGCAAGTTTTAATGCAGGGAATATTGGAAAAAGCTTATTTCTTTTGATGTAAAATTTATCATTTTCATCGAGATAACTATCTAGTTTACTGTTTGGTGCAATTGAGATTTTACAGTTTGTTTTTGTTTTAAAATCATTAAAACAAGTTGATACAAAAAGTTCCAATCCACCAAGGTCAGGTGAGAGGCAAAGTTCAAGTATATTTTTAGACATCTTTATCTTCTTTTTAATTTTTGTCGATTTTAGCCAAAATGTGTTGAAAACTCTTTGTCTAACCTCATTGAAAAAAGTATTAAAGTATGATTTTGGTACAATCCTCCAATGACAAAATACACAATAAATCCAAATTATGAAGTTAGTTTTAAAGAGTTTTTATTAAATATAAAAGATAATTTCAAAAAAAACAATCAAACAATCCATAAAGCAAGAAATGAATTAAAAGTGATAAATTTTAATAATCTTGATGTTGTTGTAAAATCTTTTAAAGTTCCAAATATTATAAATCGTTTTGCTTATTCATTTTTTAAATCAAGTAAAGCAAAAAAATCTTACGAGTATTCTTTGAAAATTGGAGATTTTACACCACAGCCAATCGGCTTTATTGAGTTTTATGCAAATGGTCTTTTAGAAGAAAGTTATTTTATAAGTGAAAATTTTAAATATGATTTTACAATAAGAGAACCACTGATTAGTAGTTATTTTGAAGCCAAAAATGAATTGCTAAGGGCGTTTGCTAAATTTACATTTGAGCTTCATCAAAATAATATTTTACACTATGATTATTCACCTGGAAATATTTTGGTTAAAAAAGTAGATGATGGGTATAGATTTAAAATTGTGGATATTAATCGTATGAAATTTATTCCACTTAGCACAGAAGATAGATTGAAAAATTTTTCAAAACTTTGGATGAGAGATGAGGATTTGAGTGTTGTTGCAGATGAGTATTCTAATCTTATAAGCAAAGATTCGGATGAGTGTATAAAAATCGCACTTTCGTTTTCCCATAAACACAAAAGCAAGATAAATATGAAAAAAAGATTAAAAGGGATTGAAGTTGTTGATTAGTATGATGTATCATCATCTAAATAGTGATAGATGTAGTAATGATTACCTTATTTTTAGGGAGCATTTAGAGTATATTTCTAAAAATTTTAATACCCAATTTCCATCTTCAAAATTGGAAAAAAATCCGATTTGCTTGGTTTTTGATGATGGTTATTTTGATTTTTATAGACTTATTTTTCCACTGCTAAAAGAGTTTAAACTAAAAGCACTTTTAGCTGTTGTCCCTAAATATATCTTAGATGATTGTCCATTTGGGGATGAAAAAAGATTAAATTACGAACATAATCATCTGTTTTTGAATTTTGAAAATGGAACTTTTTGTACATATAGTGAACTAAAAGAGATGATACAAAGTGGTTTAGTAAAGATCGCATCACACTCTTATTCACATAAAAACTTAACTGAAGATGATGCCGATGTAACACTAGAATTAACAAAATCAAAAGAGATTTTGGAGGACAAATTGGGCGTTGTGGTTGATAGTTTTGTGTTTCCATTTGGTAAATACAATCAAGAAGTGCTTGATGAAACACTAAAACATTACAAGTATCCCTTTAGAATCGGAAATGGAATAAATAGAGATTTTGGTGGTGTTCGAGGTGTGATTTATAGAGTTGATGGGGATAATCTTAAAAATGGCTATGAGGTGTTTAGTCCAATAAATATCTTAAAATATAAATTTAAAACATTTACAAAAATGATATTGGGTAACAGATGAATATAAGCGCAGTAGTTTTAGCAAAAAACAATCAACTAACTATAAGAAATACACTTAAAGCATTGGCTGATTTTGATGATGTTGTGGTTTATGATAATGGTTCAAGTGATGATACTTTAAACATCGCAAGGGAATTTTCAAATGTAAATTTGGTTTGTGGGGAATTTAAAGGGTTTGGTTGGACAAAAAATTATGCCTCAACTTTTGCCAAAAATGATTGGATTATCATTGTTGATAGCGATGAAGTTGTTGATAAGGTTTTGTTAGAGACTCTAAAAACTAAAGTTTTAGATGATAAAAAAGTATATCAGCTAAATTTTAAAGCTTTTTATAAAGATATACAAATCAAATATTGTGGCTGGAATAATCAAAAAATTAAAAGAGTTTACAATAAAAAAATCACAAGATACAACGACAATGATGTTCACGAGGATATTATTGTTGATGGATTAGAGATTGAGTTGCTTGTTGGAAATATGGAACATTATAGCTATGACTCAATTTCTAGTTTTATCCAAAAAGCAGATCACTACTCTACACTTTTTGCTAAAAACAATGTTGGTAAAAAAAGCTCAAGCCCAATAAAAGCTCTATTAAATGGTAAATATTCTTTTATAAAAACATATATTTTTAAAAGAGGATTTTTAGATGGCTATGCTGGACTTGTAATTTCATTTTCCCATATGGTTACAAATTTTTATAAATACATAAAGCTGTATGAATTAAATCTTGAGAATAAAAAAGATAAAAAATGACAATTTTAATAACCAGACACGATAAAATAGGTGACTTTATCACTGCTCTTCCTATGGCTAAGGTTTTAAAAGAACAGACTAACCATAAGATTATTTTTTTGGTTAGTAAAATTAATGTTGATTTATGTAAAAAATTTGATTTTATTGATGATGTCATTGAATATAGTGAGGATAGTTTTGTTTTACTCCAAAGGATAAATAAGTTTAAACCAGATGTAAGCATCAGCGGATATATCGATTTTAAATTGGGGCTTACACTATTTTTGGCAAGGATTCCTTTGAGAATATCACCAGCTACCAAAATTGCACAAATATTTTTCAATAAAACCATCAAACAAAGGAGAAGTTTGGTTGAAAAAAGGGAGTGGGAATACAATCTTGATTTACTAAAGGGACTTGACAATTCTCTTAAATTGGATTTTGAAAAACCACTTTTAAAAACCACAAATAAACGCGAACATAGGGTCGTTTTTCATATAGGATTTGGTGGAAGTAGCGATGGAAATTTAACAATTGATGAGTATTTAGAACTTGCCAAAGTTGCTAGTTGTAAATATGAAGTTGTATTTACGTTTGGTCCAGATGATGGCTCTAGAAAGGAAGACTTAAAGTCAAAACTTAAAGATTTAGATTTTGAGATTTTGATTCGTGATGATTTTAAATCTCTTTTTGATTTTGTTTTATATATTGGAGCTTCAAAATTATTTGTTAGCACTTCAACGGGTCCTATGCATCTAGCGGGACTTACAAATACAACAACACTATCATTTTTTGGAAATAATCTATTTGCAAGTAGTAAAAGATGGGGAACAATTAGTGAATTAAATTGTCAAAATAATTTTGAAATACCGCAAAACCATGGGGATGAATTTTTAGAAGTTGTAAAATTAAGGCTAAATGAAATTTTATGATTTTTAAAAACCACCCTTGGCATCCATCAGATCAACCAGCAGTTTTGTCCAAAAAAGATAAAAAAAGTTTGCGAAAAAACAAAACTAAAGAGTTTTTGAAATTGTTTTTGACAAATATTTTTTTATTTCCCTATCTGTTTTTTAAATTTTTATTTAAAAATAATAATTCAAAATCCAACATTCAACATTCAAAATTATTTTATGGTATTTGTGTCAATCTTGACAAGGGAGATAAGCAGGTTATGCTTATTGAAGAGCTTGGTGTGAAGTCTTTGCAGATAAGATTTTATCTATGCGAGATGGAAAATATCGATAAATATGTAAAGTTTGCACAATCGTTTGGAAACGATAAAGAGATACTTATTTGTGTTGTTCAAAGTAGGGAGCATATAGAAAACAAGGAGCTTTTAAAAAAAGATATAAATATTGTATTTGAAAAGTTTAGTGAAGTTTCTAATGAATTTATGATTGGAAATGCAATAAATCGTATAAAATGGGGCTTTGCTAGTGTTGATGAGTATTTGGATTTTTATAAAACAATCCAAAAAGTGCGAGATAAAAGTTTCAAAAATATCAAATTAGTTGGTTCATCTGTTATAGATTTTGAATTCCACTTTACAATTCGTACACTTTTTAATAGCTACAAAATCCATTTTGATAAGGTTGCAAGTTTACTTTATGTTGACCGTCGTGGAGGTCCCAAAAATACCCAATATGGGATATTTGACCTTAAAAATAAGATTGAATTTTTAGATACGATTGTAAAAACTTCTTTTAAGTGTGAAGATGAGATTTATATAACTGAAGTAAATTGGCCATTAAAAAATAGAGCTCCATATTCCCCTACAAGTGAAGCAGAGTGTGTTAATATCGATGATTACACACTTTTTATGGAGGAGTATTTTAGTATTGCAAAAGATAGTAAAAAGATAAAAAAAGTTTTTTGGCATCAATTAATTGCAGCTGGTTATGGTTTGGTTGATAATAGAGATGGTGTTTTGGTGAAAATGCCACAATTTTATAAGATGTTGGAGATGGTAAAAAGTGCAGATTAAAAAAATATTTATAGAGATTCCAACTTGGCTTGGAGACGCTGTTATGGCGACACCCGCGATTGAAAATATTATAAAAACATATAAAGATTGTGAAATAACAATTTTAGGCTCATTTGTTAGTTCTAAGATTTTTATCCACCATCCAAATGTTAAAAAGATTTTGATTGATGATTCTAAAAAAAGTGGTTTTAGGTACAAAAATCTTTACAGTATCGCTAAAAGTGTTGGTGTTGTAGATATTGCTTTTAGTTTTAGGAGAAATTTTACATCTACATTTTTACTTTTTTGGATAGATGCAAAAGAGAAATATCGCTATAAAAGATTTACAAAAGATGAAGTTCACCTAGTAATAAGATACAACGATTTTGTAAATCGTAGCCTAAAAATTAATACAACACCACAAAAGCTTATGATATATCAAGATGAAAATCGTTTTAGTGATACATCAAAAAAACAAAAACCAATTTTGGGTATAAATCCAGGTGCAACTTATGGAAGTGCTAAAAGATGGTATCCAAATGAATTTGCAAATGTGATAAAAGAGCTTTCTAATAGCTATGATACGATTATTTTTGGTGGAAGTGGAGAGGTTGATATGGCTAGTGATATTGAAGATAGATTGAAATTATCAAATATCACAAATTATGAAAACCTTGCTGGGCTTACAACTGTTGAGGAGTTGATTGAAAAGATTTCAAATCTTGATTTATTTATCACAAACGATAGCGGTCCTATGCATCTAGCAGCAGCATTTGGAGTCCCTAGTGTTTGTATTTTTGGACCGACAAAATTTAATGAAACATCACAGTGGAAAAATGAAAAAAGTGTAATAGTTAAAAAAGATTTTTCTTGTATGCCTTGTATGAAACGGGAGTGCCCACTTGATAAGCAAATACACCATCAATGTATGAAAGAGATAAAAGCCAAAGATGTTTTGGAAAAAGTATCACTTTTGTTAAGAAAAAACAAATAAATTAAGGGAGATAAAAATGGAGATCTTTGAAGCTATAAAATTTAGTTTTGATAATATTACAGTCGTAACAATTTTGGTGTTGTTATTTTTGACTTTTAAAAGTGTTCAGTCACTTATAGAGGCTTACAAAGATAATGATAGTTTTGAAACAATGAGAAATAATCCAGACAAAACAGGACTAAGTAAATTTTATTACGGAACTGTTTTAGCTATGACGTGTGTAGTTGTTTTCTTTTTGCCTTATCTTTTAAGATAAGGTCGCTCTATCTACTAGGAGTTTGGAAATCTCATAATTTGCATCTACAAACTCCAAATCAGGTAAATCTCTCATATTTTTTCGCTCATCAACTGTATCAATTTTTACTATAACAGTTGGTTTTTTTGAAAACTTTAGTACAGCTTCACTGATTACCCTTTTATTCCCTTCACTGCTAGTTGTGATAATTACAGCTTTTGCCTCATCAACTTTTAAAGATTCTAAAACAGGCAGTTTGTTTAAGTGTCCAAAATAAGCCATAATTCCAAGTTTTCTAGCTAAAAGTACATGTTTAAGATTGTCAGTTATAACAATAAACTCAATATTTTGATGCTTTAAATCCCCAGCAACAATCCGTCCTAAAGTTGAAAATCCAGCAACTATGATGTGGTTTTTTAGTCCAATTGGGGTAATGACATCAGATTCATAAAACTCTTTTTCAAAATATGAGGAGAGTTTATAGATATTTTGTATCACAAAAGGGGTCAAGATCATCGAGATAACACTTACAAGTATCAAAAAACTTGCCATCTCTTCACTGATAAGTTTTTGATTTCCAGCAAGTGCAAAGATAGCAAATGAAAATTCACCAATCTGAGCGAGTGCTAGTGCTGTTTTTGCAGAGGTATTTTTATCCTCTTTTTTACGAATTATAAAATAGATAACAAGAGCTTTAAAAATCATCACAAGGGTAAAAATCAAGACAATTATGTGGATATTTATAAAAAAATAAACAGCGTCAATTTTTGTCCCAACACTAAAGAAAAATACCCCTAAAAGTAAATCTTTGTAGCTACTAATATCTGATTCAACTTTCATATTGTACGATGTATCAGCAATTATCATACCTGCTATAAATGCCCCCAAAGAGTAGGTAAATCCCATCTCATAAGCCAAAAGTGATGATCCTAAAACAATTGCAAAAACTGAACCTAAAAATAACTCTTCAAGATGACTTTTTGCTGAAATCGAAAGCATTGTGTTTACAATCTTTTCACCTACTGTAAACATAAATACCACTACTAAAAATGCTGAGAGTATAGTTTTTGTTAAAACTTCAGTAATTGATAAAGTTTCATTTGATAAAAATGAAATCAGCAACAAAATAGGGATAACAGCTAAATCTTGAAATATCAGTATCCCCATCGATTTTTGTCCATAAGGTGTGTGGATATCTTTTGAATCTTTTAAGTATGTTAAAACTATTGCGGTTGATGAGAGTGAAAAAGCTAGTGAGATGATAATTGATGTATTAAAATCAAGTCTAAAGATAAAAAATGAAAGGATAAAAATTACAACAACACTAAGTATAACTTGAAGTATACCGTTGACTAAAAGTATATCTTTCATCTTTTTAATTTTTGAAAAGTTTAGTTCAAGCCCTATGGTAAACATCAAAAATACTATCCCAAACTCACCGATTAAATCTAAAGTATGGATGTTTAATCCATTAAATCCAAAAATATAACTTATTATTGTTCCAGTTATAATATAGCCTATGATATGTGAAACACCAAATTTTTTTAAGATGATGTTTAAAATTGTAGCTATGGCTAAAGTTAAAAAGATTGCGAGCAGTAGATTTTCCATAATTAAAGTATAAGGTTTTAGTGTGGAAATAGACTGTTTATTTTGTATAAAAAATAAACAAACCTAAATTTTATTTCACAACCATATTTTGTGAACTATTTGTAGCGTGGTATATTATTAAATTGTATTTTTTAGCATAGTATCTAAGGAGTAACTTTTGCAACGTTGGCTGTGTGGAAGGTGTAAACCAAGCATTATTAGAAGTTGCAATCACATAATTAGTATCAAGATTTTGATAAACATCATCAGTTGTTGCTTCATAACAAATTGCATTTCTAAATTTCACATTTTTAATCGTAAATGTTGTAGGTTCGCTTGCTTTAGAATAGTCACTTGCGCCATCAAAAAACGTATCGTTGATAAAATCTGTTAGAAATTTTGGAAATGGTATCTCTTCCCCAAATGGAACCAAAACTACTTTATTTGCTACTGTGTAAGTGCCATTTTCAAAAAGATAAGTGGAGTTGAGATATTCATTTTTGTTTTGAGAAATTGCTCCTGTTACAATCGAAATCTGTTTTGATTTCTCTTTTAAAATCTCTAATAGATCTGATTGGGTATTTAAGACCATAGGAAATGCAGTTTCTGGAAGTATCACCACATCATCCCCTTTTTCTATTGCATTATCTATGTTTTTTAGATTTATTTCAATCATCTCGCTTATAAATCTTGTGTCCCATTTTCTATCTTGAGGGATATTATAAGAAGGCATATTGATTTTTAGATTTGGCACGCTTAAGTTACTCTTATAAGTGTTAAAATAGGTATTGATAAGTGGTAAATCTAGTTTAAACCAGTTAAATCCAAATGGTTCAAAAAAAGTAAGAAGATATAGCATAACTATCCGCACCAATACTTTATCGATAATGGCTGTAAACCAAAAAAATACACCATAAGCAACACCAAAGAATAAAACAATAAAAGGGATAAGATAAGCTAAATCGTAGTAAATAAAACTATATCCAATCCACCAAAACCATAAAAGTCCCGTAAAAAATCCAGCAAAAAAAAGTGATTTTTTATCAATTGTTGCTAAAAAATAGTAAGCCAAAAGTACAAAAATTGTATTGATAAATTTGTTTGAAATGCCCCAGTATTCAAGGTAAATAAACGCAGAAAGTAAAAAAGCTACTATAAAGCCTTTTGTAATTTTATAACTTGTATAATCCTCACTCTTAAATTTGTATAAAAAAGGAATCATCATGGATCAATCTGGAAGTTTATTGGGGTCATTGTTACCTCTTGTCGTGTTATTTGGTATATTTTATTTTTTAATAATTCGTCCTCAGCAAAAAACACAAAAAGAGCACGTTGCAATGCTTGACTCTCTAGCTAAAGGGGATAAAATTGTAACAAGTGGTGGCTTAATAGTTGAAATCGTAAAAGTTGAAGATGGATTTTTTAGAATTAAACATGTTGATGGAACAGAATCAAGACTTGTAAAAACATTTGTTACAAGCAAATGGGAAGAGTAAAAATTGAATTTTTTTAATTATAGACTGATAATTTTTTCGATTGTAACAGTTTTTGGAATTTTATTTTCGATGCCATCATTTTTTCAAGAGATGGAGGGGAAAAAGATAAATTTAGGTCTTGACCTTCAAGGTGGTATCTATATGCTACTTGGTGTTGAGGTTGAAAAAGCAGTTGAAACAAAAGTGAAATCGATAGCAGGAGCTGTTAGATACTATGCGGATCAAAATGATATTTTGATTGAGGATTTAACAATTAATCCAGACAATATAACTTTTGTTGTTCTTGATGCTAGTGAAACGAAAAATATTGATAGTATGCTAGCAACAATAGAGGGGCTTGAGATATCTATAAAAGATGAGTTAGAGTATAAAATCTCACTTACTCAGCTTGAAAAAGATATTACAAAAGATTTAGCAGTTGCTCAAGCTGTTGAGACAATAAGAAATAGACTTGACCAATTTGGTTTAGCCGAACCTAGTGTTACAAGACAAGGGAAAACTGATATCGTTGTAGAATTGGCAGGGATTAAAACGATAGAAGATGAACAAAGAGCAAGAGAGCTTATTGCAAAACCAGCAAATCTTGAACTTATGGCGATTGATGAAAAATTAGCAGATCAAGCAAATACAATCTCCGCAGAAGATGCAAAATTTACAGGACATACACTTTTAGAAGATGCAAATAATCCTAGTTTAAAATATATAGTTCATCAGGTTCCTATTTTAACAGGAGCTGAAGTGGTGGATGCAAGGGTTGCCTTTGATAATCAAGGTGGCTCACCTATTATAAATTTTGAACTTAGTGCATTTGGTGGTAAAGTTTTTGGTGATTTTACTGCTAAAAATATTGGCACACGACTTGCGGTTGTGCTTGATGGAAAAGTTTTTTCAGCTCCAGTGATACGAGAGAGAATCGGTGGTGGAAATGGTCAAATTAGCGGTGGATTTAGCGTTGAAGAAGCTGGAAGTGTAGCTATTGCGCTTAGAAGTGGAGCTTTACCTGCACCAATTGTGGTTTTAGAAAAAAGAAGTGTTGGACCTAGTTTGGGGGCTGATAGTATACAAGCATCACTTTTGGCATTACTTTTTGGTTTTGGATTAGTTATAGTATTTATGGTTGTGTATTATGGAATCTCTGGTGTTATAGCTAGTTTGGCTGTTGTAAGTAATATTTTTATTATTTTGGCTGTAATGTCGATGTTTGGTGCAACACTTACTTTGCCAGGTATGGCAGGACTTGTTTTAACAGTAGGTATTGCAGTTGATTCAAATATTATTATACTAGAAAGAGTAAGGGAGCTTATTCACGCTGGTTTTGGTGTTAGAAAAGCTTTAGCTGAAGGTTATGGAAAAGCTATGAGAGCAATTTTGGATTCCAATATTACCCAAGTGTTGGCTTGTATGATTCTTTATGTTTATGGAACTGGTGCTATTAAGGGGTTTGCATTGACTTTAAGTATCGGGATAATGGCATCTATGATAACCGCAATCCTTGGGACATATGGGATTTATTTGGCTACATTGTCAAAACTTGAAAGAGAAAAAAAATATGGATTATGGTTTGGACTATCTAAACGACAATCATAAAAGATTATAAAGAACAAAAATTTTACACAATTATCTGATTGTTTGTTTCACAATTGCAAGCTGAGTATTGAGGTAAATTTTACAAAGAACAAGTTCTTTGTAAAATAAAATAAAAACAAAATGAAGGTTTTCTTCATTTTCGGAACAAAATCAAGGAGAAAATAATAGATGGAAATCTTTAAATCAAGTAGTAAAGTTTATAATATTTTAGAAAGAGGGAAAATATTATTTATTTTATCTATTGTTGCTTTTTTAGTTGCTATTGTGCTCGTATTAACAAAAGGTTTGACTCTAGGGATTGATTTTTCTGGTGGAACTGTTGTTCAAGTTAAATATGAAGGAGCACCACCAATTGATGATATTAGGAAAAAACTTTCAACAAATAATTTATTTGCACATTCAACTGTAACTCCATTTGGAACAGATGGTGAGATTGTCATTAAAAGTCCAGCAAGTGCCGAAACTATCGATAAAGACGTAAGTGATGAGATACAAAAAGTTTTAACTGGAACTGGTAAATTTGAAATCAGAAAAGTTGATATGGTTGGACCAAAAGCTGGTAGTGAACTTCGAAATAAGGGATTAACAGCATTCTTTTTGGCATTAGGGGTTATTTTATTATCTGTTACTGTTAGATATGATTTTAGATTTGCACTTGCTGGTGTTGTTGCACTTTTGCATGATATTGTTATTACAATTGGTGCTATATCATTATTTGAAATAGATGTTAACATTGAAACAATAGCTGCTATTTTAACTATTTTGGGTTATTCAATTCATGATACTATTATTGTATTTGATAGAGTTAGGGAACATATCAAAGATAGTAAAGAGACTAATTTTAAAATAATTATTAATGAAGCAGTTACAAGAACATTATCACGAACAATATTGACATCATTGACTGTTTTCTTTGTTATTTTAACATTGTATGTTTTTGGGGGAGAGATTATGCATGGCTTTAGTTTCCCTATGCTTGTTGGTGTTGTTGTTGGAACATACAGTTCTGTTTTTGTTGCAGCACAACTTGTAATCTGGACTGGTTTTGATGTTACTGCTTATAGAAACAAACAAGCTCAAAAGATAAAAGAGGCACAAGAAAAAGCAAGATTAAGAGCTCAATTTGAGCATGGAACAATATAATTAAAAGGGAAATTCTGATGAGTTATGAAGCGAAAAATATAGAAAAAAAGTGGCAAACATATTGGGATAAAGTTGGCTCAAATGAGCCACTTGATGAAACTTGTGGAAAGCCAAAAAAATATATTTTAAGTATGTTTCCATACCCAAGTGGACGAATACATATGGGGCATGTTAGGAATTATTGCTTAGGCGATGCGTTTGCTAGACATTTTAGAAAAAATGGTTTCAATGTTTTGCACCCAATTGGTTGGGATAGTTTTGGTATGCCAGCTGAAAATGCAGCTATAAAACATAAACTTCATCCAAAAAAATGGACTTATGAAAATATTGATTATATGAGAGATGAGCTTAATGCTTTAGGTCTTAGTTTCTCTAAAACAAGAGAATTTGCAACAAGTGACGAGCTTTACACAAAATGGGAACAAGAGTTCATTATTAAAATGTATGAAAACGAAATAATGTATCGTAAATCTACAATGGTAAATTGGTGTGAAGATTGCCATACAGTTTTAGCAAACGAACAAGTTGAAGATGGTTGTTGTTGGAGATGTGATAATGAAGTTACACAAAAAGAGATGCAAGGCTATTATGTAGCTATTACGAAATACGCAGATAGATTATTAGATGATCTTGATACTTTGGAGGGAAAATGGCCAGCTAAAGTCATCTCTATGCAAAAAAACTGGATAGGAAAAAGTTCTGGTTTAGAGTTTGAATTTACTTTAAGTGATAGTTCAAAAGCAAAATTAAATAATAAGTTTTCCACTTATAAAGTTTTTACAACAAGACCAGACACAATATACGGAGTAACATATACGGCTTTAGCTCCTGAGCACGAAATTGTTAAATATATCGTTGAAAATAAACTTATCGATGATGATAAAATATCGCAAATTGAAGCTATGCAAAAATTAACTGAAAGAGATAGAGCAACCGAGGAGAAAGCTGGACTTGACCTTGATCTTAGTGTAATCCATCCTTTAACCAAAGAGGAGATACCTGTTTGGGTTGCTAATTTTGTCCTTGCTGGTTATGGAAGTGGAGCTGTAATGGCTGTACCTGCGCATGATACAAGGGATTTTGAATTTGCAAAAAAATATGATTTAGATATTAAGATTGTAATTGATACCAAAAGTGGAATAATTGATTTGCAAGAGGCATTTATTGATGACGGTCTTTTGGTTGATAGTGATATATTTACAGATCTTCCAAACGTAAAAGCTAAAGATGAGATTATTAAGTATTTCGAAACTAATAATCTAGGCTCAAAAAAGATAAATTTCAAACTTAGAGATTGGGGGGTTTCTCGCCAAAGATATTGGGGTGCACCTATTCCATTTATCCACTGTGAAGAGTGTGGGTTGGTTCCTGAAAAATTAGAAAATTTACCAGTTGCACTTCCTAGTGATGTTGAGATTACTGGTGAGGGTAATCCACTTGATAACCATCCAACTTGGAAACATTGTAAATGCCCAAAGTGTGGTAAAGATGCTTTACGGGAAACTGATACAATGGATACTTTTGTTCAATCATCTTGGTACCATTTAAGATATGCTACAAATCCAAAAAATTGGGAAAATTGCGGGATTAATAAAGCAAATAGTGATTATTGGATGGATGTAGATCAATATATTGGTGGTATTGAACATGCAATACTTCACCTTTTGTATGCAAGATTTTTTACAAAAGCTCTAAAAGAGCTTGGCTATACAAATGCAAATGAGCCATTTTCAAATCTTCTAACTCAAGGAATGGTTTTAAAAGATGGGGCAAAAATGTCAAAATCAAAAGGAAATGTAGTAGATCCTGATTTGATAGTTAGTAAATATGGAGCTGATACAGCTAGAATGTTTATCTTGTTTGCTGCACCTCCAACCAAAGAGTTAGAGTGGAATGATAGTGCAGTTGAAGGTGCTTATAAATTTATTAGAAAGTTTTTTGATAGAAGCCTAGAGCTAGATGGAAAATCTTTTGATATAAATGAAATTATCCATCAAAATCTATCTAGTGAAGAGAAAACGGCTAGAAGAAAAGTTTATGAGGCGTTAAATAAAGCGAAAGAAGTGATGGAGAAAACTTTTGCATTTAATACGCTTATTTCATCTTGTATGGAAGCACTAAATTACTTAAATTTACAGCATAATAAGCTTGTTTTTCTAGAGGGGTACTATATTCTAACAAATATTTTAGAACCAATTATCCCACACACTTGTTGGGAGATAAGTGATAGATTGTTTGAAAGAAAGAATTTTGACGATATAATTGAGACGAAAAATGAAGTATTTGAACTTGATAGCATTAGTTTAGCTGTTACAATTAATGGTAAAAAACGAGGTGATATCGAGATGAAGCCAAATCTTTCAAATAGTGAAGTATTGGAAATTGTAAAATCAAGTGAAATTGCTATAAAATGGCTTGATGGAAAAGAGATCATAAAGGAAATTGTAGTCCCAAATAAGCTTGTGAATATTGTTGTAAAAGGATAAATATTGTATAGATTTTTCATTTTTTATTTAATGTTGGTTTTTTTATTCACAGGATGTGGTTACAAATCAACCAATTCAATAGTAAAAAATGCTATACATGAAAAAGTTTTTGTTGATGTAAAAACGGATGCGGAAAACTTGAGCAATACAATTTTTATTAAAGATGAACTTATTAAAATATTAACTTCCAAGCTTGATCTCTATATAGTTGATAATAAAGAGATTGCAAGCGCCATAGTTTATGGTGAATTAAAAAGTGTTTCTGAAACTATTTTGGAAACAGATGAAAAAGGTTACGCAAAAGTTTATAGAGAAACTGTCGTTATTTTGGTTTCTTATACTTCTGGTAATCAAAAGCCACAAAATATAATCGTTTCAAATTATTATGATTATTCTATAACTAATGATTCCGTTTTTTCTCAAGCAAAAAAAGAGGAAGCAATCAAATTGGCTATTGAAAAAGCACTCAGTGATGTTTTTTCAATGATAGCAATTAACTCAATTAAATGAGCAAAAATATAGATACTATTTTATCTTTTAATGAGTTTATGGATAATAAAACTCTTTTTTATACAAAAATAGAATTTGAGACAATTCAAAAATCATGGAAAATTTTATCAAATCATATGAGGTTACCATATGTAATTCATATTGTTGGTACAAACGGCAAAGGGACAACTGGTAGATTTATTGCAAGCTCTCTTTTTCAACAAAATCAAAAAGTCATACATTTTACCTCCCCTCATATTTTAAAATTTAATGAAAGAATCTGGATAAATGGTGTTTATGTAGATGATATAACTTTGAATATCGCACATAAACAACTAACTACAATCTTACCGTTAGAGCTACTTAATGGGCTTACATATTTTGAATATTCAACAATTATTGCACTTTATTTAAGTGATGGTTTTGACTTTATAGTTTTAGAAGCAGGACTTGGCGGTGAGTTTGATGCTACAAATGTGGTAAAAAATAATTTAACAGTTGTTCCATCAATTGGGCTAGACCATCAAGATTTTCTGGGAGACACTATCGTCAAGATTGCATCAACAAAGTTAAGAAGTTGTGATGAGAGTTATATCTTTGGTGAAAATATGACTAATGAAGTTCTAGAGTTAAAAAAGACTATATTAAAAGATAAAAATGAGATTCCTTTGCAATATGACTTAGTGCATAAAGATGGAGAGTCATTTCCAAAATATATTAAGTCAAATGCATTGTTAGCTCTTAGTGTGATTCATTATCTAGGATTTTATCAAGATGACTTGGTTTTGGAAGTTTTAGAAGGTAGATGTCAAAAAATTTCTAAAAATATCACGATTGATGTAGGGCATAATCCACTTGCAGCAAATGTTATATTAGAGGAATTTAAAAGTAAAAAGATTTCACTTGTTTATAATTGTTACAAGGATAAAGATTATCGAGAAATTTTATCAATTCTAAAGCCAGTTGTTAATGAAATTTTGATTATAAAATGTGATGACGATAGAATAATTGATGAAAATATTTTATATTCATATGTAAAAAGTATATCGATTAAAGTAGATTACTTTGATTTTTCGAAATTAGATGATTCCAAAACCTACCTAATCTTCGGCTCTTTTAAAGTAGTTGAAACATTTCTATCCACCTTTAGAAAAAACTTTCCAAATCTCCCTTACAC
>JAIFNA010000009.1 GCA_020048055.1 Arcobacter sp. | reverse complement strand
GCAGGTACGTTAGTAAAAGTTAACGATACAACTTATGAATTAGTTGTAACACCAACAGCTAACTTTGAAGGTGATATGAGTGTTAAAGTTATTGGTAATGGTGTAACAGATTTAGCTAATAATCCATTAGCTTCTGATGTTGTAAGTGCAGCACAAGCTGTTAACACAAAAACTCCACCTCCAGTTGACACAACACCTCCAACACTTTCAATTACTGATGAAGTAAGTGGAACAGCAACAGGACCAGTTAAATATACATTCACATTCAGTGAAAAAGTTAAAGGGTTCGATATTGGAGCAGGTACGTTAGTAAAAGTTAACGATACAACTTATGAATTAGTTGTAACACCAACAGCTAACTTTGAAGGTGATATGAGTGTTAAAGTTAGTAAAAATGGAATTACAGATTTATCAGAAAATATTTTAGAAAATGATATTACTAATGTTCAGGTTGTAGATTCAAGAACAAGTCTGGATATTATTTTATCTTACGCTCAAGAACTTTCATCAACTGTGCCTCAACTAAGCGATTATTCTAAAGCTGGCTTTACTGGCTTAACTAATGCTCAAGATGCTATACAAATAAATACATTCCTTGCTTCTACTGATATTAATCCTAGTACTAAAGCAGGGGTTCAAAATATTATTAATCTAGCTAATAAAATAGAAGATTTATCATTAAATGATAATTCAACATTAACATTACTTGAGTACAAAACGCTTAAATTAGCTACAATTCAAGATGGAGCCGATTTGCTTAATGATGTAATCAGAACAAAACAAGCATCAGATGTGGATAGTTATCCTGAAGTTAAATCTTTATCTGAAGCAGTTAAAACTATTATTGAACTCGTTGGAGATGAAATTACTGATATTAATCCTATGAAACAAGCATTAGAGAAAATTGGAATCACAGGGTTAACTGATGCTAAAATTAATATAGTTGCTGACTTATTTAAAGATCTGGTGTCTACCTCTAGTATCGATTCTGTAATTGAATTGCAAAATTTAGTTGATTTATCAGGTAGACTTCTTGATGGTGCTCTTGTAGATGGAGATCTTGATAGTCTTAATATAGTTGTTAATACTTCTTTAAGTCCAGTAGTAGATTTAGGTGCTATTAATTTTGTTTTAAATGATAATAATGTAAATGCTTATACGATAGATGCATTACAAAATATTGTAAGCTCTTTAGAAGCACTTAATATTGCAAATAATGATACAAATAAAATAACAAGCGATGATTTAGCTACTTTGGGTATTACGACAACAGTAACTTTAAGTCCTAAACATATTGAAGCAATTAATTTAGTGATTTCAAATAATGAATTTAGTGCTGATAATAATCCAGCTAAACTACAAGATATTGTCAATATGATAGTTTCATCACTGAATGATATCCCAACAATATCACCTGATGTAAACAACGACCTAATACCTGATGCGGCTGGTCAATTTATTTTGGTAGATAATCAAGGTACAATTACTGGTAAACTTGCTAGCGTAGGTGATGATAGTACACCAACTGTTTATTATAAATTACCCCTAAGTTCTATGGTTGGAGATGTTGTTAAATTATATAGTGGTAATGTTGTAATTTCTGCATATGTTGTAACGCAAGCAGATTTGGATAGTTCGTCTAGAATGATTTCTATGACACCAGAATCTTTAGGAAATGACGGTGTTTATTCATTAAGTGTTTCAGTAGCAAAACCGTTTGGTATTGAAAGTGATAAATCAACAGTTGTTACTTATGAGTTAGATACAAAAGCTGCTTCAAAACCTATTGAGGATGATGATAATGATACTACTCCTGATAGAGTTGATGAATTTGTCTTTGTTGACAATGCGGGTCTAGTTGTTGGTAGAATGGCTTCTGTAACTGATGATTTGAAACCAACAGTTATGTATAAACTTTCTTCTGACATTAAAGCTGGAGATGTTGTTAAACTTTATAGTGGAATTGATGTTATAGGTAGTCATGTAGTAACTCAAGCTGAAATCAATAGCGCATCAAAAATTATATCGTTGGAACCTACTAATAATCTTGTTGATGGAACCACTTACAGTCTAAGTATAGGTGTTACTGATGTTGCTGGAAATGAGTCTCCTAAATCTACACCAGTTTCTTTTGTTATCAATGTAATTAGTGTAACTATTTCTAATATTGACATTTCACATGATACAGGAAGAGATGCAAGTGATTTTGTTACAAATAATCCTGATCAAACTATTACTGCTACATTAAGCAAAGCACTTAGAGCTAGTGAGAAATTGTATGGAAGTGCAGATGGAGGACTAACATGGAGTTTAATATCTGTTGAAGAAAATTCGACAAATATTAGTTGGACTAAACAATTGATTGATGGATCTTCAAAAATTATGTTTGAAGTTAGAACTGACTTTAATGACGTTGGATCAAGAAGTGAAGTGAATTATGTACTAGACCGTTCAATATCTTACGCAGATATTGCAGGTTTAAAACTATCAAGTGATACTGGTTCAAGTAGTACAGATTTTATTACAACTACTAGAGATCAAAGCGTTCAATTTAGTTTAACTAGAAATTTAGAATCAGGCGAAAAATTATATGGTACTGTAAATGGAATTGATTGGGTAGAAATTACTTCAATAAACAATAAAAATGTTACTTGGAATACATCTCTTGAATCAGGAAATGGTAAATATTTAGAATTCGCAATTGAAGATGCAGCTGGAAATAGACTTACGATGACTAACCAAGATTATGTACTTGATGTAACTACACCATTTATTAAACCAACACTAGATGACACGCTTTCTGATTTAACACCTGAAGTATCTGGAGAATTTATTTTTATAAATGATTCAGGAACTGTTAATTCAGTTATTGCTAATAACGGATTTACTAATGATGCTACACCAGTTTTAAAAGTTATGTTACCATCGTCTGTTAAAGCAGGTGATTTTGTAAAAATTTACGATAATGGAATACCTCTTCAAACATATGTTGTTAAATCTAGTGATATTTCTAGTGGAAGAATTGTATCTATTACAATGGATAAAGTTTTAGCTAAAGGTGATCATGCTTTATCATTTAATTTTGAAAGTATTTCAGGAGTTATTGGAGGTTTGTCTGATGAATTCAATATCACAGTTAAAGTAGATGCTCCTGAAACAAGAATTTCAAATATTAAAATTTCTGATGATACTGGAAGATCAAATGATGACTTAGTAACAAAAACGCAAAATCAAAATATTACTGCTACATTATCTACTGCGCTAGAGGATGATGAGAAATTATTTGCTAGAGTAGATGGTGGAGAGTGGATTGAAATTACAAGTATGGTGAATCAAACTTCTATTGCATGGAATAATGTTGACTTATCAGTAGGTTCTAACTTAATAGAATTTAAAGTTCAAAGTGGTTCATTGGTTAGCGGTGCAATTTCTAGTGCTTCATATGTTCTAGATATGGTTGCTCCTGTTCAAGTTGTTCAACAAATTACAATCTCAGAAGATACAGGATTTAATAATCATGATTTACTAACAAATAAAAAAGACCAATTGGTTTCAACAAAACTTAATCAAGTTCTTAATGAAGGTGAAAGATTATATTATAAATTGAATTCTAATGAATGGGTAGAAGTTGAACAACAAATAATAGTTGGTCTTGATGTAACAGCAACAGTTGAATTAAGTGAAGGAATCAATTCTTTACAATTTAAAGTTGAGGATATAGCTGGGAACATTAATTTACTTCCTGCTCAAAATATAACTCTTGATACTACTGGTATAACAACTACTATTACAAACATTGATATATCAATTGACTCTGGGTCAAGTGATAATGACTTTATAACTAATCAAAGTAATCAAACAATTAGTGGAACCTTAAGTAAAGCTTTAGAAACTGATGAGAAACTGTTTATAAGAGTTGATGGTGGAACTTGGATTGATATAAGTAATACTATTACGGCTGAATTAGCAATTAGAGCAACAGGGATCGTTTTATCAGAAGGTACGCATAATATTGAGCTTGTAGTTAGTAATAGTTCTGGAACAGTTGGGGTTATTTCTACGGTTGAATATAAACTTGATGTAACGCCGTCAAATTCTTCGGTTTCTCAAGTCACTATTTCAAATGATACATTATCGCTTGCTCCTAATTCTTCAACTGATTTTGTAACAAAAGTAGCTTCACAAACAATTGGTGGATCATTAAACGAAGCTCTAGATGCTGGAGATATATTACTAGGTTCTATTGATGGCGGTGCTAATTGGATAAATATAACTAGTATGGTAGAGGGTACAACAATATCTTGGGCAACACAACTAAATGAAGGAAGTAGTTCAATTAAGTTTAAAGTTCAAGATATTGCTGGAAACTTTGGTGTTGTAACATCTAGAGATTATACTCTTGATACTCAAGTTCCTAGCCAGACTGTAACAAATATAGATATGTCAAATGATATGGGTCTTGACTCATCAGATTTCATTACTAATGAATCTTTACAAACTATTACAGCTAAATTAAGTTCAGCGTTGGTTAGTGGTGATAAAGTTTATGGTAGAGTTGATGGTGTTAATTGGATTGATATTACAAACTATGTTAGTGGCACAAATATCTCTTGGAGTAGTGTTTCATTAGTGGAAGGATCTAACAATATCGAATTTAAAGTACAAGATATAGCAGGAAATGAAAGTGAAAAATATACTCAATCATATTTATTAGAAACAACAGTTCCAGCAACTACGATTGGAAATTTATTGTTATCATCTGACACTAATATTTTAGGTGATTTTGTAACAAGTGAATCTTCTCAAACAGTTAGTGGTGAATTAAGTACAGCTCTTCTGGATAATGAGTCTCTATGGGCTTCTAAAGATGGCGGTCAAACTTGGGAGAATATTACATCAATAGTTACTGATAGAAATTTCCAATGGTCTATAACGTTAGATACTAATTCATCTAATTCAATTCAATTCAAAGTGCAAGATTTAGCTGGCAATAGTGGATTAATAGCATCCAAAACATATGTACATGACACAATAGCTCCTGTATCTTTGATTAATAGTATAGATATATCAAGTGATACGGGAAATAGCAATAGTGACTTCTCTACTAATGTTACTATTCAAACAATTTCAGCAAATTTGACAAGTTCTCTACAAAGTGGTGAAAAAATTTGGGCTAGAACAGATGGCGGTGAATGGATTAATATTACAAGTTATCTTAATGGAAGAAATCTTGCTTGGACAGATGCAAGACTTTCTGAAGGTTCTAATACTATTGAGTTTAAGATTCAAGATTTAGCTGGTAACGAAAGTGGATTGTTTACTCAAGATTATATTTTAGATAGTGGATTGCCTTCACAAACTATATCAGGTGTAAAACTTTCAAATGATAACGGTATATACGATAATGACTTTGTTACAAATCAATCATCTCAAACTATAACTGCATCTATTAGTTCAGCTTTAGAAGAAGATGAAAAATTATATGGAAGCATTGATGGCGGGACAACTTGGGTTGATGTTTCGGACAAAATTTCAAATGGTGTTATCACTTGGTCAACAATATTATCTGAAGGAGGTGGAAAATCAATCAAGTTTAAAGTAGTAGATAATTCTGGAAATACTGGAGAGATAAAAACTGTTAATTACAAACTTGATGTTACTTCACCAGATCATGTTATTTCTAATGTTGATATATCAGCTGACAAAGGAATATCAGATACTGATTTTGTAACAAATGTTGCAAGTCAAACAATTACTGGCGCTATAAATAAAGCATTGGGTACTGGAGATAGATTATTAGCAAGTACTAATGGCGGATCTACTTGGACTGATGTAACTGAATTTGTTAGTGGTAATAATTTCAGTTTTGTAGCATCGTTAGTTGATGGCTCAAATCAAATAAAAATAAAAGTTCAAGACAAAGCAGGAAATGACTCTGAGATTTCTTCTACTTCGTATGTTCTTGATAGGGTAAAACCTTCACAAATTTTATCTGAAATTGATATTTCAAATGACACAAATATTGATAATGATTTTATAACAAGAATTAAGGCTCAAACAATAACAGCAGAAATTGATTCTGCATTGGTTGGAACAGAAAAACTTTATGGAAGTGTTGATGGTGGAGTTACTTGGACGGATATTACATCTAAAATTTCAAGTGGTGCAATTTCTTGGGATACAGATTTAAAAATAGGCAATAATTCTATAAAAATAAAAATTGAAGATAAAGCAGGTAATACGAATACTATACTTTCTAAAAATTATCTTTTAGATATGACATTACCAACTGCAACAATTAGTGGAATAAATATCTCAGAAGATACAAAAATCATAACAGATTTTGTAACATCTACAAGAGTTCAAACTATAACAGCAAAACTAAATGGAACAATGTATCAAGGCGATATATTACTTGCTAGAGTTGATGGAGGTGAATGGATAAATATAACAACTTCAATTTTAACAGGTAGTTCTAATATTGAGTGGAGAGATGTAAGTCTTTCTGAAGGATTACATAATATTGAGTTTAAAGTATCAGATATTGCTGGAAATGATGGAAGTGTTGCTGTTGTTGCTTATAAATTAGATACAGTAAAACCTCTTCAGGTTATTTCAAATATAGATATTTCTGATGACTCAAATATTACAACAGATTTTGTTACAAATGTTTCCTCACAAACTATCACTGCTAATGTAGATAGAGTTTTAGTTGGAGATGAAGAGCTTTATGGAAGTATTGATGGTGGAACTACATGGATTAAGATAACGGATAAATTATCAGGTGGTGTTATTACTTGGGCAGTTACTCTTAAAAATGGTACAAGTTCTATTGAATTTAAAGTTGAAGATACAGCTGGAAATACGAATACAATTTTATCTCAAGTATATACATTAGATACAGTAATTCCTGTAGTAGAATTATCAAATATTGAAATATCTAATGATTCAAATATTGATACAGATTTTATTACTAATGTTACAAGCCAATCTATTACTCTTGATCTTAGCACTCCTCTTGCTACTGGAGATTTATTATATGGTAGAGTTGACGGTGGTAACTGGATTAATATTACAGAATTTGTAAGTGATACAAGTGTTGTCTGGACTAGTGTAGATTTGATTAACGGTACTCACAATATAGAGTTTAAAGTTACAGATTTAGCTGGAAATATTGGTAATTCTATTAGTAAATCTTACACTTTAGATACAGTAGCAAGTGTTACACCAACTTTAGATGATACATTATCTGATTTAATACTTGAAACAGCAGGCGAGTTTATTGTTGTAAGTAACACTGCAGAACAAATAGCTATTCTAAATAATGGTTCAACAAATGATTTAACACCAATTGTTAATGTTAAAATTCCAAGTGATATCAAAGAGGGTGATTTAATTTCAATTTATGATAATGGAGGAGCATCGCCATTTAAAACTTATATTGTTACTTCCGCGGACAAAGTTAATGGTTTTGCTTCAATCTCATTTGATGAAGAGTTGTCTCAAGGTTCTCATGGTTTACAACTTACGTTTACTGATACAGCAGGAAATGAAACTACGAAATCAACTAGTTTCAATTTTAGTATTGATTTAGATGTTCCAACGACGCTAATTTCAAATATAGACATTTCAACTGATACTGGTTTAAGTGATACAGATTTTGTTACAAATGTTGCATCACAAACAGTTACTGCAACTCTAAGTGCGATATTAAAATCAGATGAGAAATTATTGGCAAGTGTTGATAATGGCTCAACTTGGGTTAATATAACAAGCTTTGTAAGTGGCGTTGATGTTAATTGGACAGGTGCTACGTTAGTAAATGGAAAACATAATATTTTAATGAAAGTTCAAGATATATCAAGTAATGATGGAGTAGTTGCATCAGTTGAGTACGTCTTGGATACTTCGTTTGTATCTGTTTCTCCATTCGTTTCGGTTGATGGATCAATACCTAATAGTGCAGGGGAGTTTGTATTTGTTGACAATGTTGGAACAGTAACTGGAGTGCTTGGAAATAACAGTAGTACGGATGATACAAATCCTACTTTAACAATTATGCTTCCAAGTGATGTTTCTGCTGGAGACCAAATTAATATTTACGATAATGGTGGAGTTACACCTATTCAGACTTACATTGTAACAGCAAGTGATATTGCTGGTAATGGATTAGTGTCTATCGAATTTGAAAATCCATTGTCAAAAGCATTACATAAATTACAAGTAAGTTTTGAAGATATAGCCGGAAATGAAACAGCTAAATCGTCACAAGTTAACATTACAGTAACTGTTGATGCACCAAGTCAGACTATTTCTGGAATTGATATTTCAACTGATACAGGATCAAGCAGTACGGACTTCATTACTAATATTGCATCTCAAAATATAACTGCTACATTAAGTCAAGTACTAGAAATTGGTCAAAAACTGAAAGCTAGAGTTGATAATGGAGCATGGATAGATGTTACAAGTAGTGTTAGTGGAACTTCAATTAATTGGACTAATGTAACTTTAGTAAGTGGTTCAAATAATATTTCATTTAGGGTTGAAGATGACAAAGGAAATAGCGGATTAGTTGGTACACAAGCTTATAATCTTGATTTAGTTAAACCAATTGTTACTATTGATACTGTTATCGAAGGGGATAATTTTGTTAACTCTACTGAGCAGAATTCTGTTGTTGTTTCTGGAACAGCTTCAGGAGCTAATAGCGGTGATATCGTAACAATTACATTTAATGATTCTAATGGTAATACAGTTGTTAAAACAGCAGTTGTTGATTCACGAGGTAAATGGATATTGACTGGTGCTCAAATTCTTGATGCAACATCATTTGCTCAAGGCAATATTGAGATTAACGTTAGTGTTGTAGATAGAGCCGGAAATACTTCTGATACACAAACTACACTTATTGTTAAAGATACAATATCTGATTTAATTGATGCTATGGTTAATGATACAACAGGTGGAACAGGTACTACATATGATGGTATCACTAAAGATAACTTTATCTATTTCACTGAAGAGTATGTTGCAGATGGACTTTTAGAGTCAACATCAACATTCAAATATACTTATGATGGTGGTGATACTTGGATTACTGGAAATACTAATTATTTTAATGGAAAACTAGGATTTGTTCTTCCTGATGGTTACTATGAACTTGGCGATATTAAGGTTCAAACAACTGATAGAGCTGGTAATGTATCTGATTTCACAATGAACTTGGAAGGTTATCCTATCACTGTTGACACATCAGCGGATATTTTCACAGCTACAATAGCAAATGATACAAATATCAACAATGATCAAATTACTAAAGATGGAACAATTAATGTTTCTGGTGTTGAATCAACATCATACTGGTACTATAGAACTATTTTAGATGGTGGGGAATGGAGTGAATGGATTGAAAAACCAAGTACAACAACTTCATTTGTTTTAAATGAGGGAGTTTATAGTGATGTTCAAGTTAAAACAGTGGATATAGCAGGAAATGAAAGTACTAAATCATTTGGTAAAATAATTATTGATAGTACTTCCCCTGACATTCCATTTATAACTAAAATTATTGATAATGAAGCAAGAGAAGCTACTTACAGTAAAGATGATAGTAACAATATAAATAATGGTTTTGGGAATATTATCACTGATGATAAAACATTAACTCTGAGAGTTAATACAGGCACAGGTAAATTAGGCGATATTCTAAACATCAATGTAGTATTTGGTGAGATCACATCAGTACAAAAATATACTTTAACTAGTAATGATGTAAACAACGGATTTGTTGATATTACTTTAAATAGTTCACCATTTATTTCAGATGGAACATATCAAATCACAACAGATTTAGTAGATGTTTCTGGTAATGAAACTGTTAAATCTTCAACCATAAGTTTAACGCTAGATACTACTCCTGATACTGCAGATAGAGTTTGGATTGCTGAAGATACTTATGGTTCACATGTTGTTAACGGTGGAAGCGATCAAATAACGCAAAATGGACGAATAAATGTTTCTGGACTTGAACTAACATCAACTTGGGTATGGAGAGCTCATGATCAAGATGTATGGAAAACTGTTGAAAGAGGAGTAGATAGTGATGGTACTAGTTATGTGATTTTACCTGAGTTAAATAATGGGTTTAGCTCTTACACAAATCTTCAAATAGCTACAATAGATAGAGCAGGAAACGAATCTACTCCATTGTATATTGGTAAGTTTACTGTTGATCAAACAAGTGATAATTTTGTTGTTGCTATGCACAATGATACAAAAGGTGTGGATACTGGAGTTGTCGGAGATAAAATATCAAGCAATGGACAAATAAATGTTACTGGAGTAACGGATGAAAATTCTGTTTGGTACTATAAACATGATGGAGTATCAACATGGACACTTGGAGTAGGAACTAAATTTGTTTTATCAGAAGGTTCATATACAAATGTAACAGTTAAATCTGTAGATGTAGCTGGTAATGAAGCAACTACTAATTTTGGTTCAGTTGTTGTAGATAAAACTGTTGATAATTTTACATTATCTATGGATAATGATACAAAAGGAGCGGATACTGGCGTAGTTGGAGATAAAATATCAAGCAATGGACAAATAAATGTTACTGGCGTAAGTGATACTGGATCTGTTTGGTACTATAAACATGACGATATGGAAGACTGGGTACTTATGAATAATGGTCAAACGCATTTCACTTTACCTTGCGACGATAATGCCGAAGTTACTTACACTAACGTAACAATTAGAAGTGTTGATGTTGCTGGAAATCAATCTACACAAAATTTCGGAACTGTAAAAGTTGATAAAAAAGTTGATAACTTCACTGTTGCTATGCAAGATGATACAAAAGGAGTTGATACTGGAGTTATTGGAGATAAAATATCAAGTAACGGACAAATAAATGTTTCTGGAGTTGTAGATTCTGGTTCTGTTTGGTATTATAAATACTCTGGTATGACTGATTGGGTTTTAATGAATAATGGTGAACTTTACTTTACTTTACCTTGTACTAATGGCACTGAACAAACATACACTGATATTAAGATAAAATCTGTTGATATAGCTGGAAATGAATCTACAACTGATTTCGGTACTGTAACGGTAGATAAACGAAGTGATAATTTCTCTGTAAGTCTTGAGGAGGATACAAAAGGAGTTGATACTGGAGTTGTTGGAGATAAAATTACACAAAATGGAAAAGTTAACGTTAGTGGTGTTCTTGATACTGGGTCTGTTTGGTACTATAAATACGATGGTATTGATTGGAGGTTAGCAACAGCTGGTTCTACATTCTTTACTTTAGGTGCAAACGCAACTTATAATAACGTATCAGTTAGAAGTATTGATATTGCTGGAAATGTAACAACTACAAATTTTGGAAAAATAGTTACTGACTCTATATCTGATGATTTCAGTGTTGCTTTAGGCGATACATTCGGAGGAACGGGAACAGCGAATGACCATATTACTTCTGATAGAAGCATTGAGATTAATGGTGTTGAATCAACTTCAATGGTTTATTACAAATATGATGGTATCAATTGGACAAAAGCACCATCTGCTGGTAATTATACTTTACAAATTTCAAGTGATGTATCTCTAAATAATATTCAATTTAAAACTATTGATGTAGCTGGTAATGAGTCAAGTGTACAAAATATTGGAAACTGGAAATTTGATACAACAAATGACAGCTTTAATGTTTCTATGACAAATGATACTTCTGGTGGAAAAGGAACAGATAAAGATTTGATTAGTAGCAATGGTGAGTTTACTTTAACTGGTGTTGAAGCAACTTCAGCTTGGGCTTATAGAACTCAAAATTCAAGTGGTTCGTATAGTGATTGGACATATAAAACTTCATCTGAAGCTAAATTTACTCTAGTTGAAGGCGTTTATAATAAGGTTGAAGTTAAAACTATTGACATCGCAGGGAATGAGTCGCTACATAATTTAGGAAAAGTTGTAATTGACACAACAGCTGATGATTTTACAGCTAGATTGTATGATCAAGGTCTATCTCGAAGTGATAAACTTACAGCAGATGACAGTATTACGATTTTAGATATAGAATCTACATCAAGCTGGTACTATAAATACGACGGTATTAATTGGACTCAAGGCAAAGGAACTGTGCTTAGTTTGGCAGATGGACACTATAATAATATTAGTTTTAAAACAATTGATATAGCAGGAAATGTATCTTCAGTTAGTAATATAGGTAACTGGACAATTGATACTGTGTCTGATTCATTTAATGTTAGAATGGATAATGATACTGCTGGTAAGTATGGTAGCACAAGTGATTTAATCTCTAGAGATGGAAAATTTGTACTTAGTAATGTAGAGAGTAATTCATTGGTAGAATACTCTACAAATGGTGGTGTAACTTGGATTGAAGTTGTTGGTAACGAATTTACTTTAGGTCACAATACTACATCTGATCTGTTTGTAAGAACTACTGATTATGCAGGAAATGTTAATACTAAGGATATTGGAACAGTTATTATTGATAATTATGCAGATGCTTTATCTTATTCTACTAGCGGAACTACTGTATATATTAAAGATGCAGAGTCAACATCTGCAGTTTATTATAGTATAGGTAATGGTGATTGGGTATTGCTTGGAGCTGGTAATAAGAGCTTTAAAGTTGATGGAGGATATCATGCTGATGGAGATGTTAAAATAAAAAGTATTGATAGAGCTGGTAATGCATCTGTGAAATCACTTGATGCATTTACAGCAGGAAGTCCATTTACTGCTATCGTATCAACAATTGAATATAACACAAGCCATCACTATGCAGTTAAAGGTACTGGTAAACCAGGCACAACCGTTTACTGTACTAACAGTACTAATACTAAAACAATATCAGTAGTTATTGGAGCTGATGGTACATATTACGCTCATGGTGTTTTAAATGGTGGTAGGGGAGTTAAAACAGTTACAGTTAAAGGTATTGGTACAGACGGTATAGAGAGAACTATAATAGGTCATGCTTATAATATTGACCCAATATCTGAACTTGAAGATGGTGGATATATTGTTACTTGGACAAATTTTGAAAATAATGAAGGTGATATTTTTGCTCAAAGATACTCAGCAGATGGATCAAAAGTTGGCACAGCATTTATGGTAAATACATCGATTTTGAATGAGCAAGTAGATTCAGACGTTGTAGGTCTTAAAGATGGAGGTTTTGTTGTTGTTTGGCAATCAGAAAATCAAGATGGTTCAGGTTGGGGTATTTATATGCAACAATTTGATGCAACTGGTCAAAAAGTTGGAATTGAAACACTTGTAAATCAAACTACACATAAAAATCAACAAAATCCAGAAATTACAAGTCTTACTAATGGTGGATTTGTTGTTGTTTGGCAATCTGAAGATTTAAATGAAAATGGTGTATATGATATTTTTGTAAAAATTTATGATGCTAATGGATTAATTGTCTCAAGTGAAAAACTTGTAAATACATTTGTAGATGGAGATCAATCAGAAGCTAAAATTACAAGCCTTGATGATGGTGGATTTATAATTGTATGGCATTCATTTGATGTTGAAAATGGTGTATATCAGGTTAAATCTCAAAGATTTGATGAAAATGGTACTAAAGTTGGCAGTGAAGTTCAAATTACTAAGGATGTTGAATCTTCAAAAGAAACACCATTCGTTTCGGCTTTAAGTAATGGAGGATTTGTTATATCTTATGTAACATATTCAGAATCTTCGCAAGCAATATACACACAAACATTTGATTCAAATGGAAATGCTACAAGCGAGGATACCTTGATTGAATCGTTTGTTGGAACTACTGGAACACCTGAAGTTGCTGAATTTAAAGATGGATTTGCTGTTGTATTAAATATAAATGAGAACATAGTTATTAATATATATGATACTAATTCTGTTAAAGTTGGAAATAGTATTGTTATCGATAAAGAGTTTGATTTATTTGAACCACATATTGCTTCTCTTAAAGATGGAGGTTTCTTGGTTACTTGGACACAAGTGTCTGATAATGGAAATAGTAAAGTATTTGGTCAAAGATTTGATATTGATGCTAAAGAAAGCGGAGTAGAATTCGAGATAGGTAAGATTGTAAATAAAGACACTTCTACGTTAATTCTTGATAGTGACTATGCGGATATCAATTTTGATGTACTTGCAAGTAGTAATTCTGATATTAAAACAATTGATATGTCAGAGGGTAACTATATTATCCATGATGTTGAACTAAGTGATGTTCTAGTTATGAGTGACGAAACAAATGATTTAATCTTTGTTGGAGATAATGGTGACAAAATAGTGTTAAAAGATAGTAGTGAATGGGTAAAATCTGAAGAAACAGTTAAGATTGAAAATAGAGCAGATGAGTTCTTTGAATATGTTAACAAAAAAGATCCGACAGCTAAATTATTCATCGATGAGGATATAAGTGTTATATAACACTTATATCGACTAAAATTAGGGTTATATTTGAAGAAAATTGTTTTAATAATCTTTCTCTTGAATTTTTATTGTAGTGCTTCTAGTGAAATTATAGATAAGTACTACATTAAAAAAGCAAAAGATAAAGTTGAGCACTTAAGTGGTGTTGCGAAGAATAGTATTCAAGGTATAAATAATGATATGTTCAATGAAAGTAGTTTGCTTACAGTGAGAAATATTAAGTTATCCAAAACTTTAGCTGGAGATGTATTAACAAGCAGAGAAAATTTAGTTCTCGATGCAATGGAAGATGCTTCACTAATACTAATTAAAACTAAAAAAAATTTTACTTGTTCAGATATAATTACAAAAACACCAGCAACAAAAATTTTAATGCAACTCTCCGAGTGCTTAGATTTAAATAATGCAATAAAATACTTCTATGATGCAGGAGTGTACGGAATTAGTATACCAAAAAATGATATTTTGGATTTTCGAAATTTAAATACAGTAAAGCGTCAAAAGATAGTTTATAATGAAATCGATAATTCAAAAATATTTTTAAACACTATACGAAAGAACTCAATAAATAATGCAAAAATGGAGCAAAAGATAAAATATATGAATGACACATCTTTGTATAATCTTTGTATTCAATTAGAAAAGCTTGGTAATAATACCTTAACATCAAAATATTTAATTGCTAAAATGGCAAGAGATAGAATAAAATATTTAAAATACAAAGGAATAGGTAGCTTAGCAACTTTAAATAGTGCCGATACGAGATGCAGTTCTTATAACTACGTAACAAAAGAGTTTGCAAAATCAAATATTATATACACTGACCTTAATCCAGTTATAGGAAATCCAAATGATGCTATTTTAGCTCAAATAGCAGAATTAACAGATTTATTAAATATTGTTATACAAGATATTTCAGCTAAGCAAAATCAAATTGCTGCAATGCCAGATCCTAATAATTGTAGAAATAAACCGATTACTTTTTTACCATGTAGATCATGGAATACTTCCATGAATACCTTAAATTCAAAGTTAGCTGCATTAAATACTCAAAAAACTGATTACGAAAATGCAATTGCTTCACTTACGAGTCAGCTAATATGATTAAAAATAAAATTGTAAAAATTAGTTTTATATTTTTTTTGTTTATTAGTGGTTTATTTGCCGTTGATGAGCTTTTATCTAATTTGAGAAATAGAGCAAGCGAAAATTTATTATATGAGAAGTTAGAAAAAATTCAAATAATTAATAAATATATAAACCAATTTATAATTCATAATGGTTCAGTTCCAACTAGAACTAACCTTATTGATTATTGTCAAACAATGAATGCCAATGAAATCAATGATGGATGGTGGCCAACATCTTATGATGACACCAATGGAACTCAAAAAATAGCATTTAGTGTTGATGTAAATAATTCAACCATAATATATTCAAATATTTTTACAACATATCCAACGGACTCCACAAAACAACTATTCATAAGGAATACAAATATGATAGCTGATAGTATTGTATTGGATAGTAGGGTAAATCCTCCAAATAGTCCAATGCCTATCTTACAAGTTCCTTTTGATATTGATACATCTGAATTTCAAGTTAAAATTAATAAAATATTAGCTAATATCACACCCATACCTCTAATTGGAAGATCTTTGCAATGTAATTTTGCAAGATCAGGTTATACATGGTATGAACCAGATGGTGCAGGCGGATTTATCATTCGTTATTGTAACAGTAGTTCAGGTTATGTATGGGAAACGATACCAAATATAGAAGAAAAAGAATTAGAAAATACTACTGAATTGATTGATAATAAATTATTTTATGTAGGGCAAGATAGATATAAAGAATTTAATTCGACCACAAGTGAAAAAATTATTTTTACTGATCAAGATAAAAATTATGCAAAGGTTTTTCGATAATGAAAAAATATATTCTCTTTTATTTACTGTTTTCGTTTTTGAATATAAATGCTTTAGATACAAAATTAGCTTTGGAGTTGGCAAGATCAAAAAATATTGGTATGACTATAGAGAGAGCAAATACAATATATGAGTATATAAACTTATTTGTAATGGAAACAGGTTATGTTCCAATGGCAAGAACAACCGCACCAGTTAAATCTAATATGCAAGTTTTAGAAGAAAAGTACGGAACTATGAATAAACAAGGTTATGATAAAAATCAGCTCTTGTCATTTAGTTTTTCTCCAACACCAGGTAGTTTACCTATTACAACAACGACAGTGTTGCCACTATCAGTAGTTTTTAAAAATATAGTGCCAAATAATCTTTCTAATATTTCAAAACAAGTTTATAGAAACAATCCAAATATTCACCAAAATGCAATAATTAACCCAGATAATTCTATGAGTATAAAGCTGAAACCAGAAACAATTAAGTTTTTAATAAATCATAAAATAGTAAAAACTTTAGCACCTACATCTGGTTCTGGTTTGGTAAGTATTCAAGATGAAGCTCCAACTTGTAATAGTACATTAAATCATGGAAGTGTTTGGTATAGACCAGATGTTAGTGGTGGATATTTAATATATTTTTGTGCCACATCAAATACTTGGGAACAAGTTTCCAATAAACCAAATATAGAGATTTACAGGACTAGTAAAGTTTTATTGGATACAATTAAACCTCCAAAAGGTACTAAAGGTTATGCTTTAAATGGTACACAAATATGGGAGTATATATATAATGGTAGTTCTTGGATAAGGGTGGTTGATTAAGATGTTAAATATTAATAAAAAAATGTTGCTATTGCTTTGTTGCATTTCATTTGCATTTTCTGCAGAAGTTTACGATATTTCTCCCGAAGAGTACACAAAATATAAATCAAATCCTAATGAGATGCTAAAGTCATTTGTGTCAAAATTTGTACTAAAAACAAAAGTTGAACCAGAGATTAAAAAAGTCAAAGTTTCTCCAGTTGAAGTATTGGAAGAGAACACTCTTTATTCTAAAAATTATCTCCTAGATAAGCTTACATTGATTGGATTACAAAATGAAAAAAATATTGACAAATTCGTTAGCAGTATAGATGAAATTATTACTAAAAATGGTTTTGGATATGACATCAAAGATATTTCATTAGTTCTTCAACAAATCAAGTCAAAAGAGATTTCGCCATTTGAATCTAAAATTTATCTCGATCAAATCGCTAAAATTATAAAAGGTTAAAATATGTATTTAAAAAGTTTATTAATATCTGGATTGTTATTAAGTTTATCATTTGGTGATAATAATAGTGGCGGTAAATTTATAGTTGTTGATAACACAACATTTGAAAAAGTAAAAACGCTAAATATGTTAGAAGGTGGAATAAAACAACAATTCGTACTGTCTAGTACTAAAATAGAGAGTACGGACTTAAATAAATATTATCCAGAGCATCTTCTATATGGCGGTGAAAAATGTACAATAGTAAATGATGTAATTGATGTTGATACAAATGCACAAGTTGTTGCTAGTGTTGTAAAACTTAAAACACCAAGTAAAATAGATGACGAAGTTAAAAAAATAAAGTTACTTCAAATTTTAGTTAATTCTGCAAATAAAAGTGAAATCCAAAAAAATACAATAGAAAACACAAATTCAAAAACAATCAAAGCAATAGGGATAATTTGTGATAATGAACTTGTACTTAGGGGTAAACGGTATGAACAAGATGATTCAGTGGGAAATATTAGAATCAATAGCATATCAAAAACAAACAGTACAGTTTATGTGAGGGTAAAATAACTTGAGAAGATTTATAAAAAATAACTACAAAACTTTGTTATTAGCAACAGTTTTTTCATCATTTTATGGTTGCAGTGGAAAACTTGATCCACATGGTGAATTTAATGCGGATTTTAAAAAATTTACAGATGAAAAATTTCCTCAAACTCAATCTGAGAGTTATGTAAAAAGTTCAATTGTTGAAGTTGTTAGCGACAAAAAGTATATAGGACTTGACAATATGAAGCGTATTTCAACTGCACTTGAAGAGCTTGGTAATATTGATGGGAAAGTTTATCTACTCTCACCAGATAGTGAAGATGTTTTTTTGCCGGCAATTAAAAATAGTCATAAGCTTGGTCTTAGTAGTTTTGATAGACTTAATAGACACATTCAAGACACAACAAACTATTTCATATATATTAAAGAAAGTAGATTTCAAAAAGATAGAATTAAAATAGTTACTGTAAAAAATAAGGAAGTGTTCACACAAAATCTTAAAGATATACCTTTTTCAATTGATGGAAAAATGGCTATCTCTGATGTATTAGAACAATTAAAACATGTTTCAGGATTTAATGTAGTTGCAAAAGGATTATCAGACGGTACAGATAAAAAAACTGAAAAACTTGCAAATGAAAAATTATTTTCAATGAATTCAATGGATGATTTATTTGACAATACATACATATCTTTTTCTGGTAAAAATATTATGGAACTACTAAACTACATATCAACATCTTTTAATGTTTATGTAGATGTGGATTATGAAAATAAAACTATTGTATTTACAAAATTAAAACCTAAAATGTTTAACGTAAGTCTTAGTAATATTGAATATTCTGGAAGTTTAGATGTTAAAAAAACTGTAAAAAATGATGTTGGTTCAGGTGGAAGTGATGAAAAATCTGTTAAAACAAAAATTGAGTTTGACATTTTAAAATCACTTGAAACAGATATTGAAGGGTTAATTAAAAAAAGCAATAAAGGTGCTTCGTTTACATTCAATCGCACAGTTGGTACTGTTTTTGCGATAGCAGATAAAGAAACAATGCAAAATTTAACACTCCTTATAAATAACTTCAATAGTGTATTTGAAAAACAAGTTGATTTTCAATTGGAGATTTATGAATTTGCAGTTACTCAAGAGTTTGATATGGCAGTTAGCTTGGGTGCTACTATAAAAAATGGAACAGTCAGTGGAAGTTTTTTAAGTTCAACAGTTGGAAGTAGTATGTTTAGTTTAGCTTCAACACAAACAAATGGGGAAAAGGCTAGTGTTGAAGGCTCAAGGCTAGAAAATTCTACTATTAGACTTTTAAAACAAACCAAGCATGGATATATTTTAAAAAATAGTATCCCATATTTTATAGATATTACCGATAGTAAAAGTTACGTAAAAACAGTAACAAAAGAGACAACAACAACAAATGGTGTTTCAACTTCAACAAGTACACCTGAGACATCTGAGATAAGCGAAGGAACAGTGTTAAGTGTATTATCAAAGGTTAATGGAAATAAAATAGAATTTAATATTCAACCCAAAATTGTTAGAATAAATGCTGTAACACCAGCAATTTATGACGGCAACACAATTACGCTACCAGATATATCAACAAATACTTTTAGTAGTAATATTATGATGGAAAATGGTGAGAAAAAAGTGATAGGACATCTTACAACTTATGAAGATGCAAACGATTATAGTGGGATCGTACCTATCGAAAACTTTGTGTTAGGGGGTGCAAGAAATAAGAAATATTTTAGAAAAGAAACTGTATTTGTTGTTAGTGCAGCAATTAGAGACTAAAGTAGATTAAATTTTGCACTACAAAGTTTGTGCGTCATTATGGGATTGAGTTCCCGAACTAAACCAAAAAAAGGAAATAAAATGGAAAACACGATGAAAAAAGGGATGAAAAAAGGGATGAAAAAAGGGATAACTCTTATTGAGATTATTTTAGCGATTGTTTTGATAGCTATTATTTTAGGACTTACTATTCCTAAGCTTATGTCAAATTCAAATCAAGCAGAGGTAAAACAAGTTATTACAAATGATGTAAAAGCTATTGCTGAAGCTATTGTTACTTGGAAAAGACAAGTATCTATGGGAAATGGTAGTTTAAGAAATTTATCTTCAGGAGCATTAACTAGCTTACTTCCTAGTAACATGACTGTTGTAAATGGTTTTATTATGTCAAGTGGACTACGAACCGGTGATGCAAATGCTACGGCTACAGCTGTTAGATATAGTATTAGAAATCATTTTACAACTACAAATGTTGATACTGCAAATTTTGCTATTGGTATGGAAATTGTACCAGCAGGAACAGCTACAATAGCTACAAATGCAACAGAATCAAGAGCAGGTTGGGATCCAAGACTTAGAGATTATGCATTAAGTGCATTTAGGGATGGTGTTGTTGGGATCTCTGGTAATTCTGCTGGTACTGCAGTTACATTTACTACTGCTTATGCAGGTGATGCTGCTGCTGGAGCTATCGGACAAAGTGCTGCAATGCCTTGTGATGCTACACAAAATGCAGTATGTTATGATCCTGTAAATATTAGATAGTTTTTAATAAGTGGAGTTTTTCTCCACTTTAATAATTTTAAAAGAAGGTTTTTGTATGAAATTTTTTATAGTTTTTTTATTGAGTTTATCTACTCTTTTTGGTGAGGGTGAACCACCAGCAAACAAGGGTGATTTGAGTAATCTGTTTAAGCGTCTAGATACTGCGATAGCTACAAATAAAGATAGTGGAGCATTTACGGATGATAAAAATAGGTACAATAATGAAAGTATAGCTGAACGGGAAAAGAACTATAAAGAATACAATGATATAGCAAAAAAATATCATATCTTCAGAGCAAAAAATATAATAAAAAATGTTGATGAACTTCTTAAAGAGTACAAGGTTAAGATAAGTGATAGCGTTACAGTGCAAAGATACTCTGCAATCGGTGATATGAAGTTTGCTTATGTATCTGGGGTTGAACTTAATAATGTTTTATCAAGAGTAGAAACAAATGGAAATATATATAAAAATCTAACAAAATACAAAAAAATGTTAGGTGAATTAGAAAGTTATGATATTAAAACTATCTCAAAAGTTTTAATTATTGTTGAGCAAGAGATTATGAATCTGATGAATTTAGGTGCAAAAAAAGAGGTTCAAACTGCCAATAAAGAAGCAGTAGATATTCCGATGCAATTAAAAATTCATCAGATGTTCAAAACAATTGAAGTTGTTGATATTGACAAAAACAAAGCAAAATTAAAGATGAACATGTAGATGGAAATAAATGAAATTTAATAACAATAAGAAAAAGACCATTAGTGTAAATTTATCAAATAGGATTATACGATCTTTTGAGTCACTACTTAAAATTGGTAATTCTATTCCAAGTGCAATTGAAATTTTGATAAATGTTGAGAGTGGTTCTACAAAAAAAACACTCGAGAAAGTTTTTTATAATATTACTAAACTTGATCTATCTATTGGTGATGCACTTTACAAAGAGGGAGTTATTAGAGGTAGTGAAGTATTTTTAATAAATAAATCAACAGGCGGACTTGATGCTGTAAGATCTATTTTGGCTATTAGGGATTTAAGTGGCAAATTTGAAAATACGATTTTTAGATTGTTTGCTTTCCCAGTTTTGGCTGTAATAATAGGTCTTAGTATAGCTTATCTAGCTCAGCCAACATTTTATGGTATGGTAAATACTTTAGTTGAGCAGGTACAATTAACCAAAGGGATTGATATTGGTGATGATGGAAAACTTATTTGGTATTTGCAACAAAGGGACTTAACTATGACAATTTTAATAGCATACGCATCTTCTGTGACAGCACTTTTATCTTATTATTTTTATCTTAGAGAATTTAAACCAGAAATTATATATAAGTATCTACCATTAAAGTCTTATGATGATGTTCCATATATACTAATGCTTATGTACAATCTTCAAAAAGTTGGTCTTGATCAAGTTAGAGTTTTTGATTTGCTTAAAAAGTCATCCCCAAAAATCGGATGGATTAGGCTTTTTGATAAATTAGAAAAAGAAGCAATTGCTGGAAGAAATATATATACTGTTTTTGAAAACTTTAGTTTTCCGAAAGATGTAACTTTGGTTTTAAAATCAGCAGAAGTTAGTAAGACATTTTGGGAAAATATGCCAGCACTAATAACTTATGTTCAAGATACAAATGCAATAAAACATAAAACTATCAATGGACTTTTTGGTGGCTTAGCACCAGTAGTTGGATTTATGATTATTTTATACTTTGTCTCTGGTTTATTTATGGCAATGTTTGCTTTGCAAAGTCTTGCTATGGCAATGATGTAAGGGTTTGAAATGTCATATTTAATTGAGAATTCATTAGTAGTAACTCAAGAAGAGTATCTTGAAGATGAAAGTAAATTTGATGGATTTGAACCACATATTCTAGGAGACCATGTAATATTAAGTGAAAATGATAAGCCGTTTTTTTCGATTTATGATATTGCTAATGTTTGTAAAAAGAAGTATCCTAATGAAAAACTTTTTTTAATTGCGCATAGATATTTTGATAATAGTAAAGATATAAAAATTACAGAATTTTATTTTTTCAATACGCTAAATATATTTGAGAAATCTTTGACAGCTTATATGAAAATAGATGAAAACGAACTCCAATCAAAACAAATTGTAG
This sequence comes from Arcobacter sp., assembly GCA_020048055.1. GTDB lineage: Bacteria > Campylobacterota > Campylobacteria > Campylobacterales > Arcobacteraceae > CAIJNA01. The sequence continues at coordinate 256,784 of JAIFNA010000009.1, read as the reverse complement.
TACAAGAAAATATCAATATTGCTAAAACTCTTATCGGTGAAGATAATATTCACATAATACTTGGAGACAATGTCAAAGAACACGAGGTAGTTGAATACATACATTACACAAAGTTTAATGGTGAAAATTTTCAATTATTAGATGAAGAGATTTTGAATTCTAATATAGAAAATGATAAACCAATTAATTACACATATCTAAGGCCAAGCTATATAAAATGTACAAGAATATCTGAAATATTAAATTCTGTAAGAATATTGGAGCCAAGACAAGCAAAAATTAAAAAATATTTTATCTCATTAGTGAGTATTATTTTGATGGGTTATTTTGCTAGTGATATTTTGTCTTTACTTGTTGGTACACTTGAAGAGGATTTTAAAATGGAGCTTCAAAAATCACAAAGTGAACTTACAAATTTAAAAATTGAACTAGAAAACAAAGATAAAGAAAATATAGATATTTTAAATACAATAGAAGATGGAAAAGTAAAAACAATTTATAGACCAGAACAATTACCTCAAAATGGGGAAAATAATGGTCAATAAAATAAAAAAAATAAAAATAAAAAATGAAAATTGGGTAGCTAAAACTTTACTTAAAAAACAAATGTTTTTGACTTTTATTACAAGTGCTATTTGTATTGCAATTTTTTCAATTTATCTAGGTGAATTTGGCTTAAAATTAAATAGCTTATACAATGAAAAGCTTGATACTGATGATGCTATAAAAGCATATAAAGAAAAATTAACTGAAATTACAAAAAGAATAGCATTAAATAAAACAAAATTAAATAGTGAACAAAATAGTGGAATTGATGAAGTTGAACTCGGAACAATACTAGATCAAGTTTGTCAAATGCTCAAGAGCAAAGAGATAATAGGCGGGTATTATATTATTAAAGATAAAAATAAAACATATTTGAATGTAACAGACATTGAGATACAAATTACTTTTGGCGATAGAAATTTACTTTATACAATAATACAAATGGTAATGTCAGAGATGTACGGAATAAAAAGTATTGAAAAAACTGAAACTGGGGTGAAGTGTGAACTTTACAAGAAAAATTAGGTAGGAATTGATATGAAATTTGATATCGCGTCTTTAAAAGCAAAACTAAATAGCTCAGTTAGTGTCCAAGATTGGCTAAATGAAAAACTTAAGGAATATCAAGATGTAAATAAAGTTGATATGACATTAATACCTTATAAAAATTTATTTTTAAAAATGGCAGAGAAGTATAATATTAGTGAGCTTGGTGGAAAAATCAGTGAGCGAGAGTTAACTTTCGATTATATATTAAATATCTTTTTATCAACTCCAGATTTACATAAGGAATTTGTTGATAAAGTATTTCCATCAAGAAAATACTACAATTCAATTGATGAACTTATTGCTGATGATTTTAATATACACTATTTTTTCTATGCAAAAGATAATGAAAGTATGTCTAGTATAAAACAATACAGAAGTATTTGTGTTAAAAGAAATAGTGATGATAAAGTTTTTGTAGGATACGTTTTACCTGTGACTTCAACTAATATTGTATATGAAGACTATTTCTTCATAAGTAGTTCAATATATGCTTATTACTACAACACTAAGACAATTGAACTTGGTGGAAAATCAGAAAGTAATTTTAGCGATATTTTGAAATATATGGAAAGTAATGATATTTCAGATTTACATTTTCAGCTTTTAGACGAATATAGCTATTATTTTACAGCAAGATTTGGACAAGAACTTGTCAGGATAACTACAACACCAATTAATAAAGACTATGTTGATAAAATTTATAATCAAGCACTTATTAAAATAGGTAAAGATAGTCTTTCAAATCCACCAGAAGTTTCAGGACTGATTAAAGAGAGATTATTGTCAAAAAATGGTAAATTAACTGACAGGACTTTTAGACTACATTCAATGTTTGATAACAAAGGGCAGTTTCAAGGTAGAGCTGTTAGTATTAGAAAGCTTATGAACTATGAAGAGATTTCTGGACTTGGATTAACAGGACTTGGATATAATGAAAAAGCTATAAATCTTCTGAAAAAAGCATCATCAAATTCTCATGGTATAGTTTTAATCACCGGTAAGACAAATAGCGGTAAATCAACACTTTTGTACTGTATTTTGGCTGACCTATATGAACAAGGCAGAAGAATTAAAAGTATAGAGTCACCAATTGAGGTTGTTGCACCATTTTCTCAAGTTGACTTAACAAGAACAGAAGATGCAGAAGAGCGCTATAAAATGACTAGACAAATTGCTGTTACAGCACTTCTTAGACAGGATCCAGATGTAGTACTTATTCAAGAAGTTAGAACACCAGATGAAGTAAAAGAGTTTATAGAACTTGGTATAAAAGGTCATCTCGCGTATTCAACTATGCATACAGGAAGTGTTCAAGAGACAATTCTTAGAATGCTTGGTTCATCTGATGAACAAAACATAATCAAAGAAGCAATAAAGCTTATAGTAACGCAAGAATTAATAGGTAAAAAATGTCAAGTCTGCAAGGGTAATAAAATATTATTAAATAAAGGATGTGAAAACTGTAATGGACTGGGCGTAAAAGGTCTTTTGCCTGTTTATGAGATGGCATATTTTAAAACACTAGATAATTGTGATATTACAGATATGAGAAGCATTGTAAAAGCTGGTAAGGTTGAATATATATCAAAAAAAGAGATGGCGTTAGAGTATAGAGCATTTGATTTGATAACCGACAAAGACTTCAATAGGATTATGGAATATGAAAAAGATTTGCGAGAGTAATGATATGAAAAAAGGGTTTACAATTCTTGAAGTTATTTTGGCGCTTATACTGGCTTCAGTAGCAGCTTTTTACGTAATACAGACTATGGCAAAAAATAACTTTTATGAATCAATTACAAATTTACAAAAAACAATAAAAATAATAATTGAAGATGGAATAATTGGTGAAAATGGTTACGCTAGCGCAACTGATGTAAATTGTAGCCCTAATTATGATTTTGTAGATCTTAATACATCAAGGCTATTTTACTGTAACGATTGGAATACGTCAAACAGTTTTTTCTTAGTAAATGACAGAATTACTTCAATCAGTGATATTAATGGAACAAGAAAAACTGCTGGGAGTCAAGATTTATTGGTTCAGTATGGAGGATGCAACCTTCAAGTATCAGTTGATTTATTAAATGTTGATTCAAATACTACTTTAGTTGATAATCCTAGAAGATTTTATGTATATGTTGATTGCAGAAATGATCAAAATTATCATACACATGATGTAAACAATACAGAAGATTTAAAAACTAGAACAAGAATTGAGCAGGCTGTAAAATTTACTTTTGAGAATGAACTTCACAATATTTACAAACAAACTGATGATTTTGCAACCGGTATTAATATTGATCCACTTACTGGCGCCAATGTTGCGCAAGGCGGAAAAGATAATGATGCTAGGATAGGAGCTTGGTTTGAACTTTAAAAATTTTATTTTTATTTGTGGCATTTTTTTAATTTTAATATTGTTTGATGGTTGTTCTAAAAAAGATGAAGAAAAGCCAAAATATAACGATATAAAGTTACAAAGTGATAGTTTAACTGCAAACAAAATAGCAACACAGGTTGCTGAACTTAACAAAACTTTGGCACTAAAACAAGAACAAAATTTAACAGTTTATGATAGCACTCAAGGTAAAATGGTAATTAGTGGGGCCGCAGATCAAGAGATTTTAAATGGTTTTGCTTTGGCAATATCGCAAGTTATGATTGAAGAGGGTGTGAGCATACCTGACTGTAGTAGCTTGGCAAAAACCGGTTATTTAACAAAAGAGGATTGCGATAGTATTTCAAATAAATATTTTGGTTTTTATGATTTCGATGAAAATGGCAATATTAGAAAAATTGATGATGTACTATTAGAAGGTCTAGCTGGTGAGGATATACAAATTCGTTCAGATGATATAGAGTATTTTGATAACAGTAATAATCCACTTTTAGGCGATTTTGTTAAATTTAAGGATTTTGTCTCAATGAGTGGTGATATAGATTTATTAAAATCATATAAAAATATAATTCCAAACAGTAAAGTTGAGATGCAGAAGCTTCTTGACAATCAAATTTTTAAAATATCACAATATGAAACAAACAAAATTGATTCTACAAATGAAGTTTCTGTGTATCAAAACAAAACAAAACAAAATGAAAGCAGTGTGCCAACAAATAATAGTAATACTAACAGCAATTCTGGAAGTGATTCAAAAGAAATTTTAAAATCAGTTCTAGCATCACTTAAGATTCAACATGCAAGAACAAAAAGTGGATTGGATAGCAATCCTAATGATCCACAACTTAGAAGGCTGTATGAACAAGAAGCTCAGCAAATAGCATCTTTGGAGTCTCAGCTATGATAGTAAGTAAATTAATTTAATAAGGGGAAATAATGAATAAATTTTTAAGTACGATTTTTATCGGGGGTCTTTTTTTATCTTTGGGCGCAAATGAATATTTTGTAGCAAATGATAAAATGGTTTTTGCAAAACAAGCACCAAATGATACTAGTGAGATATTGGGTCACTACCTAAAAGGTGATATTGTTGAGGCAATTGATTCAAACAATACTATTTTAAATGATAAACAAAATGTTAATCAGTGGATAAAGACAACTAAAGGTTTTGTAAACGCAAAGGCTCTGGTTGGAGATAAAGATTTGCCAAAATTTATAGAGTATCCTGAAGTTAATAAAAATCAATATGCGATTCAAGTTATTACATATAATGCTGGAGTTGTACAAAGTTTGTATAAAATTAGAGATGTTTTAAGAAATGAGCAAAATATATATCTTGAAAAAAGAGAAACTGTATATATGGTTTATTTAGTCAATATTAAAACGAAAAAAGAAGCTAAATCCAAGTTAAAAAAGATGAAAAGATACTTTAGAAGTGCTCATATGTCAACTATAAATTACATTCCAAGTGATTATATTAAAAAAGATATAGTTATTGAAACATATAAAAAAGAAGATAAAAAGTTAAACAAAATTGAAAAAATAGAAAAAGTTGAAGCTATGCCAGTTGTTATTGAGAAACCAAAACAAATTGTTTTACCAATAACTCGAACTGATGATAATATAAAAGTCATCACATCAGTTGAAGAAGTTAATAGTACAAAATCTAAAAAAACAATAGAAATACCTAAAACTGAAAAGAAAAAAAATATAGATATTGTTATTGAAAATATGCTGATGGATTTATAATATTTAGGATTCGGCATGAAATTTATTTTAATTCTTTGTCTGTCAATTTATAGCTTAGCACTTGAGGATTTAAAAACAAATGAAAGTTATTTTGAAGCAGCTGGGGATTATTATGATATTAACCCACTTATTTTATATGCTATTGCAAAAACAGAATCAAATTTTAATCCAAAAGCGATAAATTGTGGAAATAACAATGGAAGTTGTGATTACGGATTGATGCAGATAAATTCAGTTCATTTGCCACTTGTAAAAAGGGCTGGATTAACAAAAGAGGATCTTTTCGATCCAAAAATTAGTGTTTTTTTTGGAGCTAGGGTTCTTAAAAATTGTCTAAATAGACATGGATTTAATCATAGAGCCTTAAATTGCTACAACGGACGGATTACAAACAATACATACTATCAAAAAGTTTTACGAAATTATTATTCTTTAAATGATATGTTAGATGAGCTTAGATAGCAACTAAATTGTTGTTGCTATCATTTTATAGTTAAGTTGGGTATCCGCCAACTAGTAATTTGGCTATCAGTTTATTTTCTTTATCTCTTTCAATTTTTAATTCTGCTTTAATTCCGCTTTTAAGTGTCATAATTTCACCTTCAATTGTTTGTAGAATGTGCCAATATTTCTCTTGAAATGGTGTGTCTATCTCTTTAATTTTTTCCCTTTTTATAACATCAACAATCTCTTTAATACAGTGCATATAGTACATTTTATTAACTGCCCTTTGAAGTCTATATTCTTTCATAATTAAAAAATTTTCAATATAAATCTGCTTGTCTAACTCATTCATATGTTCCCTATGTTCAATATGCTCTAACTCACTATCAAGATGTTTTGAGTAAGCTTGTTTTTCTTTTATAATTGATTCCTCTAGTGATGGCTCGTATTCAAGCATTATAGCTAGCATATCAGCATCATTTAGAGTTTTTTCATTAGAATTATATGAATATGTTCTATCATTTTTTGAGTTATTATCTATTGCTTTTAAAATTTGAACTGCTACTTGAAGATAAACATATTTATCCTCCTTACCGGTTTTAAAAGTAATACCATGTTGAGAAATTTCTGGTCTTGGACCAACATATTGAATTTTCATTTGCTTCCTCCCTTTTTTTGTTTCTTTAATATTTACATTTTGTGATAACAAATCAAATTTGATTAAAAATGATCAATATGGTTACATACTTTGTTACTAGAATTATTCTATCTAAAAGTTTATTAATTAATTTTCGCTAAAATCTTAATATGAAATGCAATAACAATCAAACAATCAATTTACCTAGTCCATCTTATGTCTGTGAGGAAACTCTCCTTTTAAATAATCTAAAACTTTTAAAATATGTTCAAGATGAAGCCGATGTTAGCATTTTACTTGCTTTAAAAGGTTTTTCGCTCAAAAGTACATTTGATTTATGCAGAGAACACCTAAAAGGATGTTGTGCTAGTGGATTAAATGAAGCACTACTTGCTTATGAGGAATTTAAGGGTGAAGTTCATACTTATAGTCCGGCTTTTAAGCCAAACGAATTTGAAAAAATTACAGAGATTTCCAATCATATAGTTTTTAATTCATTTGCTCAATTAGAGTTATACAAAAATAGTTTAAAAAATCACAATTCTATTGGGCTTCGTATTAATCCTGAGTATAGTAGTGTTGAAATTGACTTATACAATCCGTGCGGTATTTATAGTCGTTTAGGTATTACAAAATGTGAGTTTTTAAAGGGAATTAATACTTATCCAAATAATTTAGAACTCATTAGTGGATTTCATTTTCATGCACTTTGTGAGCAAAATTTTGATGTTCTTGAAGAAGTGTTTAACAAATTTGAAGCTGAATTTAGTGAATACTTTTCTAGGCTAAAATGGCTAAATTTTGGAGGTGGACATCATATTACAAGGATTGATTATGATGTTGAAGGGCTTATAAATTTTTTAAAAAAAATACGAGCAAAATACCCACATCTTAAAATTTATCTCGAACCTGGTGAAGCTGTTGGTTGGAAAACTGGTTATCTTGAATCGACAGTGTTAGATGTTGTCCACAATGGAATTGATATCGCAATTCTTGATGCAAGTGCTGAGTGTCATATGCCTGATACTTTAGCTATGCCATATAAAGCTGACATAAGAGGTGCTTCATCTGATGCAAATGAAAAACAATACAAATATAGACTCGGTGGAAATACATGTTTAGCTGGAGACATTATCGGGGATTATAGTTTTGATAAACCCCTTAATGTTGGTGATAAAATCATTTTTGAAGATATGATTCACTATACAATGGTTAAGACAACTACTTTTAATGGAGTAAACCTTCCATCAATTGTGATCAAAAAAAGTGATAATTCTTTTTTAGTTGTTAGTAATTTTGGATACAATGATTTCAAGAGTAGAATTTAAAAAGGGGTTATTATGGGTAATAATACTGGTACGATAAACGGAAATATCATTAAAGATGAATTTAAAGATGGTGAAGAGATAGATACAAATGAAGATATAAAACATGACTCTCAATCAAAAGATAGAAAACGAAAAGAGATGAAAGAGAAAAATGGAAAAGTTCAAATATGGGTAAAAAAAGAGACTTTAGAATATGAAAAACAACTCACACTTTTTCAAATCGAGCTTTTAAAGCTTCAAAATCACATCAAAGAAACTGGTGAAAAAATTTTAATGATATTTGAAGGGCGAGATGCTGCTGGAAAAGGTGGAACAATTAAAAGAATTACAGAGCATCTAAATCCAAGAGGGGCTAGAATAGTTGCCCTGGAAAAACCAAGTGACACAGAAAAAACTCAATGGTATTTTCAAAGATACACAGCTCATCTTCCAAGTGCTGGAGAGATTGTTATATTTGATAGAAGTTGGTATAACCGTGGTGGTGTTGAGCCTGTTATGGGATTTTGTACATCTGAGGAGCATCATGAATTTTTAAGAGAAGTTCCTGAGTTTGAAAAAATGCTTGTAAAATCAGGCATCAAGCTTTTTAAATTTTATTTTAGTGTTTCAAAAAAAGAGCAAGAGAAAAGATTTAAAGAGAGAAAGCTAGATCCTTTAAAACAATTTAAACTTAGCCCAGTTGATGAGTTGGCTCAAGATTTATGGGATAAATATACAGTGGCTAAATTTTCAATGCTTATGGCTTCACACACAGATGTTGCTCCATGGACAATAGTAAGAAGTGACGATAAAAAAATAGCAAGGATGGAAACTATGAAATTTATCCTTAGAAAACTAGATTATGAGAAAAAAAATAAAGATTTAGATTTGAGAAGAAATAAGAAAATAATAATCAGTGGAACTGATGAGATTGTAATTATGGAGCAAGAGAATACATTTAAAAAAGAGGAACATAGATGAATTTAAAAGATTTTGAAAAAACTGACTTTGCAGGACTTTATATAGGTAAAGAGGAGCATTCAACTTATGGAAAAAAATATATTGCAAGATTTCAAATTGGGACAAAACGGTATGTAAAAGTTCTAGGATTTACTAAATTAGATAAATTGGATGATAAAAAAGCATTTAAACTTCTCAATGACTATAAAGCAACAATGGAAAATGAAAGCGTGGTTTTATTAAAAGATAAACTTATTTCCAAAGTGGTTACAAAGAAAAAAATAACGCAACCTGTAAAAAAAACTGAACCACAAGTTTCAATTTCAAAATCGGAATTTGATGAATGTAAAACAATTAAAAATTTATTAGGTAATTATAAAGCACTTGATCCATTGGCCTTAACCAAAGGGATTCAAAAGATTTATGATTACGAGGAGATGAAAGGTTATCAAGTTGAACTTATTAAACTTCAAAAACACCTTGAAAAGACTAAAAAAAAGATGATAATTCTTTTTGAAGGGAGAGATGCAAGTGGTAAAGGTGGAGCAATTAGGAGAATTACAAGATATATGAATTCAAGACATTACCGTGTTGTAGCACTTGGTAAACCAACAGATACACAAAGACATCAATGGTTTTTTCAAAAGTACATTGAACATTTTCCAACAGGCGGTGAGATAGTTTTATTTGATAGAAGCTGGTATAACAGGGCAATGGTTGAACCTATATTTGGATTTTGTACAAATGAACAATATGAGATTTTTATGGAAGATGTCGTTAATTTTGAACATGATTTAGTTCGTCAAGATATGATTTTGATTAAACTTTATTTTAGTGTTTCAAAAGCAGAGCAATTAGCAAGATTTGAAAGTAGACAATCTTGTGAATTAAAACATTGGAAACTTAGCGAAGTTGATCTTCAAGCGCAAGATTTGTGGGATGAATTTAGTGACAAAAAATATGAGATGCTTAGACGAACAAATTCAAAATCTGCACCTTGGCATATAGTTAGAAGTGATAATAAGCATAAAGCTAGAATTGAAGCTGTTAAAATCATATTAAATAGCATCGATTATGAACAAAAAAATTATGGATTAAATTTTGAACCTGATGAGGAATTTAATATCAGTGTATCACAAGAGCTCTCAAGAATGAGAAAAAATAACGATTACTAGTTGGAATTTCATGATTATTTATTATAAAACAGAAACAAATTTAGTTAGATATTTAAAGTCAATAAGAGATGTGAAGCTATATAAAAATGGAGGTTTACTACAAGCTTTCGGTTTAAAAAAAACACAATATCCTGATATATATTTTCACAGCGGTTCATTAAATGAGTTTTCAAAAAAACTTATGAAAAACAGTAAAGTAACTATTGTAAATTCAACGATTTTGAAAAATAAAATTATTAAACTTTTAGGGCTTGATGGCGATAAAATTGAAGTTATTTTACCAGCTGTTGAAGTTGTGGACTTTAAAAAAAAAGAGGCTCAAAAAGTTTTTAAAGAACAATATGGCATAGCCAAAGAGGAAAAAATTATTTATTTTACAGCAAAAGATTTTTCAAAAAATGGTTTTGTTAAGTTTTGCAATATTTTAGAAAATTTAGAGATGACAAATTGGAGAGGTTTTGTTACTGCTGATAGTGATAAGGAAACTGTTTATGCCCAGGAGTTGTTAACACATAAAAAGCTGATTGATCATGTGATTATTTTAGATAAAGAGATTTTTAATATAGCTGATATTTTAGTCCTTCCTACATCGATTGAGAATTTTGCATATTCTGTATTAAAAGCTATGGCAAATAAATGTGTAGTTTTTACAACAACAAATAATAATGCAATTGAGATTTTAGATGTTTTTTCAATTATGGATGGTCCGGATGATCCAAATTTGTCTTATAAAATCGATATGTTACTCAGAGTAAAAAGTGAATTTAAGAAGATAAAAAAAGAGAATTATGAAATTGCCTCTGAACTTAACTATGAAACACAATACAGTAAATTAGACTCAATATTGCAAAAATTAGCACTCTAAAACTTTAAGTGCTAATTTATAAATCTTTTTATACTATTCCCCTTGAAAATCAGTAAGTTCATATCATATTTACATATGAAATATTGATTTTAAACAAATAAAATCACAAAAATTATTATAACTAGGAGCGAAAAAATGGCAAAACACGAATTTCAAACAGAAGTTGGACAACTTTTAAAACTGATGACCCACTCTTTGTATTCAAATAAAGAGATTTTTATAAGGGAATTGGTTTCAAATGCAAGCGATGCTATCGATAAATTAGAATATTTAAAATTAACAGATGAAAAATTAAAAGATTTTGTGACAACTCCACAAGTTAATATAAAACTTGATGAACAAGATAAATCTTTAACAATTATGGATAATGGAATTGGGATGAGTGAGGCTGATTTAATATCTTCTCTTGGAACAATTGCAAAATCTGGAACAAAATCATTTTTAGAAAATATGAGTGGTGATGCTAAAAAAGATAGTAAATTGATTGGTCAATTTGGTGTTGGTTTTTATTCTGTATTTATGGTTGCAGATAAAGTTGATGTTATTAGTAAAAAAGCTGGTGAAACACAAGCTTACAAATGGTCAAGTGATGGCGAGGGAAGCTATGAATTAGCACCTTGTGTTAAAGAGGAGAATGGAACTATTATCTACATTAAACTAAAAGATGATGAGATTGGCGACTACACTTCAAAATATAAAATCAAAGAGATAGTAAAAAAATACTCAAATCATATTGCATATCCTATTTTTTTGAATTTCCAAGAGGAAGTTGAAAATGAAGAGACAAAAGAGAAAACACTAGAATCAAAAAAAGAGCAAATCAATGAAGCAACAGCACTTTGGACAAATTCAAAATCAAGTTTAAAAGAGGAAGATTATAATCAGTTTTATAAAACAATAGGACATGATAGTGAAAATCCAATGCTTTATATCCACACAAAAGCAGAAGGTGTAAGTGAATATACAACACTTTTTTATATCCCAAGTAAGGCACCTATGGATATGTATAGAGCTGATTTTACACCTGGAGTGAAGCTTTATGTAAAAAGGGTTTTTATAACTGATAGTGAAAAAGAGCTACTTCCAACATATTTAAGATTTGTAAGGGGTATTATTGATAGTGAAGATTTACCACTTAATGTAAGTAGAGAGTTGCTTCAAGAAAATAAAGTAATGGCAAATATCAAACAATCTTCAATCAAAAAAATATTAAGTGAAATCAAAAAACTAAGTAAAGATGAAGAGAAATACAAAGATTTTATTAAAGAGTACAACAGAGCTTTAAAAGAGGGTGTGTATCAAGATTATGTAAACAAAGATGCAATTATGGAGCTTTTGAGATATAAATCTACAAATGACTCTGAAAAAATGACATCATTTAATGAGTACAAAGAGAGAGCTGAAAGTTCACAAAATGCAATTTTTTACATTATAGGAAGTGATGAGAAAGTTGTACGAAATTCACCACTTCTTGAAAGTTACAAAAAAAACAACATCGAAGTTCTTATACTTGACGATAAAGAGATTGATGAGATAGTAACACCAAGTATTGGAAAATTCCAAGATTGGGAACTAAAAGATATTACAGTGTGTGAGCCACCAAAAACAGAACAAAGTGAAGAAGCTAAAAAAGAGGTTGAGGAGAAATTCGCCTCAATTGTTGAAAAAATAAAAACAACTTTGGGAGATTTAGTTAAAGATGTAAGAACAACTGATAGATTAAGTGATAGTCCATCTTGCGTTGTAAAAGATAGTAGCGACCCTATGGCATCAATGGCACATATGTTTAGAATGATGGGACAAGAGATGCCAGAATCAGCACCAATATTGGAAATTAATCCAGACCATGAAATCGTTCAAAAACTGAATCAGTCAAGTGATGAAAATATGATTGAAAATATTTCTCATCTTCTTCTTGATCTTGCTAAGATTAGTGAAGGTATGGATATAAAAGACCCAATTATTTTTACAAAAAGATTGAGCACAGTAATGTCAAAAGCTTTATAGTTAATGGAGGCTTTTATATCTGACTGGGGCTATTTAGCCCTAGCACTTTATAGTTTTGGTGGTGGTATGGTTGCCCTTATTATTGCTGGAATTTTTAGTGCAAGTGGCGAGTTAAATATACTTTATGTTGTTGGTGTGGCTGTTGTTTCAAATTTTATAGGTGATCAGTTTTTGTTTTATCTTGCTCGGAATAACAAGGCTTATGCAAAAAATATGATGTCAAATATGGGTAGAAAGATAGCACTTTCTCATATTTTAATAAGAAAATATGGCGTATGGGTAATTTTTGTTAAAAAATATATTTATGGCGTCAAAACTATTATTCCTCTTGTAATTGGTTTAACAAAGTATGATGCAAAAAAATTTATTATAATCAATGCCTTAGCTTCAATGGTTTGGGGTGTAGTTGTTGGCGTAAGTGCTTATTATTTGGGTCAACTATTGTTGGATTCTTTAGAAGAGTATAAAAATTACGGCTTTGTTCTTTTGGGAGTACTTTTATTGATTATTTTTCTAATATTTAAACGCTCTTAAGCTCTGCTCCATTATAATGTTCAGATTGACCAATTTGCATGTGCAAATAGGGATAAAATTTACAAAGAGGTTTAAAGATGATTAAATTTATCACGTCTAAAATTAGATACAAAATTATGGCTTTAATGTTTGTTTTGATGACTATAAGCTCTATTGCTGTTATGTTTTTAATATACCACAATGTCTCATCAAGTAGCTATGAAGCCACACAAAAAAGTCTTACTATGCTAAATGAGTCTATATTTCAAAGTCTTAGAAATGCAATGAATACTGGAGATCCAATAATAATTGCAAATGCAGAAAAACATGCCAACGAGATTGAGGGAATTGAAAAACTTTCGGTAGAAAAAAGTAAAAAATTAATCGAACTTTATGGCTCAAAGACACCATACACAAGAGATCCTGATGTGATAAAAGTAATGGAAACAAAGGAAACACTTACTTTAGAAAATTATGATGGTGGTCATACTTTAAGAATGATTAAGCCAATAATTGCAACAGATGAGTGTATGTCATGTCATACAAATCAATCAAAAGGTGATGTAGTAGGTGTATTAGATTTATCATTTTCAATGGAAGCATCCGATGAGAGTCTAAATGAACTTCTTTTTGGAAACATACTTATTAATACAATTTTAAGTTGGACAACAATTTTAGTTATTTTTTTCCTTGTGAGATATATTAGTAAACCTATTGAAATTTTACAACATTCAATTCATGCTCTTATGAAATTCTCAAGCGCTGAACAACAAATTGTTGTTGATTCAAATGATGAAATAGGTGATGTTGCAAGGTCATTCAATATCTATTTAAATCATGTTAGAGAAACCATGAGACAAGACCAAATGGTTGTTGAGGAGGCTGAAGAGGCAATCCAGATGGCAAAAACAGGTTTCTTTAATTATAAAATTGAAGCTAAAAGTACAAATAGAATTACTAATGATTTAAAAAATACAATTAATGGTATGATTGATGAACTTAGTGAAAAAATGACAAAAATAAACAATGCTCTAATTGAATTTGGTAGTGGTAACTTTAATGAAAAATTAATTGATAATAACTCTTCTGGAACGATAGGATCAATTATGCAATCCGCTGATGCTATTGGAAATAACTCATCTGAACTTCTGTCTATTATCTTTATCTCTGGTGAAAAACTAGATCAAACAATCGAAACACTTTCTCGTGCATCTTCATTGCTTTCAGCAAATGCAAATAGACAAGCAGCTTCATTAGAAGAAACAGCAGCTGCTATTGAAGAAATCTCAGGAAATATAAATTCAAGTTTTTCAAATGTGAATACAATGTCTAAATTAGCAGATGATGTAAGTAAATCAGCAATGGATGGTAAAGAGCTAGCAAATCAAACTGCAAAATCTATGGATGATATAAATCAGCAAGTAAATGCGATTAATCAAGCTATTGCGATTATTGATCAAATTGCTTTCCAAACAAATATACTTTCTTTAAATGCAGCAGTAGAAGCAGCAACTGCTGGAGAAGCAGGAAAAGGATTTGCAGTTGTTGCTGGTGAAGTTAGAAATCTAGCAAATAGAAGTGCAGCTGCAGCAAATGAAATAAAAATTCTTGTTGAGAATGCTGAAAGCAAAGCAAATGAGGGTAAAAAAATATCGACAGCAATGATTGAAGGGTATGAAGTTTTAAGTAATAAAATTTTACAAACAAAAGAGATGATTGATTTGGTTTCAGTATCAAGTCAAGAGCAATCAAGAGGGATTAGTCAAATCAATGATGCAATATCAATAATTGACAAAAATACTCAAGAAACAGCAGCAGAAGCTTCTGGAATTGATTCACTTACAAGTGAAGTCAAAATATTATCAGAAAGGTTATTGTCTGTTTCAAAACATGTAACATATAGAGAAGAGACAAAACATCAAGTTTGTGATATCGAGATGACATATAGAATCAACAGACTACAACTAGGTCATGTTAAATTTAAAGATAGCAACTTTGGAAGATTGAATGAGAGAACAAAATTCAGAGTTACAAATGAAACAGAATGTGCACTTGGACAGTGGATTGTTCAGATGGAAAAAGAAAATCAAAGTTTTACAAAAGGTACAAATTGGAGCTTTATGAAAGAGCATCATAGAAAAGTGCATGCAGGTGTAGAGGATTTTATATCAAACAATGTTGATCATAGAGATAGTTTAGTGTTAATTCCTAAAGCCGTTTCGCTTGAAGAATCTATTGATAATGTATTTGGCACATTAAATAAAATTAAAATTGAAAATTGTAAAAATAAAGGATAAATAAATGGCTCAAAAAACAAAGATACTTATACTTGACGATGAGAGAGATATTTTAAATGTTATAGAAAGATTTATTAATCGCAGAAAACTTGTAGATGTTTTTACAACTACAAATCCATTAGAGGCTTTGGATTTAATAAAATATGGTGATTTTAAAATGCTTTTAACTGATATTATGATGCCAGAGATGAATGGAGTAGAGGTTTTACGAAAAGTTATGGAATCTCGTCCTGATGTTAAAGTTATAATGATGACAGCATATTCAACAATTGATAAAATTTTGGAATGTGAAAAAATTGGTGCAACTGATTATGTAACAAAACCATTTATCAGTTTAAAAGATGTAGAGAGTAAGATTTTGGATCATCTAGGAATAATGTAGTGTTTAAAGGTATTACGGCACTTTATGTTGAGGATGAAAAAAATATTCGTGATTCAATTGGAGGTTTATTAAGAACATTTTTCAAAGGATTTATAATTTGTGAAAATGGTCTTGATGGTCTAAAAACATTTCAAGAAAATCATGAGAAGATTGATGTAATTATAACAGACATTAATATGCCAAAAATGAATGGTCTTGATATGCTTGATAAAATTAAAGAAATATCACCTTTTATTCCGATGCTTATAACTACCGCACATAATGATGCTAATTTTCTACATCGTGCGATTGATATTGGAGTAACTGGTTATATTAAAAAACCTATTGATGTTCGTAAATTACTAGATGTTATTAAAAAAAATGTTCTTCCAATTGTTGAGAAGAAAATATTAGAAAATGAGATAATTTCACATCAGGAAAAAGAGATATTAAATGCTAAATTTTTAGCTATTGGGCAATTAACAGCAGGAATAACTCACGAAATAAATACACCACTTACATATATAAAAGCTACCTTTGAGATGATGGCTGAAGATATTCTAGATATTGAAAATCTTGAATTGCGTGATAGATTAAGTGAGGATGCAAAAACGATTTTTGATGGAATTAATCGTATTGAAAATATTATTTCATCAATGAAAGAGATAGCTTCTGAAACAAATCTAGAAAAAGAATCTGTAAATCTTTACCGAACAATTATGGTTGCCATAACTATGACACATAATAAGTGTAAACATATTTCAAATGTTTATTTAAATAATCAATTATATACCACACTGATGGAGCATGATAATATTGACTATATAGCAAATGTTCAAAAACAAAGAATTGAGCAAGTTTGGATTGTAATAATAAATAATGCACTAGATGAACTTATGAAATATAAAACTTTTAATGACAGAAAGCTTGAGATTTTTATATCTTCACAAGAAAATCAAATTATTGTTAAGTTTAGAGATAATGCTGGCGGTATAAATAATAGTATTATTGAACATATTTTTGATCCTTTTAAGAGTACAAAAGTATCTTCAGGCATGGGAGTCGGATTAAATATCGCGCAAAAAATTGTGCATGAAAATGATGGAACAATCAAAGCATACAATGAAAATGGTGGAGCAGTGTTTGAAGTTGTGTTTCCAATGGAAACTATTTAAAATAAAAAATCTACTTGATGTAACTTTTCTAAACACTCACTTCCTGTAAGGGTAAAATCTACACACCAAAAGACTAAAAATAATTTTTTTTTGATAAACTCATATTTTAAAAATCACAACAAAGGAATTGAATTATGAGTTTAGTAACAAACTATAAATTACATACAAAAGAGAGAGAAGAGCTTGGGGTTCCACCTTTAGCATTAAGTGCGGAGCAAACTGCAGAACTTGTTGAGCTTTTAAAAGCTGATACAATAATTGAGCAAGATTATCTACTTGATTTGTTCGAGAATAAAATCAATGGTGGAGTTGATGATAGTGCTTATGTAAAGGCTGCTTTTTTAAATGATGTGCTATTGATAAAGTAAAAGCTGTTGAAATTCTTGGAAAAATGGGTGGTGGGTTTAATGTTTCTCCACTTGTTGAGGCTTTAAAAATTGATGGTGATGTTGCTAATGCAGCGGCAACTCAGCTTAAAAATACAATTTTAGTTTATGGTAGCTTTGATGATGTAAATCAACTTGCAAATAATGGAAATGCTAAAGCAAAAGAGGTTATTCTATCTTGGGCAAATGGGGAGTGGTTTACAAATCAACCAGCTTTGGCAAATGAGATAAAACTTACAGTTTACAAAATTCCAGGGGAAACTAATACTGATGATTTAAGTCCTGCAAGTGAAGCATTTACAAGAGCAGATATCCCGCTTCATGCAAATTCTATGCTTGGTGCAAGGATGCCAAATCCACTTCAAACTATGAACGAATTAAAAGAAAAAGGTAATCCTTTAGCTTATGTTGGTGATGTTGTTGGTACTGGAAGCTCAAGAAAATCAGGAATAAACTCAGTACAGTGGCATATGGGAACAGATATTGAAGGTATTCCAAATAAAAGAACTGGTGGTGTTGTTATTGGAAGTATTATTGCTCCAATTTTCTTTAACACAGCAGAAGATAGTGGATGTTTACCACTTAAAGCTCCAGTTGAAAATCTTGAAACTGGCGATGTAATCGTTGTAAAACCATACGATGGTGTTATAGAAAAAGATGGTGTAGTTGTGAGTAAATTTGCTCTTCAACCAAACACTATAACAGATGAGATGAGAGCAGGGGGGAGAATCCCACTTATTATTGGAAAAGGATTGACTGCAAAAGCAAGAGATGCTTTAGGACTTGGTGCAAGTGATTTATTTTTAATCCCTGAAAATCCAGCAGATAATGGAAAAGGCTACACGCTAGCTCAAAAAATGGTTGGTAAGGCTTGTGGAACAACTGGAATTAAACCAAATGTTTACTGTGAGCCAATCGCTACAACAGTTGGAAGTCAAGATACAACTGGACCTATGACAAGAGATGAAGTAAAAGAATTAGCTGCACTTGATTTTGGTGCAGATATGGTTATGCAATCATTTTGTCATACAGCTGCTTATCCAAAACCAGCAGATATTAAACTTCAACATACTCTTCCAGCATTCTGGACAAGCAGAAAAGGTGTTATTTTAAGACCAGGTGATGGAGTAATCCACTCATGGCTAAATAGACTTTGTCTTCCAGATACTGTTGGAACTGGTGGAGATAGCCATACAAGATTCCCAATTGGTATCAGTTTTCCAGCTGGAAGTGGACTTGTAGCATTTGCAGGAGTTACTGGAATGATGCCTTTAACTATGCCTGAATCTGTACTTGTTAGATTTTCTGGTGAGATGCAAGATGGTATAACTTTAAGAGATTTAGTAAATGCAATCCCTTATTATGCAATCAAAGCTGGACTTTTAACAGTTGAGAAAAAAGGTAAGAAAAATATTTTTGATGGAAAAATTCTTGAGATTGAGGGTTTAGAAAATCTAAAATGTGAACAAGCATTTGAACTTTCTGATGCATCAGCTGAAAGAAGTGCGGCTGCTTGTACTGTTAAACTAAACAAAGAGCCAGTTGCTGAATATTTAGCTTCAAATATTGTACTTATCGAAGAGATGATTGCTCAAGGTTATGCTGATAGTGTTACACTGCAAAGAAGAGCTGATAAAATGAAGGAGTGGTTAGCAAATCCTGTTTTACTTGAAGCAGATGCGGACGCTGAATATAGTGCTGTTATCGAGATAGATTTAAATGAGATAACTGAACCAATTTTGGCTTGTCCAAACGATCCAGATGATGTTAAAACTTTAAGCGAGATTCATTCAGCTGGACTTCAAACGAAAATTGATGAAGTTTTTGTTGGAAGTTGTATGACAAATATTGGATTATTTAGAGCTTTAGGGGAAGTTTTACGAGGAGAAGGTCAAGTTCCTACAAAACTATGGGTTTGTCCACCAACTAAAATGGATGAAAAAACACTTCAAGAAGAGGGTTACTACTCTGTATTTGGAACAGCAGGAGCTAGAACAGAAATTCCAGGATGTAGTCTTTGTATGGGGAATCAAGCAGCGGTTGCACAAAATGCTTATGTTTTCTCAACTTCTACAAGAAACTTTGACAATCGTCTAGGAAAAGGGAGTCAAGTTTATCTTGGAAGTGCTGAACTTGCAGCAGTTACAGCTCTTAAAGGGAGAATTCCTACTAAAGAGGAGTATTTGAGTATCGTTCCAAATAAAATTAAACCTGAGATGAGTGATAGTGTTTACAAATACTTAAATTTCAACAAAGTATCAAAAGATGAACTTCAAGCGATGGTAAAATAGTTTTATCTCAAAACAATAAAAAGGGTGGAGGTAAAACTCCACCCTTTTTTTATTCCATTTTTGTACAATATGAAAAAATTAAATGGAGATATTTATGAAAAAAGAACAATTTTTAGAAGCTATGAATTTTAGACACGCATGTAAGATTTTTGATGAAACAAAAAAGATACCAAAAGAGGATTTGGAATTTATTTTAGAAACAGCAAGACTTTCACCGTCGTCATTTGGGATGGAGCATTGGAAATTTTTAGTTGTTCAAAATCAAGAATTAAAAGAGAAAATAAGACCATTTTGTTGGAATCAGCCACAAATTACAACTTGTAGTGATTTGGTTATTGTACTAGCAAAAATCGAGGATGTGAAACCTACAAATGACTATGTTAAAAATATGTTTAACAGACGAAACTTATCACAAGAAAATCTTGAAAAATATTTGGAACTTTACAAAAATCATCTAAGTGAAACTATGAGTAGTGATGAAAAGATTTTAGAATGGAGCGCTAGACAATGCTATATTGCACTTGGAAATATGATGACAGGGGCTGCTAGTATCGGGATTGATAGTTGCCCTATTGAAGGGTTTGAGAGGGAAAATATAGAAAATCTTTTAAATCTTGATACAAAAGAATATCGTCTTTGTGTTATTGTCCCTTTTGGATATAGAGTAAACCCTCAAAGTGAGAAATTACGACTTAGCATCTGTGATGTAGTTCAATACCTATAAAAACTCAAGTTAACCATAGCCAACATCGAATTATTATCTTTGTTGGTTATTAAAGCACACTTGACACTTTATTTTACAGATAAATCACAACAATAAAATCCAATCTATCAAAACAGCTATAAAATCAAAAAACTTATCAATAAATAACCTAATATATGGCACTTAATATTTTAAAATCATAGAGCTATATTTGTGTAAAATTGTATTATTTTATATTTCTTATTCAAAAAGTGTCGATTTAGTAACTGAAGATACAAAATAGTTACATTTTTTATGTATTCTTCAAGAACTACTAACTAATGAGTCAGTGGTTCGCTAGAAGAGGCGATAAAAAACTAAATCAAAAGCAAGAGGTGAAGATGGCAAATAATGTCTTTTTTTTAACTGAGAGAAAAAGTAAAACAACAAAGGAGAAATAACTTGGAAGATTTAACATTTGGTGAAATAGCTAGTTGGGTTGGGTTAATATGCCTATTGATAGCGAGTTTTTGGGATATTCTAGCTTGGAAAAAAAGAAAAAAAGAAGGAACTTATGAAGTAGTCCCAAAAGCTTCTGGATGGAAACAAAGTTATTTATGGCAAGTTTTTTTCGTAAGAGCGTGGTATAGACCAATCTCTGCTACTTTTGCTTGGGTGGTATTTTTGGCTCCTGCGGCATTTATGGTGTTTTTTTATTCCATAGGATTGACACAAGGGCATCCATTGAAGCTAGAAGAGATGCACAAAGTATCAGGAGTCGTGACAAAAGTAGGATATAAAGGAAAAAAAGATTACATCAGGCTTAGAGATGAAAATGGAAATGAAGATGAGTATAGACTTTGTTGCTTCTATTATGATGAGGAAGCAGAAGAATTCAAAAAAAAGATTCAAGATACCAAAACAAGGGTTGATATTTGGTATGAAGACCAAAGATACTTATGGGAAACTTACAATCTATTAAGAGAGTTAAAAGTTGAAAATGAATTTGTCAAACTTCAAAGTGGCAATTATATTGCAGAATATGATTATGAATATAAAGTTGAATTTTACAATTCAAAACTCCCAAACCTTCTCTGGTGGCTTATATATTCCTTGCCTGGCTGGGCTTGGCTTTGGTGGTTCAATCGCAAAGAGTTGCCTATACATAGGCTAAATAGAATGAAACGATATAAAAAATACAACTTAAAGGATGAAAAATGAACACAGTCAATACACAAACAATTGACACAATAGCAAATATTCTGAAATCTCCAGCAGATGCCAATCAACTTAATATCCAAGGAGAAGAAATTGAATATTAAAAATAAAATAGTACCAATATTAGGTTTATTTGGTGTCATACTGGTATTGATTGTGCTAAAAGTAAATAAATCATCAGGTAGTGAATTACAAAACACAATTTTGGATAATTGGAAAAAAAACTCTTATTTATCAATAGATAAATTATTATCCTCAACATTATTAACAGCTTGTGTCGTACCATCTTATGGCGACTCTATTCCTTCTGAAAATATAAATTCAGAACAGATAAATAACTTTTTAAAAACAAATCATTATGTTTTTGATGAAGGCTCATGGGGTCTGGTCGTACAATATAAAAATGGCTCAATATAAGTTTTTAATTTTGATAACAAAATATTGGACTACTTTGATGCAACAAATACTGTTGTGAGTAATTTTAGTATGCAAGGATGTGTGCAGAGCGAAAAAGGATATTTCTATATGGCAGAACAAAACCATAGAAAAATCATTATATTAGGAGAAAAGCAATGAGTTCTTGGCTCCGTTATTTGGTATAGGTAAACCTCAAGTGCAAATTAGTAATGATAAATACACCATCCAAGCAGGTGAGAAATTGGTATTGTCAAACTTAGGAAACAATCCACGAAATGCAAATGAACATGAGGTGATGGAAAGTTTATTTGAAACTCAACTTGTTGCTTAGTTTTTTAAAATCATATCGTTATGGTTTTAAAAAGCTAAACAAACCAAGACAAAAAGAAAAATCAAACTTGTTTGGCTAGGACACTAAGTGTCAGTTGTTCACTAAAAGAGGCAATAAAAAACTAAAACAAAAGTAGCAGGTTAATATGGCAAATAATGTCTTTTTTTAACAGAGAGAAAAAGTAAAACAAAAAAGGAGAACAAAAAGATGAAAAGATTGTGGATTGTATTGATGGGGTTATTACCCTTTGGACTCTATGCAAAAGAGATGAAAGTGCCGTTTAGTATACCTGTGGATTTCTCCAAAAAAGGTACAGTCTATGAGACTGATTTTCAGGCACCGTGGAATATTTTGGGGTCGGAAGTGAGATTTGAACTGGCTATAGGCTATTTTCTTGGCTATACAAAATTAACAGAAGAGCAAGGATTAACAGAATATGCAATTGACAAAGGCATGAAAAATAATATACCAATACCAAAAGAAGAGCAACAATCCTTTAAGCTAAAAGTTACACTAACTCCACTTGGTTGGGCTAGTAATGATGTAACTATTTGGAGTGGTGCTAGTTGGTTTCCAGAAATGACCAAGAAAGAGTATCAAGGAGAAAAAATAGAGTTTGTGGCAATAGTACCTCTTTATGGTGGAGATTATGATGGAGGTAAAAACATTATGATAGCTGACCTACAAAGGCTGCGAAACTATCATATCCAAATAGAGAGTTTGGAAAATGTAGAGCTTCCAATTGGAGTCAAAACTGCATTTAGAATCAGAAAACATAGCAGAAAAGTATAAAAATAAAATAAAGGATAAAACAATGGCAACAACATATTATGTGAAAGTAAATATAGAATCAGTAGGAACAGTTTATAAGGCAGATAAAAATCAAGGAGTTACAAAATGATAAAAAAATTACTAATTGTATTTATGTTTAATTCATTGTCTTTTGCAATAGAAAATATAACAAATGCTGATATTGGTACTTATAGCCTGTTAGATGCAAAAATGCAATCGTCACAAATGCTTATGCATCTTGGAAAAAATAATAACACTTGGGTTGTGTATGGCAAAGACACTAATGCTAGCAATTGGAGGAATATTAGTTGTGATGCAGGATGTGATTATAGAGATTCGACTAAAGAGGAGTTGGATATATATTTGAATTATATACTTGATGATAGTAAAAATAAATTCGAAATAGCATGTATTCAAAATAAAGTAAATGCATTTTGTAAATTCCCAAAAAAGAATACAAACTCACAATTTTATGCTTTAGTTACATTTGTAACTGGTAGACCAATACCAATTTTTCTTAAAAAACTCAATATGAATGAAAAACCGTATAAGTAAAAACAAAGAATATAAGGTTTGAAAATAGCTTTAAAATCTTATATTGAATATAAAAATGTATATAAAGTTTTTGTAGCCATAATAAAAAGTAAAAGGAGAAAAATATGAATTTAATTTTTTTGATTATAATATCATCAGTTGTGCCATTATTAGTAACGACATTTGGAGATTCATTATATGTTGGTTTATGGTATTACCTTTTGGTTCCATTTGTAATTATTTTTTTACACAAATTTATGTTTAACTTTGAAATGCCATTTTATATAGGACTATCAACTGGCATAAGTTTAAGTTTTGTATTTTTTTTATCTCTAAATTGGTTTAATATTGTAAATGATAGCTTGATAGGTTTATTGCATGCATTCTTTGTTTTACCTGGAATTATATTTTCACTTGTTATGAGTAGTCCATATTTAGAAGAAAAGAAAATTTTGAAAACTTCAAACAAATTTAAAATCTTTTTGATAGCTTTATTAACCATTTTTATTGGTTTTATACTAGGTTTTATCATGTATATATTATTAGTAATTTTCCAACGAGTATAACATCTCTCATTTTTCTATTGCTACTCTATTGTGTCAGAATTAGATAGAGAGGTTTTGGATACCTCTTTCTTTAAATCGCTAAATCTTCTAGTTTTTTCTCAAACATATCACTCAACTCATCATATTTAAGTTGTTTACTTTCAAAAAGTGTAAATTTGTCATCGATATTTTTTTGACAATTAAATAACACTGGACAAGGTGCAGATTATACATACAGTGGAAGTGGTACAGATTTCTTAGATGCAAGTAGAGTCAACCATCAAGTAACACAACAACTACAATCCCTAACTTCAGATGATGCCATAAACTTTATAGCAAACTACGATGGAACTGATTTAACTCTTTCTTTTAAGACAAGCCACCATCACCCAAAATATCATTTATAACAGTCTCTCTTTGGGTGATTTCTAGTTTTTTGCAAGCACTCTCAAAAGCTTCTTTTTCCCCAACTATGTAGCACATATTTTTAGCTCGTGTGATGGCTGTATAAAGTAGCTTTGTATTGTGCATTATAAAATGTGTAAAAGTCATAGGAATAAGAGCTGTTTCATACTCCATCCCTTGAGTTTTATGGATAGTGAGGCAATAAGCCAGTGACAAAAGTGGCTCAATTTGAGCGAAATTATAAAACACAACACTATCATCATTTGGGTACAAAACAACACATTGTTCATTGTCAAAATCAAGCTTTATTATCATACCAAGCATCCCATTGAAAATCCGTTTTTCAACAAATTCACTGCTTCCATTTTTATAATCAGTCATACTAAGTGATTTCATATTTTCATTTTTTGTATGAATCACTTTATCTTTGAGTTTGTACTGATAAGTTCTACTTTGAAAACCTTTTGAATTGTTGTTGTTTAGTAGTTTTTGAAGATTGATATTTAAGTTTTCCACCCCTAAAATTCCATTTTTCATAGGGGTGATAACTTGAAAAGTTGTGAGTGCTTTTGAGATTTTTTTATCTTTTATGTGTTGTTCGATATGCCAAATATATGTGGCTGAGATGTTTAAGATAGAGTTTAAAATTTTGTAATTATTTTCATTTCTAACTCCATTCATCTCATAATTTGAAATCGAATTTTTTAAAGCATAATAATTTTCAATCGAGTTATCTACAAATTTAAAATCGGCAAATTCACTTTTGTATGATGGTATATTTCCCTCTCTTATGTCATTTGCGATTACTGCGATCGCTTGAAGTTCATTTTGTCTATAAATTTTTGTTAGTTTTGATAACGGGGCAAGATTGAATTTTATAGCATCTGCTAAAATGTCACCAGCTCCAATAGCGGGAAGTTGTCCATCGTCACCAACGATTATAAAAACTGTATCGTCGCTTATTTTTGAGATGATTTGATAAAAAGTGATACTATTTACCATACTTGCTTCATCAAGCAAAAGAACTTTGTATGGAAAATAATCTTTCTCTTTATGAGCCATAAGCATTGACTGTATAGTGCTTGAGCTATATCCTGTTGTTTCACTTATTCTTTGAGATGCTATCCCACTAAGTGCCATACAATGAATCTCTTTATAATTTACAACTTCCTCTAAAAGTTCCAAAATAGCACGACTTGAGGTTGATTTTCCAGTCCCAGCATAACCAATGAGTAAGATTGTAGTTTCACCTTCATTTATAAGTCGTACCGCTTTTTGTTGCTCCTCGCTTAATTTAAAGCCTATATTTTCCTCTTTTTTAGCCAAATATGTATCAAAATCTTTGACTATTTTATTTGGCATTTGGCGATTTTTTCTTTTTTGGAAAAACTCTAAAATACTTTTTTCACAAAAATAGAGCATATTTGTTGTATATCTATCTTTTGTCGTCTCAACTAAACTTTTTTCCCCAATCATCTCAATAATCACATTTTCATAAAGTAAATCTTCATCTACAAAGTTTAAACTGCTATCAAGTGCTGAAAATAGGGTGGCTTTTGAGATTGAGCTATTTCCATTTGCTTCACAATATTCACGCAAAGCATAGTCCAAACAAGCCTTAATCCTAAAATTACTCCTCATATCAATACCAAAAGCTAAAGCAATCTCATCTGCTTTTTTAAAGCCAATACCTTTTATAGCAATAAGTGAATATGGATTTGTTTTTATTTTTTCTATTAGATTTTCAAGATGCCCGAGCTCTTGAAATATTTTATTTATAAGATTTTTCGTAACACCATATTCACCCAAAAATGAAGCTAGTTCCCTTAGGTGCTTAAATTGGTTCCAGCTTGTAACTATTTGAGTGAGTTTTTTCTCTTTTACTCCTTTAAATTCAAGCAAAACAGATGGGCGGTTGTCAAGTATTTCATAAAGTTCATCTTGGGAATATTTTTTTGTTATCTCTGTTGCTAATTTTTTTGTAAAACCTTTTACTATTTTTGTAAGGAAGAAAAAAACCTCATTTTGTTTAATCTCAAGTGAGATAAAAGCAAATTGCACACCGTATTTATTGTGTGTTTCCCAGTTTCCACTTAGGATTAAATCTTCCCCTTCTAGTTTTTTAAGGTCAGTATCAAAGTATTGACCACAAATTTTTTGATTATTTTCCAAAACGGCTATGTAGTAGTTGTTTTCACTGTTGTGATAGAGGACCTTTTTTAGTGTTCCACTTATATTGATATGCTCAATATCCGTCATAAAATTCTCTATCTTTGTGTTTATCTTTTTTGTAATTTGATTTATTTTTCTCTTTAGCAAGAAGATTTATCTCTTTTAGAAGTGCATTTCTTTGTTCACTAAAATCATCTTCAAATGAGTTAGTTTTAGCTAGTGTGCTATTTACGAAATCTTGAAGCATTGCTAAATATTCACTGTCTAGTCTTACTGCTTTTACTTTTAATATCTCTTGATAGTATTTATCTACATTTTTTTTAAAAATTTGTGGATTAAAATCTTCATTTTTTAGGAGCGATACAGTTCTTGTAAGAAATTTTTCTAAGACCCTTATGTATCTTAATCGTAGTGTTTTTTCATTTGGTGGTGTTGTTTCTCTCATTGGCGAAATGTTAGCATAAAGTTTATTACAAGCCTTAAATATTGCTATTTTGGAATATAAACAAAGAGAAAAATAATGACAAAAAGCCAGTTTTTTGTAGTTTTAGTTTAGAATAGCAAATATATCAATTTAAGGTTTTTCGTGTGCCAATATTTGCTTTACAATCATTAGCTGGTGGATTTTTAGATGAGGATTTGCAACACTTCAATAAAAAATTTGATGACTGGTGTATCCAATTCGAAAGCCATGAAGATGCTATGGATATACTTCAAACTTTAGAAAATAGCGAGGGTGTTGTAGTTGTGGAGATAACACCGCTTAGTTATCCAAAATATTTTTTTAGTGGACTACAAGGGATTATCCATGCAACAAGACAAATTGGAGATAAAATCATTTGTGTGGTCGAGCCATTTATGGGCGCTAGTTTTAAAATTGCAATATGTGACCTTAAAACAAAAAATGTAAGTCACACAAGAACTGGGTACAAAACACTCCCAAGTATTGAAAGTGCTTTTGCTAATTTTAGCGAAGAGACGATATAGCTTATCTTGTATTCCAATTAAAGGCTCTTTTTGGAGAAGTCATACACTAGATACAAAATAATTAATTTGATATATGGATATGGATTTTAGTATTCAAATCCATATCGTGTAAAATCTGCATTTGTTGCATTTCTTAATTTTTTCCCATTTTCTTTATAAACAGTTCCAGATACTGCTTTTCCATCTTTAAATAAAATCTCATCTTTTAAAACGCCAGAATCAAAGTATCCTTTGTATGTACCAAAAGGTTTTCCGTTTTTGTTTATATACTCAAACAAAGTAGCTCCGTTTTCGTAATAGCCTTTTGAGATACCATTTAAAATATCATCCTTGTAAGTCCATTCAGCACTTAAAGCTCCACTTTGATAATACTCTTTTGAGACACCACTTAGTTTATCATCTTTGTAAATCCACTCAGTTTTGAGCTCTCCTGTATCAAAAAATTCTTTTGAAATCCCTTCTAGTTTATTGTTTTTGTAAGTTGAAACAAAAACTAATGCACCAGCTTCATCATAACCATTTGATATTCCATTTAGTTCACTATTTAAGTAGTTCCACTCATTTTTTAAACTTCCAAGTTCAAAATAATCTTTACTTATCCCTTGAAGTTTCCCTTTGACAAAATTCCATTCACCTTTAAGTGAACCACCTTCATAGTACTCTTTTGTTATCCCGTTTTGAAGATTGTCAACAAAAAATCTTTCATAAATCACAGAACCACTTTCTCTATACTCTTTTGCCACACCATTTGCTTTTCCATCTATGTAAAGCTCCTCAAATTGTAAAGCACCAGAAGGGAAATAAAGCTTCACTAAACCTGTTAATGTTTGATTTGTATCGATTGTGTAAAGCACATCATCTCTAACATCATACTGTCCAACTTCATAAATATTATTTGGTGTTGCATTTGCAAAAGCAAAAGCAAACAACACTCCTAAAATAATCTTTTTCACAAAAACTCCTTATTTATTTTTTTTAAAATTGTATCGGAAATAAGTAGGTAAAAAGTAACTATTGTTTGATTTTTTTATCTTTATATTGATGCTATTTCTTGTGCCTCTTTAATGCCAAGTAATCCTGTTTTTATTTTTTTGTATTATTTTAGTAGATTCTTCAAACTTTGTTTTTTGATAGTCATATAAATATCAAAGTCACTATTGATACTTACAATATTTTTTATCCCCTCTTTATTTGCGATATACATCAGTGAGGCATCTACCAAATCCATAGGAATATCAAGATATTTTTCAATCATCACTCTTATATTTGCTATCTCATTTTGAGATATTTCATACACTTTTACTCCCCCGATTTCTACCCATTTTAAAAAATCAATTTGTACTTGTAGATTAAAATCGAGCATATGGGAAACTTCAGTAAGAACTGCCCAAGAGGTGATAAGTTCACCTTTGAAATTTTTTAAAAATTCTAAAGATTTTTGATGAAACTTATCACTTCTATCAAAAAGTGCGATGATTACACCACTATCAATGAGTGTATTTTTCATGAAGTTTCTCTTTTATTTTTTGTTTGTAAGTAGTTGAAAGTGAACCATCTAAGCTTTCATATTTTCCAAACAAATCAACTCCAAGCTCATAGGATGTTTTCTCTTTTGATTGTTGTTTTAACATATCAAAATAGTAAGTAAGAGCTTCTTTTATAATTTGGCTTTTTTGTTTGTTTGATTGTGTTGAGATGAAATTTAACTGATTTTCAAGTGTATTATCTAGTCGTACTGAAACCATATTTGCCTCCTATTTTGTATGACATATTGTATCACAGAATTTTAAAAAATAGATTTTTGGACATAGTTAACAAATATCATCTAAGCTCACTACTAACCATCTTTTTATTGACAACATAAACAAAAAGCAAAATAGCAAATGAGATGATAAAAAGTGTAAAAGCATACTGATTTGCAAGTGAATAATTTAAAGATTCCACTTCATCGTATATTGCAATACTTGCGACTTTTGTCTCCCCAGCGATATTTCCCCCTATCATCAAAACTACACCAAACTCCCCAATAGTGTGGGCAAATGTTATAACAGAAGCGGTTAGGATGGATGATTTGATATTTGGTAGCAACACATACCAGATTGTTTGAAGTTTGCTTTTTCCTAAAGTATAAGAGGCTTCCTTTAAAGATTTACTAAGTCCATTAAAACCACTTTGAATTGGATGTACCATAAATGGCAAACTAAAAATAACTGAAGCAATAATAAGCCCTTCAAAACTAAAAACTAGTCGTACATCAAAAGTGCTTTCCAACCATTCTCCAAAAATATTTTTAGGACTAAATGCCAAAAGTAAATAAAACCCTAAAACAGAAGGTGGTAAAACCAAAGGCATAGAAACCAAAGCTTCAATTATTGGCTTTAATTTTGAAGTTGTTTGTGATAGATAATACCCCAAAGCTATACCAATTGGTAGAAGAATTAGAGTAGTAATACCAGCTAATTTAAAAGTTAAACCCATTGTTTGAAAAAATGTTTCTTCCATCAAAATTCCTATATTTTTGTTAAAAGTGGATTAAAAGCTTTACTTGACACAAGTACGCTATCGCCTATTTTTAGATTTTCAATCTCACTTTTTAAAGCGGTTATTTTTACAATTTCATTATTTACTAAAATATTTACAACAAATAATATATCAGCTTTATTTATAGAGACAATCTCACCAACTACTTTAAATTTACCACTTAGATTTAGATTTGCAAATACTTTATTTGGTGTGCCATCTTCAAATATTTCCCCTTGTGAAATTTTAAAAACTCTGTTTGAAAGCTTGAAAACCTCACTAATGTCGTGGCTTACTAAAATAGAGGTAAGTTGAAACTTTTTATGGATAAGTAAAAGTTCATCTTGAAGTTTAATCCTCATCTCTTTATCAAGCGCAGAAAGTGGCTCATCAAGAAGAAGAATTTTTGGCTTCTTCATCAATGCTCTACTAACAGCAACTCTTTGCTTTTGTCCACCACTTAATTGTTCTGGTTTCATATTGGCAAGATTTTTTAGCTCCATAACCTCTAAAATCTCATCAATTCTCCCTTTTTCTATTTTATTTTCAAGTGCAAATTCTAAATTTTGCCAAACGCTCATATTTGGAAATAGGGCATAATCTTGAAATACAAATCCAATTCCTCTTTTTTGTGGCGCAATATTTATGTTTTTATTGCTATTAAACCAAACCTCATCATCAACTACAATTTTTCCACTTTGTGGTGTTTCTAGTCCAGCTAATATACGAAGCAGAGTCGTTTTCCCACTTCCGCTTTTGCCAAAAAGGGTTAAAAAATCGCCATTTTTTATAGTTTTATCCACTATCAAATCTATCTTTCCGTCACTTGTATGTAGTGTTTTTTTTATGTTTATTTGTATCATTTATTTATATCTTTTGCAACACAACTTCATTTGATTTTATAAACCATCTAAACTCTTTACCAACTTCACACTTTAAATCATCAAGTGCACCCTTTGTTACGATTGAAGTTATTGGAATACCATCAAAATTAAACTGCACTTCAGCCAAAATCTCTCCCATATTTATAAAGGTGATAGGGGAGATAAAAGAGTTTCTTGCACTTACAACCGACTCCTTTGAGGCTATCATCACCTCAGTTTCTTTGAAGAGGAGATTTACAGACTCCTCTTTTTGATACTCTGCTTCCCTACTTAAAATAAGGGAACTTAAGATTTTATCCCCAACCTCTACATAAATATGGGTAATTCCATCAATACTTTTGATATTTTTGATAGTTCCTCTAAGTTGATTCATTTTGTCTCAAATCCATATTCTTTAAATATAGCTTTAGCTTGTTTTGAAACGATAAAAGAGGCAAATTTTGAAGCCGATGGTTTATCTTTTGCATATTTCGTTAAAACAAACGCCTGTGCAAGTGGAGTATATTTTGATTTATCAATTACTAAATATTCCCCTTTTGGCTCGGTTTCTTTTAAAAGCGAATAAGCAACGAGTCCAATATCAGCAGCTCCTGAATCCACAAATTGTACACTTTGAGCTATATTATCACCCATAACTATTTTAGAAGCTACTGTATCTTTTAGTCCATAGTTTGTTAAAATTTCCATTGCTGCAACACCATAAGGAGCAACTTTTGGATTTGCTATTGAGATATGCTTTACTTTATCGCTTTTAAGTGCATTCATTCCTAGTTTGATAAGTTCTTTGTTGTTACTATAAAGTGCAACCAAACCAAGTGCATATATTTCAGGCTTACTAATCGCTCCACCATCACTAAATATTTTAGCTGGATATGTACTATCAGCTGACATAAAAATATCATATTTAAATCCATTTGAAAACTGTGCATATGCTTTTCCACTTGCTCCAAAAGAGAGCACTACTTCATCATTTGGATTTGCTTTTTTAAACTCTTTTGCTACTTCACTCATCGCTAATTTTGCACTTGCTGCCACAAAAACATCTATCTTCTCTGCCCATAAATTCACAATCAAACCTAACACCAAAAGTGTTGTACTTAATAATTTTCTCATTTTTTATCCTTTTTTAATTCTTAACTTTTAATTCTCAATTTATTTCCCAATCATCACATCACTTGATTTTATTATAGCAGTTACCCTGTCACCGATTTTCAAATCAAGATTTCCAGTTGCATTTTTGGTTATCACTGAAGCTATCAAATCCCCACCAATATTCACAACTACTTCACTATTGACTTCCCCAAAATTGATAGTTTCTATCACACCACCTAGTTTATTTCTAGCACTGATATTTAAACTCATATCAGTTGTAAGGAGTACTGCACTTGATTTGAATATAGCAACCACATCATCGCCAATTTTCAAGTTTAGGTTTTCCACTGCTCCATTTGTGATGACACTTACCATTGTGTAGCCACTTTTAAGTTTTAGGTAAATACTTGCATTTACTTTT
This sequence comes from Arcobacter sp., assembly GCA_020048055.1. Taxonomy (GTDB): domain Bacteria; phylum Campylobacterota; class Campylobacteria; order Campylobacterales; family Arcobacteraceae; genus CAIJNA01. The sequence continues at coordinate 224,121 of JAIFNA010000009.1, read as the reverse complement.
CCGCACTCAATTAATTCTATCTTCCCAAAAAGCTGATTTCTCGCACTTATTTGCATTGCAAACCTCCTGAATAATTTCAAACTACCGTCATTAAAATCGGTAATTTGAGACAAATTTTCTAAAAATTTCTGATGCTCTTTTTGTATCACTTCATATGTTTGAATTAAATTTTTCCCATATGAGGTCAGAAGTGTCCCGCCACCATTTTTCCCCCCAGTCTCTTTACTTACAACAGGAAATGGACAAAGATTATTCATAGTATCTATCGCATCCCAAGCAGTTTTGTAACTCATAGGAACCAATGATGCAGCTTTATTGATACTTCCTGCTTCCTCTATTGCTTTTAAGAGTGCTATTCTTTTTTCCAAAAGAAATGAATTTTCCCCATCGATGAGGGTGAGTGCCGATACAAATTTCACAAAATCTCCTTATAAATTTATCTATATAACGATATTCAAGAACTGTACCGCTATGTATCTTAATATATAATGAGAAAGAATTTATTTTTTACTACTCATTCAATTTTAGTGATGATTAAAAAAATTTAGATACACTCCTACTTATGTTATTAACCAAAAAAACCGAATACGCGATTTTATCGCTTGTTGCAATCGCAAAAAGTACTACGGCAAAAAATGTTGATGTTCTCTCAAAAGAGCTTAACATTCCAAAACCTTATCTAGCAAAAATCTTGCAAACTTTTTCCAAAAGTGACATTTTAATATCTTACAAGGGTGTTAACGGTGGCTTTTTATTAAATGTTCTTCCTGAAAATCTGACATTATTACAAATTACAACAATTTCAGAAGATAAAATACCAACTGTTTTTGAATGCAGTCCATCGCTTGATAGTTGCCCAGGAAATAGGGCCAATAGTTGTCACTTGTGGTCAACACTTAATGCGCTTCAACAAAAAATTGATAATTTTTTAGACAATATTACATTAAAGGATATTATGCAATGAGATTTTTTCATATGTCTCACACAGACTTAGATGGTTATGGTTGCCAATTAGTTTCTAAAAAAATCTACCCGAATGGAAAATTTTACAATGCAAACTATGGTTCAGAAGTAAAAAGCACAATAGCAACAATACTTCAAAATATAAAAGAGATTATATTTTTAAATAAGTATGAAGAGATATTTTTTATAATAAGCGATTTAAACCTTACACTTGATGAATCGAAAAGCCTTACAAAATCAATAAAAGAGTTGCAAGATGATGGAGTAAAAATTAAACTCCAATTACTTGACCATCATGCAACTGGTGAACCTAGTGCTTTAAAGTATGATTGGTATTTTTTGGATGTCAAGCGATGTGCAACCAAGATTGTATTTGATTATTTTATGGAAAATTATCCAGAATTTGATGCGCTTTGCAGTGATGACTTTAAACTTTTAATAGAGGCTATCAATGATGTTGATATTTGGGAGGAGTTTGATCAATATTTTGAATTTGGAAAAGTCACTATGAGACTTGTATCAAATGCAAGTGAGATAAATTCAACTATGTTTCCTGATGAAAATCGTGATTTTAGACTATACTTACTTGAAAAGTCTATGCAATACATAAATAAACAAAATGGACATATTGAACTTGATGATGCTATACATAAATTAAAAAAAGAGTATCTAATGTTAGATGATGAAAACAACACAATAGATAATCTATCAGCTCAATATCTTGTATATCTTATGAAGCATAAAAAAGATGATTTGTGTGTTTACTATAAAGGTCACAAGGGTTTATTGACATTTAATCTTTTCAGTATTTCAATTCCAGCAAATACATTTTTAAAAGAGAATCCAGATTTTGATTTTTTTATAAATATCAACAAAAAAGGTAATGCAGGTTTTAGGGCATCAGGGAAAGTGGATGTTTCGTTGATGGCACAAAAACTAGCAAATGGTGGAGGACATCCAAATGCAAGTGGTGCTTATTTTGATGATTTCAAAGAGACTTCCGATTATCAAACAGTTAAAAGATATATCTCTAATAAATTAGCTCAAATTGAATAAGTTTAAACTAAAAAATGTATAATAAAAAATATTTTATAAGATAACAAAAAGGAAGAAATATGAAGATAGTTAGTTTTGAAGAATTGAATGAAAAATACACACAAGGTTTTAATGTCTGTTTTGTTGAAAATAATTGTGGTGATGATGTTGATGTTGTAATCATAGATATTAATTCAATTTTTGATTATGAAGAGAAAAAACTCCTAATTTGCAAAGAAAACTATACTTCAGTTGCAATAATTGATGACCCTAGTGACTTTGATGCTTTTAAAAATTTTGGAATTACAGCTTGGATAGTTAGGGAAAGTCTTATGGAGCTACCAGAACTTTTAAAAACTATCCAAACAAGAATGTCACTTTAGGAATTTACTATTATTATAGATACACACTGTCATCTCGATGCTTTAGCGTTTGATGATGACTTAGATAAAGTTATAAACTCCTCTTTAGAATCTGGGATAGGTGCAATTATTATCCCAGCTGCTGACATCAATGACCTTCAAAAAGCTATTTTAATATCTGAAAAATATCCACAAATTTATTTTAGTGTTGGTATTCATCCTTATAATCTTGACGGGTACAATGAGGATATTTTGGTTCAGTATATAAATCATCCAAAATGTGTTGCTGTTGGTGAATGTGGCTTGGATTATTATAGGCTTCCAGAAGATGAAGTTGAAAAAAAAGAAAACATAAAGCTACAAAAAGAGATATTTGTGGCCCAAATAAATTTAGCAAAAAAATACAAAAAACCACTTATTATCCATATTAGAGATGCTTCAAGTGATAGTAAAGAGATTTTATTAAAACAAAATGCAGGTGAAGTTGGTGGTGTCTTACATTGTTTTAATGCTGATGATCAGCTTTTATCCTTATCAGATCACGGATTTTATTTTGGAATTGGCGGAGTTTTAACCTTTAAAAATGCCAAAAAACTTATAAATGTTTTAGTAAAAATTCCAAAAGATAAATTGCTTATAGAAACAGATGCCCCATATCTTACACCTGAGCCTTTTAGGGGGAAAAGAAATGAGCCGATTTATACAAAATATGTAGCTTTAAAAATGGGTGAAGTTTTGGATATGGATGTGGAGAAAATCGAGGAGCTTAGTACATCAAATGCCAAAACTCTTTTTCGGATATAGTTTTCTTTAGTTTCCAACGCTAACTATACAGTTTTTCATAATATCTGGTTTTGAGATTTTGATTTTTAGTTTTTTAATTTTGTATTTGCTTTTTAGATGATTTTTTAAATACAAAATAGCATCTTCTATCAGTTTGAATTGCTCTTTTATCATACTATTTTCAACAAATAAAGCGACTTCAGAATAATCGATAAAAATATCTTTTTCTCCTTCAAAATCGTATTTAAATGATAAATTGACAATAACTTTTTGTTCATTTAATCTTTCAAAATCTAAAATTCCAATAATGCAACTGAAATTAAGATTTTCTATATTAATTTTTAACATAAAATAAAAAAGAGCTAAGCAACTTTTTTTTCATTTCCATTAAATAGTCTTACTATATTTGGAATGTGCTTATAAAAAATTATAAAAGTAATAAAGTACACAGGTGCATTAGAATTTACACCAACACCATTTTCTAAAATAATTGTTGCTAGTACAACTCCAGCAAGTCCAAGCAAAGATGACAATGATGAAATTTTTAATACCTTTGCACAAAATCCCCAAATAATAGCGCCAATAATAGTTGGAATTGGGATAAGTACAATGAAAACACCAAGTCCAGTAGCAACACCTTTCCCACCTTCAAAGCCAAGGTAGATACTATAACAATGACCAAGAACAGCTAACACAGCAATGCCCCAAAGAGTTTCAGTACTTAAGCCATAATTCATTCCAATTACAATAACCACAGTACCTTTTATTGCATCGAGCAATACAGTTGCAATACCTAATTTTTTAGCCAAAACTGGATCTGTTTCTTTTACAACACGAAGGACATTTGTTGCACCAATACTTTTACTTCCAGACTCTTGTACATTAACCCCAGCAAATTTTTTTGCCAATATCAAACCAAAAGGAATTGAGCCAACAAGATACGCAAGTATGTAAAATATGATGTTTATGTTTGTGAAAAATTCCATTTATGTTCCTGTGTAGATTGATTTTTTTGTTTACGGAATTGTACTATAAAGTTATTGATGTTAACTTTATCCATATTTTGATACTATCATATATATATAAAAAAGGTAAATTGGTGAAGAAAGTTTTTAAGTACATGTTAATTATTGTTGCTATTTTTTTGATTATAGATATTGGCAGATATTTGTTTTATCCAGATATAAATGAATTAAAAAAAACAAATCCAATTCCAACTGCTTTTATGCAATACCGTATTGATGAATGGAAAGATGAAAAAAGAGATACAAAAATAAAACAAAAATGGGTTAAGTTAAAAAATATCTCACCATATCTTATTAAAGCTGTTTTAATCAGTGAAGATGATAAGTTTTGGAAACATGATGGCTTTGATACAGATGCTTTGGAAAGTGCGTTTGAGAAAAATCTAAAATCAGGAAAATTTGGCTTTGGTGGAAGTACAGTTTCCCAGCAACTTTCTAAAAATTTGTATTTAAGTCCTAGTAAAAATCCGATTAGAAAAATTAAAGAAGCGATAATTACTTATAAAATAGAAAAAAATATATCAAAAAAAAGGATTATTGAGATATATCTAAATATTGCAGAATGGGGTGATGGAATATTTGGAATTGAAGCGGCATCAAGACACTATTTTAACAAAAGTGCAAAAAATTTAACAGCCATGGAAGCTTCAAAATTAGCTTCAGTTTTGCCAAATCCTATCATCTATAATCCAAAAGGAAATCAAAAATTTGTTGTTAAAAAATCAAATAGGATTTATAAAATAATGCTACAAAGAGGAATTGTAATACCTGAATTTGTAGAGGTTATGAAGGTTGATAGTGCTTCGAATGGTGAAGTTGAAAATGATGAAAGTAGCAATATTGAACTTGGTGATGTTAATTTATCACAAACGCAACATATTACTAAGGAAGCAACAAATAATAAAGAGCAGCAATCAAGTGAACAAGTAGAGCAAAATGAGACAAATGAATAATTTTTTCAAAAATAACTCAAGACTAAATATCATACTAACAAAAAAATATCTTTTTTTAGTTATTTTTCTCCTGTTTAGTGGATTAATTTATGGTGTTATTAGTTATTTAAAAAATAAAGAAATTGATACATATGAAAAAACTGTATATCGTGAACATGTACTAGAAGCTAAAGTCTATCTCACAACTTTAATCAAAGAGAAACAAAATGCAACTGCAACAATTGGGCTTGGTCTAGTAGACAATTCAACTATTATTAATGCGTTAAAATCTGGAAAAACTAACAGAAATGTACTTTTGGAGTATTCAACAAAATTAGCTCAAAATACAGACTTAAAAAATGTTTGGTTTCAGCTTGTAGATAAAAATGGTATCTCAATCCAACGAAGTTGGTCCGATTTAAAAAATGACAATATCGCTAAAAGTAGAATTGATTTAAAAGTAGCACTTAAAAAGCACGAAATTTCTAGTTCTATAAGTGTTGGAAAATTTGATTTAACATTTAAGACTATCGTTCCTATTTTTGATAAAAAAACAAAAGAGTTTATTGGATTAGTTGAAGTTATTACGCATTTTCACTCAATCGCAAGGAATCTCAGTGATAAAAAAATTGATACTATTATAGTTGCTGATAAAATTTACAAAAAACAGTTAACAGAGCCTTTGATGAATATTTTTATTGACGACTATTATGTTGTAAATGATAATGCAAAATCAAGCATAGTAAAGTATCTTCAAAATATTGATTTTTACAAATATCTACAAACAATTCAAGGTGAAGATTATTTTGTTGACAACGAGCTTCAAAGTGTTGTAAGTTACCATAAGATTATTAACGAAAATCGTGAAAATTTATTGGGTCACATATTATTATTTCAAAAATTAAATCAAATAGATAGTGGACAAATTGATTATATAAACTATCTTTACAACATATATTTTTTATTTGCTATTATTGTTTTAGTATTAGTGATATATTTTTCAACAACAATTGAAGTTAAAAACTTAGATGGCAAATCATATCTTATTGAAATTTTTGTTTTTATTTGTATGATATATATAATATTAGCATTTGGTATTTATAAGCTAATAGAGGTTAAATACAGGAGCGATACTGAAAACTATCGTCAAACACTTACTAATCAAACAATACTTGAATATAATTCAATCAGTGAAAAAAATAAAGATGTTGCTGAATTTATATATGCAGAAATCTTAACAAAACCAAATATTATAAAGTCATTTAAGGCTCGAAATAGAGATCAATTATACAAAGATTTGGAACAAAACTATAAATTACTATCTTTAAAATACAATGTAAAACAACTTCACTTTCACTTACCAAATTCAACAAGTTTTTTGAGATTACATAGTAAAGATTTTTTTGGTGATAGTTTAATCGGTGTCAGAGATAGCGTCCCATATGTAAACAGAACAAAAAAGAATTTTTATGGTTTTGAGGAGGGGCGTGTCTTTAATGGATTTAGATATGTTTTTCCAATGTTTGATGAAAAACGCAATCATATTGGCAGTGCCGAGGTATCTTTTGATGTCAAATCATTTATTGAGTCATATAAAAAATTATTTGACTCAAGAAATGCAAACTTTTTAATCAGTAAAAATGTTTTTAAAAAAGATCTATTTAAAAAGAGGGAACTAGACTACAAAGAGAGTCCATTAAACAACTTTTTATTTGATGGTTCCGTATTGGAAACAGATGAATCAAAAAGCTGGTCACATCTAACTTACAAAATTGATCAAGATATATTTGATGAGATGGGTAAAAAAATAGAGTTGGGTATTCCATTTAGTACTTATTTTAAAAGCCTACAAGAGATTGTAATCGTAGTACCAATTATAAATAAATTATCAGGTGAAGTGGTAGCATCTATAAATATATCTAAAGATGATAAATTTATAAACCAAAGAACAGAGGAGTTTGATCAGCTCATAACTGTTATTTTTATTGTGTTAGCATTTATTATGTTTTTTGTATATCGTGAATTTTTGTCAAAAAAGAAAGCGCAAATAGAATTAGAAAATAATCAAAAAATTATTGACTCACAAAACTCCTTTATTATTATTACAGATGGAGTTGAAGTTAAAAGGGTAAACCAGACATTTCTAGATTTTTTTGGGTACAAAACACTAGAGGAATTTAAAAAACAGCATAAATGTATTTGTGACTTTTTTGCTTATGAAGATGGAAAAAAATATATTACTAAAGAGATGGGTGAATATAATTGGTTTGAATACCTAAAAAATCCAGCTAATCAAGAGAGGCAGGTTAAAATATTTGATTTAAATAACGATGAGCATATATTTTATATTGAGATAAATTTCCACAATAATCTACAAGATGGAAATAATATTTTTACTTTTATTGATATTACGAGATTAAAAAATATTGAAAATCAACTTTTTTACTCTGAAAAAATGGCATCCCTTGGGACTATGATAGGGAATATTGCACATCAATGGAGACAACCACTATCAATAATTTCAACTTGTGCAAGTGGAATATCAATGAAACATGAAAATGGAATCTTAAAAGATGGTGATATTGAGAAGATGACCGATATGATAGTAAAACACACAAAACATCTTTCAGAAACAATCGATACATTTAGAGATTTCATAAAAGAGAGTGGTGAAAAAGATAACAAACTATGCTCAATACCTGAAACAATTGAATCAACAATAGCCATTATGGAAGCTAGTCTTAAAAATCATTTTATAAATCTAAAATATGAATCAGATGGCAAAAATCATATGAAAAATATGGCAAAAGGTGAACTATCACAAGTACTGACAAATCTTATCAATAATGCAAAAGATGTTGTTATTGAAAAAGATGTTGAAAATAAAGAGATAAAAGTAAGAGTTTATAGTGAAAATGAAAAGGTTATTATTTCAGTTGGAGATAACGGTGGCGGAATTAGTGACAATATAATTGATAAGATTTTTGAACCATATTTTACAACCAAACACAAAAGCCAAGGGACTGGACTAGGACTTTATATTTGCCATAAAATAGTCACAGAAAGTCTAGGTGGGAAAATTTATGTTAAAAATCAACAATTTGGAGCTAGATTTATAATTGAGTTACCAATAGAACAAATCTAAAATGTAAAGTAACATTGAATTTAAAAAACTACTCATAAGGTGTAAATATGGAAAAAAAATATGAAGTTGTAATAGTTGGTGCTGGGATTTCAGGTGCTGCTTTAGCGTATGAATTGGCAAGATATACAGATGTAAAATCAATTTGCATTTTGGAAAAATATGAAGAAATTGCAACCCTAAATAGTTCAGAAAAAGCAAATTCTCAAACGATACATTTTGGGGATATTGAAACAAACTATACACTTACAAAAGCAAAAATCACAAAACAAGCCGCAAAAATGGTTGAAAAATATTGCCTACAACACAATCTTCAAAATGAAGCTATGTTTTCACATCAAAAAATGGCTCTAGGGATAGGTGAAAATGAAGTTGAATTTATGCTTGAAAGATATGAAGAGTTTAAAGAATTATTCCCAAATCTTCAAGTTTGGGATAGAGAAAATCTTAAAAGTATTGAGCCTAAACTTGTTTTTGATGAAAGTGGAAATGAGAGAAAAGAGCCAATAGTTGGGGTTGGTTCTATCGGTGAATGGACAACAGTAAATTATAAAAAGATGGCTATTAGTTTAATTGAAAATGCAAAAAAAGAAGAGGGTAAAATAGTTGATATTTTCTTTAATGAAGAGGTTTTAGATATTTCAAAAAATGATGGGGTTTATACAGTTTCCACAAAAGATATGAGTATTACTTGTGATTATGTGGTTGTTAATGCTGGAGCACATTCACTGTTTTTAGCTCACAAAATGGGTTACGGACACCAATATAGTTGTTTACCAATCGCAGGTAGTTTTTATATGACAAAACAAACATTATTAAATGGTAAAGTTTATATGGTACAAAATCCAAAATTACCATTTGCAGCACTTCATGGCGACCCTGATGTGGCTCAAAATGGTTTAACTAGATTTGGACCAACGGCACTTGTTTTGCCAAAACTTGAAAGATATAAAGGTGGTAATTATGGTGATTTTTGGACAACTTTAAGACTCGACTTTACAATCATTGGGATACTTTTTAATCTACTTAAAGATAGTGATATTAGAAACTATATTTTTAGAAATTTTTTGTTTGAAATACCATATATCAACAAAATATTATTTATCAAAGATGTGAGAAAAATTGTCCCATCTTTGCAAGTTTCGCAAATTGAATATGCTAAATTTTTTGGAGGTGTGCGACCTCAAGTTTTGGATAAAAAAGAGAAAAAACTTCTCCTTGGTGAAGTTTCTATTAGTACAGGCGATGGGATAACTTTTAATATGACACCTTCCCCTGGCGCAACTAGTTGCCTTGCAAATGCTAAACGAGATATGGTAGCAATAACAACATTTTTAAATAAAAATTTTGATTTAGCTAAATTTGAAGAGGAGTTGATTGAAAAAGAGATTCCACAAACTAATATAGATTTGGAAAAACAAAAACACTTTGTAAGTAAAATCAGAGAAGAGATAAAAGCTTACGAGGAGAAATACTATCCAACTTTAGTTGATGGAAATCTACCAAGCTATTGGGAAAAACCGTATATTCCTTGGAGAAACAAAAGAGATCATTGGGCGTTTTAGTTTATTTTCTATAAAATGATTTGTTTAATTATATTAAAGAGTTAAGATGGTTTCTCCACTTAGCTCTTTATTTAACTCTTTTTTGGGTTTTATATTTGAAACCCTTTTCAATTCAGTAGCTTGAGCTATAAGATTTCCACTACCTGAAGTTAACTTTCCATAAGCATTTTGGTATGACTCGGTTGCCTTTTTAAGTCCATCGCCAACTTTTTGTAAATCTTCTGTAAACAGTACAAATTTTCCATATAAAAGCTCAGCTCTTTTCCCAACTTCAGCAATATTTTGGGCTTGTCTTTCGTATCTCCAAGTATTTTCAACCGCTCTAAGTGCTACTAAAAGTGTAGTTGGGCTAACTAAAATTATCTTTTGTTTAAATGCTTCATCGTAAAGATTCCCATCATTTCCAAGAGCTAGTAATAATGCACCTTCAATTGGGATAAACATAAAAATAAAATCCAAACTATTTATCTCTTTTAGATTTTCGTATTTTTTATTTGATAAAGATTTTATATGCTCTTTAATTGAAGCGATATGATTTTTAAGATAAATCTTTTTCATCTCATCATCAACACATCCAATAAAGTCATTATATGCAACAAGTGAGGTTTTAGCATCAATTATAATGTGTCTATCTTGTGGAAGGTAAACAATAACATCAGGACGGAAGCTTTTATCGTTCTCATCTTTTAGGCTAACTTCTCTTTTAAATTCAATATCAGCCCTTAAACCTGAACTCTCAAGAACTTTTTCCAAAACCATTTCGCCCCAAATTCCTTGTTGTTTATTGTTCCCTTTTAGTGCATTTGTGAGGTTTATTGCATCACTGCTAATTTTCATATTTAGCTCTTTTAGGATTTTTAATTCCGCTTGTAAAACTCCTCTATCTTTTGATTCTTTATCGTAAATATCTTCAACTTTTTTCTTAAAGTCATCAATTTGCTGTTTCATTGGTGTTAAAATTAGCCCTAAAGTTTCATTGTTTTGTTCGCTAAATCTTTTACTATTTTGCTCAAATATCTCTGTTGCTAGATTTTTAAATTGGTTTTTAACTCTATCTTCATTATCTTTTAAAAGTGAAATTTTCTCATTTGTAGCTCTATCATTTAACTCTAGCGTTGTGTTTAGGGTTGCGATTTTTATCTCATAATCTTTTATTTTTTCTTTTAAAATATTTTTTTGATTAAATTGATAAGCCACTATAACCACTAAAACCAACAAAACAACCCCGAAAAATATCTCAATTATCATCTATTTCAACCTTTTTGCTAAACTATATAAAACTGGCAAATAGATAAGATTTAAAACTGTTCCCCAAACAAGTCCAAAACCTAGCGATATTGCAATTGGTTGGAAAATGGCAGATTCACCAGATGGATACAAAATCAAAGTCAACATCCCAACAAAAGTTGTAACCGTTGTTAGAATAATAGGTCTAAATCTTCTAATTGCACCTTTAAACACATCTTCTATATTTTTTGCTTTTTTAAGATACTCCATCATAATAATCCCATCATTTATAACAACCCCAGCAAGTCCAAGCCCGCCAATAAGTGATGGCATCGATAGGTTTAATCCCATAATTTGATGCCCCATAAATACCCCTAAAAATGAAAAAGGTATCACACTCATCACAATAAATGTTTCTCTAAATGAGTTAAAAAGATAAAGCAAAGATAACATTATAAGGATTAGCGCCAACGCTGATGCTGCTAACATATCATTTTTAAGGTCTTTATTTTTTTCTGCTTCCCCTTTTTTAATAACTCTTACTCCACTTTTTTCAATTTGTTCAAGTGTTGGTTTTAGTTTCTCCAGCACTTCTGAAGCTGTTATAAATTTTGGATCAACATTTGCTGAGACATAAAAATTTTGCTCACCATTATCTTTGATTATTTGCTCTAACGATTTATTTATTTTAAATATACAAACATCACCAAGTGAGACATTTTTCCCATCATTTAGTGGAATTTGTAAGTTTTTTAAATGCTCAATACTATCTTTTTTTAAACTCTCAACTTTAATATCAACCATCTCATCACTATCAAAAGTTGTAGCTTTAGCCCTTTTTCCATAGTAGTTAGCTAAATATAAGCCAACTCCACTTTCACTCAATCCTAAGTTTTTTCCATAATTATTTATCTCAATTTTAATCTCATCATTTCCATATTTTATAGGATTTAAAACAGTTAGCACACCTTTTATTTTAGCGAGTTCGTTTGTAAGTTTTTCTACACTTTGCTCAACCAATACCGTATTATTTGAAACAAGTCCAATTTGAATATCTGATTTAACTGGTCCAACTTTTTGCTCCAAAACAGATATTTCACTTAATTTGTATCTCTCTTTAAATTTTTCATCTTCTATAAATTTTGTAAGAATTCTTGTTAATTCAATCGATGTTTTCTCCCTTGTTGGAGTTGTTTCCCGTTTGAAAAAACTTAAAGCTGGGTTTATATATGTTTCAACAAAGCTAGTTGGTTTTAGGTCATTTAATTCAAGAGTCATACTCATAACATAAGAATTTCGTTCACTATCTCCTGCACTATCTTTTCTAAAACCAGCTATTGAATCTATATGTTTGATATAAAATTCCCCTTTTTTTGCTAAAAACTCATTTTCAATTTTTTGTAGAGTTCTAAAACTCTCCTCTAATGTTGAGTTTTCATTTGCTTTGATTGAGATTTTTAAGTTGCTTGCATCAAATTGTGGAAACATCTGAAACTTACTATTTTGTAACATTAAAAAAGTGGAAATCGGTATAAATAAAATAAAAATAACAATAAAGCTTTTTTTCCATTTGATAAAAAAGTGGATAACTTTACTGTAAATCTCATTTGCCTTATCCCATGAAGTAACGCGACTATTTGATTTTAAAAGATGGGAAGTGTGAATTGGTAAAAAAACAAAAGTTTCAATCAGCGAAGCTACAAGTAAAATCGATAGTGCAATTGGGATTTGTCTCATTACTTCACCCATAGAGCCACTAATCATAAGGAGTGGTAAAAATGAGAAAATTGTTGTAATTGAAGCAATAAATACAGGCATTCCCATCTCTTTAGCCCCAATTATTGAAGCCTCTTTTGGCTCCATTCCAGCTTCTATATGTTGTTGGATATTTTCACTAACTATAATAGCATCATCAACAACAATCCCAATCGCAATCAATACACCAATAAGTGAGATAATATTGATTGTGTATCCAAAAAAATACATATAAATTGCACCAATCACAAATGAAGTTGGAATCCCTATTATTATAATCAAAGTCATTCTAGAATTTATAAGCAATACAACAAGAAGTGAAATTAGGATAATCCCAAGTAAAATATTTGATGAAACTACATTTAGCCTATCTAAAACTTTTTTTGAATTGTCATCTGTGATACTTATCTCAACATCTTGAAAAGTTGTTTTATCCACAAGTTCGTTTATTTTTTTTGAAATAGTCATTGCATCTGCTGTATCACTTTGTTTTACAGAAAGTGAAAGTGATGATTTCCCATTTAGTGAGTAAAGTGTTGTAGCGTCTTCATATTTTTTCTTAACAGTTGCAATATCTCTTAGATAAACAGTTGTATTTTGTAGTTTAATTAGTGTATTTTTTAACTCATCTTCATTTTTAGCACCATTTTTTGTTGAGATGTAGTATTTTTTTGTTTTATCTTCAATTTGACCAAGGGGAAAAATATATGAGAGTGTTGATAGTTTGTCTAATAACTCTGTTTGGTTGATGTTGTAAGCTTGAAGTTTCCCTTCATCCAAGATAACTTCATAAAATTTATCGCTATCACCAAATATTGTAACTTCACTAACCCCATCAACTCCATAGATTTTACTTGAAAGTTTTTGTGCAAATAGTTTCATCTCATCAACTGATTTATTGTTTGAAGTTAGAGCTATATTTATTAATTCTTTACTTCTATCAAGTAATTTAACAATTGGCTCATCCATATCTTTTGGTAGATTTCCCAAAGTTAAAGAGACACCATCTTTAACTTTGTTTAACATTTCATACCTATCCAACCCTTTTTGAAACTCCAAAATAATAAGAAATTTTCCAGGGCTCACAACAGTTGAAGTTGAGACAATGCCACTGATTGATTTCACATTGTCTTCAATCTCTTCAACTGCCATTTTGTCCAAAATATCAACACTAGCACCCGCATAATTTCCACTAATTGAGATCATATCAAGCTCAAACGATGGAAAAACCTCTTTTGGCATTTTAGTATAAGACCAAATACCTGCTAAAAAAACAAGTACAAAAAGTAGATAGTTCATCCTTGAATTTTCGATGAAAAATCTTAAAAATCTCTCAAACATATTTGTACCTTTTGTAAGCAATTATCTATTAATTAGCTCTTTAATTGCTTCTTCGTTTGTTAAAGTGTTGTTGTATTTTACGATCAATAATTTTTCCGTATTGTTGATATACCACTCGTCAATCCCAACAACACTATCAAGTGGAGTATATCTTTGCTCATCAAGATTTGATATTTCAATATACGAATTACTTGTTTTTGTTGGATTCGGTAGTGTTAAAATTAGTAAAAACCAAATAATACTTACACCAACAATAATCATAGAGATATCATAAAGACTTGTCATAAAACTTCCATCAACTTCATAAAGATAAAATCCACCTACGATTCCACCAATAAATGTTCCAGCATAACCAAAAGTATTAAATACACCAAGAACTTTCCCTTTTTCATGTACTTTTGCATATTTTGTTGTTAAAGATTGCATAATTGGTTCGTGCATATTAAATCCTATAAAAAATACAATAACACCAAAGATAAAACTTAATTCACTTGTAGCTGTTCCAATTAGGTAATATGAGAGTATAAAAAATAAAATCCCAACTAATAAAACCTCTTTAAATTTACCTTTCTTTTCTGCCAAAATAGCAGCTGGTGCCATAGAAAAAATACCAGCAAATAGAGCAGGAACATATATTTTCCATAAATCAGATAAGTCCCAACCAAAACTTTTTACTAAAATTATCGGAATAATCATAAAAGCAAATGTCATCAATCCTTTTTGCAAAAAGTTTGTGATATTCATCAAGATTAGTTCATTTTTCAATAAAAACTTAAATTTGCTTTCCCCGTGGTAAGTGTGGGTTACTTTTGGAGCATCTGGAACCATTTTAACAATGATATAGATTGAGATAAGTGGTAAAATTGCAGTTATCCAAAATAAAGTTTGAACACTTGAATATCCAGCTATCAATGGACCAAAACCCATAGCAAGAGCAAAACTCATCCCAATCATACCGCCCATAATAGCCATAGCTTTTGGTCTTTGTTCCTCTTTTACAAGGTCACTAATCATTGCAGTAACAACAGCTCCAATTGCACCAGCACCTTGCAAAAATCTACCCATAAGAAGTGTAAGTAGATCAGTAGCAATAGCACACAAAACTGAACCAATAGCGAAAATCAAAAGACCAGTGATAATTGTCCCTTTTCTCCCTAAAATATCACTCATAGCGCCAAATGGAACTTGAAAAATCATTTGTGTAATAGCGTACCCACCAACAACAATCCCAACAATTTGTGGAGTTGCTCCAGGGAGACTAAGTGTGTAAACAGAAATTACTGGTAAAACGATAAAAAGTCCGAAAAAACGGAGTGAAACGATAAGACTAAGTGGTAAAACTTGTTTGAACATAAAAATCCTTAATTTTGTTTTTGTATTTTTTTAAGGGTGGATTATATCTTAAAAAATGTTATGAAAGTTTGTTTGAAAAGGTAGTATAAAAAATAGTATTTTGATTTAATATATATTTTAGCAGTTATGCAAAGAGGCTAAAATTAGCTCTCTACATAGTTTTTAAGATTTCTTCCAACATTTGGATGTTTTAGTTTTTTGATAGCTGAACTTTCAATTTGTCTTACTCTTTCCCTTGTAACACTAAGTTCATTTCCAATCTCCTCTAAAGTCCTATCACTCTCATCTTCAAGTAGTCCAAACCTCATTCTAATTACAGCTTGTTCTCTTTCGTTTAGTTGTCCTAAAATTTGATCAATTTGAGCTTTTAAATCATCTTTCATAATATCATCCATAGGTGTTGGAGCATTAACATCAGCTACAAAATCACCAAATTTCCCATCATCTTCAGTTCCAATAGGAGCATCAAGTGAAACTGGCTCTTTTGTGATTTTTATAACTTGTTTAACTTTATCAACTGTAAGTCCAACCTCTTTAGCGATTTTTTCAACTGAAGGCTCTTTACCATTTTCTTGGATACCATTTCTTATGATTTTATTTATTCTATTGATTGTTTCAATCATATGGATTGGGATTCTAATTGTTCTTGCTTGATCTGCAATAGCTCTTGAAATAGCTTGTCTGATCCACCAGGTGGCATAAGTTGAGAATTTATACCCTTTTTTGTATTCAAATTTATCAACAGCTTTCATTAGCCCAATATTTCCCTCTTGAATAAGGTCAAGGAATGGTAGACCTCTATTTGTATATCTTTTTGCAATTGAAACAACAAGTCTAAGATTTGATTTTGCCATTCTTGTTTTAGCTTCATCAGTTATCTTTTTACCTAGTTTAATTTGCTCCAAGATATCTTTAAGCTCTTCCTCTTCAAGATCAAATCCACCTTTACTAGCTTCTCTTGTTTGGAAAAGTTTTTTTATCTCCATATATGTACCAACCATTGTAGCTTCTGGTACTAGATTTATAATATCAACTTTTGTAAGATTTAAAATATTTGATAATAATTTTTGGTGATTCTCTTGTAAAGTTTCATTGAATAGTGGAAGTTTGTATTCTAGTCTTTTAAGTTCACTATCAAAACCAACATCACTTTGAAGTGTAGTTTCCATAGCTTTTACAATTTCAGTAATAAGTTTACTTGTAGGTCCAAGGTCAACTAACGCATCTTTTAAAGTTCGTTTTTTGAATGCAATAGCCAAATCAAAAACCATCATCTCAATCTCGTCATCACCTTTAGCTTCCTCTTTAGAGATAAATTTCATCCACTCTTTTTTAGCTTTTTCCAACTCTTTAAAAGCTTCAACAATTTTTTCAGCTCTTTTATCTAGTTTTTTGTTTTTTTTCTCTTTTTTCTCTTCATCGGTATCTTCAATCTCTTCAACTACCTCTTCGTCGATTAAATCCAAATCTTCATCTAAATCATCTTCGCCACCTTCTTCTTCCTCGTCATCAAAGCTTTTAAATAACTCTTTTACTTTTCTTTCACGATTTACAAGTGGCTCTTTGTACTCTAAAATAAAATCGATCAAGTAAGGGACAGAACAAATCGCATCTAAAATCGCGTCTTCCCCTTGCTCCATACTTTTACTAATATCAACTTCTTCCTCTTTTGTTAAAAGATTTACTTTCCCCATCTCCCTTAGATACATCCTAACAGGTGAGTCACTTCTACTCCACTCTAGTTGTTCTTTGTCTTTTTGAAGGTCAAAATGCTCCCCATCGGCTGCATTTTTTAACTTCTCTCTTGCATCAATTTTTCTTTTAGCTTCTTTTTTATTCAATCTTTTTGCTAACTCTTTTGAGCTAATTAAAGTTGTATTAAATAGTTGAGCTTGTGCTAATATTTTTTTTACCAAAATAGCTGTCGGTGCTTTTGGAAATATTTTTATTAAACTTTCATAGGTTAATATGTCGTCTTTGTTCTCTTTTATGATTTTTTCAATAGATTTATTGATATCTTTTACTGCCATTTTGTAACCTTTATGTGCTTTAAAATAAGTCGTGGATTATACCCAAACTTACTTACAGTTTTACATATAAATATTATTTTTTTATCAACTATTGGTTATAATCCCCGAAAATTTAGTTTTTAAGGATAATAAAACGATGAATAAAATTACAGGAAAAGTTTGGAATTTTGGTAGCAATATTGATACAGATTTAATAATTGCTGCAAGATATTTAAATAGCAGTGATCCGCACCACTTAGCAAAATTTGTAATGGAAGATGCAGATCCCTCATTTGCTTCAAAGGTGCGAGCAGGGGATATTATAGTTGCAGGGGAAAATTTTGGTTGCGGAAGTAGTAGAGAACATGCTCCAATCGCACTTAAAGCTGCTGGAATTGCTGCTATTGTTGCGCCATCATTTGCAAGAATTTTTTATAGAAATGCTTTTAATATGGGGCTTCCAATCTTTGAATTACCGATGAGTTTAGAAATAAAAGAGGGTGAACTTATCTCTATCGATTTAAATAATGGAACAATAGAAAATATAGATACACAAAAAACATACAATTTCACACCAATTCCACCATTTATGCAAGAGCTTTTGGCTGATGGTGGCTTGATGAATTATGCGAAAAAGGAAGCACATGGCAAACTATAACATCTCAATAATCAAAGGTGATGGAATTGGTCCTGAAATTGTTGATGAGGCGATAAAAGTGTTAAATGTTGTTGGGAAAAAGTTTGATATAAATTTTTCATACAATGAATATTTAATGGGTGGTTGTGCTATTGATGCATGCGGAAATCCACTTCCTCAAGAGACTATTGATGGTGTTTTGGCTAGCGATGCTTGTTTATTTGGAGCCATTGGTGGAGCAAAATGGGACAATCTGCCTCGTGAACTTAGACCTGAATCTGGACTTTTAAGATTTAGAAAAGAGATGGGAGTTTTTGCAAATCTTAGACCAGCAATGGTGTATGATGAACTAGTAGATGCTAGCAGTTTAAAACCATCAGTAATACAAGGTGTTGATATTATGGTTGTAAGGGAACTTATTGGTGGTATTTATTTTGGTGAACCTAAAGGGAAAGATGAATTCAAAGGGTGGAATACCATGGTTTATACTGTTCCTGAGATTGAAAGAATTGCTCATGTTGCTTTTAAACTTGCCCTTAAAAGAGGAAAAAAAGTTTGTAGCATAGATAAAGCAAATGTTCTTGATGTTAGTCAACTTTGGAGAGATACTGTAATTAGAATTGGAGCCCAGTACCCTGATGTTGAACTCACACATATGTATGTTGATAACGCTGCTATGCAACTTATTGCAAATCCAAGACAATTTGATGTTATGCTTACTGGAAATATTTTTGGTGATATTTTAAGTGACGAAGCCTCTATGCTTAGTGGAAGTATTGGTCTTTTACCATCTGCTTCAACTGGAGAAAAAACAGCTGTTTATGAGCCAATTCATGGTTCAGCTCCTGATATCGCAGGGATGGGAATTGCAAATCCAATAGCTACTATTTCAAGTGCTAGCATGATGCTTAGATACTCTTTAAATGAAATTAAAGCAGCAGATGCAATCGATAATGCTATTAAAAAAGCTATGAAAGATGGATTTAGAACAAAAGATTTAGCCGCATTTGGTGCAGTTGAAGTTGTAAACACATCAAAAATGGGCGACATTA
The DNA here is from genome assembly GCA_020048055.1 of Arcobacter sp. Lineage (GTDB taxonomy): Bacteria > Campylobacterota > Campylobacteria > Campylobacterales > Arcobacteraceae > CAIJNA01. Next base: position 204,940 of record JAIFNA010000009.1, on the reverse strand, counting down.
TCGCTTCAAACATTTAATAGAAATAAAAAAGTGAAAAATGAGAATTTTATAGTTCCATTTTCACTTTTCCTCAACACATCAGAACAACTAAAAATCGACTACCTAAAAACCTTTTTTTCACAATATACACAAAATATATTTATTGTTGGCGGATTTTTGCGGAATCAAATTTTATCACTTCAAAGTGGTGATATTGATTTGGAAGTTTATGATATTGAAGTAGCTCTATTTGAAGAATTAATGGAAAAATTAGGTGCAACAACTTTATCAAAAGATTTTTTTGTTTACAATTTTGATGAGATTGATATCTCTCTTCCAAGGCTTGAATCAAAATCTGGAAAAGGTTACCACGGATTTAAAATGGAATATACAAACAATCCACAAGAAGCTGTTAAAAGGAGGGATTTTACTTGTAATGCACTGATGTATAATATTTTTGATAATAAGCTTTACGACTATTGTAACGGTTTTAGTGATATAGAGGATAAAGTACTTAGAATTGTCAATTATGAAAGTTTTAGTGAAGATAATTTTAGATTTTTAAGAGCAGTGAGGTTGCTGGCAAAATTTGGCTTTACAATTGAAGAAAAATCCAAAAAAATACTACATAAAATGAATTTAGATGACATCACAAAAACTAAAATCGAAAAAGAGTTAAAAAAACTCTTTATTTAATTTTTTAAAATAACTCTAACGAATCAATAGGATTTTCTTGATATCTTCTTACTTGATTTCTTCCAGATGTTTTAGCTTCATAAAGTGCCAAATCTGCAAATTTCATAATCTTTGTAAATGAATTAGAATCTTGAGGGAACATTGATACGCCGACACTAATTGTTTTTTTCATTGTGCTTCCTGCGTATACATCAATTTCGTTTTGTGAAACTTTTTCCCTTAATTTATTTGCTACATCCATTGCATCTTGTTCATTTTTAACACCAACTAGCAATACAATAAACTCTTCACCACCAAATCTAACGGCAATATCAGAATCTCTAATGTTCTCTTGAATTGTTTTTGCAAATTCAACTAAAACTTTATCCCCTATGTCGTGTCCATACTCATCATTAACAGCTTTAAAGTGATCCATATCAAGCATTAAAACACCAATATTGATCTCCTCTCTTTTAACCTGAGGAAGCAATTTTTTAAGATGTTCATCTAAAAATCTTCTGTTGTAAAGCCCAGTTAAGCCATCTTTTAGTGCCGAATCCTCTAGTGCTTTTAAAAGTCTTTTTGTTTCAATTTCTGGTGCTACTTCTTTGATGTAACTTTCTATAAATAGTTGATTCTTCTTAAATTCAGTTAATTCATCTTTTGAGTGGAAAATAAAATTAAAAATAATTTTAGAACTTTGTCCTATCTCAACATCTATACAAAAATAAAAATATTCATCACTCTCAAAACATGGGCAAGCTTTTTGAAAATCAACTGATGAAACACTATTTGCATGTCTTGATACTCTACATTCACTTGGATCATTTAAAATTGTTTTGGTACAAAAATCCAAATTTCCTATTTTATATACTTTTTCTGCGATTGTATTATTTGTAATTTCAACAATATTTAAATTAGTAATTTTAAATTTATTTTCAAAAATTTCACACAACCTTCGATAAGTTTCAATTTTTGTTTTATCTAATTGAATTTGTTTTTTAAATTGATAAATATATGAAAGATTATTTATGATGTTATTTGCTTCTTGAAGAGGATTTTGTATAATTGTTGAATCGCCTGATTGACCAACAAATATCTTGAGTTTATTGTCAATATCTAAAAAAGTATTCATTAAGCTATCTGTTAATATATTATACTTTTCAATTAACTCTTTTGTTTCACTAGGGTATCTTTTTCCATTTCTTAATTCTATATTCTTAAAAACACCATTTGAAGCTGAATTAATTCTGTGCTTTATTATTTCAAGTGTTTCAATATACGGATTTATCAAAATATTTATAAATATTACAACACTAATTGTTGCTAAGATAGTTAGTAAAATAACTATTAATGAGTGTTTTACACCATTATCCTTAAAGTCTGTAACATCAAGAACAATAGTTACTGCACCTAAAGTATCATTGTATTTTACATCATGACAGGATAAACAATTAATATCAGAACCGTCAGTTGCTTTGTAAGGGATTGTAACCCTCAGTGTTGCTGTTGACATTGTCTCATCAAGTGTATATTCAGATTTTCCTGTTTTAATTACACGGTCATCAATTTGATCCCTTGGTGCAACCAAATCAAATGATTTTCCATATTGTTTAACAACATTTTCACCTCTAATAATTCTAATAGTATCTATATTCTTGGTTTTTTCAATAGATGTTAGAAATACACCTTGTTGGTTCATATTGCCGTTAATCATGTGCGCAGTAAGTCCGCTTTTGACAACTTCGGCTATAGCATCAGCTTTTTTAAGTCCACTATTTATTGCATCAATTCTTGTATTGTATGTTAGAAAACCTATAAGGGCGAATCCAAAAACAAACATAAGTAAAATCAACCTTGTTGCAATTTTATTTTTCATATTTATACCTAATATTTTTTTTAAAATTTATTTTAACTTATAAATAGTTAAGCCAAGCTTTTAGCGAATTCCTTTCATTTTCAAGGGTTGTTTTGGCTCCATGACCTGGATAGATAATATAATTTTTTTTAATATTCAAGACTTTTTGTAAACTTTTTTTCATCTTATCTTTATCTGAAAAAGGAAAGTCAACTCTTCCTATTGAACCTTGAAAAATAAAATCACCACTAAATAGATGTTCATCAATTTCAATAGCGCTACACCCTGGCGTATGTCCAGCAAAATGGTGAAAAATTATTTTTTTTCCCAACAATTCAATCATACCATCTGGTTTAATTTCAAAATCAGCTGTACTTTTTGGTACATTTTTACCAAATGGATCATTTTTTAACATAAAAACATCATCTTTTGGGCAATAAATTGGAATTTTAAAATGTTTTGAGACTTTATCGTTACTCCATATATGATCAAAGTGTCCATGTGTATTTAAAATTGCAATTGGAGATTTTGCATTTGTAACAATCCAATCAAATGCGCCAACACCTGGATCTATGATTATTTGCTTGCCATTAATATCAACAATGTAACAGTTAGTCCCATAATCGCCCATTGGTTTTGATTTTATAGTTAAATTTCCCACTATTCAAACCATTTCTTAACTTTGCCAAACATACTTGTAAACATATCTTCATGTGGTGTGCTTTCAACGCCAAAACTACTTTGTAATTTTGTTAAAAGTTCAATTTGTTCACTATTAAGTTCAGTTGGGTATTGTATTTTTATTTGAACAATAAAATCTCCATAACCCCTCCCATTTACATTTTTACAACCTTTTCCTCTAAATTTAATTTGGTCTTTATCTTTTGTCCCTTTTGGAACAACTAGTTCAAGCTCACCTCTAATTCCTGGTATTTGCATTGTTGTCCCAAGTGCAATTTGCGTAAAGAATATTGGCATTTCTATATAAATATCATCATCATGTCTTATAAAATTTCCATCTTCTTTTACTTGAATATTTATATATAAATCACCTCTTGTGCCATCTGGATAGATATTTCCCCTTCCACTAATTCTCATTCTGTTGCCTGTATTTATCCCCTCAGGAATTGTAACTTCAAAACTATCACTTATCTCATCATATCCTTTGCCACTACATTTTGAACAATGCGCTGATACTGATTGTCCACTTCCACTACAAGTTGGGCAAGTTTGTGCAAATGTCATGAATCCTTGTCTCATATGGACTTGACCTTGACCATTACATGTTTTACATGTATTTAATTTCCCATCTTTAGCGCCAGTTGCCTTACATGAATCACAACTTTTTTTGTATTTATATTTAATATCTTTTTTAACCCCGAATACCGCTTCATTAAAATCTAAAACAATTTTAATCTCCGTATCAATATTGAATTTATATTGTTTTTGAGCTCTTCTTCGTCCGCCACTTCCGCCAAACATACCTTCAAAAATTGAGCTTAAATCTTCAAAACCGCCAAATCCAGAGTTTCTTCCTCCACTATTACCTTCCAGTCCAGCCTTACCATATCTATCATAAATTGCTTTTTTTTCATCATCGCTTAGAACTTGATAAGCTTCATTTACAGCTTTAAAATTCTCCTCAGCCTCTTTATCTCCTGGATTCTTATCTGGATGGTATTTCATAGCCATTTGTCTATATGCTTTTTTTATTTCACTTTTATCTGAATTTTTTGATACTTGTAATATTTCGTAATAACACATATTTATCATATTTGTTTACTCCTTGATTGTATTTTTTAATAAGTCGCGATTTTATCTACTTTTTGTTATAGTCACGCTTATAATTTTTAAAATAATATGGAGCATAGTTTGTCTAAAAAAGGTCTTGATAAGTTTTATAATCTAGTAGAAAGTTTTGAAAATCTCCCATCGATTGGGAAAAAATCTGCTCTTCGCCTTGCATATCACATAGTTTATGAAAACTCATATAGTGGCTTAAAATTGGCTCATAGTATTGAAAATGCAATCACCTCAATACAAAAATGTACTGTTTGTAACTCAATGAGTGAACATGAAATTTGTGATATTTGTCTTGATGAAGATAGAGCTAAAGATAAACTATGCATTGTTCAATCAGCGAAAGATATTTTTAATATTGAAGATTCAAAACAATACAATGGATTATATTTTGTACTAGAGCATCTTGATGAGGAGAATCTTGATAGATTAAAACTAATTATAAAAAGCAACAAAACAATAAATATATTGTTTGCAATAACACCAAGTTTGGCAAATGATGCTTTTATTTTGTATATCGAAGATAGATTAAAAGAGTTTAATATCAAATTTACCAAAATAGCTCAGGGGGTTCCAACTGGGGTTAGCTTAGAAAATGTCGATATTTTATCACTATCAAAAGCTATCAAATGCAGTGTAGATATTTAAAGTAAAAATTAGCTAATATTAATTCTTTTAAAAATAAAAAATAAATCAAAAAAGAAGAGAGAGATGCAGTATATACCAAAAGAAGATAAAGTGTTGGATAATATGGTTGAAAATTGTTTACCACTAGCAAAATTACTTGAAGAATCATCAAGTTTTCCATCAAAATTGGAAGAGATGTTTTTGTTACAAAAAAAGCTAAATGATGAAACAAATGGAGCCAATTGGGAACTTGGTATTAATAAATTTGGAAAAGAGATAAATTGGCTTAGATGTATCCATATGGAAGTAGGGGAGCTTATTGAGTCAACCCCTTGGAAACATTGGAAAAATATTGCTTCAAATCCAGATTTAGAAAATATACATATTGAACTAGTTGATATTTGGCATTTTTTAATGAGCTATATATTACAAGAGACAAATATACCAAAAGCTGTTGCGCTTGTTAATACGCATTGTATTTATGAAGCTATTAAAACCGAAAATGTTGATATTAAATTATTGGTAAAAGAGGCTGAAAAACTATCATATATCTCACTTGCTATACAAACGGGGAATACGACAACAAATGGAGCGATTGAGATTTTTATAGACCAGTTTTTTAGAACTTGTAAAATTGCTGGATTATCATTTTCAGCTCTACAAAAAGTTTATATTGGAAAAAATTGTCTTAATAAATTTAGACAAGACAATGGATACAAAGAGGGAACTTATAAAAAAGTTTGGCAATTTGATGGGATAAAAGAAGAGGATAATGTTGTTATGATGAAAGTTCTTGAAACAATTCCAAATATTACACTAGACGCTGTTTATACAGCATTAGCTGAGATTTATAGCTCAACAAAATAGCCTTTAATTTACAACATTAACTATGATATTTTTAGTATCATAGTGGTTTGCTTTGTCTATCACTTTTATTGTAATATTAAAAGCACCAATAAAATTGCCAATAAACTCTAATTTGTTTTGGTTATTTATTTTAAATTTATCACTATCAATCCCGCCAAAAATTTCATATTTTACAGATAATCCATTTTGCAATGAATCGTCAATTGTTGTAAAAGAAAAACTTGAAGCTTTAGACATTGTAATATTTTCATCTACAATAAAAGGCTGATCTGTATCGTTAAAAATTCTTAACACTAAAGGCTCAGATGATTTTCCAGTGTTATCAACTAATGTAATATTGTATGTATTGAAAGTATTTCGTCTTAGTGTCGCTTGAAGTGGAAATTCATAGTATTTGCCATATCTATTTATGGTTTTATTTGTATCAATCCCATTTAAAAAGATTTTGCTATTTTTTTCTCCAATTAAATCGATATATGTAATATTATTTGAAGTGGCGTTAATTTCATCTGGATAAACCAAAATTGGCTTACAAGGTGGGAAGTTATCAACATAAAAACCATCTTCTCTTAAAATTTCTTCAACATACTCCATTGCACAATCATCTGATATTAAACTTCTATTTGGATATTGTTGTTTTAAAATATCATTTTCAAGTGTATCCGATGATGTAAAATCACCAATATTAATCGTTCCATAATTTATATCTGAGCTATTTATCTCTATGCCATTTAGTTTTGTGCTTCTGTTTAAATCATCCCTGTCTCTATCAAGTGATTGCAAAACGCTTGCAAGATTTGTTACATACTGGTTGGCTGTATCGAGTCTATTATCACCTACAAAATCTGTTAGATAAAGTTTGTAATCAGCTGGAATTTTATTTGCTTTTATTGAGCCTAAAATTACTTGATTGTTTAGAGAAAATGTAATATTGCAATCATTTTTATAATAAAACGTTCCATTTATATCTGTTTTGTTTAGGCTTTCATTATTACAGCTATAATCAACACCAGAAGTTTTCCCTCCAAGCAGATATCCTGTTTTGGTACTGCCATCAACAACCACTTCACCAAATCCAAATAAAAAAGATTGTAAAAAAAGGTATATTGATAAAAAAATTAAATTCTTGTGCTTCATTTTGTTTTTATCCCTATGGTATAAGTGTGACTATTTGCATTTATCTCATCTGTACTTGTATTTATAAATTCAAAGCCATTATTAACAAATAAATCCCCTGAATCATTTGATGGTCTAAAAATTTTATCATTGTTATCTATACTTAATGCTTCCAAAGTTTTTGTTGCATTGATGTTGTTGTCAACTTTCCAAACCATTAAACCACCATTAAAGATAGAACTATTTATTTTATAAAGTCCATTATCATAGTAATTTGTTGTTGTACTTATTGGTGAACTATCTCTGTATTCAAGTAAATAATATATATTTGGATCAATCGAATCTTCTATTTTGTATGTATTGTATGAGATAAAACTATTCGCATAATTAAAAACTAAATCACTATAAGCTGTATCTTTCTTGAGAGTAATCGGGGTTGTCCACCCTTGAATAATTTTATTATAAACAGATGGTTGAACTGGTGTCGCTCCAGCTGTTTCATTCCCGTCAATACCGTTATATCCACTACCCATAATGTCAAAATCTCCAAATACGAAACTATCATTTTCTTTTTTAAATTTCAATGCACTTTGAGATAGTATTTTTGATAAAAGTCCAATAGTCTGGAGTTGTCCATTGTGTAATTCACCAACAACAGAGTAATTTCCTCCGCCAGCTGTATAAGCAATTTTCACACCATCTTCTTGTACAGGAGAGCTAAATGATGAACTTTTTGCCAAAATACTTTTGTTTTCATCATTATATGTTCTTTCACCACCAGCAACTACAAAAAGAATTTGAAGCTCATCTGAGGAAATATTTCCATCTATTTTTTTCGTGTCGTATAAAGCAAAATCGATATCATTGGAAGCAATTGTGATGGCTGATTTTATATCATTTTCCAAAGCTGTTGCACCATCAAGTGGGTGATCTTTATTTAATTTTACTTTTATAATCCCATTTGTATTTAGATCATAAGTTTCAAATGCAGGTGAAAAATAAAATTTATCTTTTGAAACTCTTGCAAAGTAGTTTTTAAGATTTTTACTATTTGCAGTACCATCTGTAAATATTAGATTTTCAATATTGGTTAATGTTGAAGTGAGATTTATATCATTATATTCAATAGCAACAACCAAAAGCGGAAGTTCTTTTTCAATGTCATCAAGTACATTTACGGCGATATTATGTGTTTTAACACCTTTATCATTTGTTCCATTTATCTCCAAATTGTAAGTCGCATTTGTTTCAAAATCTAAATTTGATGCAACTTTAATTTCCCAAAATTTAAGTCCATTTGACGCTATTTTCTCATTCAAATCAAATTTACCACCATTTGTTAAAGGAGATATGTTTAATGTATTGATAGTTTGCTCATCAAGTTGTGTGCTATTTATCTCAATTAAGCCAACAACTTGACCGATATCAGTATTTTCATGCAAATTTAACATTGTTGGCGCAATAAAACTTGGTATTTTTTCAATAACATTTTTTACATCAATTATTAAGCTTTGCTCACTACTTGTCCCAAAAGAATTAGTTGCTTTAATCCCTAGTGTATATTTTTTTTGATTTTGTGGCAAAGCTTCCCAATCTAATACTCCGACAAGTTTTATCTCACCGGTTGTAGTATTGATGTCAAATTTTCCAGCTGAATTTCCAGAAGATATACTAAAAGAAGTTACATTATTTTCATCAAAATTCGTACCGTTTGTGTCAGCATCATATATCAAGCTATTTAAGGCTAAGTCTTCAAAAACTTCAGAACTTACTGTTTGATTTAAAAGTGGGACATTATCAATTGAATTACTAATATTTATATCAAATGATACTTCATTACTTTCATTATAACTTTCATTAAAACTTCCATTCCACCATCTGTTTGTTGCTTTTAGTGTAACTTTAAAAACTGTATCTACAAAGTTTGATAAATTTTCTACATAATCTGATAGTAATCCTCTAAGTGTCGTCACAACTCCAGTTGAACTTACTATAAAAGGTGTATCACTTATTACAACGCCATTCTTTAATGTTGATATTATTTTATATGAGGTTGTAACATTCTCATCTGCGATTGTTCCATTTACTTCTATACCAGCTACTCTTGTACCTTGTGGTGTATTTTCTTTGATTGTACTATTAAAATCTTTTAAAATAATCATAGGGGCATTATCAATTTTATCAATTATATTTATTGTCTGATTTATCTCATCAAAATGTGTGCTATTGTCATCAGTAAAAATATTTGTTGCTCTTATTTGAAGAATATACTGTTTGGTAGTTTCAAAATCAAGTGTATTTGTTGTTAATACAAATAATTCACCAGTTGTAGGATTGATGTCAAAATTGTTTAAATAATCGTCGTTTCCGCCAATAATACTAAATGTCATCGACAGGTCTTTATCGCTTCTATTTGTATCTTTTAAAATCGTAGTAAATTTATAGTTTGTGCTGTATGAACTACTCTCTTCATCTATTGAAATTATTGACGGAGCAATAAGTTTTGGAGCTGTATCTATTTTGTTTAAAATATTTACAGTAACTTTTAGATAAGTAATATTGAGTTCCCCATTTGGTGTTATTTTTGTATTGTTATTTTCGATACTAACATTCAAATCAATTGTATTTGGCAGAGTCTCATAGTCAAAAAAACTATTATTACTATCTTTTATTGTAATAATTCCCGTATCTCTGTTTATTTGAAAAATATTAGTATAGTTATAAAGATTAAAATATTTTGGTGACAAAAGATTGTTATTATCTGGTGCTTTTGTTAAGTTATTTTCAAGTGAACTATTTAAATCAAACACTAAAGTACCATTTATTGAGTTTTCCATGATATTTACACTATAAACTTTACTTTTTACTGCTGGTGGATTATCTAAAATATTTAAAATTTGAATATTTAGCAATACATCTGTCATATTTCCAATAAGATCAATCGCTCTTGCTATGACACTAAAAACTGCATCCATATTTAAATCATAATTTGGAGCAACCCTAAATGTAACTGTTCCATTTTCATCAATCTGAAACAATGAATAATCTTTGCTTCTATTGTCTTCGTCAAAGTCAACAATTTGATGAATTCTAATCAACCCACTATCTGTTGAATTAATATTTCTAAAAAATCGTTGCTCTTCTGGTATAGTCTCCGTAATGCTTATACTTTCAATGTGGGGAGGGATAAAATCCCTTGAAATATTTAAATCTAGTATACTTGAAGAATTTGTGTTTGAATAAGAATTATTTGTTTCATCAACAAGTTTGATTGAATAGTAAAAATTTGTTTTATTTTCGTCATTAACATCTAGTATCAAATACCCTTTTCTGTCATCATCTATTGTTTTGTTTGTATCTATAAATCCTAATGAATTATTTGAATCAAGGTAAATTTTAGAGCCACTTTTACCTTTAATTATTATCTCTTTTTCTTTAGTGCCTCTTGTTTTAATACTGTTTAAAATAATTTTATTGCCATTATCATCAACTAAATATGGAGTTGGATTAACTAAGTTTATTGTTTTATCTACATATTTATTTAATGTTTGTTGAAAATGAAGGAGTGCTTCTTCTGTATCTACTAGCTTTAGGTTAGGCTCAATGATTGATACAACTTGCTCTAAATACGCAAGTGAAATATTTAAAGATTTTTCAAAATCAATATTATTTATCTGTGTTGAATTTGTAAGTGTTGATCTCGTTGAACTATTTATTTCAATGTTATTTGATATATTTTTATCACTATCAAGTGTTTGTAAAAAAACTAACATATGTTCTGTTCGTTCATCAACCAAATCAGTGCCAAGTCCTAAGATATTTGTTGGAAATATTTTAGAAAATTCTGCAATTTTACTACCATCAATATCCCCAAGATACACTTTGGAGCCAATTAAAAACTGCACCAAACAATCATCTTGATAGCGAAAACTTCCAGCTGTTCCACTATCACCTGTGAGACCATTAATTTTATCTCCACATTTATAGGTTATCCCGTTTATTGGTGAGTCATAAAGATAAGCTGTTTTTGTTGTGCTTGATGTAGTAGCAGTTCCCCCACCACCACAAGCGGAAAAGAAAATTGTAAAAAAAATTAATAGTAAATTTTTTTTCATTTTATAAGTTACTTAAGTCCTTCAAGGTTGCTATATTTGCAGCTAATTTATTTGTGACTTCTAAAAATTCTAATTCACTGATGCTATCAGCAACGATACCTGCACCTGCTTGAAAAATTATAGTTTCATCCTTGATAAGTGAAGTTCTAATAGTAATCGCACTATCCATATTTCCATCAAATCCAAAATAAGCAATACTTCCACTATAAAAACTTCTCTTTATCCCCTCAAACTCTGCAATTAATTCCATTGCTCTAATTTTTGGAGCCCCGGTCATCGTTCCAGCTGTAAAAACAGAAGCAAATAGATCAAACATATCGTACTTACTATCAAGTTCCGATTCAACATCACTTACAAGATGCATAACATGTGAATATCTCTCAACTCTCATTTTATCCGTAACCTTAACGGTTCCAACTTTAGAGACTCTCCCTACGTCATTTCTCCCCAAATCTATCAACATAACATGTTCTGCTAACTCTTTTGGATCACTTAAGAGTTCCTTCTCCATTTCAAGGTCTTTTATAATCGTGTTTCCTCTTTTTCTTGTCCCCGCGATTGGTCTTAGAAGAATTTTGTTACCCTTTAGTCTTACCATAACTTCAGGACTACTTCCAGCTATTGCAAAATCTTCATATTCAAGCAAAAAGAGATACGGTGATGGATTTTTGCTTCGCAAAGCTCTATAAAAACTAAGATTGTCAATTTTTACTTTTTGGGAATACCTATTTGTCATAAGTATTTGAAACACATCACCACTTCTTATCATCTCTTTTGACTTATCAACCATCTTAAAAAAACGCTCTTTTGTGTGAGCAAAATGTCCATTATCTAGTAAAACAGCTTTTTTAAGCGGTAGATAAGATGAGCCATCTTTTATACTATTTTCAATAATTTCAATGAATTTAAAAAATGGTTCATAAGATGTGATTATTGAAAGTTTTGATGTTTTATGAGAATATGCCAAAACCATCTTTGGTCTTATTAAGTCAAGGTCATTTATGTCGATTTTGTCTTCAAGTTTATCCATATATTTTTTTAATGTTGGCTCAAATTCTTTAACCATATCATAACCTACATTACCAATAAACCCGTCAATTAGCCCAATATTTAATTCATTTGTCATATCTTGATAATATTGTCTGTCGATAGATTTGTAATATTCTTTTAAAAATATAAATGGATTGCTATCTATCTCTTTGGTTATTCCATCTTCGTTTATATAGTAGCTTTTTCCATTTTTATGGATAACTCGCTCTCTTGCTCCAATGATTATATAGCTAAAATTTCCATCACTATTATTTACGGATGATTCAAAAAGAAATTTTATCTCATCTGAAAAAAGTGTTTCAATTTTTTGATAAATCGACACAGGTGTGAATTGATCTAGAAAAAGTTGTTTTGAGCAAAATTGCATCTATTGACCTTTTGGGATAAAAGCTTTTGGATTAATTTCGCTTCTAACTTTTGCTAAATCCGATAACGCTTTATCTTTTGTTTGATACCCACCAATAAATAGTTTAGAAAATGGTTTTCCATCAACTTCAACTTGTTTGAATGTATATTTAAAATTATTTTTTTTCAAAGTTTCAATTAGTTTTTGATCAGGCACAGCAGTAAATGCACCAGCTTGGATATAGATATCACCATCAGATACTGCTTGTTTCTCTTTTGAAGGTTTATCTTTGGCTTCAGTTTTATTTTCAATTTTAGTTGAATCAATTGTAGTAGGAGTTTGTTTCCACAATTCATCTTTAATTTGCTTCATCTCTTTTTGAGTTTTTTTTGCCTCAGTTACCTTATGTTCACTTTTTATTGGAGCTTCTTTAATAATATCTTTTTTTATTTTCTCTTGTTTTTGTTGTTCTTGTTTGATATTATCTTTTTTGATTTCATCCGTTTTAGGTTTTGCCTCTATTTTTTTCTCTTTGATTATCTCTTTAGCTACTGGTTTTACAGCTTGTTGTTTATTGTCATTTTCTTTGGTAACTTCAGTTGAAGTTTGTTTTAATGGTTTAACGGTTGGTGTTTCTTCAATAATAGGTACAACTTTATCTTTTTTTTCAATTCCAAAAATATCACTTTGAGCAGGCTCAGCTGGAGGTGGTGGAGGTGTTTGTGTTTGTACATTAGCATTACCCTCAGATTGAATTATTTTATCTATATCAAGTGATTGATTTTCTTCAGGATTTACAGTTTGTGTTGGTGTTTCTACTTTTTTCTCATCAACTATCTCATTTTGTGAAAAATCATTCTCTTTTACAGGTTCTGATATTAATTTAATTGCTACAAGTGTTATTAAAAAAAGAAGCACAAGGATAAATCCCAAAAGGATATATTTTTGCTTATTTGATGTTTCTTTATCAATTCTTATATCATCAAGCTCTTGGTAATTGAGATTATCTGATTGGGAATTCTCCCTGTAAGTATCTTCTAGTTTACTATAAGCCTGAGCTCTTTGAAACATAAGCTCCTCTTTTTGTTTTTCAAGAGCAGCCCTTTCCCTTTCAATTTCAAGATTTCGTAAAAATTTATCGCCGTCAATTTGCATAAAATAGCCCTTTTAAGTTTTAATATGTACTTTTTGTATAGATTACAAATTTATTTGCTAAATTTTCTAATTCACTTTTGATTTTTGCTTGGAGTTCAGTATTTTCAATATCATCTAAAATATCTGCGATTTTATTTGCTATAAAACTAAATTCAACTTCTTTCATACCTCTACTTGTAAGTGCAGGGCTTCCAATTCTAACACCACTTGTTACAAATGGGCTTCTTGTCTCCCCTGGAACTGTATTTTTATTTACAGTAATTCCAGCATTTCCAAGTGCAGCATCAGCATCTTTTCCACTAAATGGTTTATTTAAAAAACTTACAAGAACAAGATGGTTGTCAGTCCCACCACTTACAAGCTCATATCCTCTACTCACTAAAACTTCACCTAAAACTTTTGCATTTGCTTTAACTTGAGCTGCATAAGTTTTCCATGATGGATCAAGTATCTCTTTAAAAGCAACAGCTTTAGCAGCTATAACATGAACAAGTGGACCACCTTGAAGACCAGGGAAAATTGCACTATTAATTTTTTTTGCAATATCTTCATCATTTGTCATAATAACACCACCTCTTGGACCTCTTAGTGTTTTATGTGTAGTTGAAGTTACTACATCTGCATAAGGAAATGGACTCATATGCTCCCCAGCTGCTACAAGACCTGCAACATGTGCAATATCTGCAAATAATATAGCACCAACACTATCAGCTATCTCTCTAAATCTTTTAAAGTCAATCTCTCTAGCGTAAGCAGAAGCTCCACAAACAATAATTTTTGGCATAGTCATTTTTGCAATATCAGCAACTCTATCGTAATTAATTCTTCCATCAAGCTCTACACCATAATAAAATGCTTGGTAGTTTTTACCTGAAAATGATGGTTTACTTCCGTGAGTAAGATGTCCACCGTGAGATAAATCCATACCTAAGATTTTATCACCAGCGCTTAATAGTGCTGCATAAACAGCACCATTTGCTTGACTTCCACTATGTGGCTGAACATTTGCAAATTTACAACCAAAAATTTCACAAAGTCTATCAATTGCTAATTGCTCAACTTGATCTGCAAACTCACATCCTCCATAATATCTTTTATAAGGGTAGCCTTCTGCGTATTTATTTGTAAACACACTCCCCATTGCTTCCATAACAGCAGGACTAGTAAAGTTTTCACTAGCAATCATCTCTAGGTGAGTTGTTTGTCTGTGTAGTTCATTTTCAATCATTCCAAAAACTTCTGCATCAGCAGTTGCTAAATTATTATTCTTAACAAATTGTCCATTATTACTCATATTTATTCCTTTTTTTATTTAATTTAATTTTAATTTATTCTTCAGTTTCTGCGTGTAAATCTATCTCTTTCAAGACAGGTTTCATTGCAGGGAAAAGCAATACATCCCTAATGCTATGATTATTTGTAAGCATCATCACAAGTCTATCAATTCCTATACCTTGACCAGCAGTTGGAGCCATCCCATAAGATAGTGCATTAATAAAATCCTCATCCATCTCATGTGCTTCATCATCACCATGTTCTTTTGCTTTCATCTGACCATTAAATCTTTCAAGTTGATCAATTGGGTCATTTAACTCACTAAATGCATTTGCAATCTCACGCCCAGCAATAAATAATTCAAACCTATCAGTTAGGTGGGTATTGTTATCGTTTCTTCTAGCTAATGGGGAGATTTCAACTGGATATTCAGTGATAAATGTTGGATTGATAAGTTTTGATTCAACAAACTCATCAAACAATTCACCTTGAAGTTGTCCTAGATTTAAGTTTGGTTTTACATTAATTTTTTCACTTTTAAGAAAAGCATATATTTTTTCAATGTCGGTTGTTATTTCAGCAGGTACACCACCAATAGTAGTCAACGACTCAATAAGTGGAATTTCACTAAATTTAGCAAAATCAATATTAAGCTCACCGTATGGCAATACAGTTGGAAGATTTAGGTGTTCAAATAGATACTCAAAATACTCTTTTGTTATCACAATTAAGTCTTTGTAAGTTTTATAAGCCCAATAAAATTCAATGCTTGTAAATTCTGGATTATGTGTTGCATCCATACCTTCGTTTCTAAAGTTTCTATTTATTTCAAAAACAGCTTCAAAACCACCAACAATTAACCTCTTAAGATAAAGTTCAGGTGCAATTCTTAAGTATCTATCAATTCCTAATGCATTATGGTGAGTAACAAATGGTTTTGCATTTGCTCCACCTGCAATTGGATGCATCATAGGTGTTTCAACTTCCAAAAACCCTTTTTCTTCAAAAAATCTTCTAGTTAAACTTATAACTTTACTTCTAGTTTGGAAAGTTTTTCTCACTTCACTATTCATAATAAGATCAAGATATCTTTGTCTATATCTAAGCTCTTTATCTGTGATACCATGATACTTCTCTGGTAATGGGCTAATTGCTTTCGTTAACATAGTAATTGAATTAGCATGAAGTGACAACTCACCATGTCCAGTTACAAATGGATACCCTTCAACCTCTATGATATCCCCAACTTCAATATTTTTTTTGAAAACTTCATTGTAAAATTCACCTTCAAGATTATCTCTTGCAATATAAATTTGAAGCATTCCACTCTCATCTTCTATTTTAATAAAACTAGCTTTTCCCATTAGTCTATATAGTTTTATTCTCCCAGCTACCGTATAAATTCTTGTTTCACTTCTTTTATTTTCAAGCTTTTCTACATCACTATTGATATTTAAAAATTTCTCAATTGTTGTATTTCTTTTTGATATATTTGAATAAGGATTAATCCCTAATTCTTTTAATTTGTGTGATTTTTCTATTCGTTGTTGTATAAATTTGTTTGTAAACAATATATTTTCCTTTATTTATTTTGACATAACTGACAAATACCAAAAATTTGTAAACTATGATAAGTTGTTTCAAAATTATTATTTTTTGCAATCATATCTTGTCTATCCTCAATATCTTTATCGTAAAATTCCTCAATTGAACCACAAGCTGTACAGATAAGATGGTCATGATGTTCTTTATTTTTACCCTCATATTTTTTGCCATCTTTCCCAAACGAGATTGAAGATATTAGATTTACCTCTTCTAAAAAATTCAAGGCTCTATAAATTGTAGCTATACCAATATTGTGTTCGGGATAATCTTTTTTTACAATATCATGTACCTCTTCAGCATTTAGATGGTTATTTAAATCAGTTAAAATCTGAAGTATGATTGCTCTTTGTTCGGTATATTTCATACCTTTTGACTTGATAATATCCTTTAATTGCTCTAAAATTTTCTCATTACCCATATTAAATTCCTAATTTGGATTTTTTAATTTTTCATTTACAACTTGATTTGAAATATCATTGATTGATGATTTTGTTGCATTTGATACATTATCCATTTTTGTTGTAATGTTATTTTTTAAACTTTCATTGTTTAATTTTATAATTACAGCTCCGCTTGAGACTAACATAGGATAGAAAAAGCTTGTTTGTTCAAGTTTTGACATCTTATTTTTAAGTGTTTCAACACTTGAAAGTGCATAAAAAATAACTGAAAAAAGTAAAAAAACTTTTCCTGCACCAAATAAAAATCCTAAAATTCTGTCAAAAATACCAAGTCCAGTCAAAGTAAACATAGTACTTAAAAATATCCCTGCGAAATATGCAGCTGTCCAGATTATTGATAGTGAGATTATAAATCCAACCAAAAGCAGAGTGTTTTCATTTTGAAAACCTACAACCACATCAATCAAACCGCCAGTGCTTGAAGCTACTCTTGAAGCTATAAAAATACCACCAATAATTCCAAATATAGCAAATAATTCTTTTACTAATCCCCTTAAAAGTCCTTTTAATCCGAGTAAACCTATAAGTATTAAAATAATAATATCAAAGAATCCAAAGTTTTCCATATACACACCATTTGTTAATTTTTTTGTGGAGGATTATATCTTTTTTAAGATAAAATCCCCTTATGATAACAAGATACAAAACTAAAAAAATATATGTTGGCAATGTTGCTATTGGTGGAGATGCGCCTATTAGTGTGCAATCTATGACTTTTTCAAAAACTGAAAATATAAATGAAACAGTTGAGCAAATAAAAATGTTACATTTTGCTGGTGCTGATATTGTTCGTGTTGCTGTACCCGATATGAAAGCTGCACTTGCACTAGAAGAGATTAAAAAGCAAACTTCACTTCCTTTGGTTGCTGATATCCATTTTAACTATAAATTAGCAATTGAAGCTGCAAAATGGGTTGATTGTATCAGATTTAATCCAGGTAACATTGGGGAACAAAATCGAATAAAAGAGATAGTAAAAGCGTGTAAAGAGAGAAATCTTCCAGTTAGAATAGGGGTTAATTGTGGAAGTTTAGAGGAAAAATTTGAAGATAAATATGGACAAACACCAAAAGGTATGGTTGAAAGTGCTATTTATAATATTAAATTTTTAGAAGACCTCGATTTTACTGACATAAAAATAAGTCTTAAAGCTAGCGATGTGCAAAGAACAGTTGAGGCTTATCGTATGCTAAGACCACTTAATAATTACCCTTTCCACTTAGGTGTTACTGAAGCTGGTACACTTTTTCATAGCACTATAAAATCTTCAATGGCACTTGGAAGTTTAATCTTAGATGGAATAGGGGATACACTTAGAGTTTCAATCACTGGGGAGTTAGAAAAAGAGATAGAGGTAGGAAAAGCTATTTTAAAAGATGCTGGTGTAGTGAAAAATGGTGTAAATATAATCTCTTGTCCAACTTGTGGAAGAATTGAAGCTGACCTAGTTAGTGCTGTTGCAGAAGTTGAAAAAGCAACTGCACATATAAAAACACCACTAAATATTTCAGTTATGGGGTGTGTAGTAAATGCTCTTGGTGAAGCTAAAAGCGCTGATGTTGCTATTGCTTATGGAAATGGAAGTGGATTAATAATTAAAAAAGGTGAAGTTATAGAAAAATTACCCACTGACAAATTGCTTGGAAGATTTTTAGAAGAAGTTGAAAAAGAAGCTTCACTTCAAGAAAAATTTAATTAAAGATGGTGGTCCAAACAGGACTCGAACCTGTGACCCCTACCTTGTCGAGGTAGTGCTCTACCAACTGAGCTATTAGACCATTTAAATTTTTTTGAATGGATTTATATCACATAATAGTTTTATTCAAACTTACAAAAATAACATTATCATTTTACAAATAATTTAAATTGTTTTATATTCTCAATTAATACAAATCTATTAATCACAAAGACACCTATTTTATGTTGCTGTACATTTATTTTCTTTGGTTATTTATAAATAGGAGAAATTATATCTTAATTGATTAAAATATTTAGATAATAAAAATTATTAAATACTAAGTATTTTTTAAGTGTTACTACTCTAATCTTTCATAAGTCTAAACTATGATTTAGATAAATTTTCAATATAAAAGGAACCAAAATGAAAAAAATAAGTTTAATCGTAAGTGGATTAATTTTAGCAGGTAGTTCAACATTTGCATTAGCTGATGCTGAACTTTTAAAAGCGGCAAAAAATGCTGGCCTAAAGGCTATTCCAGCTGATAAAAAAGAGTTACTAAAATTAGTTGAAGATAAAACAAATGTTATGACTAAAGAGAAAATTGAGCTGGGAAAAAAATTATATTTTGATCCAAGACTTTCAAAAAGTAATCTAATATCTTGTAATACATGCCACAATCTTGCAATTGGTGGAGCTGATGGAATTGGAGCAGCAATTGGACATAAATGGACAGCAAATCCTCATCATCTAAACTCACCAACAGTTTACAATTCAGTTTTAAATGCTGCACAATTTTGGGATGGAAGATCTCCGCACTTAGAAGATCAAGCTCAAGGTCCAATTCAAGCTGGTCCTGAAATGGCTGCACCTGCTGAACTTGTTCTTTCTCGTGTAACTTCAATGCCTGAGTATGTTGCTGAATTTAAAAAAGCTTATGGTAAAGATGTAAAAATCACTTTCAAATTAATTGCAGATACAATCGGATTATTTGAAAGAACACTAATCACACCTTCAAAATATGATGCATTCCTAAACGGAAATCTTAAAGCTCTAAATAAATCTGAAAAAGAGGGATTAAAAGTATTTATAGATAAAGGTTGTACAGCATGTCATAATGACATTGGACTAGGTGGAACAATGCAACCATTCCAAGTTCACGCAAATTATAGCTATGCTAAAGGTGACTTTAAAGGAAATGAAAAAGGGATGGTTAAAACTCCAACTCTAAGAAATATACAAGAGACTGCTCCATATTTCCACAATGGAAATGTATGGTCACTTAGTGATGCAGTAAAAGAGATGGGTTCTATTCAACTTGGAATTAAAATTACAGATGCGGAAGCTGCTAAGATTGTTACATTCTTAAATAGCTTAACAGGTAAAAAACCAACTATTACATATCCAGTTTTACCAGTAATTTCTGATAAAACGCCTAAACCAGACTTCAACTAAAAAATACAGGCTTGAGATTTTCTCTTGCTTGCAAACTATACATCAATCAATAAATTCATAAAATAAATGCCCAGAAGTACAGTTAAACAATAATCTGATAAAATTCAAACCCAAATCACAAAGGAATTTTATGGATAAAAAAGAAATTATTGTGGCTCATAGCCCCGATGCTGATGATATTTTTATGTATTATGCTATCAAATTTGGCTGGGTTACACCAAAAGATGCAACTTTTACTAATATCGCACTAGATATAGAAACATTAAATCAAGCTACATTAAAAGGAATCTACGATATTTGTGCTATTAGTTTTGCACTTTATCCTTTTGTAAAAAAAGATTTTGCACTTCTAAGAACAGCTGTTAGTTTTGGAAACGGTTATGGACCAAAATTAGTAAAATTAAAAGATAAAAAACTCAAAAAAAACTTCAAAGTTGCACTTAGTGGAGAATACACAACAAATGCATTGCTTTTTAAAATCAAATATCCAGATGCAAGAATAACTTATATGAATTTTTTAGATATTGAAAAAGCAGTACTTGATGGCGTAGTGGATGCTGGAGTTTTGATACATGAATCTATTTTAACTTACGACAATGAACTTGAAGTTGAAGTTGAACTTTGGGATATTTGGCAAGAATTAGCTGGAAAAGAGCTTCCATTACCACTTGGTGGAATGTGCCTAAGGAGAAGCATCCCACTTCATAGAGCTATTAATTATGAAAATACACTAATCAAAGCTGTTAAAGTTGCAAATAGCAATCAAAAATTACTTTCAGAAATGTTAATTGAGCGGGAACTTGTAAGGGTTAATTATGAAACTTTACAAACATATCTTGGACTCTATGCAAATGATGATTCAATTGAGCTTAGTGATTTACAATATGAAGCATTAGATACACTTTACAAGCTGGGATATGAACATGGATTTTATAGCGAACTGATAAAATCAAAAGATTATTTGATTCCGTCTGAGTATTTAGAGCTTAGGAACTCATAAGATTTTAAAATATAAAAGTGGGTTTAAAATTCAAACCCACCACCTGCGCCTTTATTCATACTTTCATATACAGCTTTAATATAAGATTTTCTAACACTACAATCAAGTAAAAATTCACAATTAAAACAACTCTCTAACATTTTGGATGTTTGACAATTTTCTAAAATCTCTATTTGATTTATAAGGGCTTCTTCCCATCTATCAAGCTCCTCGTTTTCTTGATTAGCCATTATTTTTGTAAACTTCTATAACTTTTTTTATCTCATCATTGCTTCCAAAAAAACAAGGTGAAGTATCGTGGATATGTAATGTTTTTATAGATAAAAGATCATGTTTACCATCAATTGCTCCACCTCCGGCGCATTTATAAACAAGAGCAAATGGGAAAACTTCGAACAGTTGTCTTAATTTGCCTTTTGGTAAATCTGTTGTTGATGGATACGAGAACAATCCGCCACCTTTTAATAAAATCTGATGAAGATCAGGAACCATTCCCCCGCTATATCTAAGTCTATATCCTGCTTTAAAAAAATCGTCAATCATTGTTTTGTGATATGGATACCAACATTGTTGTGTTGAGCCTGGTGCTTGAAGTTTCCCGATTTCATAAAGTTTAATATCTTGAATATAGTTAAATTCGCCATTTTGCAATCTAAACATCTTTACACTTACTCCATCACAATAAACAAGCTCAACCCTAGGACCAAAAACAACATAAATAGATGCAACAATATTTGAACCTTTAAAGTCATCTTTGTAAATACCATAAATTGAACCAACAGAAAGATTTACATCAACCAAACTACTTCCATCAAGTGGGTCGTACGCTATTAGATATTCACCATTTTGATTAATATCAATAACACTTTCTTGCTCTTCACTTACTATTGCTTTAACATTTGATAATTTTTTAAAATAACTTTCAATAATTTCATCACTGGCGATATCTAGTTTTAGTTGTGTATCTCCTGTGCTATTTTGGTTTTGGCTTTTTCCAGTATCACCTGTCTCAATTAAATTTTTTATCTCTATACTTGCCTTTTTGATGGCATCTAGTATCATATCCATATCATATTCCTTCTCTTTAATTAGCCAAATATTTTACCTAAGTTATTATATAATGATGGTAAATCAGGGGGTTTTAAATGATTAAAAAAGCAATTCTAAGTGGGAGTTTGTTGTTATTTAGTGGATGTGTTTCAAGTACGACATTAAATATTTTGCAAAGTGATACACTTTATGAAAAAGGTTTGGAATATAGTAAAACTGGCGATATTATAAATTCTTTTGAAACAAAAGCGATAATAAACGCAACATATCTAAATAGTACAGATTTAAAAAAATACAACGATGAATATAATAATTTTTTGATTGGATTATATATAGTTGAAGATAATGAAGATGAAAATAATAAATACCTAAATAATAAAAAATATGTTTTAACACTAAATGATAAAGCTATTGATAAAGTAGATGAATTAAACAGTACAAATTATTTATGGGACCATATACCTTTGAAAAATCCTTATGGTAAATATTACATAGCTTCTTTTAAAAAAGAGAAAAATCAATCTTCTCTTATTTTAAAATATGAAAATATTAATCTAGGTAAGGTGAGCTTATCTTTTCAAGGAGAGTAGAAAGTGTAATCTTTTCACTACTTAATTTGTTAAAATAGATTAGGTAGTTGAGTAAAACTTTTTTACCATATTTTTTCGATTCATCATAATTCACTAGTTCCATACTTAAAAATGGCTCATGTGGACCTTTTTTGAATAATCCACTTTGTAGCATTCTGTTTGTAAATCCAATCCCACCATTGTAAGCATAAGATACAAAAAGTACATTTGGTAGTTTTTGCTCAAGATAATTAAGGTGTTGATTTGCATATCTAATATTCGTTTTTGCATCAAATTGATTTAAAATATCATAAGGCTCGTTTAATTCTTTTGCTAAAATTTCACTCAAAAATGGCATGATTTGCATAACACCCATTGCGTATGATGAAGACAATGAGGCTTGCACAAAACGACTTTCTTGACGTGCAAGTGCATTTATAAGTGCTTGTCTATGGATTGAGTAATCTTTTATATATTCGCTAAATGGATTTGGAAAATAACTTATTTTTTGTTTATTGTATTTCTCTTCCAAAACAGTTAAGTGTCCCAAGGTCTCTTTTGTATTAAAAATTGATCGATATTTCTCCATTTTTGTACTATTTAAATCTTTAACATCGGTAACAACTGCCCTCCAAGCAAATGGGTCTTTTGTATCAAATGATGTAGTATTTACATCTATATTGTTTGCATCTGCAAATTTATATCCGGTTGTTTCATTAAAATCATAAACCGCATTTTTTATCTCAAGCTTTAATTCATCTTTTGCTAATACAG
This sequence comes from Arcobacter sp., assembly GCA_020048055.1. Taxonomy (GTDB): domain Bacteria; phylum Campylobacterota; class Campylobacteria; order Campylobacterales; family Arcobacteraceae; genus CAIJNA01. The sequence continues at coordinate 181,485 of JAIFNA010000009.1, read as the reverse complement.
AGTAGATATTAATATCCCAACTATCAGCTAACGAGGTTAAAAATCTTTTATCATTAGTTAATCTGTATTGCCAAAATAAAACATTATCTTGGTCAAATTTATGATACGCTTTTTTAAAAGCAACCTCAAGATATTTTAGTGCTACATCATTTCTATCGTGCTTAACACCATTCATTGCCAAAAAAAACACATCATCAAAATCAAGTTTTGTAGTATTTACATCGAAAAATGATTGCTGTAAAGTTGTTATTTGAGGTGTAGTTATTGTAGTTTTTAAAAATTGTTTAAATTTAACTTTGTCATTTTGAAGTTTAACGATAAGTTCTTTTGGAAGTTCTGCATTAAAATATTGAACTCTAAAATTTTTACCAACCTCACTAAATGTACCAAAAAATATCTCATTTGAGGAGCTATTTATTAAACTTTCAAAAGGGATATCTGAATTAATTATCTGTAATTTTTCTGTTTTTTTAAGATTATCTTGTTTAATTTTCTCAATCACAGTGGCTAATTTTTCACCTTTTAAATCTGTTGCTTCAAGTATGCTAAGACCAATATTAATACAGCTTCCATCAGTTTCAATAAGTTTATTTGTTGGCATATTTAAGCACTCTAAAGCAAAATTTGTCCCATCATCTTTAGCTTTTTTTGTGTACTTAAAAAAGATTTTGTGATTTGCATTGCTAGCTTCACTAAGAGCCCAAATTACTTCACTTTCGCTACTATTGTGGTCAAGATATCTCCAAAGATAGAAATCTCTTATATGACCTTTTGGCTTGCTTTTAATCCACTCTTTTGTTATCTTTTGAGTTTCACTTTTTTTTGTTCCATTTGCCTCATTTCCATAAAGATTTAGAAAAACAAAACAGATTAGAAATAAAAATTTCAATTTAAAAAACATCGCTAACCTCTAATCATAGTGCCAACAAAAATTTCTAAGAATTGTAAAGCAAAAATCAAAATTAATGGTGATAAATCAAGTCCACCAATAACTGTTGGGATAAATCTTCTAACCAATGAATAAGCAGGTTCTGTTAATCTGTAAAGCATCTGAACAATTGGATTGTAAGGGTCTGGCTGAACCCATGAAAGTAGGGCAGAGATAATTATAATCCACTTATAAAGTGAAATAATCATCAAAAATACCTCCACCAAAGCTATCGTAAATGCATCAATCATTTTATAATCTCCCCTAAATAATTTTTAATATATGGATAAATCTCACTTAAGTTTGGACCATGTGAAGCTCCAGTTAAGGCAAACCTGAGTGGCATAAAAAAATTTTTCCCTTTAAGTCCTGTTTTTTCACTCACATATTTTTTAAGTTCTTCAAATTTATCAAAAAATGGCGCGTCTTCTATACATTTTTTAATTAATTCCAACTCTTCAGTAAATCCATCGAGTGACTCTTTTGGTGCAAAAATAGGGGCAATTTTGTTTTTTAAATCATTTATTGTGTTTGATTCCTCCATAAAAACTTTAGCCAATTTTCCTATCTCATCATCAGCAAATCCAAGTATCTTGGAAAGTCTCATATTATCAAGATTTTTGATATGTTCACGATTTATAAATCTTAATTTTTCCATATCGAATTTTGCTGAACTTTTTGAGATTTTACTTATATCAAACCACTCAATTGCCTCTTCAACACTAAAAATCTCACAAGGCGGATTGTAACCCAAAAGGATAAGATAATTTGCTATTGCTGATGGTAAAAACCCTTCACTAATAAGCCATTTCACACTTGAAGCATCATCACGTTTACTCATTTTTTTACCAGTTTCTTTATTTAAAATAACAGGTAAATGGATATATTCAATCTCTTTTAGGTAACCAATTTGTTCTCTAATGTGGATCTGCTTTGGAGTATTTGATAAGTGGTCTTCACCCCTTATAACTGTACTTATATCTGTAAGCATATCATCAATAGCACAAGCAAAATTGTAAGTTGGAGTTTTATCTGTTCTTAGAATTACAAAACTATCAACATCAAATGGTTTATAGTTAAACTCACCTTTTACTGTATCTTTGAAACTTATATCGTGAGTTGGCTTTTTTAGACGAACTGTAAAAGGAGCGTCAAGTCCAAATGTAAGTTCATCACTTAAATCTTCACAAAAACCACTATATCTATATGGTTTCCCTTCACTTTTCAATTTCTCTCTATCATTTTCTAAAGCCTCATCACTACAAAAACAATTAAATGCTTTTTTATCAATTAAAAGTTGCATTGCTATTTGTTGGTGATATTTTAGATTGTTGCTTTGATGAAATACTTGTTTATAGTCGATTGAAAATAGATTTAGAATTTCCAAAATCTCTTTATCTTTACCGTCAATATTCCTTTCCTTGTCTGTATCTTCAATTCTTATAATTAAATCTTCATTTTTTTGTTTTGAGATGATATGGTTTAATATCGCAACTCTTAAGTTACCTATATGCATATCACCAGTTGGACTTGGTGCAAATCGTAACAATTTATATTCTCCTTTGTTGTATTTATATAAAAGGGATTCAAAAGATACCCAGAATTTATTTATATGATTATTTATTGTTCTTTATTTTAACAAAACAATTTACTAAAAGTGCTGAAAGGGAAAAATAGCTAAATAATGAGCATCCCATCGCCGTAAGAGAAAAACCGATAGTTATTTTTTATAGCTTCGTCATAAACTCTTAAAGTCTCTTCAAGTCCTATAAATGAGGCTACAAGCATAATAAGAGTTGATTTTGGCAGGTGAAAATTTGTAAGTAAATAATCAACAATTTGTGGCGGATTTATGGGATTTAAAAAAATATTGGCTTCACCACTGTAACTTTTCGTTTTGTTTGCAAACTCTAAGGTTCTTGTAACTGTTGTTCCAACAGCTAAGATTTTATTTTTTTCCAAAAGTGCTTTTTTTGAATCATTTGGGATATGAAAATACTCACTATGCATTGGGTGTTCTAGTATATTTTCAACATCAACAGGTTTAAAAGTACCAGCTCCAACATGTAGCGTTAAATAGTACAATTTAAACTTCTCCTCCAAAGATTTAAAAGTTTCACTAGTAAAGTGCAAAGATGCCGTTGGTGCCGCAACTGCTCCATAATTTTTGGCAAATAGCGTTTGGTAATCAAGCTCATCTGCCTCCTCATCGTCCCTGTTTAGATAGTGCGGAAGCGGAATGTGTCCAATTTGATTTAAAATATCTATCAATTCTATAAAATTTAATCTTTTTTTATCTTCGTTATCTCTCCAAAAATAAACAATCCTACTTCCATCTTCAAAAATATCCAATACCTCACAATAAAGTTTTTTATCAAAATTTAAAACCGTCCCTTTTTTAACTCTCCCTTTTATAAAAACCATAAAGCTATCATCAATATGAGGTTTATTTAAAAGTAATTCAATTTTCCCACCACTAACTTTTTCACCAAAAATCCTTGCTTTTATAACTTTCGTATCATTTAAAAAAATATCAACACCATCAGGTATAAAATCGATTATTTGGTGAAAATTTGTATGGATAATCTCTTTTGTTAATCGGTTATAAACCAAAAGTTTAGCATCACTTGGATTTTTAAGTGGATGGGAAGCTATGAGCTCTTTTGGTAAAAAATAGTCATAGCTTGAAGTTTTTAGTGGGTCTTGAAGATTAGGCTTCATCTTCTTCTGTGTGTTCCTCTTGTTTGTGAGCTGGATTAAATATTCTAGCTATAATAATTGACACACCATAAAGTATGATTAGTGGAGCAGCCATCAATAATTGACTAACAACATCAGGTGGAGTTAAAAGTGCAGCTACAATAAAAATAACAACAATTGCATATCTAAAAAAATCTTTTAACATTTGGTCATTCACGACACCAATTACGGCTAGGAAAAAAGTGATTACAGGAAGCTCAAATGCAATTCCAAAACCAAATACGATTTTAATAAAAAATGATACATAAGCTCCAATACTAGGTGTTACAGATACAACAGCTGATCCAAATTCAACCAAAAATGCAAAACCAAGTGGTACAACAATATAGTATGAAAACATTGCACCCATAGCAAACATAAAAGTAGCGCCAATTACAAATGGAACTATTATTTTTTTCTCATTTGAATAGAGTCCTGGAGCTAAAAATAACCACAATTGCCAAAAAATTACAGGTAAAGATGCAAAAAATGCAGCAAAAAATGAAACCAAAACTGCGGTGAAAAATGTCTCACCAAGCTCAATTGCTATCATTTGAGAACCTTTTGGTAAAACAGATTTTACAGGTTCTAAAATCCACTCCAAAATTGGCTCATAATTTGAAAAAGCAACAAAAAACATCACAAGTAGTGTAAGTGCTATTATTATTAATCTTTTTTGCAGGTCTGCTAAGTGTGGTTTTAAATCTTGAAACATTACGCTTTAGTCTCCTCTTTTTTAATTTCCCCTTTAGGTTCAGTTTTTATTTCAACTTTTACCTCTGGTTTTTGTTCATCTTTTTTTGGCTCATCTAAATCAAGATTTGCCAATCTTTCAAAATTCATATGACCTTTTAGGTTATTTGCTTCATCTTTTAAACCTGAAAGATTTAATTCGCTATCAAGTGCAGATTTTGCATCTTCAATGCCACCTTTTAGTTTTTTTAAGAACCTAGCAACATCAACAGCAACCGTTGGAAGTTTCTCAGGTCCAAGTGCAATAACAGCAACAATCAAAATAACAAAAATCTCAGTAATTCCTAAACCAAACATATATATAACCTTTATTAGACAATTTTCAAAGGGTGGATTTTATCAAAACTAAGATAAAATCCACCCAATTTTTAAAAAAATTAAAGGGGAAAAAGAAGTGGAAATAGCAATTTTTATAGCAGTAGTAATCATCTTTGTGTTGCTAAACAAGGATTATCATAAACAAGATTTTAGACATATCAAAATAAATGTAAAACAAAAATTACAAGGTGATTTAAAAGAGCATGAAGCTGGACTTTTAATAGCTTTGATGGCAAAAGTATCAAAGGCTGATGGAAATGTTTGTGAGCTTGAGGCTGAATTATTAAGTAATATCTTTACAGATATCTCACTTGTTTTTGAAAATGATCAAGAGATACGAATTAAACTCAAAGAGATTTATACAATTGAAAAAGAGACTTTTACAAATACAATTGAGATTGCAAAAAAATATCTAAAGTTAACAAAAAGTGATTACCAAAAAAGATTAAAAGTGCTTCAATACCTTCTAAATCTTGCATTTATTGATGGTGAATTTAGTAAAGCTGAGTTTATGATTATTGAAGATATCGCAAATGCGATTGAGATTAAAAAACAAGACTTAGACTCTATGATTAGAAACTTTGAAGATTATCTAAGTGCAAAACAAAACCAAACAAAAATGGATTTAAATAGAGCGTACGAAGTACTAGAAACCACAAAAGATAGCTCAAATGAAGAGCTTAAAAAACAATACAGAAAACTTGTAAAACAATATCACCCAGATGTAATAACAGGACAAGGTGCTGATCAAAGCACAATAGATAAAGCTACAAATAAACTTCAAGATATAAATGAAGCATACGAAACAATCAAAAAAAATAGAGGTATATAATGGCAACTTTCCATTTTAGTCATAGAGTTTGTGATTGTAAAAAAGTAACTTTAGGCGAGATAGTCCATGCAATAAAAGAACAAAGTGCAAAAACTTTAGAAGATATTGAAAATCTAACAGATGCAGGGAGTGCTTGTGGGTGCTGTAAAAGTGCAAAAGATGATTTTGGCTCACCTAAAATGGAGCTTTATATCGAAGATATTTTAAAAAAGTTTGCATAAATGGAAAATTTAATAGATGAAAAACAAGTTTTAATTGATGAAATTGTTGAATTATTAGATAGAAATCAAGATATTAAAACAGATATAAATCCTAAATTTTTTGATTTTTTTGAAGTTGATGATTTAATTGACACAAAAAATGGATTGATACAAATAATTGAAAAATTCAAAAATGACAATAAAGATTTTTTAGACGAAATATTTACAAAATGTTCATAGATTTTGATTTTACAAATAGCTCAATGTTTGATATTTTAAAACTTCTAAAAGTGGAGTTTTCCTCCAAAGATAAAGATTTTGTAACATTTGAAGTATTAAATCCAGATTATAAAAATCATGCTTATGCGGGTGAAAAAATAAAAATTGATAGTGAGCAATATATTTATAGGGGATATAAAAGTTGGTGTGATTTGGCTGAAATACTAAAATGTAAAATCTCAACCCCAATCATAAATCGCCCACACACAATAATTTTAAAACTAACATTACTTAAACAATCCACTTCATTTCATAAAAGTACCACAAAAGATTTGAACGGTAAATATGGAGTTGATTCTTTGTTTGCTTCAATCAATAAAAACGAGGAACCAGCTTTTTTGGAGCATTATTTAAGAGCTTTAAAAAATGTAAATATCTTTGAAAAAATAAGAATTTTAAATCTTGGAATAAATAGTGGAGATGAATTTGAAGTTATAGGGCAACTTTGTGATGGGGATAATTTTGACAAAAAAGAGTTTATAGGGATTGATTTTTCTAGTTCAGCCATAAATAAAGCAAAAGAGAGATTTAATAATTCAAATTTTCAATTTTTTACCCACGATATCAATAAATTAAGTGAATTAGATCTTGGTTTATTTGATCTTATCATAACAATTGGAACCCTTCAAAGTAGTGGATTGGAGTTTAAACCACTTTTTACCTCTTTGGTGCAACATTATCTAAAAAAAGATGGTGCAATAATTATGGGATTTCCAAATTGTAGATGGATTGATGGTGAGATGATATATGGCTCATCTGCTAAAAATTACAATTTTAGTGAACATACATTACTCTACAAAGATATATATTTTTGCAAAAAATATCTCCAACAAAAAAAATTTAGAGTTTCGATTACTGGGAAAAATTATCCATTTTTAACAGCTACATCGATAAGAAAAGAGAACAATGAAAATGTCTAATTTACAAAAAATATTACTAACTATATTCTCAATAGTAGTTGTAGGATTGATTGTATTTTTGGTTGGCTTTGAAACAAAAACAACTAAAAAATTAACCCTTGCGACGGGTCCTGTTGGTAGTGATAGCTACGCATTTGGGCTTTCATATAAATCTCTACTTTTAAGTGATGGGGTCGATTTAACACTTCTTCCAACAAAAGGCTCACTCGATACTATTGCCATTCTCGATAGCAAAAAAGCTGATATTGGATTTGTCCAAAGTGGAATTTTAGCTAATCAATCAAGATACAATTTTGGTTCACTCGCTAGTATCTATTATGAACCAATGTGGATTTTTTATCGTAATGATGGGTATAAAATGAATTACTTAATAGAAGCTAGTTCAAAAAAAATTGGCGTAAGTATCACAAATGATGGAACCTATGAGTTGGCAAAACAAATCTTAGATGCAAATGGGATTACAAATGAAAGTAGCAACATCGTTTATCTTTATGATAGCGAAGCCAAAAATAGTTTACAAAATAAAGAGATTGATGTTTTTATAACTTTTGCCAATGAGAAAAATAGCAATATTACAGAGCTATTTGATGATACTAGTCTTGAACTTTTAAGTCTAAAAAGAGCAAAAGCATATTCGCAAAAATTTAATTCACTAAAAAATCTATCACTTTATGAAGGTGGAATTGATCTTTTTAGAAATATCCCAAGTGAAAAGATGGAGATTTTAAGTTCGGTTGAAAATCTTGTTGCAAATAAAGATGTTCCAGATGAATTGGTTAGAATTTTCCTAAAAAAAGTGAAGCAAATACATAGTGGGAGAAACTTTTTTGAAGGTAGTGAAAATTTTCCAAATCTAAAATCACTTGATACACAAATACATAGTGAAGCCGAAGTTTACCTTACAGTTGGTGACTCATGGCTTGAAACTATCTTTCCATTTTGGATAGCTACAAATATTGATAGATTTAAACTTCTTATTATCCCACTTCTTGGTCTTTTGATACCACTATTAAAAAGTATTGTTCCACTTTATGTATTTACAATGAGGTCAAAAATCTTTAGATGGTATAAAAGAATTAGTGACCTTGATATGAAAATTGAGTTAAATGATAGAGATGACGAGCTCATTGAAGCCCTGATAAGTGAATTAAAAAATGAGATAACCACAAAAACAAAAGTTCCGCTATCATACATGGGTGAGTACTACAATTTACTATCACATATTGAACTACTCGAAAAGAAACTACACAAAAAAGTAAGAGGTTAAAAAATGGCAAATTTAGAAGCCATGCGGCAAGAATACACCACAAAGGGTTTGCATAAAAGTGATATGGACAAAAACCCGATAAAACAATTTGAACTTTGGTTTAATCAAGCAATTGATGGAAAGATACTTGAACCAAATGCCTTTAGTCTAGCTACCGTTGGACACTCAAAAATACCATCAATTAGAACAGTGCTTTTAAAATCTTATGATGAAAAAGGGTTTGTATTTTTTTCAAACTATAAAAGTAAAAAAGCACGTCAAATAGAGGAAAATCCAAAATGTGCAATGCACTTTGCATGGCTTCCACTTGAAAGACAAGTGAAAATTGAAGGGAGTATTGAGCAAATTAGTAAAACAGATTCTTTAAAATATTTTTTAGGTCGCCCAAAAGGGAGTCAAATTGGAGCGTGGGTATCTCATCAAAGTGAAATTATAAGCTCACGAAGTTTACTTGAAGCAAAATTTAATGAGATAAAAGAGAAATTTATAAACGGTGAGATTCCTTTTCCATCTTTTTGGGGTGGATATATCATAAAGCCCGAAGTGATAGAGTTTTGGCAAGGTGGAAAAGATAGGCTTCATGATAGATTTGAGTATAGTTTAGATGAATCAAGAAATTGGAATTTAAATAGATTAGCCCCATAAAATGGGCTAATTTTTATTATTTTTATAAATAATTAATCAAGAAACTATTTCAGCTCAAACGGATTTATTGAGCCATCTTCAAAATTTATATGACAAGCTTTGCAGTTGGTTTTTTTCACTTTATTTTCCATAAACCAACCATCATCAAACTCCTCATGGAGATGTTTCCAACGATTTGTTTTAACAATACTTTCACTGTTTGCTAAATCTTCAAACCTAAATGGTGATTTTTGTGGCGCTAATTTTTTTGTTTCATTTATAATTTTTACTAGTGTTTCATTGTCTAAAGATGCGTCAGTTCCAAAATGGTTTGGTAAATCATTCAAAATATTCATCTGAGTCTCCAAAGATGTAACATTTGGTGGATAAAACAAATGGCACTCTTTACATTCACCAACCATAGTTGGGGCTAAAAGTTTATAATTTTGGTGTGAGATTTCACTATTAAAAAATATATTTGTTTTAACCATACCCAAATAAAAACCAAACAAAACAGTGAGAGATAAAACTATAAAAGCAATCAATGATGAGTTTTTAAAAGTTGAAATTTTTTTATCTTGCGCAACTTTCATCTCTCCATTAAACATAGCTTTTGCAATATCACTTCTTTTTAAAAAGTTATCACCCAAAACACCAGCTACATGGAAAAAAGCTACCAAAATAAGGAGATTTCCAAATAATTCATGAGCTTCTTTTATTAGATGTTTATCAATATCCAATAAAAAAAGATAACCAAAAATTCCACTTCCATATTTTGCACCAATTAAAATAAGTCCAACAAATGAAACTAAAACTGCCAAAATCCACATCAAAATTGCAGAATATGAAGCAGCTGGGTTTCTTATTTTTTCATTTTTAAATGAAAAATAGTTTGTTACATAATTTTTTAATGACGATAATTTCAAATCAAATGAAGATATTTTAGCCCCATCTTCACTCACAAAAAACCAAAAAATTCGCAAACCAACAATCAATAAAACACAAATTCCAAATAAAGAATGCAACCAAAGTAAAGAATTTGTATCACTTAAAAGGTAAGCCAAAAGGACAAAACAAGCAAACAAAAAATGTAAAATTCTAGTTGTGTATGAAAAAAGTAGTGTTTTCATTAGTGGTGAAACCAACTAAGTCCAGGGATTTTTATCTCATCTTCTTCAAAATTTCCCTTATTTGCTCCACTATGACACGCTACACAATTTGAAAGAGTTTTAATTTTTTCATGTTTTATTGTTTCATCTTTGATTTTTCTATGTTCCCTTTTAAACCAAGGTGTTTTTGTGATAGCGATCTCATTTGTTGGATTTTTTATCCCATTGTTACTATTTTGAACTAAATAATCTTTGATTGTTTTTGTATCAAGTGGTTCTAGTGAAGCATCAGTTCCAAAATGAACCCCAAGATTATCAACCATTTTAACCCATCCTTTTTGGTTTAAAAGTGATGGTGAAAATGGCATATGACAACTTCCACACTCTTTAATATAAAGCTTATTTGAAGGCTGAACTATTCTAAAATCATCCCCATTTAAAGCTACAATTGTTGTTAAAACAAATCCAAGTGTTACTATTTTTTTCATCTTTTTCTCCTAATTTTTTGATATAAATGTTAAAACATCACCTTTTTCAACTGCCGTTCCTTCTCTTTTGTAGACATCATTAAAGTTTCTTTTTAGCCATTTTTTCATCTCTTTAATATCACTTAGTCTATTTTTATTTGCATTTGGTGAAAGTGGCTCAATTATTTTGTTTGTTTTTGAATTTAGACCATTTGAAGCTAAATTTTTTGTATGACAAGTTACACACGAAATTTCGCCACCATCAACTATTTTTTTTGTAAAAAATATCTTTCTTCCCTCTTCAAGATTAAATCCATTAAAAGCTGGATTTATCTTTTTTGCCTCAGTTCTTAGCTCCAAAAGATATGTATTTAGAGCAACCGATGGCTCATATCCGTAACTATAAGTAAGTAGGATTATTGTACTAAGTAAAATTTTTTTCATTTTTTCCCTTTTTAATTTAAATTTAAAATATCTAGTTCTTTTTTGTATTCTTTAGTTTTAATCCCAAAAAATCCAAGTGTTGTATGAAATAGATTATCATGTGAATAGTGTGCTGTTTTTTTCATTTGTAGATTGATTTTTTCTTTTTGTAAATCTTTTCCAAACCATAAAATAGCAGGAATTCGTGTTTGTGTATCTGGAGCCAAAACATAAGGTAAACCGTGAAGATAAATCCCATTTTCCCCCAAAGACTCACCATGGTCTGACATATAAATAAGTGCCGTTTTGTATTTCTCATCATTTGACACTAAAAGTTTGATTGTTTTATCTAAAAAATAATCTGTATATAAAATTGTGTTGTTATAGGTATTTACAATTTCTTGTTGTGTGCATTTTTCCAAATCTTGTGTATCACAAGTTGGGGTAAATTTTTTAAAGCTATCTGGGTATCTTTTAAAATATGTTGGTCCATGACTTCCTTCTTGATGCAACACAACCAACATATCATTATTTGTTTTATCAATTTCATTTTGCAATTCATTTAACATAGTTTCATCAAGAACTTCACCGCCACCCAAATATTTTACATCTTTGATTCTTTTTGCTACACCTTGAGAACCACCTGAATTATTATCAATCCACAATACTTTAATACCAACACGATTAACAACATCAACTAAATTTTCATAATATTGTTTATCATCATTGTATTCATCTTTACTAAATTTTGAAAACATACAAGGAACCGATACAGCAGTTGCTGTACCGCATGAAGTTACATTTGGTAGATTTACAATTTGGTTATTTTGTAATAAATCTTCCATTAATGGATTTGTTTTTACATCATAACCGTTTAGTGAAAAATTTTCACCTCTTGCTGTTTCACCAACAACTAAAACAAATAATCTTTTTTTATTTGATAAAGTTAGGTTAGCATCGAGTGCGATTGGTGTTAGTGTTTTTTTAGTAGCAACTTGAAGATATATAAATTTCCCCAAAGAGTAGATTGGATAGGTTGGGTTCGTATAAAATCTCAACTCTTTGTGGTTTCTGAAAAAAGCACTATATGTTTTACTCAAAAGCATATAAGAAACCGCGATAAATAGGATACTTATTGCAATAATGATAAGTTTATTTAAAATCTCTTTTGGATAACTTTGGTAGTTAACTTTTACTCCATAAAGTGCAAAAATAGGGATAATGACAAAAAATAAAACATAAGCCAAAAGCTTTACAGTGATAAGTCCAAAAGCTTCAAATGTATTTGTATGTGTTGCATTTACAATCATATCTTTATCGATAATCGTCCCAAAACTATTCATAAAATAGCCACTAATCCCCGCCACCAATACAATAAATGAAATTATCGCTTTAAAACTATATTTGTAAGTTAGGAGCAAAACGATATTCAAAAACAGTACAAAAATAGCAAACAATACAAATGGAACACTCCAGATAATCAAATTGTTATTTTCAATATTTGCGAATTCTATCAATTTGGAAAAAAATGTAAAATTCGAAAACAAAGTGAAAAATAGTGCAAATAGCAAAATAATTTGCTGCGAATGTGGAAATAAATTTTTTTTCAAGCAAGATTCCTTTTTTAAATATTTGGAATATTGACTTATATAGATGAATTAAAAATGAATAACAAAATGGTTACAAATCCAACTGCACTTTTGACAAAAATAAATTTGTCAACAGTATTGACAAAATATTTTTTGTCAGCGTAAAAGTGTTACAATGGGGTATTTGTAAATCAAGGGTTATTATGAGATATTTGTTTGTAGTTTTTATCGTATGTATTTTTAGTTTATCCGTTTATGCAGAGCCTATACGCTCAATTAATGAGTACAAAATTGAACAACTTCAAAAAGAAATCGATAACATCAACAATGAAATAAAAGAGCTAAAAAATGATACAGATGACACAAAAGAGAAAAATATAGAAAACACAAAAAATAATGAAAACCTAGATAAAAGAATTGGTGATATTAGTGGAAGTGTAGATAGATTTGGGATAATTGCAGGGATACTTGGTTTGCTGATTACTATTGGATTGGCAATCTCTGGTTGGCTAGGTTATAGAAAAACAAAAGATGATGCTATGAAAGAAGCTCAAAATACAACAAAAGAATGGATAGAAAAAGATGGGAAAACTCAACTTAATGAAATCGTCCAAGAACTTCAAAAAAAATCAGAAGAACAATTTAGTAGGTTAGTAGATGAAAAAACTAGTGAGTTTAATACTCTTCGAAAAGCATTTGAACAAAAACACAATGACCAGATTAATAATCATGAAAAAGCGTTTAAACAATTAAAAGAACAATACACTTCTGAAGAAAAAGATGCAATAGAACAAGAGGCTAAAATCAGTAAAGTAAAAACAACAAAAACATTTGATGATTACTGGAATATAATACTTCAACACTTTTCTGATAAGAAATTTGATGATAGCCTATCTATTATTGATGAAGCTCTAAAATTAACATATTTGACAAATCATCAAAAAGGAGAATTCTACTTTGCTAAAGGTTGGCTTTATAAAGAGAAAAAAGATAATGAAAATGCCAAAAAATATTATCTTTTAGCAATAGAATCTGGAAACAATAGTGCTTTAAATAATCTTGGGCTTTTATATAGTGAACTTAAAGAATATGAAAATGCTAAAAAATATTATCTTTTAGCAATAGAAACTGGGAATACGCTTGCATTATTTAATCTTGGGCTTTTATATAGTGAACTTAAAGAGTATGAAAATGCCAAAAAATATTATCTTTTAGCAATAGATTCTGGAAATAATGATGCGTTATTTAATCTTGGGAATTTATACAATGACTTAAAAGAGTATGAAAATGCCAAAAAATATTATCTTTTAGCAATAGAATCTGGAGACAATAAAGCATTAAATAACTTGGCATATTTATATTTTACAATCGCAAATGAACCAAAAGAGGCACTTTCCTTGGTGCAAAAATCTTACGATACAAAGAAAAATTATGCAAATACACATACCCTAGCAACTATACTTTTATGGAATGAAGAGTTTGCAAAAAGTTATGAAAAATTTGATGAGTGTCTAAAATACGATGAAGCACTTGAAAAAATTGATGATATAACAGAGTACCTAAATCTACTTATCACAAAAGGGCAACATCACAAAGCAAAAGAGTATTTTGAAAATGAAACGCACCAACTAAAAGATAGAGCAAAACCAATCTGGTATGCGTTGATGACATTGATGGAAGAGGAGCTCCCAGATGAGATTAAAAAAATGGGAAGTGAACTTCAAACGAGCGTAGATGATATATTGAAAACAATTGATGAACTAAAAGGGAAATACAAAATTTGATTGTATTTCTCAAAATATAAAAACATAAAAAACTACAAACCCCAAAGCAAAAGCAATTTTTAGGCATAATAAAAAGATAAAATAATTACAAATCATTGAAAAATCAACAAAAAAGAATTATAAAAATCAAAAACAAAAAAAGCCAAAAAGGGAATTAATAATTTAAAATGGAAGATATATTTTATTATCTAAAGGAAAACAAACCGCAACTTTTAGTTGTATCGGATGAAAAAGAAACATACAGGGCAAAAGATTGTGCTTCATTTTTAGGATATGAGCCATTTATTTTGCCAGATTTTAGAGCAAATTATGGGGATGATTTACTCTCTTTTAGTGATGAACTTAAAACTATCACAAAGATTTTAGAGCAATATCATCTCTATAAAAAAACAAATAAACTACTAATTTCACCTATTCGCACCGTTACATTTCCGCTTCCTAAGATGAGTTGTTTTGAGCAATTTGTTTTAAATTTTGGAGATACAGTTGATTTAACTGCCCTAAAAGATAAGCTTTACAACTGGGGTTATGTGTTTGTTGATATTGTAACTTGTGAAGGTGAAGTTTCGTTTCGTGGGGATATTTTGGATATTTTTCCACTTGATAGAGATGATGCTTTTAGGATCTCATTTTTTGATACCGAGATTGAAAGTATCAGGATATTTGATGTAGAAAACCAAAAATCAAATAAAGATGAAATTGAAACAATATCAATTTCACCTGCGTTTTTAAGTCTTGATAGTGGTAAATTTGAAGAACTTGAAGATAGAGCAAAAAACTCTACTAGTGATGCTTTTATCAAAGATATCCACTCTTTAGGGTTTTGGTATCTTGATGATTTAGGTGAATTTTATCCACAAAAACTACAAACAGCTATCACAAAAAAGGCACTTGATGAGGTTGATGAGGTTTTTATTTTTGACTCTAAAAGGATAGATAAAAATGAGATTCTTTCACTAAATCCTATTCGTAGCCAAAAGATTTACACAAAAATCGAACCATCAAATAAAAAAGAGTTTTTAGAATTTCATAAAGATAAAAAAATAACCATAATAAGTAGCACAGAAGCTCGTGTAAGAGCTTACGATTTGCCACTTCTAAGGGATAAAAAATTTCCAAATTATGAGGTTTTATATAGAGATGAAATAATAAATCTTCTAAGTGCTGATGAGCTGATACTTTCTTTGAATAATGAAGTTAAAAAAAGAAAAAAGAAAAAGCCAAAAATCATAGTTGATGAGCTTAAAAGTGGTGATTATGTAGTTCACGAAACACATGGAGTAGGGCAATTTGTAGGGATTGAGCCTGTAAGTGTGATGGGTGCTAAGATGGATTTTGTTGTTATTGTTTATCTTGGTGGAGATAAGCTTTTAGTTCCTGTTCAAAGTCTTGATTTAATAGATAGATATGTAGCAGACAGTGGAAATACAGCACTTCTTGATAAGCTAGGCAAGGGAAGTTTTGCCAAAATAAAAAGTAAAGTCAAAGAGAGATTGTTTGCAATAGCAAGTGAAATAATAGCACTAGCTGCAAAAAGAGAACTGATAGAGGGGATTAAAATAGATACAAAAAAAGAGGAGATAGCGATTTTACAAAACGAGTCGGGCTTTATCTACACAAAAGATCAAACAAGAAGCATTGAGGAGTTTTTTAGCGATATTTCAAGTGGACTTGTTATGGATAGACTACTTAGTGGTGATGTTGGATTTGGTAAAACTGAAGTTGCACTTAACGGTATCTTTGCCACAATTCTTAGTGGTTATCAAGCTTTACTTGTTTGCCCAACAACACTTCTTGCAACCCAACACTTTGAAGGACTAAAAAAAAGAGTTGAAAAATACGGGATAAAAATAGCAAAACTAGATGGACGAACAACAGCGAAAGAGCAAACTCAAATTAAAAAAGCTCTAATAGATGGGACGGTAGATTTTGTTGTAGGGACACATTCTCTTTTAAATGTAACGTGTAAAAAACTAGCACTAATCGTAATTGATGAGGAGCATAAATTTGGGGTAAAACAAAAAGAGAAACTAAAAGAACTTAGAAGTGATGCGCATATATTTTCAATGAGCGCAACCCCAATCCCTCGTACTTTAAATCTAGCTTTATCAAAAATAAAAGGGATGAGTAGCCTTACAACACCACCAAGTGAGAGAGTTGGGGTGAGAAGTTTTGTAAAAGAATACGATGAAAAAATCATAAAAGAGGTGATTTTAAGGGAGAAAAGAAGAGGTGGGCAGATATTTTATATCTACAACAATATAGCAACAATCAAAGATAAAAAAAGCGACATTTTGAGTATTTTGCCAAATATGAAAATAGAGATAATGCACTCACAAATAGACCAAAAAGACTCAATTCGTATCATTGAGGAGTTTAGTGAGGGGAAATTTGATATTTTATTAGCAACTAGTATCGTTGAATCTGGGCTTCATCTTCCAAATGCAAACACAATGATAATCGATGGAGCAAATAGATTTGGGATAGCTGATTTACATCAACTAAGAGGTAGAGTTGGAAGGAGCAACAAAGAGGGGTATTGTTATTTTATGGTTGAGGATAAAAATAAACTCACAGA
This sequence comes from Arcobacter sp., assembly GCA_020048055.1. GTDB lineage: Bacteria > Campylobacterota > Campylobacteria > Campylobacterales > Arcobacteraceae > CAIJNA01. The sequence continues at coordinate 164,675 of JAIFNA010000009.1, read as the reverse complement.
AGATGCAATAAAAAGGTTAGTTGCCCTTGAAAGTAACTCATATCTTGGAAGTGGTACGGCGTTAGCTCATCAAGATTTGGCTATTAGAGGTGGTGGAAATATCATTGGTGAGGCTCAAAGTGGACATATTGAAAATATCGGCTATTCACTATATATCAAAATGCTAGAAGATGCTATTGCTATACTTAGTGGCGAAGCGATTGAAGAGAGGGCAACTGTTGATATTAAACTTACTATTAGTGCATTTATAAGCAGTGAATACATTAGTGAAGATAGGCTAAGACTGGAGCTTTATAGACGACTTAGTAAAGCAAAAGATAAAGCTGAAGTATATGAGATACTTGAAGAGATGGAGGATAGATTTGGAAAACTAGACACACCTACAAAACAATTTATCGATATTATTTTTATTAAACTAAAAAGTTTGGAAAAAAATATCAAAACAATCAGTAACTATGAGATGAATATATCTGTAATCTACAACGATGAGAAAAAAGAAGTTTTAAAATCTCCTAGTCGTGATGATGATGATATTTTAGCTACTGTGATGAAGTTTTTAAAATAAAATGATAAAAGGAAATAAAATGTATAAAAAAACAATCCTGCTATTATCTACAACTTTATGTTTATTTGGTATCAATCTTCCAAAAATAAAAGACATTGCAACAATCCCACAAAATTTTGAAAGTTATAGTTTTGAGCACAATATTTCATTTGAGAAATACCAAAACAATTTCAAAACAAAATACTTCAACCCTTGGGAAAAAGATAGCAATGTAAGTGCTCAAATATTCTCGTTCGGTGAGAAATATTTTAAAAATAAAACACATTTTGGTGACAACAAACAAGAGATAACACAAAGTGCAAAAGATAAAATAGTTGCAAATGCAGATACTGAACACTACCCATCAATTTCAAGAAATGGTGTAACTTTAAGAAATACAGATTGTAGATTATTACCAACAGCAAAACAATTTTTCTTAGATTTCAAAAAAGAATCTGGTGGATATCCATTTGATTATATGCAAAATTCTATGATACATATAAATACCCCTATAAAAGTATTACATTATTCAAAAGACAAATCATTTGTTTTTGTAAAAGCACCTTATGTAGCTGGTTGGGTGAGTAGTAATGATGTTGCTTTTGTCAGCGATGATGATATCAATAAGATTAAAGATGTAAAGTTTATTACCCCAATAAAAGATGACATTACCATAAGTGATGAGGATAATTTTATCTCAAAAGCATACATTGGAGCTATATTTTGGCAAGATGAAAACAACAATATCTTTGTATTTAAGAGTGATGAAAAATCAAAAGCAGTACTTAGAAAAATAACCTCGTTTGATGGAAACAAAAAAGAAACTGCAAATATCCCACAACTTCCAAACAAAGAAAATCTTACAAAAATAGCAACTGAGCTTTATGGACAAAACTATGGCTGGGGCGGTTTTTTACAAAATAGAGATTGCTCAATGATGATTAGGGATTTTTATACAAATTTTGGGATTTATTTGCCAAGAAACTCATTTGATCAAGCAAATAACAACAAAGAAGAGATAATTGAACTGCAAGGGAAAACAAAAGAGGAGAAGTTAAAAATCATAAAAGAGAAAGCGATACCTTTTGCTACACTTTTTTATATGAAAGGTCATATTATGATGTATGTTGGGACTTTTAACGATGAAGTTGTTATTTTTCATGCGTTTTGGAGTATCAAAACACTAAACAAAGGGAGATTTGTAATAGGTGGTTCTTTTGTAACTTCACTTAGTCCAGGGATTGAGTTAGCAGAATTTGACCACAGTAATGGAACTTTACTTGATAAACTTATATCAATGAGAATATTAGGGAGCAAATAAGTTCCCTTTTTAAAACGAGATGGTATAGTTCGCACTTTAAAAAACACCCACTTTAGGGAAAAAATCAAACACAAAAGAGAATATAAATGATTGAATTTTCAAATTTAGCAAAAAGCTATGCTTCACAAGAATTGTTTAGTGACATAAATTTAAGGATGAATTTTGGCAATAAAATAGGATTAGTAGGTAGAAATGGTAGTGGAAAATCTACACTTTTTAAATTAATTTTAGGTGAAGAACAAGCCGATAGTGGAGATATTATTATCCCAAAAGGATATAAAATAGGGGCTTTAAAGCAATATCTACATTTTAGTGAAAAGACACTTGTGGAAGAAACTGCTTTAGCATTGGCTGAAGATGATAAATTTAGTATATACAAAGTTGAGCGGATACTTTTTGGACTTGGATTTAGTCATGATGACCTTGAAAAAGACCCATTGTCGTTTTCTGGAGGGTATCAAATTAGGATAAATCTAGCAAAACTACTTTTAACTGAACCAAATATGCTTTTACTCGATGAGCCAACAAACTACCTTGATATCCTATCTCTAAGATGGTTAAAAGGTTTTTTACAAGCTTTTGAGGGTGAAGTTATCATCATTACACATGATAGAGATTTTATGGACGCAGTAACTACTCATACGATGGGGATTATCCGTCGTGGACTTTTTTTTATAAAAGGTGATACACATAAATTTTATGAACAACTAAGCTCAAACGAAGAACATCATGAAAAACAAAAAATAGCTCAAGATAAAAAAATCAAAGAGTTAGAGGACTTTATTTCAAGAAATAAAGCCAGAGCTTCAACAGCTGCTTTAGCGCAGTCAAAAGTGAAACAGTTAGAAAAAATGGATATTTTGGAAGATTTAGGTTATGACAATACTCTTAGTTTTGACTTTAAATACAAAGCAACGCCAGCAAAAATCTTACTTGATGTTAAAGATGTAAGTTTTGGATACAAGGCTGATGAGATTTTATTTAAAAATATCTCATTTGCACTAGAAAAAGGGCAAACTCTTGGGATTATTGGTAAAAATGGAAAAGGAAAATCAACTCTTCTAAATGTAATAGCTGGCGAACTTAAACCACTAAGTGGTGAGGTTGAATATCATAGCTCTACAACTTTTGGACATTTTGGGCAAACAAATATCTCGCACCTAAATCCAAAACTGACAATCATTGATGAGATTTACAGTGTGAATTCCAAACTAGGGGAAGCAACTGTTAGAAATATTTGTGGTTTGATGATGTTTAGTGGGGACAATGCCAAAAAGAAAATTTCACTCCTTTCAGGTGGTGAAAAAAGTCGTGTGATGCTGGGAAAAATAATAGCTGGTGAAGTAAATCTTTTATTTCTTGATGAGCCTACAAACCACCTTGATATGGACTCAATCGAAGCACTTACAACTGCTATTAAAAACTTTGAGGGTTCAAGTATCATAGTAACCCACTCAGAAGAGTTACTTCGTGCTGTTTGCGATAGACTCATTGTATTTTCAGGCGATGGAGCTGATTATTTTAACGGTACTTATGATGAATTTTTAGAAAAAATTGGTTGGGAAGATGAGGAATTTGATACAAAAGCAAAAAAAGCAAAATCAAATAAAAATGAGACAAAAAAACTTAGAAGTGAAGTGATTGCTGAAAAAAGTAAAATTTTAACGCCACTAAAAAAAGAGCTTGATAAGCTTGAAAATGAGATTGAAAGACTTGAAGGTATGATTGAAAGATATAAAAAAGAGCTTATCGATGCTTCAAACATAAACGATAACGCTAAGGTGGTAGAGCTTACAAAAAATATCTCAAATAACCAAAAAAATGTAGATGGAAAATTTATTTTATTTGAAGAGAAACAGATAAATTATGACTCACTACTTAAAGAGTATGACGAAAAATTAGAGGGGTTGGTTTAGACCAACTCAAAAATCATTATCCAACACTCATACTAAAAATAGGTAAAAGCATAGCAATAACGATAAATCCGATAATTCCACCAACCAAAAGCATCAGGGCAGGTTCTAAAAGGGTAAGAAAGCTATGGAGTTTATCGCTATTTTTTGAGCTATAAAGTTCAGCTAAATTTTGTAATATTGGTTCTAGTTGACTTGTCTCTTCACCAATTGCGATAGCTTGAATAAAAGCAATATCAAGCGGATAAATCTTGTTCGCTTCTAAAATTTTTGATAACCTTTCACCCTCGACAACTTTATTTGAAGCATCACTAAAGAGTTTTCTTAAAACACTGTTTCCTAAAGTATTTGAGCTCATTTTAAAAGCAACCACAACACTTACACCTGATTTTAAAAGAATTGCATTCATATATGAAAATCTACTAAGTTCATTAAGCTCTATGATATTGCCAACAAGTGGAAAATGTAGCAAAAAGTTGTCAAATGAATATCTAAAGTGTTCTAACTTTTGAAGTAAAATATTAAATAAAAATATAAATACAATCACAAAAAAAGCCAAACTAATATAGTTATTTGACATAAAATTTCCACAACTTATAACAAAAGTTGTAATTTCTGGTAACTCTTGATTTGATTGCGCAAAAATATCAGTTATCTTTGGCACTATAAAACTAAGCATAAAAGCAACCATAAGTACCGAAATAACAATAATAAATGATGGATAAATCATCGCTTGAGATATTTGTTTTTCTAGTTTATATTCTTTGATTAGGTAATTTGAAAGCTCAAGGAGAACATCTTGTAAAATCCCACCATCTTCACTTACTTTTATTGATTGGAGATAAAATTCTGGTAATTTTATAACTGTTTGTGTTTCAAGTGAGGTAAAAAAGTTTTTCCCTTCATTTAAAAATGATAAAACAGAAGCAAAAAATTGATCCATTTGTTTATCATTTTTGTATCTTTCATTGATAAGTTTTACACTATTTGGTAAAGAGATTCCAGCATTAAGATAGATACTTAGATCTTTACTGATACTAGATAAAAGCAAAGATGAGATTGTTTTTTTTTGGCTAAAAAGTGTTTTAAAATCAAAAAAATCAACCCCATTGTCGATGATTAATTTTTCGTAAATAATTTTTTGCTGTTTGAGTTTTATTTTAGCGGTTTCTATATCGCTAGCTTCAATAACACCTTTTACTCTACTACCAAAACTATCATATCCTTGATATTTAAAAAACATCTCTTACCTTTTTTTCTTGGTTTGTAAAATACTCACTTGCCTTATTTAGTGTTTCAAATTTTATAGGCTTAGTTAAAATTGAGTTAAATAGATAAATACCATCTTTTGTATCAACTATCATATCATCTGATTTACCATATCTATCGATTTTATAGCTAAAAAATATCGGGTAACTCTCCATATTTTCCAATGTAAAATCCAAAAATTCCCTTTTTTGCATCCTCTCTTCATAGCTATAAACATCAGCTTTTTGTGTAAAAAGTTTATCTTTTAACTCCTCTTTGAAAACACCATCAACCAACACAAAACACTTAAAATCTATATCTGTACATTTCAACATTATCTCTTTTTCAAATTCATATTTTTTAAGTGTTGATTTTAAATCGCTTAAATCTATGATTTTTTTTTCCACGCTATTTAAGAGTTTACTGCTAAAAAATATCCCATATACAAGGGAAATAAGAGCTACAACCAAAACCACCTCAATCAATGTAAATGCTAGTTTTTTCTTTTGATTTTGGTCTTGTTTTTGGTATTTAGAGTTTATTTTTTATCCTCACATTTTGAGTAATAAATATCATCATCTCCACCTTCAGTTTTATCTTCCCCAAAAGAAACTATTTCAAAACTATCCCCATTTGAAGTGTAAACAAATGGATTGCTCCAGCTATCTTTTGGCAATTTTCCATCTTCAAAGTATTTCTTTTCAACCAAACTTCCTAACCCCTCAGATGTGCTAGGATAAGCTGAATTATCAACTTTATACATTTTTATGGCTTGAGAGATATTTTTCATTTGTATACAAGTGATTTTTACTTTTGCTTCATCACTTTTACCAGTTAAGCTTGGTAACACAAAAGTAGCTAAGAGTCCCAAAATTATGATTACAACCATAAGTTCAATAAGAGTAAAACCCTTTTGTAAACTTTTAAGATTTTTACTATTTTCTGCCATTTTTAAATCAATATATTTATTCATATCTTCTCCATTTTTATTTTGTGCGATTTTAACAAAATCATAATTAAGATATAAAACTTAAAGATACAAAATTGTTACTTAACAAATCTAGCCAAAACCATTCCACAAAACTTTTTGTCTTTATAAAATTCAACTCTAAAAATATTATTTTTATTGTCTATTGCAAATTTTTTAACCAATTCATTTTGAGTTACTTTTATACCTGATTCTATATTATTCGATGAACTATAACCTATTATATTTACACGATAACCATCTTTATTTACAACTTCAAAATCATTTTTTATATCAATTATACTTCCTAATTTTTTTGTCTTTTTATCACCATCAATTATAAAATCAACATATTCAAGCGTTTGATCAAACTCATAAATTGCGGGAGCCAGCTTTGTGACTAAAATATTTCCATTCATAACTTTATACATCGCACCATCTTTAACAACAGCAATAAGTGGATTTTTACTCTCATATTCAAGTTTACTCTCCATTGGAAAATTCGTAACAATAGGTTTTAAATCATTTAAAGTCAAAGCAATATGACCTTTTGGGATCTCTAAAACCCCATAATCTGAAAGAATTTTTTTGATATTTTCTCTGTTTAGGTCAAAATCTCTTTGAAATTTAATTCCAACAATATCCATAAATTCCTCAATTGATCTCAATTGATACATCACTTTTAAATCTAAATCTTTGATGTTTTTACTAGTTTCAACAGCAAATGCAGGTTTATTATTTTGAATAGCAAAATATGTCAAAGTTTGTTGCATTGAAACATCTTTATCTTTTGTTTCTGTGTTTTTGATATTGAACTCATGAACATCTTCAGCCAAATCTATACTAGCTAATTTACTAACCCTTTTTGCAATACCAGCCAAATCACCATATTTTGCATCTTTAATTGCGTCTTGATCAATAATATATGCCTGTCCCCAAGCTTTTGGATTATAAAGGCCATCAATTTTTTTCTCTCTATAAAATCCATAACCATCATGAAGATTTAAAATCAAATCAACATCTTTATCAAGCATCAATCCTTTTATCTCATTTACTATTTTAAAATCTTGATCTTTAGATTCAACTTTGGCAAATTTTCGGTTCATATCGCCATAAATTCCCCGTTCATTTTTGATAATGCTGTCAAAATTTAGGTTTGGGACAATCCAAAGATTTCCTGAGTTAATTTTATAGTGATTTAATAAAACAGATGGAGCAAAATATCCACCAGGTTCATTACCATGAATTCCGCCGATAACCAAAAGTGTTGAACCTTCGTTTGTATTTTTTTTATGCAAAGAGTAATGTAAACTCGCCCCAAACATATCTATCAACAAAAACGAGATAACCAAAGCAAACTTTTTAACCATATAAAACTCCATAAATTTAATCATATTTTATTTAAAGGGGTGATTTTAGCTATTTTATCCTTATGTGTAGTGTTTTATCACTTATAAACCAACTTTTTGATATTCTCCCGCAATATTTAAACAAGGGAAGAAAATGTCAAACAAGGAAAAATCAATCTATATAACAACTCCAATATATTATGTAAATGATGTAGCACACATCGGGCATGCCTATACAACCATCATTGCTGACACATTAGCAAGATACGCAAGACTTACAGGAAATAAAACTTTTTTTTTAACAGGAACAGATGAACACGGACAAAAAATCGAAACAAGTGCAGCAGCAAGGGGGAAATCACCAAAAGAGTATGCCGATGAAGTTAGTGGTAAATTTAGAACTTTATGGGATGATTTTGGTATCACTTATGATAAATTCATAAGAACAACAGATGAGGAACACAAAACTGGTGTACAAAAAGCATTTCAAACAATGTTTGACAAAGGGGATATCTATAAAGGAAATTATGAGGGAAATTATTGTGTAAGTTGCGAAACATTTTTTACAGACGCTCAACTTCTTGATAATGGAGGTTGCCCAGATTGTGGACGACCAACAACAATAGTAAAAGAGGAGAGCTACTTTTTTGCACTTTCAAAATATGAAGATAAGCTTTTAAAACTTTATGAAAACAATCCAGACTTTATCCTCCCTAAAGCAAAAGCAAAAGAGATAGTAAACTTTGTCAGTGGTGGATTAAATGACCTCTCAATTAGTAGAACTTCATTTGATTGGGGTCTAAAACTTCCAGCTTCTATGAATGATGACAAGCATGTAATGTATGTTTGGCTTGATGCCCTTTTAAACTATATCACAGCACTTGGATATGGAAATGATGAAGCAAATATGGAATTTTGGCCAGCTAATATCCAATTAGTCGGGAAAGATATTTTAAGATTTCACGCAATTTTTTGGCCAGCATTTTTGATGTCACTCGAACTTCCACTTCCAAAACATATAGCTGCTCACGGTTGGTGGACGAGAGATGGTGAAAAGATGAGTAAATCAAAAGGAAATGTTGTTGACCCAAGAGAGATATGCGAAGCTTACGGACTTGATGCATTTAGATATTTTTTACTTAGAGAAGTTCCATTTGGACAAGATGGAGATTTTTCACAAAGAGCATTGATGGATAGGATAAATTCAGACCTTGGAAATGACCTTGGAAACTTACTTAACCGTATTATTGGAATGAGTGGAAAATATTTTGATTATAAACTCACAAGCAAAGATGTAGCGAAATTCCATCAAAAAGAGCTTGATGAAGTTCAAACACTTTTGGCAAATAGTGAAGAGTTTTTATATCATCTTCAAATAAACAGATTTCTTGAAGAGATTTGGAAAGTTTTAACAATTGGAAACAAAGCTATCGGGGATTATGAACCTTGGAATATGGTAAAAGATGGAAAAATCGAAGAAGCTATGGCTTTAGTCGCACTTATTACAAATATTATGGCAAAAGTTGCTGTTCTTTTAAAATCTGTTATGCCTTTAAAAATAGGTGAGGTTGAAAAATCTTTAGGGATAAATATAGACACTGGAGCTTATAACAAACTAATAAAAAATAACGAGCTTATGGATGATACAGTTATCACAAAAATAGATGCACTTTTTCCACGAATCGAAGAGGAATTAATCGCAGTAGCATCATCAAATCCTACAACAACAGAGGTCGTAAAAGAGGTACTTGTTTGCCAAAATGAACGAACAATAAAAATTGAAGCACTTGAAGACGAAGCAAATCTTATTACGATTGATCAATTTTTTGGCACGACTCTTAAAATTGGAACTATTGTTTCAGCAGAAGAGGTTCCAAAATCAAGCAAACTTCTAAAACTTCAAGTTGACCTTGGAGAGGAGAGAACAAGACAAATTTTAGCTGGGATAAAAGAGTATTACAGTGCAGAATCTTTAATTGGAACACAAGCTTGTGTTGTTGCAAATCTTAAACCAGCCAAACTTATGGGAATGGTAAGCGAGGGGATGTTACTTGCTGCAAAAGATGAAAATGGACTCCATCTTTTAAGACCAGAAGCACCTAAAAAATCAGGCACAAAAGTAAGCTAAAGGTAACTAATTTGAAAATAAGCTCAATAGTAGATATCACAGGTGGAAAACTTCTAAATTCTCCATCTATCTCATTTATTACTCAAACTCACACAACTCTAAAAAAAGTTAGCGATGGAGATTTATTTATTTCATCAAATATTTTAGAGATAAAAGAGGCGATAAAAAGGGGTGCTTTTGGGATTATTTTTGATTTCGTAGTTGATATTGCAGAACTTGATAGTGAAATTGCACTAATCAAAGTCGATGATATAAGTAAAGCTATTACAAAACTTCTAAGATTTAAACTATCAAATCTTGAGATTAAAAGTTTTGCGGTTGATTTTATAGCTTATGAATTTTTAGAAGTTTTGGTTAAATCAAATAAAAATATCTACTTTTTAGATGAGCCCATATTAAGCCTAGAATTACTTCAAGATGTCGAGGATAATGATATTTTAATATCGCAGAACACAAGTTTTATAAAAAATATATATCCAAAAACAAAAGATTTAGAGATTTTAAATATGAACTTTGGAAATCTTATTATCCATTCTATTTTTGAAACATCATTTTTATACAACGGTGAATATTTTTATAAATTACGAGTTCCATATATTTATCTCAATCATCTACTTTGCATCAAAGAGGTTTTTGAAATTAGTGAAATAGATGGGCAAAAACTTAAACATCTCAAATTTATCCAACCAATTTTTTTATCGAAACAAAATCAAATAGTTGAATATGGGAAATCAAATAGATTTATTTTAAGTTCACAAAATAAAGATATTGGTGAGATTGAATTTGAATTTATCAAAACAATTTTTAAATATGGAAAATCCATGAAAATTTATGCTTCAAATTTAGATGAAACACAAATTTTTGAGATTATCTCAAACAACAAAACAAATTGTTTGTATTTTGTAAATCAAACAAATGAAAAAATTACAGAGATTTTAAAGAAAAATGAAATCAAAGAGCAAACACTTTTTTAAATGCAAGGTTATGTTTTAAATCTAGTCAAGGTTCGCGATGAGGACTTGATTGTTACCATATTAAGTGAAAATTTTACCTATACAGCTTATAGGTTTTATGGCGCAAGACACTCAAATATCAACATCGGATACAAAATCGATTTTGAACTTGAAATAAATATTAAAAGTACAATTCCAAGATTAAAAGATGTAATTCAACTAAATTTCCCATGGCTTTTGGATTCAAAAAAACTATATTTTTGGCAGATGTATATCAAATTATTTTATCACCATCTAAAAGATACAGAAGAACTTGATATTTTTTATTTTCATTTACTTGATGATTTAGTTGTAAAACTTACAAAACAAAATCCAAAAAGGGCAATCTTGGAAAACTATGTGAAGCTTTGTGAGTTTGAAGGGCGACTTCATGATGATTTTGTATGCCTTCTTTGTGATGAACCAATAGATGAAAATATTTCACTTGTGCGTGGTTTTCTAGCTACACATTCAGCTTGTAACTATGGAAAAAATTTTGAACTTCAAAAAATAGAAGATTTTTTTCATAACAAATCGTTGATTGAGTTTGATGAGGAGGAAGTTGACTATCTTTGGAATATCATCCTTCAAGGGTTATGATTTAATTATTGTCTCATCAATCTTCATTGTCACTTTATTTTTTACTGAAATCTGGAAAAAAATATTGGCTTTATGATTTAATTAGGATTCAAATAATAATTTAAAAAATTAAAAGTTGTAAATAAAAATCTCTAGACAAAACCACAACAATCTTGAAAATCCAAAATAGTTTATAATTTATCATTGATAAGCTATAATCCAAATTCATTTAATACATTTTCAAAAAGGAAATATTATTTTACACAATCACTTTTTACAACAACAAATAGCACTTGAAAGAGATAAAAATTCAATTTACAATTCACTTCCAGTTGACATCAGAACAACACTTGATGATATGTCTTATGGAATAGCTATAAAAGAAAATCTTGAGCCTTTTATCATCAAACAACGGATGGTAAGTAAACTAAATATGCTCCCAGAAGAGAAAGCGATATATTTAGTGGAAAATATGTCAATCTTAATCCATAAATCAACTCAAGAAAGCCAAGAGATAAGTGACAAAAATGTATCAAAAGAGTTTGTCTCTTTCATGATTAGCTTATTTTATTAGGAAATGGCGTGGTTGTAAATGTTATCTCTTTAAAAACAGAGGCGTTACTACTTTTTTGTAGAGACCTCATTACAACTTACAACCAAAACGAAACAGAAACAATATTTAAAGACGATGAAAACTTGGCAAAATTTATAGAAAAAAATGTTAAGGATATAGAAAAAGGGATAAGTGCAATTCTCCAACCAAACGAATATTACATACGAAATATGAGAGTTTCACGGATAAGACTGATTGTTAAATTTTACAATCAAATAAACAAATCGGTCTCAAAACATCTACAAAACAACGCTAGGTTTAATCCATCTATGCTTTTATTTTCTATGCTTTTGCTCTGGTTTAAAGAGTTGGGATATGAATACAATTCAAAAGAATTTATCTTTTTTAGTATCTATCCTTACACAGAAATTTACGATATGTTGTTGCTTGGCATAAAAGATACAGAGTACAAAAGATTGAATATATCGATGCTACAAATAGCAGAAGATGTGATAAATGAGTTAAATTTAGAAAAAATTTAAGAAAAAAGATTTAAGGATAAAATTTGAGCGAATATAGACTTTTAATAGATACAACTGACGAAAAGGGTTTGGTTTACAACATCTCAAAAATACTTTTCAACCACAATTTAAATATAGAAAATAATGCAGAATATGTAGATAAAGATGTAAATAAGTTTTTTATGAGAACTGTAATTAGCGGTGATTTTGATAAAGCAAAACTCCTAAATGATGTAAAAAGTGTGCTCCCAAACGATGCAACTATAAAACTATCAAAAAATACAAAAAAAGATATAGTGATTTTAGCAACAAAAGAAGCACATTGTTTAGGTGATATTTTGATTAGATATGTAAGTGGCGAACTAAATGCAAATATTAAAGCTGTTATCGCAAACCACGATACATTACAAAACCTGGTTGAGAAGTTTGATATACCTTTTATTTGTGTATCGCACGATGGGCTTGATAGGGAAGTGCATGAAAAAATGGTAATCGAAGCGATAGATAAATTTGAGCCAGAGATTATTGTTTTAGCAAAATATATGAGGATACTAAATCCATCTTTTGTAAATCATTTTGGAAACAAAATTTTAAATATCCACCATAGTTTTTTACCTGCTTTTATAGGTGCAAACCCTTACAAACAAGCATGGCAAAGAGGTGTAAAAATCATAGGAGCAACTGCACATTATGTTACAAGCGACCTTGATGAGGGACCGATTGTTTCTCAAGATATAGTAAGGGTTGACCATACTTACTCATGGGAAAATATGAGGGATGCTGGAAGAAATGTAGAGAAAGTTGTACTTTCAAACGCTCTTGGTCTTCTTTTAGAAGATAAAGTTTTTGTTTATGGAAATAAGACAGTTATTTTATAGGAGATGTTATGTTTAATATAGTTTTATTAGAACCAAGAATGCCAGGAAACGTAGGAACAATAGGGCGACTTGCGTACGCAACAGGCTCAACACTTCATCTTATCAAACCTTATGGTTTTGGGGATATTACAGAAAAAGAAGTACGACGAGCTGGACTTGATTATTGGCAGTTTTTGAAAGTTTTTGAGTATGAAAATATTGAAGATTTTTGGGCTAAGAATCCTTTTGATGATAGACATTTTATGGCGACTACAAAAACTACTCAAGCTTATTTTGATGTGCAATATCTACCAAATGATTATTTTTATTTTGGTAGAGAAGATGCAGGGTTGCCTGAGGATTTACTATCTAAAAGTATTGAAACTTGCATAAATATCCCGATGGTAAGTGACGCTAGAAGTTTAAATATTGCAAATAGTGTGTCAGTTATAATCTATGACGCGATACGACAAAATTTCAAAGTTTTTAAAGCAAACAATCCATAAATACCTAGTGGACAATCGCGTTGTGCCACTGAACTATCGATATCCTAGTGCCAGAGGTTACCTCTTTTACACTATGTGAAAAATATGGATTACTAAAAAACGATACAAAATCCCCATCTTGTGGTTTCAAAGAGACAACATTTTGCTCCACATCTTCTAAAAAATCAAACTCCAACTCCCCACCACTAAACTCAAATTCACCGCTTGGATTAGTTTTGTGTGATGTTATAAAAAGTACCGTTGTTATTATCCTAGATGGCGCCACTGGCTTAAAAGATACAAGCTCACCATCTTTATAAACCTCACTACAATTATCACTATGTCTTTTGTAGTAACAACCCTCTTTATAAATCAATATCTGAGGTGAAGTACTTTGCATCAATGAGATATTGAAAAATCTTTCAATCTCACCCCTTTTTGTTTCAAAAAATTTCCCATACTCCTCTATAAAATCATCTTGCGAGATAATATTAAAAGTATTTCTGATTTTTGTATCTATTTTGGGTAGAAATACACCATTTTCACCTTTAACTACACCTATTTTTTCAATTGAATTGAAATGATTATGGACATAGTCTTTTAGATAATCGAAGTTAAAAATCGTTTTTTGATATAAAAATGGATATTCATAATATGGGTTTGTGTAAAGTTTAAGTGATTCTGGAACAATTGTATCTAGCCACTCTTTTGGTGAGTAGATGTATTCACTCACTTGTGTTAGATTTTTGGAAAATGAAGTGGCAAATGTTGTGTTGTTTTGCAAAGAGTACCTTTTTGACCCATCTTACCACACCTAACACAATAATAAGTTTGAAACGATAAAATGCAAACCTAAAATTTAAAACAAGGGATAAGATATGTTAGTTGCACCATCGATATTAAGTGCTGATTTTGGAAGATTAAATGAAGAGATAAAAGCTATTTGCGATGGGGGGTGTGATTTGGTTCATGTTGATGTTATGGATGGTCATTTTGTACCAAACCTTACTATTGGACCTGTTGTTGTTAGTAGTGTTGCAAAAGTTGCTACAAAGCCACTTGATATCCATTTGATGGTTGAAAATAATAGTTTTTTTGTTGAACTTTTTGCACCTTTAAAACCAAAATATATCTCATTTCATATTGAAGAAGAGAAGCATCCACATAGACTTATCCAAAAAATAAGAAGTTATGGAATAAGTCCTGCGTTAGTTTTAAATCCCCATACACCGCCACAAAGTATAGAGTATCTTCTAGAAGATGTTGATATGATTCTTTTAATGTCTGTAAATCCAGGCTTTGGTGGACAAAAATTTATCCCAAGTGTGATTGAAAAAGCAAAAATCTTAAAAAAACTGATAAATGAAAAAAATCCAAACTGTTTGATTGAGGTAGATGGTGGCGTGGGTTCATCAAATATACACCAATTAAAAGAAGCTGGAGTTGATGTTGTGGTAGCTGGAAACTATGTATTTACAAATGAAAGCTATGAAAACGCAATAAAAAGTTTGCAAATATAAAATCTAGAAAAGTTTTAAATATGAAAATAAAAATATGTGGGATAACAAATTTAAAGGATGCTTTGGATGCTTCAAATGCTGGTGCTGATGCTTTGGGATTTGTATTTTATAAACCAAGCCATAGATATATTACACCACTTGAAGCTAGTAAAATTATCGCTCATCTTCCACCCTTTGTACAAGCGGTTGGGTTATTTGTAAATGAAACAACCCAAAATATAAATGAAATATCAAAAAGTTCAAATATTGATTTAGCTCAAATAATAGATGATGATGAAAATATATCTCTAAACTATAATGAACTAGAGGTGCGATATATAAAAGTAGTAAGAGCAAAAACGAAAGAGGACATATTAAAAAACCAAAATGATTATAGATTGATCGATTCTTTTGTTGAAGGTTTTGGAGGAATGGGGCATAGATTAAATCTTGAACTTTTTGATGGAGTTGATTGCTCCAAAATTATCTTAGCTGGTGGACTTACAAGTGAAAATGTAGAAGAATTAAAGGGGTTTAATTTTTATGCAGTTGATGTAAGTAGTGGTGTAGAACAAAAAAAGGGAATTAAAGATGCACAAAAGATGATCAACTTCGTAAGTTTAGTAAATGAATTACATAGATAAACTAACAAATAAGCTAATTAAACAACCATTAAGTCTTATACAATACAATCATATTTTACAGACTAGTGATACATTTTTTGATTCAGTTGAACTTGAAACTGAACTATTAATTTCAAATGGCTATCCAATATATTTTAGAGATGATTTTGTACATCTCAAAACAAATGAAAATCTCATCAAGGATCAAGTTTTTTGTGTTGTAGATATTGAGACAAGTGCAGGAAATCCAAAAGCGGGGCAGATTATTGAACTAGCTGCAATTAAACTAAAAAATGGTGTAATAATAGAGGAGTATCAATCTTTAGTTTATTGCAATAAAATTCCACAAAAAGTTCAAGAAATAACAGGGATAACACCTAAAATGTTAGAAAAAGCCCCACCACTTCGTGTTGTCTTAGAGGAGTTTAAAATATTTTTAGAAGATGATGTTTTTGTTGCTCATAGTGTTGATTTTGACTACAAATTTATAAGTGAGAGTTTTAAAAAATACCATTTGGGAGAGTTACAAAACCGCAAACTTTGCACTATTGAACTTGCTATGCGAACCATTGAGGCTCCAAAATATGGCTTAAAATATCTAAAAGAGAGTCTAAATATAGAGATAGAAAATCACCACAGAGCTTATGAAGATACAAAAAGCACCGTTGAAGTTTTAAAAATATCACTTTTGGCACTCCAAAACAAAGTAAATTTTACAGAAGAGTTGATTGAATTTTCGAAAAATGCACCAAAATTTGAGGTTAAAAATGTATAAAAAACAAAATTTTAAAATCTTAATAATTGAACTTGCGACTAATAGTTCAAACCTAATTTTAACAACGCTACAGGAGCTAAAATACAAATGTTTTATAGCAAATACTCAAGAAAAAGCTTACGATATTTTAAGGATTGAAGCTATCGATTTAGTTGTAATAAACAGCAGTGAATCTGATAATCTAGCGATTGAAACAATTAAAGATGTTCAAAATCTTACTTTTGGTGGAATTGTATTTTTAACATCAGATGCAAATATTGATAATATGGAGAGATTTTTAAAATACAATCTTTTAGCATACAAAATCAAATTAGGAAACATACTAAATATTATCCATGAGATTGATTGGTTAATTGAAAGGTTGATTGAGAACTCTAGTGAAACTATACTTGTAATCAAAAGAAAAAATGAAACCAGGGATTTTGTACAAGAGTTACTTAGGCTAGGAAGATACGATGTTGTGATGTGTCAAAATGGCGCAAGTGCATGGAAAAAACTAGATAACTTAGATAGTTTGTCTATGATTTTAATAGACACAAATCTTGGTGACATGGAAAATGGAGATATTATTAAAAAAGCAAAATCACTATTTTCAAAATCGCTTCCAGTTATTGCTATATATGAGCAATACAATCCTATCTTGCTTCAAGAGAATATCTCACACGGTTTATCAGACTTTATTACAACACCTATACTAAATATAGAATTTACCCTAAAAATAAATCTTTGGATAGACAATATTAAACAAAAAAGGGAGATAAAAAGAAAAGAGGATATTTTGCACCAACAATCAAAACTTGCCTCAATGGGGGAGATGATGGAAAATATAGCTCATCAATGGAGGCAGCCATTAAATGCTATCTCAATCTCTGCTAGTTCGATGCTACTTAGTCATGAACTTGGAATTGAAACTGATGAGGATACAAAAGAGCAATTAGAGGGGATTATTGAAGGGGCTGAATTTTTATCTCATACAATAAATGACTTTCAGAATTTTCTAAAAAAAGATAAAAATCCAATCAAATTTAAACTTCAAGATGTTGTATTAAAAGTTTTAAAGTTTATAAACGGAAATATCAAAAAAAATAATATTTCAATCATTCAAGACTATACTGATGATATTGTTATTTTTGGACTTGAAAATGAGCTTATTCAAGCTGTTTTAAACATCATAAATAATGCAAAAGATATTTTAGTTGAGAAAAAAATTGATGAAAATGAGAGATTCATCCTAATTAAACTATCAAAAGACAATCTTAATAAAGATGCCATTTTAGAAATTCAGGACTCAGCAGGTGGGATTCCACTTGCAATAATCGATAAAATTTTTGAGCCGTACTTTACCACCAAACATCAAAGTCAAGGGACTGGACTTGGACTTTACATGACACATCAAATGATAAAAAATCACATGAAAGGCTCAATTGAAGTTGAAAATAAATCATTTGAATATTTTAAAAAACAATATTGTGGTGCAAATTTTAAAATAACTATACCATTAGATATTTCACAAGGCATCAGCTTTATTTAAATTGTTAGTTTGTTTTTAATTTGGTATTAGCTACAATCGCTACCTTTTAAAAATTAAAAGCAAAACAATCAAAAGGATTCTTTTTATGAAATTAAAAGATGTAGAGATCTCCAAGATAGCAAATTTACCAACGAAACATGGTAATTTTTTAATCCAATCATTTAAAGAGGGAATTAAAGAGCATCTTGTGATTATGAGTAAAGATTATGGCGATATTGTAAATGTAAGGATTCATTCTGAATGCCTTACTGGTGATGCTATTGGAAGTATTAAATGTGATTGTCAAGCACAATTAAATTTTGCACTCGATTTTATTGCTAAAAATGGTGGAATGGTTATTTATCTTAGACAAGAGGGGCGAAATATTGGGCTTTTAAATAAAGTCAATGCTTATCATCTTCAAGATATGGGATTTAATACAGTTGAAGCAAATCACCAATTAGGTTTTGCTAGTGATGAAAGAACTTATGAGATTGTTGATTTTATTTTTGAACATTATGGAATAAAAAAAATAAATCTAATGACAAACAATCCTGATAAAGTAGGGCAAGTGAATATCGAAATAAATTCAAGGATTCCAATAATCGTAGGGCAAACAACCGAGAACAAGGATTATATGGCTGTAAAAAAAGGTGAGATGGGGCATCTTATATAATGTTTAGTCAAACTTTAAAAAAAGAGCTAGAAAATCACGATTTACATTTTGATGAGTTATTTTACGAAAGATGTGCAAAATTTACTACTCTACTTAAAGAGTGGGGAAAAGTACACAATCTCACCTCGCTAAATAACTTAAATGACATTGATATAAAAACAAATATCATAGATAGCCTCTATCCACTTAGGTTTTTGGAAGATTTTTCTTCATTTGCTGATATTGGTACTGGTGCTGGGTATCCTGGGATGATATTAGCTATTGCAAAACCAGATACAAAAGCAGTTTTAATCGAACCAAGGGTAAAAAGGGTTGCATTTTTGAATTTTGTAAAAAATGTTTTGGGTCTTCAAAATATTGAGATTATCCAAAAAAGAGCAGAAGATGTAAAAGATAAAAGCTTTGAACTTATAACCTCAAGAGCTGTAACAAACACAAATTTACTTCTAAAACTAACAAAAAATATCTCCACAAAAGATACAAAATATCTTTTTTACAAAGGTAGCATTTGTGAAGATGAGCTAGATGATGTTGAAAATAAAAACTATGAGATTTTTGAATTTGGATTGCATAGAAATTATTTGTATATGAAAAATTAGGAGATAAAATGATATTTAAAATTATAGTTTTTGGTGTTGTTGCTTATTTGGTTTATGCATTCTTTTTTAAAAAAAACAGAGAAAAAAATGTAAAAGACAATAATGGTGAATACTTAGAAGATACAATGGTAGAATGCCCATCTTGTGGTACTTATATCTCAAAAGATGAAGCAGTCTTAAGCAATGGAAAATATTTTTGTTCACAAAAATGTTTAACTCATAAATAGGTAAATAAGATGATTATTCTAGGTCATAAAATTATTAAATGTGAGAATTTTGCATTTATCAAAAATATCGAAGATATAAAAAATACACCATCAAACTCTGTTGTTTTATTAAACTTTAACCTCGAAATTATGGACTATTGTTTAAAAAACAAAATCCAATTTGGGGTTTTTATATCATCTGTAACAGAAGCAATATTTTCAAATAGCTTGATGGCAAAATATCTGATTGTTAATGATGATATAGCTATAAAAATTCAAAAAATCGGAGAACATTATATGTTTGATAGCAAAATAATTATCCCAATAAAAGATGATGGCTTCATTGAAGTTGTAGCTAAAAATGGAATTGATGGTGTTATTTATGATGAGTTTTTAAAAGGGATAATAAGATGAAAGAGATATTTGATGTTGTAGCTGTAATACTTTTTATTTTAGTGCTATTTGTTGTTATTGGAGGATTTAACAGACAAATGGTTGAGAAAAATAAAGAGAGAGCAAGAGTAGCAAAAATGAGAGAAGAGATGAAAAACGAGCAAGAAGATAAAAAAAATAGTGAAAATACAAAAGTTACACAAGAGGAAAAATAGATGACAAAACCACTACTAATAGAGATAGCAACAGAGGAGCTTCCAGCAATTCCATTTTTAAATGAACTACCAAATATTGAGAAAAAATGGGCTGAGATTTTAGAGGAAAATAACCTATTATGTGAATTTGAATTTTACTACACTCCAAGACGACTTGTTTTTTGGCATAGAGAATTTAAAGTTGTTGGTGATGATAGTATTTTAGAGATGTTTGGTGCGCCACTTCATATTGCATACAAAGATGGAAACCCAACAGGTGCTGCGATGGGGTTTGCTAAAAAATGTGGAGTTGAGCTAGATGAGCTGACTACAAAAAATAACGGAAAAGAAGATGTATTGTATTTTTCAAAACTTCAAGTTGGAGCGCCATCTAAAGATTTATTAAATGAGATGGTAAATAAATTTATCAAAAAACTTGACTTTGGAAAATCAATGAGATGGGGAAGCTTAAGTGAAAGCTTTATAAGACCAATAAGAGGGTTAACTATACTTCTTGGAGATGAGCTAATTGATGGTGAACTTTTTGGTGTAACTTCAGCCAAAAATAGTTTCCCACATAGAATGGTGAGTTATGATAAATTTCCTTTCAATGATGCTGGTGAATATTTTAATGCTTTAGAAAAAAATGGAGTTATCCTTTTTGCTCAAAAACGACAAGAGATGATACTTGCTCAAATAGCAAATATTGAAAAAACACACAATGTTAAAGTTGAGATAGATACTGAGCTTCTAGATGAAGTTGTAGCAATCACAGAGTATCCAACTGCACTTTTAGGAAACTTTGATGAGGAATTCTTAGTTCTTCCAGATGAAGTTATCATAAACTCAATGAAAGCAAATCAAAGATATTTTGCTGTTTATAAAGATGGGAAGCTTACAAATAGTTTTATAGTTGTATCGAATTCTTACACAACTGATTTTAGTCATATCATAAGTGGTAATGAAAAAGTTTTAAGACCTAGACTTAGTGATGCAATGTTCTTTTGGAATAATGACCTTAAAAATGGATTGTCAAACGAAAGACTTAAAAATATTACTTTTGTTGATGGGCTTGGTAGCTTGTATGCAAAATGCCAAAGGGAAGAGAAAATTGGAAGTTACTTAGCAAATGCCTTATTGCTACCAGAAGAGAAAAAAGAACTTTTAAGCAAAACCATAATGTTAAGTAAAGCTGATTTAACCTCTGATATGGTTTATGAATTTACAGAACTTCAAGGACTCATGGGTTATTACTATGCACAAAAAGCAAATGAAAATGATGAATTGTGTATAGCACTTAAAGAACAATATTTACCAACAGGTGAAGATAGTGAAGTACCATCAAATTTATTTAGCAGTATTGTTGCATTATCAAATAAAATAGATAATCTATTAGCCTTATTTAGTGTAGGAATGGTACCTACTGGAAGTAGAGACCCATTTGCACTAAGACGAGCAGCAGCAGGAATTGTAAGAATTTGTATATCAAATAAATACAATTTAAACATATACAATATGATTAGTGATTTATCACTACATTACAATGGCTTGAATACAAATCAAGTGGTAGAGTTTTTTAACGAAAGATTATTTAAAATTTTTAAAGATACAAACCCAAGTGTTATAAAAGCAGTACTAGCTAGTGGCGAGGGTGATATTTTAAAAATTTCTCAAAAGATTTATGCTCTAAATCCAATAGTAAATAGTAGTGATTTTGGTGAATTTAGCTCAGTTTTCAAAAGGGTTGCAAATATCATCAAAGATGTTAGTTTTGAAGAAAATAATGTTAATAGTTCATTGTTTGAAAACAAAGAAGAGGGGAAACTTTTTGAAGCCTACAAAAAGGTTGTTTCAAAAAATTATACAACTTACGATGAGGAACTAGAAGCATTGTTTGGACTAAAACCAGAACTAGAAAACTTTTTTGCAAATGTATTTGTAAATCACGAAAATGAAAAAATAAAACAAAACAGAAAAAACCTTATAGCTTTAGTTTATCTAGCATTTAGAAATATAGCTGATGTGAAAGAGATAACGATTTAATAAAACTTTTTCATAAATTAAAGTGAGCCTTGCTCCCTTAATTTATCTTTTTTACTCTTTCTTTTCCCCTTAATAGGAGCTTCACCTTTTATTTTTTGTTGCTTTGTTATTTTGTATGGAAACTTCTCGTCAGTCTCTTTTTCAATCAAAACACCACATCTTTTTTCGATAAGTTTAAAATGTTCGATCGTGTCGTTGTCAAGAAAAGATATCGCAGTACCACTTTTACCAGCACGACTAGTTCGTCCAATTCTATGAATATAGTCATCAGCACTTCTAGGTAGATCAAAACTGACTACACAATCTATATCATCAATATGAAGTCCACGACTTGCTATATCTGTTGAGAAAAGTATATTAAGCTTTTGTGTTTTAAATTCATCGAGTGTATAGTTTCGTTCACTTTGCGTAAGATTTCCATGAAAAGAATCTGCCAAAAATCCATATTTTCTAAACTTAACTGCGATATTATCACATCCTCTTTTGTTTGCCATAAAAACTAAAACTTTTTTAAAATTATATTGTTTTATCAATTTTTGCAATAGGGGACTTTTGTGTTCTTTACTTACTAATATCGCTTTTTGTAAGATATTTTCGACGGTTTGTGTTGGTGATATTATCTCAACTTCAATAGCTTTTGTTGTTATTTTTGATGCTATTTCCAACATTTTCATAGGATAAGTAGCTGAAAACATAAGATTTTGTCTTTTTGCTGGGAGAACTTTTAATATAGAATCAAGCTCTTCGGCAAACCCAAAATCAAGCATTTTATCGGCTTCATCAAGGACAAAATACTTTAAAGATGAAAAATCAATTTGTTTTTTATCTATAATATCAAGAAGGCGTCCCGAAGTTGCAACAACTATATCGCAACCTTTTTGGATATTTTGTAGTTGTACTCCAATATCTTCACCACCAATTATGGCAACAATTTTTGGTCTGACATCAAAAAAATTACTAAAATTTGAAAAAGTTTGTCCAACTTGTAAAGTCAATTCTCTTGTTGGAGTTAAAACTAAAACTTGAATTTTTCGTTTTTTTGGTAGTGTATTTTGTTCAATGTTGTGCAAAATTGGCAACACAAAACTTGCTGTTTTACCACTTCCGGTTTCCCCTTTTGCCATAATATCAACACCATCAAAAATCAAAGGTATAACTTTGTTTTGTATCTGCGTTGGTTTGTTGTAGTTATTTGATTTTATAGCTTTATTTAAACTAGATGATAAATTAAATTTATCAAACGACATCTGTATTCAATTCGTTATTTAACTTATCAATCTTTACTCTTAATAATTTTACTTCATCTCTAAAAAATGACATCTCCTCTTTTATGCACTCTTCATCATAAGAATCAAATGCAAGTTCTTGTTTAGCTGATGCTTTTTTATAATTAGCGACTGCTAAACTGAGATTTTCTTCATACTCTTTTAATAATATTTCATTTTCACTTATTTCTATTGGTTCATTCTTTTGACCCAACTTCAATCCCTCATTCTGTATCATTATTTTCCTTCTTTGTGTTTTTATCAATTTTATTTATAGGAAGTGTGATGTTAAATTCTGCTCCATTATAATCTTTATTGTCATGTGAAAAGATTATATTTTTAGCTTCAATTTCACCATTCATCCCACTTGTAATTAGATTATAAGTCATACTAAGTCCTAGTCCTGTACCTTGCGTTTGGTGTTTTGTTGTAAAGTATGGATTAAATATTTTTGGCAATATCTTGATAGGAATTCCACCAGCATTATCTCTAAATGATAACTTAATCATATTGTTTTCTATTTTTGCAGTTATAAAAAAATATTTCTCATGTTTGACTTCATTGAGTGCATCTTTTGAATTATTAAAGATATTCATATAGCATTGTATCAACTCATTCGAATAACCATAAATTATTATATTTTTATCGATGTCAGTAACCAAATTTATAAAATTAGCTTTAAGGGATGAGCTTATTAATATTACAAAACTATCAATGTTTTCATTAAGAGTAAAAAATGTTTTTGCATTGTCACCTTTGATAAAATTTTTAAAGTCATCAATCGTTTTTGAAAGATATTGAGCATTTTGATTTATGTTTTCACAAGATTCATCAAGATACTCATCAGTTAATATTCCATATTCTTTTTTAAGCTGTATTGCTGTTGCACTTGTTGTGATTACAGTTAATGGTTGTCTCCATTGATGAGCAATATTTCCAATCATCTCACCCATTGAAGCTAATTTTTCTGACTGGAAAAGTTTATTTTCAATTTGGCTGTTTTTATCAACTTCATATTTTATTTTCTCTTCAAGATTTAAATTTAAATCAATCAGAGCATTTCTTTGCTCCTCAATTTTTGTTGCCAAAAAGTTAAACTCTTCAATATTTTGCTTTTCAAAACTAAAAGGCTCATTGGTTTTTGAATGATGTAAATACAAAATCATTGCATCTATTGGCTCGCTAATCTGACGAGAAATAAGCCAGGATATAATAATTCCGATGCCAAAAATCATAAATAATCGCAAAAATAATTCTGTTGTATTGCGAAAAACCTCATCATTATAAGCATCAATATTTGCCTCAATAATCATATGTCCTAGATTTATATCAAGCAAAGTAAAACTTGAATGGTTAACAAAATCATTGTCTTGAATAAAGCTTAGGTTGTATATTTTTTGTTTTGTTTTCACTTTTGAATACAAAATTTGACCATCTGGAGAAGTGATATATATATTTCCAATATATTTACTATCTACTGCATCTATTAAAAGTTTTATGTTTGCAATATCTTGATTATAAATATAACCTCTTATATTTTGTGTTAATATTTTGTTGATTGTATCATTTGATGTTTTTAAATAATCCTTAGCTTGACTTTTGGCTTTAAAATAATCAAAAACAAAAAGTGATAAAACAGCCAATGTTAAAATTGTAAAAATAGAGAGAAAAATTTTTCCTTGAAGTGTATTTTGATTAAATTTAAAATTATTCACTTTAAATACCTCTCAAACTCACCGCTAAGAGAAAGTTTTGCATTTTCAAGTCGCTCACCAGAAAATACAATCTCAGGACGTCCCTTATTCCAGTAAAAAGCTCCTATTGCATTACTATTATCTCTGAATGAGTCATAATCCGTCGCAAAAATAAGTTTATTTTTCATTTTGTACGTCAAATCATCACCGCTAGAAAAAAGAACAATATTTGCATCATCAACATTATCTACAAGTTTAAGATACTGAGAACCTAGTATAACTGTTTTATATGTTTGGTTATTTGTATACACATAAATAATATTTTTTTTAAATACCCCATAAAAAAGTTTATCGTATATTTTAGATGCTGTTTTTGTGTCAAACCCATTAAGAATTTGTGCAAAGAAAATCATACCAAAAATAAATCTTGTGAGTAAATTCAAAATGAGTACTCCACTGCTCCGTAAAATCTCTTATCTATTGGTGTAAATTGCAAACTAGGTAATTCATTATAAATTACATAATCAGAAGTTTGAAATCTTTTAATATCTTGCTTAAGACCTCTATCTAAAATATTTTCACCTTTGATTGAAAATGATAAATTTTTACTTTGTCTATATTTTACTCCTGCACTATAATCAAACCATGATTTACCATCCAATGAAGTCTCCCTATACACTACTTCATTGAAAACATCAAACTTACCAAGTGTGTTTAGAAATCTTAAATATCCACCCTGTTCAGTGTAGTTTCCATTTGGTGAATTTGAGATTGATTGTGTGAAATAATTAGTTTTTATTCTATTTAGGGGTGTAAAATCATAAGTATGTGCTAATGTAAACCTTTTATTTTTAACAATTTTATTATAGTTATCGAGCGAGGAAACATAAAAAGTATAATAAGGACTTATTGGTATTGGCATATATTTTGTATTAAAATAAAATAGGTTCTCAGTTTTACATTGTGAAGCTACCAGTCTAAGATTGTGATTGTTTTTGTTGTATTCAATCTCTGCTACAACACTTTTCATCTCTTCTGCCATTAAACTCTGACTCAAGTTAAAAAATTGTGAATAAAGATATGGCTCAATAGGTGTTGGATTGTCATAATAAAACAATTTAGCATTAAAGTCTTCTACGTTGTAAGTGTATCCAGCTCTAAACATTTTTAGTGTTTGATCGTTTATATTTCCATTATTTTCAATTTTTGAATATTTACCGCTCAAAACAAATATAGAATTATTGTTTATATTAAATTCATTTTGAAGATAAAAAGCATACACATTTTGTGTGTCATATCCATTTGTAGATACTTGGTATGCATTTGTTTGATATGTTTTATAGTTAGCAGTTTTATTTCTCATGGTAGCACCCAGTAAAATATCATTGTTTTTTATTTTATCAACATAATCAACTTGAATAGTAGAAACTTTATCTATAACATTAAAATAAATATCATTAATAGTTGTATTAGCTTGAAAGTCAAAATAAAATGGTTTATCGTCATTTGATATTACTTTATCGTCTGCTTGTTGATAACTTACTTTTGCAACAATGTTATCTATACTATTATTTTGATAGCTAACTTGAATATTATTGTATCTACTTTCATTTTCCAAACTTGTGGCATCTATACTCAAATTCTTGGACAAACCTTGTTTTATATTTAACGCATTTACTAAAAGATGATGCTTGTCATTAAAAACCGTACCAACAAAATGATTTGTTTGCTTATCCCTATTTACTTCAGTTCCATAGCTAATTGGATTATCTTTCTTATCATCAAGTCTTGAAATATAAGCAAAGTAAGAAAATTTATCTAGTGCTTTTGCCAAATAAATACTTTGCTGATTTCCACCATAGGTTCCTTGCGAAATTAAAACCTTGCCACCATCATCTCTTTTTGGAACTTTTGTATGTAATTTTATTAAAACTTGTGTAGATTCACTTGAGTATTCAAAAGATGGCATAGCAAGATATAGTTCTATGTGATCAATAAATTCCAATTCAATTGAACCCATATAAGCAAACATACTCCCATAAATTCCACTTGTCATCTCATGATTGTCTATATAAATTCTGAGTTGAGAACCACTAAATGGTATTTTTTGATCTATCATATTAAAATTTGGAAAATTTGCATCACTCTCTTGAAGTGTAAAAAATGGGATGGATTTCATAATATCTCTTAAGTTTCTAGCTTGCATCCTATCCAAATCAGACCTCGTATAGATTATCGAGTGACCTTGATTTTTGATTTTTGTTTCTTGTGACAAGTCACTATTTTGTGCAAATTCGCCCAATAAATTGTCAAGCAAATCTTCGTTACCAAAAACTAGAGTGTTAATTAGTATTAATATTAATAATTCTTTTTTCACAAAATCCCTCTTTCGTTTTAATTTCATTTTTAAAAAACAGAACTTTATTCTATCACTTTTGCTCAAAATTTATACATAAATAATTACTATTTAATTGCAAAATATTTTATGTTGCTTATTTATTAATCTCTTTACTTATTGATAACACAATACCAAGTGAAATTCCAAGTGCTATCACAGAACTTCCACCATAACTTAAAAACGGAACAGCCAAACCTTTAATAGGGATTAGTCCAGCTATCCCATAAGAATTTATAAGATAAGAAAATCCAATCATAACTCCAACACCAACACAAAAATAGTGGTACATCTCATTCTCAACTCTTCTTGCAATTTTAAAAATTCGTAAAATTACAAAAATAACACCAATAAGTAAAGCAATAAGCCCCAATATTCCTATCTCTTCTGTCATACCAGCTAGTACAAAGTCTGTATGAACTTCACCTAGAAAACCTAGCTTTAGATTTCCCTCACCAACTCCAGTTCCAAACCAACCACCATTATAAATGGCGCTAATTGAGTTTGTAACCTGATATGGCTCACTATATTCAGTTGTCCTAAACATCTCTTGTATCTCTTGCGAAAATGGACTTAAAAATGTATCTTGAACGCTACTCCACCAACTCTTTATCCTATCAATCCTATGTGGAGCAATTATAACAAGCAAAGCAAATGCCCCAAGCCCTGTTGATACAAGTGCCATAATCAATTTAATACTTCTGTCTGCAAACACAAACATCATTAAAAGTATAATCGCAATCAAAACAACATTTCCTAAGTCTTTTTGTGCAACCGCAATAAAGCTTGCAAAAAATCCAAGAATCAAAAGCGATGGTAAAATAACAATAAGTTCACTTTTTAGAGTTCTTATCTCTTTTAATTTTGGATTTTTTCGGTACAAAAAACTACTTATTACGAAAATAAAACCTATTTTAAAAAATTCAACAGGTGAGATTGAAAATCCAGGTAATCTTATCCATCTAGTAGCTCCACCTGACTCTGTTGTTAGAAAAGTAGGTAAAATTGGCATTATCATAATCAAAATAGATGATATTAAAAATATCCTCCAAGGGAGTTTCCATTGATTAAAAATCACTTCAGCTTTGATATGCGCCAATCCCCACATAAAAAATATACCAATAGCAACAGCTATAAACTGACGAATAAAAAAGTGAAATTGTGAATAGGCATAATATTCAACTGCAAAAATTGATAGTGAATAGGAAAATACAAGACCTATAAACATAAGAAATGATGCTATGAATAAGAGAGCATAATCAGGTTTTCTCTCATCCATATGTGGTATAAAATATTGCATCGTTCCTCTTTTTTGTAGTTTAATAATAATTTTTAGTGGAATTGTATACTTATCCCCTTTTAATACAATAAAAGGGGTAACATTTAGACTTCTATATAATCCAAGTCTTTATGGAAAGTCTCTTTTGTGGTATAAAGTGCCCAAAAAGAGATGGCAAAAACTACAACACCAACAATAATTGCAGAACCCAAAACCCCATAACTATCTTTTAAAAGTATAAAACTTGAAGTAATAGGTATAACAGAACCTCGTACAAAATTTGGTACAGTTATTGCAACTGTTGCTCTTATATTTGTTCCAAATTGCTCCGCTGCCATAGTGATAAATAAAGCCCAATAACCACAAAATACACCAAGTAAGAATAGTGCAAAATAAAATAATGTTGAACTTGCATCAGATAATGAAAGATAAAATGCAATAGTCAAAATAGATAAAGCCATAAATATACCGTAAGCTTGTTTACGACTTTTTAGTTTTTGTGAGATATATCCACTAGCCAAATCCCCAACACTAAGTCCAATATAGCAATACATCAAAGCCTCACCAGCTGTAATTTTATCACTAATCTCTAAAGCTTTAGCAAACTCAGGGGAAAAAATAACCAAAACACCAACAACATACCAAATAGGCATACCTACAATAATTGCTTTTATGTATTTTAAAAATAACTCTTTATCCCTAAAAAGACTTAAAAAATCACCTTTTTTGATATTGGAATCTTTATGTTCATTAAACATCATTGATTCTTTAACTTTGAGCCTTAGGAATAATAGTGCAAAACCAAGTACACCACCAATAATATAAGCACTTCTCCAATCAAAAATAGAAACTACAATATTAGCAGCAACCACACCCAAAACACCAAATGAAGCTATAACCATAATCCCATAGCCTCTTTTATCTTTTGGTAATATTTCAGCAACAAGTGTAACACCAGCACCAAGCTCACCAGCCAAACCAATCCCAGCTATAAATCTAAGGATTGCGTATTGTTCAACATTGGTAACAAATGCATTTAAAAAGTTTGCAACAGAATATAAAATGATAGATGCAAACAAAACAGACAATCTACCTTTTTTATCTCCAAGCATACCCCATAATATACCACCAAGGAGCATTCCAGCCATTTGAGCATTTAATATCATTGAGCCCCAAGTTGTTATTTCCTCTTTTGTGAGTCCAAGTTCACTTAGACTTTGAACCCTCACAACACCAAATAAAATAAGATCATAAATATCAACAAAATACCCCATCGCAATAACGATAACAGGTAGTGTTAAAATTTGTCTAGCAGTCGATTTCATATTAACCTTTCAGTAATTTTTGTAAAGTTAAAGATTATACTGTTTTAGTTTTAAAGTTATTTTGTAGGATAAATAAATTATGAGCGATATGTTAAAAAGATAGAATTTTATATAAAATACAAATATGAAACTACTTGATAAAAAAGAAAAAATATATTTGTTGGATGATGATAATTTTGATTTTCCAACCATAAAAATGATGAATAATGACCTTGTGGCAATTGGTGGAGATTTTCATCCTCAAAGATTAGTAAATGCTTATGAAAACGGTATTTTTCCTTGGTTTATTGATGAGTACAATTATATTCACTGGTTCTCTCCAAAAAAAAGAATGGTTTTATATCCAAATAATATGAAAGTATCAAAAAGTTTACGTAAAACTATCAAAAAAAAGAAGTTTATAGTTAAATCAAATGAGAAATTTGAAGAGGTTATGAGAAATTGTGCAAATGTAACAAGAAAACATGAAAGTGATACTTGGATAAGTAAAGAGTTTATTAAAGCTTATACAAATCTCTTTGATTTAGGCATTGCTTTTAGTATAGAAACATATTTAGATAATCAGCTTGTAGGTGGACTCTATGGACTCATGATTGGGGATGTTTTTTGTGGTGAAAGTATGTTTGCAAAAGTTAGTGATGCTTCAAAAGTAGCTTTTTATAATCTTTGTAATCAAGCAGAAGAAAATGGTATAAAACTCATAGATTGTCAAGTTTACAATGACCATTTAGCAAGTTTAGGTGGATTTGAAATTAACAGGGAGGAGTATTTTAAGCTCCTCAAAACTAAAATAGTTAAGAATTAATCGTTATCGATTGTCCCGTTCTTATAACCCAAACGGATAGATTCTTCCTCTATCTTATTTTGAAGAAGATCGATTCTCCATTTGTGTCTAAAAGCAAATTTTTCAATTTCAGCTGCTTTCTCCTCTTCATTGCAAAATGTATGAATTCTTTTCATAAAAAGTTTTGGAATCTGAATTGCAATAAGTTGAAAATAATTTTCTTTACAACTTCTTGAGCAAAATGCTTTACTCATAGCTATCTTTTTCTTACAAAATGGACAATGTGACATGGCTTACCTTTTTATTTCTGTCTTATTGGTGAAATTTTATACTGTTCTGCATCTGTTACATCATATATATATTTTGGATCTTTTTCATGTAAAGCTATAATATTTACATAAAATAAATCATTATAAAGCCAACCAAAATTTGAGTCTTGTATCAAGCTAGATAAAAACATCTCAATAAGCTGGTCTTTTGTAACGATCATCTCTTCCATGGTATTTCCCGATTTTAGAACCCGTTTTAAATTTGGCGAATTTTATCTTAAAAAAAAAATTTTGTCAAAACTTAAAATTTTTTGATGACACTAGTAAATATATCTTTAAGACTATTTAACTCACAAATAGTAGTTGACTCGTCAATTCCGTGAATAGTATCATTCATAACACCAAATTCAACAGTTTCAATTCCAAATGCGCTCATAAGTCTAGCATCACTTGTTCCACCAGCAGTGCTATGTTTTGGTACCATATTTGTTACTTTATTTATTGATGAAGTTATTGTTTTTACTATGTGGCTATCACTATTTGTAATAAAAGGATATGAACCTTGTGTTAATCTGAGTTTAAAATCGCTTCCCTTAAATAACTTTGAAATAAAATTTTCAACATCACCTTTTGTCGTTTTTGTAGAATTTCTTACATTAAACATAAGATTTAGTTTATCAGGAGTTACATTTGTTACCAACATACCAGATCTTATATCGGTAATCACAAGTTTACTTGGTGCAAAATACTCATCTCCATCATCAAGATTAATTCCAGCCATCTTCTCTAATTTTGGGGCAATTATCTCTATTGGATTTATGCTTTTTTCAGGATAGGCTGCATGTCCTTGTTTACCTTGTAATTCAATATAACCATTAATGCTTCCTCTGCGACCAATTTTTATAGCATCTCCAAATATCTTTTCACAAGTTGGCTCAGCTACTATTGATGCTGTTGGTAACATATTATTTGACTTTAGGTAATCTAAAACTTTAATTGTTCCATTTGTCCCTTCCCCTTCCTCATCACTTGTAAGCAAAATTGATAGTGTCCCATTAAAATGTGTAGCATGTTTACAAGCATATAAAAAAGCAGCGACACCACTTTTCATATCTTGGGCTCCCCTTGCAATAATCTTCCCATTAATAATATTTGCTTCAAAAGGATCAACACTCCAACCACTTCCAGTTGGGACAACATCAATGTGTCCAGCAAAACATAAATTCGTATCAGATGAGGTAAATTTTTTAAAATAATAACGGTTTTTTGTATTTTCAAAATCAAGCTTCAAACAAACCCAATCACCTCCCAAATAACTATCTATAAAATCAAATGCGCCATCATCATTTGGAGTAATCGATTTAAATCTAAGTAACCTTTGAAACAGCTCCACAACATCCATAAAAATCCTTTTTAAACTTTTCGTAACTTAATATAAGCTTGATTATATCTGTAATAAGCTAAAATAACCACCATTTTAAAATAAAGGAAATTAGATTATGGATATAGAAATTACACCAGAAATGATACTCGCACAACTAGAATACACAATAAATGATTCATCATTGTCTCAAGCAAAAGATGCAATAAATAATACAAAAGGGTTTGATAAATTTGCAAAACATTTAATAAGCTTAAGTGACTCTTTAAAACATATGAACGCATACATTGCACTTTCAAATCATACAAAATTATTTAAAATAAAGTCTGAAAACAAAAACTCCCAGATGCTTCAAGAGTTTGACGAAGCTGTAAAAAAATGGAGTGATAAATACCATGTTAGTTTGGAAACAATTCCAAACAAATCTGTTTACTACATACTAGGTATAAAATAAACTTTAACTACAAAACAAAAACAATGGAGATTAAATGAGCAAAACACTAGTAATAACTGGAGCAACAAAAGGTATAGGTAAAGCTTGTGCATATAGATTTGCAAAAGAGGGTGTTAATATAGCATTCACATACAATTCGAATGAAGAATTTGCAAAAGAGATAGCACTTGATTTGGAAACAAAATTTGGTATCAAAGCTAGATATTACCCTTTTAATATTTTAGAACCTGAAAGTGCTAAAGAGTTGTTTTTGAAAATTGATGAAGATTTTGATAGGGTTGATTTTTTTATCTCTAATGCAATGATTTATGGAAGAGCAGTAGTTGGTGGATACAATAAATTTATGAAACTCAAACCAAGAGGACTTAATAATATCTACACAGCAACCGTTGATGCATTTGTTTGTGGAGCACAAGAAGCTGCAAAAAGAATGGAAAAAATAGGTGGTGGAGCGATGGTTTCACTTAGTTCAACTGGAAATTTAGTTTATATTGAAAACTATGCAGGGCATGGGACAAATAAAGCAGCTGTTGAAGCGATGGTAAGATATGCGGCAACTGAATTAGGTGAAAAAGGGATTAGGGTAAATGCTGTAAGTGGTGGACCAATTGAAACAGATGCTTTGCGAGCTTTTACAAACTATGAAGAGGTAGCAGCAAAAACAGCTGCACTTTCTCCACTTGGAAGAATGGGGCAACCTGAAGATATCTCTGGTGCTTGTTGGTTTTTATGTAGCGAGGAAGCAGGGTGGATAACTGGTGCTACACTGATTGTTGATGGTGGGACAACTTTTAAAAAATAATGTCACAAGTACAACAAAAAGTTAAAAACAAAAACTTTAATCTACCAAATCTTTTAGCTGGTTTTAGGATACTTCTAGCACCACTGATGCTTTGGTTTATGATTGATAGAGAAAATCCTATATTTTATGGATGGCATCCTAGTTGGCTTGATTATATGGCTGGTCTTATTTTTGTTATTGCGTCTGTTACGGATTTTTTTGATGGCTTTATAGCAAGAACTTGGAATCAAATGACAATTTTAGGCTCAATTCTTGATCCATTGGCTGATAAAATGTTAGTTTTAGCTGGTTTTATTGGACTTTTGGTTTTAGATCGTGCTAGTGCAATTGCAATATTTTTGATACTTTCAAGGGAATTTTTTATCACAGGACTTAGGGTTGTTGCTATTAGCGAAGGGAGAGATGTATCATCTTCTATGGCTGGCAAAATCAAAACTGTTGTGCAAATGATAGCGATTGGATTTTTGATTATGAATTGGGCGTTTGGTGAACTTTTACTTTGGATTGCAGTTGCTTTAACTTTATATTCTGGTTATGAGTATGTAAGGGGCTACATAAAACAAATTTAGTTATTTTTGGTTGTTTGAAGCAACCAAAATACCACTTATAACTATCAAGATTATTCCACAAAACGAATAGATATCTGGCAAATTATCACCCAACAACAATCCGATAACAATAGAAAAAGCTATCCCAGAATATCCAATAGTCGAAACTATCCCAGCATTTGTTGATGAATAACTTTTTGTCATAAAAATTTGTGCATAAGTTGAAAACAATCCGAGCAAGAAAATAAAAACAATATCTCCAACTTTTGGCATTACAAAAGCACTAAACATAAAATCAAGTTCACTCGGCGAATAAAATTCACCAACTAACATAAAAATCAACGGTGCAACTGTACCAATAAACATAAAAGAAAAAGCAATAGTTTTAGAATCGTAATAATTTTTTAATTCTCTAATTGAAGTGTAAGCAAGTGCGGCTCCAACTCCACTTAATACACCTAAATAATCTGTCTTATCAAGGCTTGAACCATCAAATTTAGTGATAAACAAAACGCCAACAAAACCAATAAAAACACCAATCCAAGCTTGAAATGACAACTTCTCTTTTAGTAATAAAAAAGCAAAAATTGCTGTAAAAATAGGGCTCATTTGTGAAAATGTCATCGCTTCTGCGAGTGGAATATTGGCTATATTGTAAAAAAATAACATTAAAGCTAAAAAACCAGCAATTCCTCTAAAAAGCAAAAGTGGTAATTTGGAGCCAAGATGAAATGAATTGGCTTTATAAAGTGTATAAGCTATCAAAACAACACCAAAAAGATTTCTAAAAAAGACTATCTCAATTGATGGGAGATATTCACTTAAAATTTTTGCAAAAGCACCCATAAATGCAAACAATAAAGATGCCAAAAGCATAAACTTTATCCCTTGTTTTGTTTGTTTGTCAATATTAGGCAAAAATTTAAACATCACTATTTTGCATAAATCAATCTATTTTTAACTTCACTAAGTTTTACAAATGTAAATCCTTTTTTCAAAAGATTTTTTATCCCATCTTTAATACCGTTTGCTGTTCCACTTTCAGGATGATTCATATGAGCAATTATAATATCTCCATTTTTACCATTTGAGATACGGTTAAAAACTTCATCCTCAACTAACGTTGCTCCAGCATCGGCAATAATACTAAACCCAGCTATTTCCATATTCAGCTCATCTTTCACAATTTTTGCTGCTAATTCATCATAATAAGCTGTTCCTGAACGAAAAAATAAAGGTCTTGTTTGATTTAAACTTTGAAATAATTTATTGTTTTCCTCAACTTCACTAATCACCTCTTGTTTTGATTTTGTACCAATTTGTCCATAAATGTTTTTACCATTTATAGATAGCGGACGATGTTCTGTTCCATGGTTTGCCAACTCAAAAAGATTATTTTTTTGTAGTTTTTTAAATATCTCTAAGTTTGATTTTATCCATCTAGCATTTAAAAAAAGTGTCGCTTTAATATTATTTTCTATCAAAAAATTAATCAATTTTTCATCATACCCAGAACTTTTAATACTTCCACCGCAAGCATCAAGTGTAAGAGCAATCTCTTTTTTTGAGGTGCTGAACTTTAAACTTACACCCGTTACATCTTCACCCCATTGTTTAGGTTCATTTGCTTCTAATAAAAGGGTCAAAAATAATACAAAATATAGTTTTTTCATATTTAAGTGTTACTTTTTTATTATTTTTGTATATATTTTTTTAATGATATTTACAAAAATCAACACCAAAAAACCAACAGCAATTCCAATTAAAAATTCATTTGCCATTTGTGGAATGGGTAAAATCATAAGATGATGGATAGATTCAATATTGTGTGCAAGTATCCCTCCACCAACCAAAATCATAGCAATTGTACCTATAACTCCAAGGGCTTTGATAATTTTTGGCATAAGTGATATTAAAAAATTTCCACTTTTTATATAATTTTTGTCAATAAGCCAAAAACCTATATTGTCAAGTCTTACAATAAGAGCTACAAGTCCATAAACACCAATCGTTGCTATTATTGCGACAAAAGTTGTTGATGCTATTTGAATAGGTAGTGGCTTATCAAGAACGGTTCCAAGAGCTAAAATAACAATCTCGATAGATAAAATAAAATCCGTAAGGATTGCATCTTTTATTTTTTGCTTTTCAACATCTAGGATATTTTCATTGGTTGAACTTAGCAAC
The DNA here is from genome assembly GCA_020048055.1 of Arcobacter sp. Lineage (GTDB taxonomy): Bacteria > Campylobacterota > Campylobacteria > Campylobacterales > Arcobacteraceae > CAIJNA01. The sequence continues at coordinate 128,317 of JAIFNA010000009.1, read as the reverse complement.
TCTGTATCGTGCAGTTGATGTTTTTGTTTATGAAAATATTCCTCAATTTTTTCACTACCTTCATACAAAAGATAAAGTCCACCAATAACCAAAATAATAGGTATCAAAAATGGAGCGAAACTACTTAATAAAAATGCGATAGGTAAAATTATTAGTTTATTTATAAATGAACCTTTCATAATCGCACCAATTACTTTGAGCTCCCTGTCTTGAGCAAATCCTGTTGCTTTCTCGGCATTTACTGCCAAATCATCACCAAGTATTCCTGCCGTTTTTGTTGTAGCAATTTTTGTTGAAACTGCTACATCATCTGCTAAAAGTGCTATATCATCAAGTAGTGCAAATATTCCTGTTGCCATTTTTATCCCTTATTGTATTTTAAAATTTGATTTATTATTTATAACCTAAAAAGAGTGTGATAGTACAAAAAATAGTCATAAAAATGGCTTTAGGTGCAAAATAATCATCACTAAAGCTCCCCACCACTTTTAATTATATCTATTCCAAATTTATCTCTGAGTTTTTGAAGTGATTTTGTAAGTTTGCTTTTTTTTCTATCATCTTCAATTGTAAATAAATCAAGTGTAGTCGGTTTGTTTTCACTAAAATTTGATATTGTGATATTTAGCTGAATCAAACCGTGAGATGGATGGATGTCAATCTTTTTAAATAAATTCAATAGCTCCTCTTTAAAATATTGCTCATTAAATAATCTATTTGTATTTATCGTATCACTTGATTTATCTCCATATTGATATCTTATTTGCAATCCATAAGCTTGTGGGCAGTGTCCACCTTTGTAGGCTAAAAATGAGATATGTCTAGCCAATATCATTATTCTCCTTTTTATCTCATCTCTACATTTAATATTGTCAAAAGTTCGTCCAAGACCAATTGATTTTTTCCCACCTTTTATCTCAATTTTATCGTTATCTATACCATTTATCCGATTATAAAGCTGTATTCCATTTTTTCCCCAAGAGTAAAATAAGTCTCTTCTTGTTTTTGTATCACCTAGAGTTTTAATTCCTCTTTGAAGAAGTCTCTCTTCATATCCTTTTCCGATACCAGGAAATTTTCCAATTGGGATATTTTTAATATATTCATCAACTTCATTTGGTTCAACAAACTTTATACCGTAAGGTTTTGCATCATTTGTTGCTAATTTTGCTATCCACTTTGTTTTTGCTATCCCTATCGATACAGGAAGTCCTAGATTCTTAAATATAATATTTTTTAGCCCCAAAGCAAAAGATACAATATCATCATCTTTTATCCATCCAGACACATCACAAAAAAATTCATCAATACTAAATTGCTCAATTGATGGTATCTCTTTTTCTAAGAGTAATTTGAATTTGTATGAAAGCTCATGATAGAGTGGATAGTTTGGTGGAATTAGGGTTAGGTGGGGGCAAAATCTAAGCGCTTCAGCTACACTCATAGCTGTTTTAACTCCATATTTTCTAGCTTCATAAGATGATGTAGTTACTATCCCTCTGTATTTTCCGTCATCATCTTTAAAGTATTCATCAGCACTTAAATTATCATTACTACTTAAAATTGCACTCGTAAATGCGCCATCAATACTGCTTAAGTTTCTTGTTTGGTTTTTTCTATCGAAAATATTAAGATTACTTCTACCACCAACTGCTATTGGAATATTGTTTAGCTTTGGGTTATTTATGCGGTGTGCGGAAGCAAAAAAGCAATCTATATCTATATGTAATTTCATGGTGAGATTTTATCATATAGAAGAATTTTAAGTTAAAAATATGACAAATTGACATATTTTTAACTTATTTTAGTTATTTTTGCAAAGCGCCCTCAAGTTCAATTTCAACTTTTACTTTATCACCAATTGCAATACCGCCCGTTTCAAGGATAGAATTGTAAGTAAGTCCAAAATCTTTCCGCTCAATAATACCACTTAAACTAAGTCCAACTTTCGTTTTTCCAGTTTGATCTTTTCCTATTTCATTGTTTTCTAATTTTAAAACAATATCCTTAGATACACCATGCATAGTTAATCTTCCATATATATTTTCACTATCAACTTTTGTGAGCACAAAAGTTATATTTGGATATTTTCCAACATCAAAAAAATCTTTAGATTTTAGATGCTCGTCTCGTTTTGGAATTGAAGTATTTATGGAAGATGGATCAATATCGCCAGTCAATGATTTTAATGTTTTTGTTTTTTCATCGTACTCAAATTTTCCACTAAATTTTTCAAATTTACCAGTAACTGTCGAAATCATAAGGTGTTTAACCTTGAATGATACACTCGAATGAGCTGTATCAACCGTAAATGTTGAACCAAAAAGTAAACCAGTTGCAACCAAAGAAAGTAGGGCAATTGTAAATATTTTCACTATAAACTCCTTTTTTAATTTTGTTAATTATTGCTAATATTTATTAACTCAACCTTTAATATAATCATCTTTTAAAATAGGGATATTATTTAATAACTTCCGTAAATTGTTTTTATTAGTATCTTAAACATTTAAAATCAATGAAGCTATACAATCACATAAATAATTGTTATTATTTATCTAAAAATCTAATCTCAAAACAAGCACCTTTTAGATTTTTATCTTCATATTCATATTCGACATTTAAGGCTTTAATCAAAGCATCATGTTTATTGGTGATAATTTTATATGCCATATCAAGTCCGATTCCAGTCCCAATACTTTTATGTTTTGTTGTAAAATAAGGTTCAAAAATTCGATTCATAATATCTTCTGGTATCCCTCCGCCACTATCTTTTACAGTTAAAACCAAATCTGCCCCATATTTTCGCGTGTCAATAAAAACATATCTATCACTTTGCACTTCAACATGCTCAATCATTGCATCTTTTGCGTTATTTATAACATTCATAAGAGCTTGAATAAGTTCATTCTCATGTCCTCTTATAATTTTATCGTCTTGCAAGTTTATAACCATTTTAATTCTATGTGCTGTTATTGTTGAGCTTACAATGGTTAATGTTTTATTTACAATATCACAAATGCTTACATCTTTATGTTCATGTGAATTTTGTATAAAATTTCTGAAATCATCTATCGTTTGAGATAAATAATTTGCTTGTTTTATAATCTTATCCATATTTTCACAAATTGTATCATATTGGACAATTCCAAATTCATGTCGAACTTGTATGCCACTTGCAATTGTTGTAATAACACTTAATGGTTGACGCCACTGATGAGCAATATTACCTATCATTTCACCCATTGAAGCTAACTTTGCCTGTTCTTCAAATACTTTATTCTTTGTAATATCTTTAACTGAAGCCAATAATTTATCTCCAGTGGGCATAAGTGCAATCGACATACTTGTATATATTTTTGTTCCATCTTTTTTTATACATGGCTTTTCAAAATCTCGAATATATCCATCTCTTAACACTGTACTAATGGCATCTTTTGATGTTTCAAACATATCAGATGGAGTAAGCAATAAACAACTTGTTTCTAACAACTCCTCCCTGCTGTACCCAGTTAACTCAAGATAAGCATCATTAAATTCTAAAAAGTTTGATTCCAAATCAATAATTGCTATACCATCTTTTGACACATCAAACATCGCTTGAAGCTCATTTTTTCTATGATTAATTTGTTCTTGTTGTGAAATTTGTGTTGTAATATCAACAAACCACGCTAACATTCCATCTTGTTTATTAAATTCAAAAGGGATATATGAAGCTAAAACGGTTTTAATTTCATCATCAATTTGTAGTTTTATTTGTTTTGCGAAGACTGATTCTTTCTGTGCAATCTTTTCAGATATATTTTTATACTCTTTAAAATCAAGATAATGAACTTTCTTATTGGAATTAAAATGCGTTGCATCTTCTGATTCTAAAAGTTTGAGATAGGCAGGATTTGAAAAAAGAACCTCCGAACAATCAAGTGAAGATATACATAAAGCAATAGGACTAAGCTCGAAAACATTTCTTAACTGAAGCTCATTTTTTTTGATATTTCTAATCGCGATAATATATTTTTCAACCAATGATAAAATAAAAATAATCAATCCAATAACAATCAAATTAACAATTAAAAGATTTAAAAAATTTATGTCTTTAATAAAAATTTCTTTTTTTATATGCAAATATCCATCTTCAAAATCTCCTATTTTTTGGACATATAAAAAACTTGACAAAGAAAAAACATCTGATTTGTCATCTGAAATTTTTGTATTTTTTAATGAAATATTATATTTAGGATAACTATGTTTTGCACTTTTTAATAGGTTTTCCTTGGTTACCCTTAAGATAAAATATCCACTATTTTGCTTTATCCTCTCCTCTTCACTCTCTGGTACACCAAAACCATAATATGTAGCTTTTACAAATAGATAAGATGAAGAATCTTCTAAAAATTTTTTCAACTTGTAAATTGCTACATTTTTATTTTTTGCAATCTCAGGAAGTTTATTTGATAATGTTTTATAATCATTTAAATCATATCCAAAAAATTTTGTGTTTTCATGAGATGATGGTTCAATAACAATAATGGGTAAATATTTTTTACGCTGATTTGCGTTTATAAATTTTTGATTAACTTCATCGTATTGTGTAATTGTAAAATTATAAATTCCTTCATATTGCATATCTTCTTCAAATTCTTTCCTATCCTCATGGTCAATATTTTTTACAAAAACAACAGTTGAAATATACGGGTAAGTCGAAATTAAATCTTTTGAAATTGTAGAAAATGATGATGAACTAACCTTGTCACTTGCTTGATAAAAACTTCCCAAAGATGTCAATACACCTTCAATTACAGAGACTTGACTTGAAACATTGGTTTGAATATTATTTTGCGAAACTTCAAAAAACTCCTTTTTAAGATCATCAATTTGATTATCAATAGTGATAAGTGTTGTAAGTAAAATTACAAAAATTACAAAATATGTTTTTTTTGATTTTATCCCTAATAATAAAGTATTTTTTATAGTAGTTTTAACTTTACTAATCAAGTTTTTTCGCTTTTTCAATAATATCTCTTGAAAGTTTTGTATTGCTAGACTTAATAATATTCATATTTACCCAACTATCCCAACTCTTGTTTGATGTTATTGCAATATTTGAAACTTTATAGCCATTTAATATGGCAATTGAAGTATTTCCAGCCCATTCACCTTGTTCTTGTGGTCTTATAGTTAACCCATAGTGTGCAAAATGAACCATCCAGCTATATGTTGTAACTGAGAACTTTTTTCCGTTTTTTTCTATAAATTTCTTTATATCATCATCATTCCAATCCTTAATTGCTGAATTGTGCCCAAGTATAATAAAATCGTATCTATGTTGTCCATCAAGATACCTATTTTTCCATTCAGAACTTGTTTCAACTAATGCACTATCAAGTTTTACACCCATTTTTTTTGCATATTTTTCAAAATAAGCTAAATCTTTTTTATCAGTCTCTGTATTATCGCCAATAAAAATTGCTTTATGACCTTTTGTTATCTTCATTGCTTGTTCAAAAAGTTGCTTGATTGGTGTGATTTCAATCATTCCAGTTGTATTATTTGGAGAAAATTTGTACTCATCTGCTGTCCAGTTGATACCACAAAATACAAATGGAATTGTACTATTTAAAAAGTGTTTTGCTAAAACATATTTTGCTGCATTATCATCTGAAACGATTACAACTTTAGGATTTGATTTTAAAATTAAATCTTTTGCCATTAAGCCTTGTTTTAACTTAAAATCTTCATCTTTATTTCTTTTTGTATCCATATCAAACTGGATGATATTACATTTTTTATCCAAAATATTTTTTATCGACTTCTCAATTCCATCTGACCATTCGTAGCCTTTATGATAAGATGAAATATAGACACAATTTGGTAATTGCTTGGCATTTGAATATAAATTTTGACCTACAACTAATAGCGTTATCAAAGATAGTTTTCTTTTCAGGAGGTAGCCATTCACAATAATTTCCTTTTAAAATATTAAAGATTGGAAATTTTAGATTATTGTTACAAAAAAGTTACTTAATTACAAACATATTAAAAAGATTATCTACTATAAATTAGGATAAGTTACACAAAAATAGCAATTTTTATAAAAATATATGAAATATAATATCCAAATATATTTTTTATTGATTTTAATCTACCAAATTACCAAGTTGTGCGTTTGTATTTTGTAGCCTTTTGACCAAAGATCTAATTAATCCCCTTAAAAATAAGATTGCTGATTTTTTATGAGTTTGCATAAAATTATCAAATGCCTCTTGGGTTAAAATATAAAGCTCAACATCACCACTTGAAACAGCATTTGCAGTTCTAGGAATGTGGTCTAAAAATGAAAATTCGCCAAAAAAAGCTCCACGCCCTAAGGTTGAAATATTTATAGTTTTGCCGTCATGAATTGGCAACATAATCTTAACAACGCCTTGTCTAATAAGATAAAAATCGCTAGATTCATCATCAGATTTAAAAATAAATTCACCATTTTTATATGATTTAGTTTCAATATGTTGCTTTAGATCGTCGATAATAGTATCTTTTCTACCAACCAATAATTCGAACTCTTCTAATTCTAAAGGTTTTGAAGTGTTTGTTTCAATTCCATATGTCTTAATCAGTAAATCTTCAACAAACTCGATAGCATCTTCAAGTTCAAAAAATATTTTTGTAACTTCTTTTGATTTTACAACGCCAAGTTCATCAAAATACTCTTCAATATCTTGTCCTGTTGGTAGCTTTATTGGAACCCTGCTAAAAATCAATCTGCCACCTTTCTCCTCAATAATTCTTGAAATGATTTCAAGAGTATGCGCAGCTGTAAAATCAACAAGATAAACCCTTTTCATATCAAAAATAACATATTTTTTATCATCTAAATCTTTCTCTATCATTTTGTATAGTTGATTTGATGTTCCAAAAAATAAACTACCTTGTAGCTCATAAATTATATATTGATTACCATGTTTTTTTATTGTGGAAATCTCTTTTTCCGTTCTTATTTGTTTTGAAAAAACTTTGCCGCCATGAACTTTACGATAGACGATACTTGTATTAATTTGACCTTGTAAAAATAATAAAATCGCCAAAACAATACCAACAGCAGAAGCAGCAATTAAGCTCACACTTAATGCAGTTACAACAACAGATAAAATAATTATAAAATCAAAAATTGTATTTTTTGATTTTATAAGCTCAATACTATTTTTGTCTATCATCTTAAAACCAATTACAATTAAAATTGCTGCCAATGCACTAATTGGAATCCAAGCTAAAAAATTTGCTAATAAAATAAATGATACTAAAGCAAAAATTCCAGTAAGAATACCAGATGCTTTAGTTACCGCACCACTTGAAACATTCACAAGAGTAGATCCCATTTGTCCGGCACCAGGAATTCCACCTATTACACAAGAAGCAATATTTGCACTACCTTGAGCCATAAGTTCTTTGTTCGAATCGTGTCCTGTTCGTGTCATTGCATCTAATACTATACAAGTCTTTAATGTATCAATTGAAAGCAAAATAGCTAAAGTAACTGCTGGAACAAGAAGGGATGCAAAATCTATAAATTTTACATTTAGAAGTGATTCAAAATGACCCGTTACAGCTTCACGCAATGAACCAGATTCAATAACACCAATTACCAAGCTATTAGATTCTAGCGTAAGCAAGGATGAATCAAATATTCCAAGAATAAAATAAACACCAATTCCGCCAAAAAGTCCAATTATCACTGATGGTATTTTGGATATAAATTTTTGACTTAATAACATAAAAAATATAGTAAAAATACCAACAACTATACTTTGCCAAGCCCACAAATTATAATTAGCCAATGAGTCAAAAAAATGAAATCCATTTGGTAAGCCAAGTATTTTAGGCGTTTGAGAAATAATAATATAAAGTCCAACACCGCTAAGATATCCACTCACAACAGTGTACGGCATAAATTTTATAAGTTGCCCAATTTTTGTTAATCCAAAACCAATTTGAATTAATCCAGCAAGTAACACAGTCAGAGTCATCATAATAATTATGAGATAAGGATCTAGTCCATTTTGCATATGAAAAATCGTAAAAGCAGATAAAACAGCAGCAGCAGGTGCGCAAGGTGCTGAGATTAACTTTGGTGTTCCTCCAAGAAGTGCAGCTACAAATGCGATTACAGCAACGCCTAAAATTCCAGAAGTAGCACCAGAAGCTATAAATTCATTTCCTAAAGGGAGGTAAATAGTAACCCCAAAAGCGATAGCTGATGGAAGAGCAACAAGCATTGACGCAAAAGCTCCCCACAAATCACCTTTTTTGATATTATTTTTAAACTTCACAATAATTCACACAAAATTTATGAATTAAAATACCTAAAAATGATGTTTTTTGCATATACATTCGAAACTCCCTTTTGTTGCTTTTGCGAAAATATTTAATTTAATGTCAAATTGTTTTGCTATTTTTGCTATTTTATCTTGATGTTTTTTATCAAATGTAAAAAGTATTTCATACTCTTCTCCACTACAACCAATATCTTCTTTTATTTCATCAATAAATTCAAAACCCACTTTATTCATCTTGCTTAATCGTTCAAGTTCAAAAAATAATCCATCTGAAATATCTAACGCACTATTTATATATTTTGATATTTTATAAAAAAATTCTCCCTTTAGTTTTGGTTCGATAAATTTTGAATTTTGATCAATTTTTTGATTATTAAACAACTTATCAAGATCTTTTTTTGAACTTCCAAGCTCACCTGTGTAGCAAATTAAATCACCTTTATTGGTGCCACTTCTATATATTGGATTTTTTGTGAGCGAAATTATTGTGACTGAAATATCAAGTTTTGTATTTGAAATTGTATCACCACCTATAATTTCTATCCCATATTCTTTCGACACTTGTTTAAATCCCTCTGCCAAATCTTTTAAATCTTTTTTTGTATAAAACGATGGGATTGCGATACTCAAAAGTGCATATTTTGGAACTGCATTCATAACAATAGCATCACTAATATTCACAAGCATAGCTTTTTTGGCAATTTGAAAAAGAGACAACCAATCTCTTTTAAAATGGACATCTTCAAAAAAAGCATCCATACTATATACATATTTCTCTTTTCTACTTAGTTTTTTAAATACAACAGCTCCATCATCACCGATATATTTATTGGAAGCTATTTGCTTAATAAAGTAACTCTCTTTATCCATATTTTTACCTTTTATTTATTTTATTAAATTAATTTATTATTGTTTTAAGTTGTAGTTATTGTACTTTAAATAGTATAAAAAATCTTAACCATTTTTCTCAATAGATTGATTTATGGGAGCTGGTTCACTTAGTAACAAATCTATTATATTTAAATATTTAGGTTTTAGTTTAAACAAATTTTTTAGTGTTTTTGTGTTAGTATCAACAAAATTCATAATTTACATAATCTTATGATTGTGCTTTAAGATTGATTTTGAAATGAACCTGTTTTTAGTAAAATTGAAACAAATAATAAAATTAAGGAGAATTTATATGAGTATTGCTATTCACAAATATGATGTAATTATAGTAGGAGCTGGACTTGCTGGTTGTGCTGCTGCTAGAGAAGCATCAGCTGCTGGACTGAAAGTGTGTGTATTAACAAAGCTTCACCCACTGAGAAGCCATAGTGGAGCAGCACAAGGTGGAATCAATGCAGCATTAAGTGCTGAAGATACTATTGAGCTACACGAGTTTGATACAGTTAAAGGAAGTGATTACTTAGGTGATCAAGATGCTATTAGACTTATGTGTAGTAAAGCTCCTGAAACAATAAGATGGGCTGAACAAATGGGTGCTGTTTTTAGCAGAAATGATGAAGGTAAAATTGCTCAAAGACCATTTGGTGGACAAAGCAAACCAAGAGCTTGTTACGCAAAGGATAGAACAGGATTAACACTTTTACAAACAATTTATGAACAAGCTCATAGAGATGGAGTTGAGTTTAAAGATGAATATTATGTAGCAGATTTACTCTATAAAGATGGACAAGCTTATGGAGTTTTTGCTTTCAATTTAGTAGATAGTACTCCTATGATTTTTAATGCAAAAGCAATTATGTTTGCTACTGGTGGATACGGAAGAGCTTTTAAAATAAATTCAAACGCACATGCAAATACAGGTGATGCACTTAGTATAGCTGCAAGACATGGTCTTCCACTAGAAGATATGGAATTTGTTCAATTTCACCCAACTGGAATTGCTGGAAGTGGAGTTTTAATTTCAGAAGCTGCAAGAGGCGAGGGTGGTATTTTATACAACTCGCTAGGTGAAAGATTCATGACAAAGTACGCTCCAAACAAACTTGAACTTGCTTCAAGAGATGTTGTTAGTCGTGCTATTACTCAAGAAATATTAGAAGGGAGAGGTTGCGGAGTTGAAAAAGATCATGTTTTAATAGATCTTACACATCTAGGTGAAAAGATAATAATGGAGAAATTACCAGAACTTAGAGATTTGGCTATTACATTCCTTGGGCAAGATATGATAAAAGAACCTATAAGTATCGCTGCAACAGCTCATTACAGTATGGGTGGAATTCCTGTTGACATAAATGGACATGTTAGAAAAGATACCAAAACTTTAGTTGAAGGTTTTTATGCAGCAGGTGAATGTTCATGTGTAAGTGTACATGGAGCCAATAGATTAGGTGCAAATAGTGTACTTGAAGCACTATTCTTTGGAAGACATGTGGGATTAAATATTGTAAAAGATTTAAAAGAAAACAAAATAACTTTCAAAAATGCACATCAAGATGATGCAAAAGCAGTTATGGAGAGAATTGAAACAATTAGAACTTCAAATGGGAATGAGAGAATTCCAAATCTTAGAGAAGAATTGCAACAATCAATGACAGAAAATGCAGGGGTTTTTAGAACTGAAAAATCTTTACTTGTACAAAAAGAAAAAATTAAAGAATTAAAACAAAGATTTAAAAATGTAAGAATCGATGATAAATCAAAAATTTACAATACAGACCTACAAGAAGCAGTAGAATTAAGCCATATGCTTGACTTTAGTGCATTTATTGTTGAGGGTGCGATCCTTAGAAAAGAGAGTCGTGGAGCTCACTTTAGAGAAGAATACCAAACAAGAGATGATGTAAATTTCTTAAAACATACAATGAGCTATATGAATCAAGAAGGTGAGCTTACTACTGAGTATATGGATGTAGTTTTAGGTCGTCATGAATTAGCTGCAAGAACATATTAGGAGTCAAAATGAGTAAAGAGACAAAAAAATTAACAATAAAAGCTTTTAGATTTAATAAAGAAACTGATTACTTACCATATTATGACACTTTTATTATGGAAGTAACTCAAGATGAGTTAGTTCTTGATATTATGAACAGAATAAAATGGGAACACGATGGAAGCTTCTCGTATAGAAGAAGTTGTAGACATGGAATTTGTGGTTCTTGTGCTGTAAAAGTCAATGGAAAAGCAACTTTAGCGTGCAAAGATAGAGTTTATGATTTAGTAGATATTTTTGGAAGCGAATTAATAATTGATCCACAAGATAAACAAAGAGCATACAAAGATATGGTTATTGATAAATCAAATTTCTGGGAAAAATACAATTCAGTACAACCTTATTTGGTTGCAAATATCAATGAACATCCAACAAGTGAAAATATAGTTTCAAAACATGAAAATGAAAAAATTAATGAAGCAGATTATTGTATCCAATGTGGAAGTTGTTTTTATTCATGTCCAGCAGTTGCTGTGAATAAAGATTTTGTAGGACCAGCTGCACTTGTAAAAGCTTGGAGATTCAATGCTGATACAAGAGATACAGCAACAAATTCAAGACTTGAAGCATTACAAGAACTTGGAAGTGGAATTTGGGATTGTGTAAAATGTAACGAATGTGCTGATGCTTGTCCAAAAGAACTTGATCCTATTGGAAAAATAACAAAATTGCACCTTCAAACTTTTGAAAAAGGGTTAGCTAGAGATAATGTAGCTGTTCGTCATGCTGTTGGATTTAAGTGGTCAATCAGAAAACATGGTATCCTTGATGAGGGTGAACTTGTAAGATATAGTGAAGGAAATATCGGTGTGATGAAACATATCCCTGAAGCTATTGCAATGTTTGCAAAAGGGAAAATTGTAATGCCTTGGAATATGCCAAAATCTGCAAATCTTTCTGAGATTAAAAAATTAGTTGAATCTTCTTCAACTGCTAAGTTTTAAGGAGTAAAAATGGAAAAATTAAAATATGCACTATACACAGGTTGTACGGCTAGAGAATCTACTCCTGAATTATTAAAATCAACAATGGCAATCGCAAATAAACTTGGGATTGAGCTTATCCTTCTTGATGAAGCTAGTTGTTGTGGAGCAAGTCATTTGCAAGATTTTGATGATATGTTATCTTTGGTTTTAAATGCTAGAAATCTTTGTTATGCTGAAAAACTTGGACTTACAATGGTAACTATTTGCAATACTTGTCAATTAAATACAAGTTTAACAAAAGATAGACTTGATAGTGACCCAGAACTTAAAGCAAAAGTAAATGAGAAATTAGCAGAAGTTGGTTTGGAATACAAAGGAACAAGTGAAGTTAAACACTTCTTGTATGCACTTCAAGACGATTATGGTTATGAAAATATAGCTTCACATGTCACAAATCCAATGACTGATATAAATATTGCTTCATTTTATGGTTGTCACAATATAAGACCAAGCCATCTTCAACATAAAAATAATGGTGGAGAAAACTCGTATAGACCTGTTTCATTAGATAATTTAGTAACAGCACTTGGTGGAAATGCAATAGATTATGAGTCAAAAAATAAATGCTGTGGTTTTCATGTTGAGCTTCAAAATCCAGTCACTGCAAATAAATTAAGTTCAATTGCAATGCTTGATGCAATTGATAATAATGCTGATGTTATGGTAACTCCATGCCCACTTTGTCATCTTAGAATGGATGTTCAACAACATAATATTTCAAAACAAGCAGGAAGAGATATTAATATTCCAGTTCTTCATCTTCCGCAAATGGTGGGAATTGCACTTGGAATAGATCCAAAAGAGTTAGGCTTAAATCATAATGTAACTCAAACAGGACTTTTCAAATAATAAAATAAAAATAATCTGAAAAAATTTCAGATTATTTTTTGACTTTCTTAATCTTTACACCTTACAATTTTTATTTGATTGCTATAAAAGTTGAGAAATTTATCCACTTAAATAAACAATCAAAATGTTTAAATCCAGCATCTTTTATCATTTGTCTATTTTCATCATAACTGTAAGGGATAAGTACATTTTCTAAAGCTTCCCTTTTTTGTGATATCTCAAATTCACTATAACCTTGGTTTTTTTTAAAGTTATAATACTCATCGATAAAATATTTATTTAATACCTTATCTTCAGTGATAACTTTTTCACTAAAAATAAACACCCCACCTTCATCTAAGCTATCGTATATTTTTTTAATTAATTGCTCCCTTTTTAAAGGTCTTATAAATTGAAGCGTGTAATTTGCAATTATTAAATTTGATTTCTTAAACTCTACATCAAAAATATCAGCGTCTAAAAATTTAATATTTAACCCATAAGCATTTGCTTTGTTTTTTGCCCTTTTTAACATAGCTTTTGAATTATCTATCCCAATAAGCTCTAGCTTTAATTCTGTATGTTTTGCCAAATGGATAAGTGTAGATGCAGTAGAGCAACCCAAATCGTATACTCTATCGTTATGTTTTAGATACTTTAAACCAAACGATGTAGTTAGATGCAACATCTCTTCATAATGTGGTACTGAGCGATTAAGCATATCGTCAAATACACTTGCGACTGACTCATCAAACTCAAATTGTTTTTTTATTTTTTCTTTAAATACTTCATCTTTCATGGTGCGGATTGTATCTAATGGAAGATAAAAATTTTGCAACATATTTATCTTTTAAAAAGTCGCATATTTAAATATTATGGTTCAATATTGTTATAAAAATTAAAACTAATCATAAAAGATACTGAAACTTTTTTAACTTCAAAAAGAGAATGTTACCAAATGGATTTATACTCCAAATCACTCAACTTAACAACTTTAAGCTCTTCAAGAAATAAATACAAATCGTTCCATTTTGTCTCACTTGAGGAAATTTCACCAAACAATCTAGGAATCGTATCTTCAATAATCATATCCATTAATTCACTCTTATCATCATCTGTATATCTATAATATAGCTCTTTTGATGATTCTTGATTTTTTTTACAATATTCAGTCATCTCTTCTGTTATGGATATAAATTTAGCTATCGCTTCTTTTTTTTCTTCCAAAATTTCACTAGTTGTCATTAATTCAAGAGCTGAAAAATTTGGATATGGGCTTATTAAATGATCAATAAAAAGATTATCAAAGCTCAAATATTCCGCCTCAATTCCTTCAAAATTATAAAAACAAAGCCATGCACCATCAAAACTATCTCCTGAGGTTAAATTTTTTAGATGATAAAAATCAGTTTCTACAAATTCAACATTTTCTATATCAAGTTTAAAATTCTCTTGTTTTGCATACCTTGACAATATCTCAAAACCAATTTTATTTGTAACATCATTAGAAGCTGGTGTTGTTATTTTTATTTTATTATTTCCTCTTAATTTATCCATGCTACTTTTCCTAATCATCACTCCACCTCTTGTTTCAAAAAAACAACCAAGTGATTTTATCCCTTCAAAATAGTGTTCAAAAAGATGCAGGGGTTCATTAGTATGTATATCAATCTCTTTATTTTTTAAACTTTCAAAGCCATCATAATGAGCCTTTGGCTCAATTAGTTCAACATCAAGTCCAGCTTTTTTAAATTCACCAAGTTCAATACCTAAAATAAATGGTAAATGATCGGGATTTATAAACCACTCTAATGCTACTTTTAATTTTGTCATCTTTTATCCTTAAAAATTTAGTTTTTCTGTATATGTTTTTGATATTTGTTCTATATTTGCATTTTTCCAAATATCACTTATAATAGCTACGGTATCACATTTTGTACAAATTATCTCATCAATATTATTTATATTTATACCTCCGATTGCACAAATTGGTATACTTAATTGTTCTTTTGCTTTCCTTAAAATATCAATAGGAACAAGTGATGAATCTGGTTTTGTTGGTGATGAATAAAAAGAACCAAATGCAACATAATCTGCTCCATTTAATTCAAAATATTTAGCCTGATCCAAATTGCCATAACATGAAACACCTATTATGCCGTCAAAATTTTTTCTTATACTTGCAAAATTTTCATAATCACTTTTGCCAATATGAATCCCATCATAATTCTGTTCGATTGCTAATTTAAACCTATCATTCATAACAAAAGTAGCCCCAAATTCTATGCACAATTTTTGAATCTCATTTGCTAACCCTATAATCTCTTCATCTAAACTTATTTTGTCTCTAAGTTGAATAATTTTGGCTCCACCAAGAAGTGCCAATTTAAGTTTTGATAATAGCTCAAACTTAGGAGTTAAAATATCGTCACTTATAACATAAAGTCCTTTTATATTTTTATTGCGTTGCATATTTCAATACCTTTTTTGTGTCCAATTGGACCTTTGCCATTTCCAATATTTGGAGCATTTTTAATCGCTTCAAAAACAAATAATTTTGCTTCACTTATTGCTATTTCGATTGGTTTTCCTAAAGCTAACGATGCAGTTATTGCGCTCGAATAACTACATCCAGTACCGTGTGAATTTTTAGTTTCAACATAAGGGGTGGTAAATATTTTCTTATCTCTTTTATTGTAAAGTGTATCAACGCTAATTTTAAAATTGTCCGTTTCTAATTGATGGTTTTTTATAACAACTTGACATGGTAAGTTAAAAATACAATCCAATGAATCACTATTTGCAAACTCGTAATCCAAAAGTAATTTTGCTTCATATTGGTTTGGTGTTATTAGGGTCACATAAGGGAAAAGTGTTTTTAAATTATCTATTGCATCATCACTAAGAAGTTTATATCCAGCTTTTGAGACGCAAACTGGATCAAAAACAATAGGTATTTTTAAATCATTAATGAATTCCCTCACACAATCTATAATTTCATTATTGTAGAGCATACCAATTTTTATAGCTTTTATCTCAAAATCATCAAATATTGCTTTTAACTGAGATAAAACAAAGTCTCTATCCATAGGTCTAATAGAATAAACGCTTGTTGTATTTTGTGATGTCAAGACAGTTATGGCTGTTGTTCCAAAAACACCAAACGCTTCGAATGTCTTCAAATCAGCTTGAATTCCAGCTCCACCGCCACTATCACTCCCCGCAATAGACAATACTACTTTCATAAACTTCTCCTAAATTTTGAAATATTTTAATGTGTAGTTTAATAATTTCGTATATGTTTTTTGTTTGTTTATAAGATTTTTTTGATTTATTTGTTTGAAAGTATAAAAAAAATATTTCAACCAACAAAAGTTGGTTGAGAAAAGAAATAATTATTTTTCGTAATCAGTTTTAAGATTGTGTAGCACAACCTCCATTTTAGCTTGTGCTTCAATCAACTCTCTAATAGCTTCTTTATTGTCAATATCAAGAGACGCTATCCAATTGTAAACATTTGGATACTCAACATACATAAAATCATCACTACTTTTTTTATAAATAGAGATGCTACAAGGTGCAAATGCTCCAGCTTCAGGTCTTGTTTTAGCTACTGTATAAATAACTGGTAGTTTACAAATAGATTCAGATACAAAAATATCAAAATATTTATCTCCTGATTCTTTAAAGTAGTAGTTTATATCATTAAATCCAGCTTGAACAAATCCGTTCATTTCAAGATTTGCTTCAAATTCTTCAATAATACTATCGCTATCGCTTACCCAATCACCTTTTTTTAATTTTACATGCATTTTTGTAATAAGCTCTTTTGGTGTAGATGATGGCTCATATGATAACTTTTCAAGTTTACCATTTGGCATAGCTTTCAAAAGAGTTTCTTTTACCATTTTTGCGATATTTTTTAAATCTTTATTATCACTTGGAATCCCTGTAATTTTAGACATTGCCTCAAGTGTAAGTGATGAAACATACAATTTGTCTTCACCTTTTTTAGTATAAATAGACATACTAATTGGTGTAAAAAGACCAATTCTAGGGTATTCTTTGGCAAGATTTTGTACTGATTTAATATGGTGTGTTGTAAATAGATTATAAACTTTAAAATCTGTATTTTGAAATTGTTTCATAAAAGGACCATTCATGTCCCTATTATCAGAAATATAAAAACCAGCTTTTTTAAATTCATCTTCTATTGTTTTTGGGGTAATCGTCCCATCTTTATTGTCAACACTGAGCAGTTGAATATCGTGTCCAAATAAAATTGTAAACAATCCTATCGCTAAAATTCCGAGTAATTTCTTCATTGTGATTCCTTGTTTTTTAATTGAAGAGTATTGTATAGCCTAAACCTAAAATATGTATAAATTAACCATAATAAAATTTTATAAGGAATCACAAAGGATTATAGCACTTAAAAATCTTAATCATATCTCGGGTATAATCCGCAAAATTTTAAAACCAAAGGGACAAAATGTTAAAAGTTAACGACAATGCACCAGAATTTTGTATTCCAAATCAAGACGAAGTTGAGATCTGTTTGAGAGATTTAATTGGAAAATGGATAGTTCTATATTTTTATCCAAAAGACAATACACCTGGGTGTACAAATGAAGCTTGTGATTTTACTGCCCAAAATGAACACTTTGAGGATTTAAATGCACTTATTTTAGGGGTTAGTCCAGATAGTCCAAAATCACACAAAAAATTTATTGATAACAAGAACTTAGAGATTACACTTTTAAGCGATGAAGATAAAAAAGTTTGTGAAAAATATGGCGTATGGCAATTAAAAAAATTTATGGGTAGAGAATTTATGGGTGTAGTCAGAACTACATTTATAATAGATCCAAAAGGTAAAATTGCAGAAATTTTTGAAAACGTAAATGTGAGAAAAACAAAAAGTGTAAAAGGTGAAAAAATACAAATTTTACATGCTACTGAAGTTAGAGAAGCATTAATTAAACTACAAGAAAAAGGGGAATAGTAAAATGGGTAGAGCTTTTGAATACAGAAAAGCATCAAAATTAAAAAGATGGGGGAATATGTCAAGGGTATTTCCAAAATTAGCTAAAGCAATAACGCTTGCTGCAAAAAATGGTGTGCCAGATCCTGATATGAATCCGGCTCTAAGATCAGCAATCAATACTGCAAAAGCACAAAATCTTCCAAAAGATAACATTGAAGCCGCAATAAAAAGAGCAACAGCCAAAGATGCAGCAAATCTTGATGAGCTTAACTATGAGGGAAAATGGCTTCATGGTGTTTTGGTTTTTGTTGAAACAGCTACTGATAATGGAACAAGAACTGTTGCAAATATTAAAATGATATTTAATAAAAACCATGGGCAAGTTGTACCAAACGGATCTTTGGAATTTATGTTTAATCGAAAAGCTGTAATTGAACTAAAAGAGCAACCATCAAATATGTCCTTGGAAGATTTTGAGATGGAGATGATTGATGGTGGCTTAGAGGAACTTAAAACTGAAGATGATGGTTCATTAATGCTTTATGCAGACTACACAGAATTTGGAAATATGACAAAAAAACTTGAAGAGATGGGTATAGAATACGAAAAAGCATCACTACAAAGAATCCCAACAACACCAATTGAAATAACAGATGAACAGATGGAAGAATTATCAATTTTGCTTGAAAAACTTGAAGATGATGAGGATGTTCAAAATATATATACCAACTTAGCTTGATAATTTTTTAAAAGAATGTAACTTTTTTTAGAAAAAGTTACATTTCTTAGAAAAGTTACAAAAAAATGATAAGTTTTTGCTAAAATTTTCCCAAATACAAATAAAGGTTTCTTATGGCAAAAACAATTTTAATAGTCGATGATGCAAGTTTAATTAGAAGTGTAGCTTCAAAAGCAGCTGAATCTGCTGGATTTAATGTAATAACAGCATCAGATGGAAAAGAGGGATTGGAGCAACTAAAAGCAAATAAAGTTGATTTAGTTTTTAGTGATGTAAACATGCCGCAAATGGGTGGCTTAGAGATGGTTGAACACATAAAAGCTGATCCTGCAAATAAATTTCTTCCAATAGTTATGCTTACAACAGAATCAAGTCCTGAAATGAAAGAGAGAGGAAAAGAGCTTGGAGTAAAAGCTTGGCTTGTTAAACCATTTAACAAAGACAAATTTTTATTAGCTTTAGAAAAACTTTTAGGATAATAAGATGAAGCTTGAAAATAGCAATTTTACTATCTATGAAGTTGAAGAGATTAAAACTATCTTAGAAAAAGAACTACAAAATAATCAAAAAATTATAGTTGATTTGGAAAATGTTCAAAAAATTGACATGAGTGCAATTCAACTAATTATTTCATTAAAAATAACTTCCAAAGAAAATGGAAAAATATTTCAATTACTAAATGTTAATGATGAAATTATGAATTCGCTAAATATTAGTGGCACAACTTATGCTTGTGGGGCTTAATTATGTGTTACTGTAATGTTTGGAGGAACTTATGGATGAAGATTTAGAACTATTTTACGAAGATGCATCTTCACAATTACAAATTATGGAAAATGCCTTACTTGATTCAAAAGATGGTACAACAAATCAAGAAACAATAGGTGAACTTTTTAGAGCAATGCATACAATAAAGGGTACTGCTGGTATGTTTGATTTTAATGAAATTGTATCTTTTACACATATTGCGGAAAGCTTACTAGATGAAGTTAGAGCTTCAAAAGTAACTTTAGATAGCGAGATGTCAACCCTTTTTATGGAAGTGAAAGATGTTACTTATCTTATGGTTAAAGCAAGTATTAACAACATACCATTTAGTCAAAAACTACTTGAGAATATATCAAAACTAAAAGTTGAACTTGAAGAGAAAATGCCATCCGGAAAAAATCAAAAATCAACACAAAATACTCAAAATATTAATATTCAATCAAATGAAAATAATCTAGCACACTTAAACAATAACCAGCAAGGTAGTGGAATTTGGCATATCTCTATAAGATTTGATGAAGATTTTTTTACTTCTGGAATGGATATTTTATCAATATTTAAATTCTTAAATAAAATGGGTGAAATTCTTTTAAACATTCCTGTTTTATCAAATATACCATCTTTTGAAAATATTGATCCGTTAAAAACATATATAGGTTTTGAGGTTTTGTTTGAATCTGATTGCACACATGATGAAATAGTAGAAGTTTTTGAATTTGTAGAAGATGATGTTAGATTATTTATATTTAAACAGAATGAAAATGAAAAATATGATGAGCTAATTGATGTATATCCAGAGCTAGAGGCACTATTTAGTGATGAAGGAATTTACGAAAAAACTTCAATACAACAAACAAATAACAATATTCAAGATAATGTTGAACACAAAACAAACGAACTTGATTTAATATCTCCAATTGAAACAATACAGACAATATTAGAACCAGAAGTAATAGTTCAAAAACAACAACAAATAGTTAAAGATTCAGAAGATGATTCTGTACAGAAAGTTGCGAAATCATCATCAACTCTAAGGGTTGATAGTTACAAAATTGACCTACTTATTAATAAAATGGGTGAGATGGTTATCCAAAATTCTAAACTCTTACAAATGGCAGAGGATAGAATGGATGAAGATATTGAAGAACTTGCAACAACAATGAATGAGCTTCTAGAAGAAGTTCGTGATGGTGTTATGGATATGCGTATGGTTCAAGTAAAAGATTCATTTATTAAATTTAAACGAATTGTTAATGATACGGCAAAAAATATTGGTAAAGATATTGATTTCATCATTGAAGGTGAGGAGACTGAACTTGATAAAAGCGTAGTTGAAAAACTAAGTGATCCACTTGTTCATATGTTAAGAAACTCAATTGACCATGGCGTAGAGATGCCAAGCGTTAGGATTGAAAATGGAAAAAAACCAAAAGGTACGGTAATTTTACGAGCATATCCAGATTCTGGAAGTATTGTTATACAGATTGAAGATGATGGCGGCGGGATAAATAAAGAGGCTGTTTTAAGAAAAGCTATTGAAAACAATATTGTTAAAAAAAGTGACCATCTTACAGATAAGGAGATATATAAACTTATTTTTAGCGCTGGATTATCAACAGCCAAAGAGATCTCTGCAATCTCTGGGCGTGGTGTTGGCATGGATGTTGTTAAGCGAAATATTGAAGATTTACGAGGAATCATTGATGTTGACAGTGTAAGTGGAAAAGGTAGTAAGATAACTATTAGATTACCTCTTACTCTTGCTGTAATTGATGGGTTTTTAGTTCAAGCTGGTGAAACAAAATATATTATTCCTCTAAATGATATTGTCGAATGTTTAGAACTTACACAAGAATACAAAGAGAAACTAAAAGACTCAAGTACAATTAATCTAAGAAATGAGATTTTACCGCTCATTGATATAAGAAAAGAATTTAATGAAAAAATATTTAATGGAATTAGAGAAAATATTGTAATTGTAAAATACGCTAATTATAAAGTTGGATTACAAGTTGATGAGCTTTATGGTGAACAACAGACAGTAATTAAACCATTAGGAGATATTTTTGGAAAAGTTAAAGAGTTAAGTGGTGGTGCAATTTTAGGTACAGGTGAAGTTGCACTTATACTTGACATAGCAAAACTAATAGAGAGTCAAATCGAAAATAAAATCAAAAAAGGGGAATAGATGGAACAATTAAACACACCAAAAGAGTTGTTAATAAATGATAGCGAGATGATAGTTAGCTCAACTGATAGGAAAGGTAATATTACATACGCAAACGATGTTTTTTGCAAGTTTTCTGGATATAGTAGAGCCGAACTTATAAGTCAACCACACAATATATTAAGACATGAAGATATGCCAAAATCTGTTTTTTATCTTTTATGGAAAAGAGCTTTAAATGGTGAGGTTATATCTGCATTTGTAAAAAATAAAGCAAAGAATGGTGATTATTATTGGGTTAAAGCCTATATTAAACCAATCATTAAAGATGGAGAAATAACACAAATCACATCTTATCGAAAACCTATTAATAACTTTGCTAAAGAGTACATGACTAATCTTTATAAGGCGATTTTGGATTATGAAAAAACACACACTATTGAAGAAAGTATGAAATTTGTGGAAGTTTATCTAGATGATAGAGGACTAACTTATGATCAATTTGTTGATAGACTTTCACTTGGAAAAGGTGTGGATATTGTACATAAAATAAATGCCTTTAAATACAAAAATGCACATATAATCTTTAAAGCGCACATACTTACAGAAATAAAAAACAAAAATCTTGATGTCAAGGTAAATGACTGTAAGAGTTGTGAGTTTGGTAAAAGATTGATTGAACTTGAAAATGAACAATTTGCAAAAACAAAAGAATGGGAAAATCTTGTAAAGCACCACTCACATGTTCATGATGCACTACAAAACTATGTCAATAAAGCAAGAGCAGGAGCAACCCAAAGTGAACTCGATGACGCTGTAAAAGAGGTAAATAGTGACACAGCACTAATTTTTGAAAACTTAACAAATCTTATAGATAATTACAAAGGATAATCAATGGAAGCAAAAAAAAACAATAAAACAAATTTAAATAAAATTGCAAATATTTTAAAAAGTATTGAAAATGGTGTTTTTAATGTTGATGATTTGCAAATAGATGATGAAGCTACAAAAGAGATTTGCAAATCTATTAATTCAATAAAAAAACAATTGTCCTTATCTACTAAATACTCAGAAGCATTGGTTGAAAGTATTTGTGAGGGTGAATTGGATTGTAGAGAAAATACACTAGAACTAAATGGTGATTTTGCCAAAATAATTGATAACTCAAACTATACAATTGACTTGCTAGCTAGTATTTATAGAGAATTAGGTGAAACCATAGAAAAACTAGCAAACGGAGATTTTACAGCTAGAGTAACAAGTGAGTATGTTGGTATTCTTGGTGAATACAAAGATCTTACAAATAAACTAGGTGACAATATGCTTGAAATCGTAAATGATGCAAGACTCATCAATACATCAATTAATCTTGGCGAACTTGGCGTTAGAGTTGATTTAAATAAATACTCGAATGACTTTATGGATATCCATAGAGCAACAAATGATGCTATCTCTTCAATGGAAGGCTTGATGCAAGATGTTAATATAAATCTCAACAAAATGGCAGCTGGTGATTTCACACAAAGAATTGAACACGACTACAAGGGAAGTTTTAAATTCACAAAAGATACTTTAAACTCTTTAGCAAACAATACACAAAGCACTTTGAATAATATCAACAATAGTTTGCTGAAGCTAAAAGAGGGTGATTTTGATGCAGCTATAACTACTGAATATCAAGGTGCTTTTGAGATGAGTAAAAACAGTATCAACTCACTTGTTGAAATTTTAAATGACATCGTAAATGAATTACGAGATGTTTTGGGTGCTATGAGTAACGGAAATCTTATTACAAATATCTCACTTGATCTACCAGGTGGATTTGGAGATATTAAACTTAGCGTTAATGAATTTATTGTCAATCTTACACAAATTATTTCAAAAGTTAGAAATGGTATTGAAGAAATTGCTAAAGCAACAACGGAAGTTAACACAACTTCTCAGTCACTTTCAAGTGGTGCTGAGCAACAAGCAAGTGCAATTGAAGAGACAACAGCAGCAATTGAGGAGTTAAATGGAGCAATTAGTGAAAATACTAAAAAAGCAAATCAAACAAAAGATTTAGCAAACGAATCATCAAATATGGCTGTAAAAGGTGGGGAATCAGTTGCTAAAACAGTTGAATCTATGATTACTATTGCAGATAGAATTACTATTATTGAAGATATAGTGTACCAAACAAATTTACTAGCACTAAATGCTGCTATTGAGGCAGCAAGAGCAGGGGAACACGGAAAAGGATTCGCTGTTGTTGCAGCAGAGGTTAGAAAATTAGCAAAAAGATCACAAGTTGCAGCAAAAGAGATAAGTACAATAACCAAAAATAGTGTAAAAGTAAGTGAGCAAGCAGGTGAACTTATAAATAAGTCAGTACCAATGATTGAACAAACAGCATCATTAGTCGATAGCATCTCAAATGCAAGTAGTGAACAAAGCATAGGAATGGAGCAAATTAGTACAGCAATGGTTGAACTTGATAGCGTAACACAACAAAATACATCTATGGCACAACAACTTTCAGTTGCAGCTGAAGAACTTGATGGTCAATCAAATGGGCTACTAAGAATGATGGAGTTTTTTACAATCAATGAAGAGGATAATTTAAAAATATTAACAGCAAATTCAAAAGAATCTATTAAACATACAGAAGAGATTGATTTGAGAGAATTTACTAGATTTTAATAGATGATTGATAAAAGTCTTGTGTAACCGTAACATTGTTTTTAGTAAGCATTTGTTTTGGTTTTTTAAGATTTATTTTTGCAAAATCAAAAAACAAAGTAAGGCAAACAATGGATAATATTTTATATGATGATGAAGAGTTATTAAATCCAAATAGTGAACAATATTTTTTATTTATATCTGGTGGTGACAAATATGCATTTCAAGTATCGGTAGTAAGTGAAATATTAGAGAACAACAGATTAACTAAAGTACCAAAATGCAATAGTTACTTAAATGGGATTTTAAACCTAAGGGGAAATTTGGTTGGTGTGGTTGATCTTCTCGATAGGTTTGAACTTGGAAAAACCATTACAAATGACAGAACATCAATTGTTATCCTTAAAATATTTCAAAATAATAAAGAGCACACAATTGGAATTCTAATTGATGAGATTTTTGAAGTTGATGGTCTTGATAAAAACAGTATCACAGAAACTCCATCTTTTGGAATGAAAATTGATACAAAATTTATTAAATTTATGGCGAGATACAACAATGAGGATATTATAGTTCTTGACGAAAATGAAGTTCTTGATGTATCTGATTTGTAAAATTTTGGATACTCAAAAAAGTTGTTGTATAAATATAACTAATTTAACAAATAATACCAAGGATTTAAGATGCTAGAGAACGAAGCACTTGCTTATGACTTTTATGATGATGAAGATGAGCTAGATTTAGTAAAACTTGTATCAACGAATGCAAATGACGCAAATCAATATCTTTTATTTCTAGACTCAAAAGGTCACTATTATGGGAAAAATGTCTCAAAAATAGAGGAGCTTGTTGTTTATAAAGATTTAAATATTGTAAAAAATAACGATAACAATCTGATAGTTGGAACAGCCGATGTAAGAGGTGAGATGCTTACATTGGTTAGTTTTGATAAATGGATTGGCTCAACCATACTTGACGATAAAGACTATGAACTCGTAATTATTGTTTCATTTGGTGGGTACAAATTTGGTTTAGTAGTAAAAGCAGTTGAATATATAACAACAATTGAGCCATCAAATATGCAAGATAACGCTAGCGGGAATTCAAAATCTACTTTTATCTCTAAGGTTATAGTGGATAAAAAAGAGGTTTTGTGTACAATTATTGACTCTGACAAGATACTATTTGATGTTTTTGGTGACAAAAAAGATAGAGTTTCTATGGATCTTGATATACTAAACAGCAACAATGTTAAAAGTGAAAAAATTGTATTTTTCGCTGATGATAGCTCACTAATTAGAAATCTAATCCACAAAACTTGTACAAGATTGGGGATAAAACATCAAATTTTTAACAATGGAAATGAACTAATATATGAACTAAATCAAACAAGTAAAGATGATATTGGACTAATAATAACAGATATTGAGATGCCAGTATTAAATGGAAAAGAGGTTGTTAAAATCTTAACTCATGATGAAAAGTATAGAGATATAAATATTTTAGTTTTTACAAATATGTCAAACCATATTATGGAAGCGGAATTGTTGCAAATGGGAGTTGCAAAAGTAATAACAAAAATCGACATAAAAGCTCTAGCCAAAACCATTAATGAATATATCAAGATTTAATATGGGACCAATAGAAATTAGTGAAATAGAATTTCAAATAGTGCAGAAATTACTTTTTAAAGAGACTGGAATATCACTAGGTGATACTAAAATGAAAATGGTTCAGTCAAGACTTGACAAAAGACTTAGATTTCATAATATTACTTCTTACTCAAGTTACTTAAAAATAGTTCAAATCTCAAATGCTGAAAAAACTGAATTTATAAATGAACTTAGTACTAATGAAACCTATTTTTTTAGAGAAACAAAACATTTTGAATTCTTAGAAAATATTGCGAAAAATAGTAATAGCTTAAAAGTTTGGAGTGCTGCTGCATCAATGGGTGCAGAAGCTTATTCAATTGCTATGGTTCTTGATATATTTATATCAAATGGTAAATGGAAAGTGGTTGGAACGGACATAAACACATCAACACTTGATATTGCAAGAAGAGGACTTTATCCTTTGTCATGGAGTGAAAAAATTCCATCAAAGTACCAAAAAAAATATTGCCTTCGTGGATCCAATAAACACAAAGACAAAATGCTTATAGATATGGGTATAAATAAAGATATTTCATTTTTCGAAAATAATCTTTTGGATGAAAACAAAGAACTTGGTATGTTTGATGTAATTTTTTTGAGAAATGTATTGCTATATTTCAAAGAGGAAACAAAATTAAAGGTAATAAATAATGTTGTAAGTAATTTAGAGATTGGTGGATATTTAATCATCAGCTTAACTGAGCATTTTGATGATAAAAAAATTAAAAATATAAAATATTTGCATAATGCAATATATCAAAAGGTGTAACTATGATTAAGATAAAAAAACAATATTTTCCTTATGTTGTAAAGGAATTAAACCTACTCATAATCGGCGATGAAAAACTAAGTAAATTTAATGAAGTTTTTAAATATTTTCATAAAACTTTTTTCCTTGAAATGACAACTTTTAATGTAGAAAACCTAAGTTCATTTGTTATTAGCAACAATATCAATGTAATCATTATAAATTCAAAAGAACACAAAGATTATGTTACAACATCATTAGAACATTTAATAAGAATTCAAGATGTAAAACTTGGACTATGTTGTCTTTATGATGATAAATTCAAAAATGAATTATTGGTTAATATTAGTGATATTGTATTTACACCAAATGCGTCAGATAACCATCTTATATCAAAACTTTACAACCTGCTTCACTTAGTTGTTGATAGTACAAATGAAGTAAAATCAGGAAGCAAAGAGATCTCTAAAGGTGCTTACAGAGATGCATTTGAGATTGATGTTATGATTATAAGTGAAGAACTACACAAAGCAGTTCAGCAAATAGATGATGGTGATTTAAGTGATGAAGTTTTTGAAAATATCCAAAAAAATATATCAAAAGTTGCTCAAATTGTAAATGGCTATATGATGTCATCCGATACAATTAAAAAGTTCATTAAAATGTTCGATAAATTCCTAAAAACTTTCAACAAAGATAATGTCAAAGTTGAAAATATAGATGGTTTTGAATATTTAGCAAGACTTGTTGAAGACATTGCAATATTCTTAGATAAATATTTTATAGAAAAACAATTTGATGATATTTATGTAGTAGAAGATTCACTTAAAAATTCATTTAAGTTCATGAAAGATACTTTTGATGGTTCAAAGCCAAAAGAGAGCGATTCTGAACTAGAATTTTTTTAAGAAGGTAAACATATATGATAAAAGTTTTTATAATAGATGACTCAATGATGGTTCGTAATTCCATAATTAAAATGCTAAAAGATGAAGATGATATTAAAATTATTGGTGAAGCTCCAAATCCAGTAGATGCTTTTGAAGTATTTAGAAAAGTTGGTTTACCAGATGTATTTATTTTGGATATTGAGATGCCAAAAATGGATGGTTTAACATTTCTAAAACAAATAAATGAGCAAAAACCAATACCTGTAATTATATGTTCAACTTTAGTAGAAAAAGGCTCAACGGAAGCAATTGATGCACTTAGACTTGGGGCTGTTGATATTGTTTTAAAACCAAAAATAAATGTAAAAGAATATTTCATGGAGCAAAAGGATATTTTTGTAAATGCAATAAAAGCTGCATCAATGTCTAAAATTAATTTCTTACCAAACAAAATTGAAGGGAAATTGGTATCACAAGAAAATGTTAAAGCAGGGGAGCCGTCTAAAAATTTTATAGCTATTGGTTCAAGCACTGGTGGTGTTCAAGCAATCGAAGAGATAGTTACAAAACTAAAACCGAATCATCAAGGGATAGTAATAACTCAGCATATGCCAGAGGGATTTACACATAATTTTGCTTCAAGACTAAACAATATTACGCAATCACTAATTGTAGAAGCAACCGATGGTGAAGTGATATGTGATAATAAGATTATCATTGCAAAAGGTGGTATCCATATGGAAGTTGAGGAGAATTCAAAAGGTCAATATATAGTAAAACTTAAAGATTTTCCAAAAGTAAACTCACACAAACCAAGTGTAAATGTATTATTCAATTCTATAAATAAGGTATTTAAAGATAATGTAACAGCATTTATTCTGACCGGTATGGGAGATGATGGAGCTGTTGGTCTTAAGACCTTAAGAAATGCTGGTTGTCAGACATATGGACAAAACAAACAAACTTGTGTAGTTTACGGAATGCCAAATGTAGCAAATCAAATAGGTGCTGTTGTAGCTGAGCTATCAATATTCAACATCATAAAAGAGATAAACAAACTTTAGTAAAAAATTTAGGAGAAACAATGAAAAACGATGAAAATGCATTAAAAGAGTTAGCAAAAGGGAAAAAAGTTCTTTTGGTTGACGATGACGCTGTAATATTAGGAATTTTTAAAAATGTATTAAGTAAATATTTTTCATTAATAAAAACAGCTAATGATGGTGATGAGGCTTGGAGGATGTATCGAAAAGAAAATTTTGACCTTGTTATAAGTGATATTCAAATGCCAAAAACAAACGGGATAATGCTTGCAAAAGGGATAAGAGCTAGAAATCCAGAACAATCAATCTTAATATCTTCAGCATACACCGAGGAGAAGTATCTTGTTGATTTACTCAATATTGGTGTTGATGGTTTTTTACGAAAACCTGTAAATCTTGATAATCTTTTCACTACTATCTTTAGGGTTCTAAAAACAATACAATTAAAAAAAGAGCAGGAGAGAATAAAATTTAAAAAATATGCAAATGCGATTTTAAATAAAAATGAAGAGGTAACGAAAAGTAATTACCAAAAAGTAGTTGAAAAAAAAGAGGAACAAAGAGTAAAAGAGACAATCAAGGACTTTATGTATAATTTACAACTAAAAGATCCGGTTGGATATAAATTTTTACAAACTCAAAAAGCTTCTTTGATTGACTCGTTAAATGATTTAAGTGAGACTTATGATTTAATAGTTTATAAAAATTATGATGATTCTGATGCATTTGAATTAATTGTCTTAAATATTGAAAAATTATACTCTACATTTTTACATTTTGACAATCTTCAACTTGAAGCTGTTGAGCTCGGAAGACTTTCTGAAATACTGAGCAAGGTTGTTCTTGATAAAGACAATACCGAACAACTAGAGGCATTTGATGTGCTTGATTTTTTAATAAATGATATTAAAAAATTTGTTATCGACATGTTCTTTGAAGAAACAGTTGAAGACACTGGTTACTTCTATGAATCACTCAGAGACAATATTACTTTATTTGGAACATTACTTGAAGGTAAAGCCAAAAATAAAGTAGATGAGGATGATGATGATTTAGAGTTTTTTTAATATTTAAGGAACTATTTATGAACTACCCTAATGATATATACAAATACACTAGTGATTTAGATGTGCTTTGCTATAGCAATAAATTAATCTGTGAAGATTCTCATGAGGTTCTTATTTCTAAACTTTTTCACTCGATTGATTTTGTACACAACGAGCAAGATGGTTTAGAACTATTCAAAAATTACTATAAAAAAAATAACTTTTATTATGATTTTGTACTATTTGATATACCACAAATTGATACATACAAACTTTTTGATGAGTTATACGCACTCAACAATCAACAAGTTTTTATTGTAATAACAGAAGCTAGCGAGGTCGATAAAATAACAAATCTGATAAATATTGGAGCGGTTTATCTTATAATCAAACCATTTGAAACTGATGTTTTATACAACATTTTATATAAAGTCAGTAAATCTATTATTAACGATAGATTAGCTATCGAACACCTTCAAGTTGCAGAAGCCTTCAATGAGCATCTAAAAAGCTACAATGACACACTGAGTGAAAAACTAGCAGAACAAGCCAAAGTATTAGAGCAAAACCAAGCAACAATAATCAATCAATCAAAATTTGCAATTATGGGCGAGATGATAGCTATGATAGCTCATCAATGGAAACAACCCTTGAATGTTATCAGTTTAAATATAGCAAATCTTGAGATGATGCAAATGACTGGTAAATACTCAAAAAAAGAATTAAATGAAATAATTGAAAATTCAAATGAAACAATTGAATATATGAGTAAGACAATACATGATTTTACTGAGTTTTTAAGACCATCAGATATTAAAGAAACAGTTAAAATTGGAGCAATATTTTATCAGCTCATCTCTCTCATAAAAGCTGACATAACAGAATACAATATTGACTTTTCAATTGATTATAAAATTGATAAAGATTTAACAATAGAGTTAAATAGTTCAAAGTTTACACAAGTTGTAATCAATATAATAAAAAATTCAATAGATGAATTCAAAGAAAAACATACAATAAATCCAAAAATTAAAATTATTATTGATATGAGTGATAATGCTTACATTATAACAATAAAAGACAACGCGGGAGGTATTCCAAATGAACTCATCAACACAATATTTGAGCCTTATGTAAGCACTAAAGGTAAAAATGGAACTGGTCTTGGAATGTATATGAGTAAACTTTTAGTTGTGAGTCATCTTGGAGGGACGATTGATGTAGCAAATCACGATGATGGTGCATTGTTTACAATCAAATTATCGGTTATTGAAAGAAGAAAAAGGGAGAGAATTTATGTATAAACTTATATCGTATTTTGTTGTAACCGTTATAGTCTTTCTTATCATTTCTATTGCACTTTTACTGGCTCTAAGTGAGCCAAGTATTATCAAATCGATCATAAGGGATTTTTACGCTTTACTTCTAATTGGTTTTATTTTTAGTTTTTCTATACTTTTTTTAATCTACAAATTAAATAAAAAAACCCATCAACTAATGCTAGAAATCGAAAAAAATAAACTTAACGACTCAATTAATGTGCAAAATCTTATAAACCACCAACTGGAACTATCAAACAGTCTCATAATAGCTCAAGAAGGGCAAAAAGCGAAAGATATATTTTTAGCAAACATGAGTCACGAAATAAGAACTCCACTAAATGGTATAGTTGGTTTTTTATCTCTCCTAAAAGATACAGAAGTTACCAAAACTCAAGAAGAATACATTGATATGTGTAATATAAGCTCAAAAATACTTCTAACAATAATAAATGACATCTTGGATTTCTCAAAAATGGAAGCTGGCAAATTAGAACTTGATAGACAGCCAAATAGATGCAAATTTGAACTTTTAAAAACAGCCCAATTGTTTGAGCCACAAATAAGAAAAAAAGGGCTGAACTATATTATTGACATCGATGATAATCTTCCAGATTGTTTGATGTGTGATACAAACAGAATGAAACAAGTGCTTTTTAATATCATTGGTAATGCAGTTAAATTTACACAAAAAGGTGAGATAATATTTAGCGTCAAAGTATTGTCACAAGATGAGAAACAAGCAACAATAAGATACAGCATCAAAGACACCGGCATTGGTATTCCAAAAGAGAAGCAAGCACTTATTTTTGAAGCTTTTTCACAAGCAGATAAATTTATAAATGGCAAATTTGGAGGAACAGGACTTGGAGTCTCTATTGCAAGGGGAATAATAGCTCTTGCAGGAGGGGAATTAAAACTTGATAGTGAATCCGACAAAGGTGCTGAATTTTATTTTATTTTAACGATTGAAAAATGCGAATCTATTTCACCAACAGAGCATCCAAAAGAAGATCATTACAGTCATAATCCACACGAACATACAATTTTGGTTGCAGAAGATAACACAACCAATCAAATGTTAATTGATATTTTATTAAAAAATCGTTTTATTGATACAGAAATTGTCGAGAATGGTAAATTAGCAGTGGAAGAATATTGTAAAAATCACCGAAATTATGACTTGATTTTTATGGATATTCAAATGCCAATTATGAATGGTATAGATGCCACCAAAGAGATTATAAAATATGAAAAAGAGAATAATATCCCACACACAAATATTGTTGCATTGACTGCAAATGCAATAAAAGGAGATAAAGAAACATATTTTAAAGCTGGGATTGATAATTATCTTCCAAAGCCAATTGATATGAAAAATCTAGATTCAATACTACACAAATATCTAAAAACAAACAGTTCATCAGATAGCACATTAAATCGTGAAGATTTTAATGGAGGAGATATTGTAACCTATGATGTAAATAATGTTGCAAAAGAATTTGGTGTTGAGCCAAAAATTATATTAGGACTTTTAAAATCATTTTTTAATAATTTTGATAATAAAAAAGAAGCTCTACTTAATGCATGCAAAGAGAAAGACTTTGCAACTATAAGGGAAATATCACATACACTAAAAGGCTCAAGTGGTAGTATTAAATTGTCTTTAATTTTTAAACTAACAGCCAAAATTGAAAGGTTCGCTAGAGACAATGATAATAATTTTGATTTCACAGAAGGGTATCAAAGTTTGGAATCATTTATTCAAGACTACAAGGATGTTTTAAATCACAGAAACAAGGTGTAATTACCCTTTTGGCAAATTACACCATAATTTTAGTTATCTAAACATTTCTTGCATCTACCATTGATCGTAATATTTGTAACTTCATATCCATCAAGTTCAAAATTTATTTTTTTTACACACTCTATGCTGTTACAAGATATACATACAAAATGAGCATGTGGCTGAACTTTTAATTCAAAATACCTTTTTTTATCATTTGATTCAAAAGAATTTAACAATCCTTCAATTTCAAATTTTGATATATTTCTATAAAAAGTAGCCTTATCCATGGTTAATTGTGGTTTAAAATCTTCATAACTCAATGGCTTATGCGCATTATTTAAAATCTCTAAAATACTCATTCGAGCAACGGTTGGCTTAATATTTTTTTCTGTAATTAGTGCTTTAATATTCATAAGTAAGATTTTATCAAAAAATAGTTGTTAGCGAAATAAGAGCTATTTTTTTGCACTTTTGAGCAAAAATCAGTTATTATAAAAATTATGAAAATAAATCAAGAAACACTTACCAATAATCAACAAGCATTACTTTTAAAACTTGGACAAAAAAATATTTTAAGTGAAAATAGTACAAATATTAACAACAATCAATTTCTACCACAAAGTAATCAAAATATCAAAAATAGTACAGTTGGTGACGCATTAAAAAATCTTTTTACTGAACTTTTTGAAAAACAAACATCAAACAGAGTTCTCCTAAATTTTTCTAAAAATACTCAAATTTTTAAAACATTTGAAAATTTTGGAAATGAGATAAAAAAAATGATTGAATTAATCGAAGTAAAAAATCAAAATCCACAAAATACATTGCTTCTAAAATCACTATTAATTGACATTGAAAAAATTGATACCAAAAGTCTCCAATCCTCAATCGAAAAAACAATACTTTCAAGTAATACAAAAAATATTTTACTTTTAGTTGGTGAACAAGATGATTTAGAAATTAAAAATTTAGCTTTAAAACTAATTTCACAAATAGAGTATTTTCAACTTAATTCATATCTTAATAACTCAATTTATACACATTTACCTTTTGATTGGAGTGAGTTTGAAGATGGGGATATTGAATTTAAAAAAGAGGATCAAAAACAATACACTTGCCATATAAAATTAACCCTAAAAGATTTTGGAGTTTTGAAAATAAATATATTTTATGACAATGAAAACCATATAAGTCTTGGTTTTTTTACACAAAATGAGATACTAAAAGATAAAATATCTACAAACTTACCAACTTTACGAAAAAACCTAAAAGAATCTGCTATTTTGATTCAACATATTAGCTTAATTGATAAACTTGATGAAAATACTGGTGCTAAATTATCGCAATTTGATGACAAATTTAATAATCAAACAACTTGCGTGGAGGTGATTGTTTGAATAACGAACAAAACAATAAAGATGAATTTAACGATAAAAAAGCTATCGCTTTACAGTATGATAAAGAGATAAATAATGCGCCAAAGGTTGTAGCAAAAGGGAGTAGGTATCTTGCTGATGAAATTATAAATATTGCAACAAAATATGACATTCCGATCAAAAAAGATGAAGATATGGCTTCAATGCTTGAACAAATTGAAGTCAATCAAGAGATTCCACCGCAAATGTATAAAGCTGTTGCTGAAATTTTTAGTTTTATCTACGGACTTACAAATGAAAAATCAAAAGAGATTTAATTTTTAGAATTTTTAATAATATTATTTATCATATTTGTAAAAATCAACCAGTGAAGAGGAATAAGGCTATACCAATAAAGCCTACCAAATAATCCATTTGGATAAAAATATGCACTTTGAATAAGTTTATCATCTTCAATAACAAATTCAAGCCAAGCTTTCCCTGGCAATTTCATCTGAGCAAAAAGTAGTAACCTTTTATTTTCCGTGACATCTATTACCTTCCAAAAATCAACTCCATCACCTATTCGTAAATTACAACTATCCCTTCGTCCTCTATTAGTACCATAGCCACCAAAAAGTTTATCAATAAATCCTCTAATATTCCACAAAAAATCGTATCCAAACCAACCGTTTTCACCCCCAATGCATATAAAAGAGTTAAAAACATCTTCACTACTGATACCATTAAGCTTAACTATTTTTCTATCAATAAAAATCGCATTTGCTATATCTTTAGTGTGTTCTTTTTCCCAAATTTCACCATAGCTATCACTCCATCTACTTATTACTTGGTTTGATTCTATCTCCATGAGTGCTTTAGCAACTGATTCTTTATAGCTTTTTGGAATGATATTGAAATATTTTTCACTATTATTGTTTTTTACTACAACTTCACTTTTTAATCCATCAATTAAAGAACTAGCAATATTGTAAGGAATAGGAGTAAAGATTGTAAGCCAATATGATGATATTTTTGGTGATAAAAATGGTACGGGAAACAGAAATCTCCTTAGCCCCATAACTTCCCCCATTTTCAATATCATATCTTTGTATGACATTTGTTCAGCTCCTATATCAACTACCAAATTATTATCGCTTCCAACATAAGCTCCTTGGTACAAATACTCTATAACATCATCAACACCTATTGGTTGAGCTTTTGTATCTACCCATTTTGGGGTAATCATAATTGGAAGTTTTTGGACAATATTTCTAATTATTTCAAAACTAGCACTTCCAGAACCTATAATAACCCCAGCCCTAAACCAAATGGTGTTTATTTTATCCCCATTTGATGATAATATTTCCCCGGTTTCAATTCTGCTTTTAAGATGGGTGGATGCTGTATCTTTATCACCTAATCCACCTAGATAAACAATCCTTTTAACTCCACAGAATATAGCCGCATCTAAAAAATTTTTAGCACTAACTCTATCCTTTTCTTCATAATCTTTAGAAGCCAAACTATGTATTAAATAATAAGCAACATCAACACCACAAAGAGCTATCTTTAAAGAGTTTGTATCAAAAGTTGATCCTTCAATTATCTCAATTTTATCAATTTTTGATGAAATTGCTTTATTATCTCTTACGAGAAGTCTCAACTCAATACTTTTATCCTCAAGTAATTTATATTTTAGCCTTCTTCCAATATAGCCATTTGCCCCAGTTAAAAGAATTTTCAATTTTTTACCTTTTTAATTTGATTTGAAAAGGGAACTTCCAACCCTAATCATAGTTGAACCGTTTAGTATCGCTAATTCAAAATCACTACTCATACCCATCGAACAAATAGTTGCACCATCACATCTGTCAAATATCTCCTTTGTCAGACGGAAACTTTTCACAATATCATCTTTATTGCTACTATTTGCTCCAATACTCATAACACCTTTTAATTTAATGTTTTCATATTTTTCTTCAATTGTCTTGTAAATAAAAACAGCATCAGTAGGTTTAACACCAGCCTTTGTCTTTTCAAATGAACTATTGATTTGTAATAAGCAATTCATTGTTTTGTTTTTCAACTTCAATTTTTTATCGAGTTCGCTGGCTAAATCTAAACTATCTAGCGAATGCATTAAAATAGGATTTAAATCTATAAGATTATTTATCTTATTTTTTTGTAGCGTTCCAATAAAATGCCACGATAACGGCAAATCTTCTAATGCATCTTGCTTCTCTTTTAAGTCTTGTACCTTATTTTCACCAAATGCTCTTTGTCCAGCTTGATAGAGTAGGGCAACATCATCACTTGTATTATATTTACTGACACCTATTATTTGTACAATTTTGTGTGGACTTACTTGTAGTCTCGTAAATTCAACTTTTTTAATAAGTTCATCAAGATTGTGTACTGCTTGATTAAGTGTTAACATATATATCCCTTTTTTGTATTTACATGATTTTTATTTAAAACTATTCTAGCTTAAGATAATTAAGGCTAAATATTTTTTGACTTTCAAGTTATATTTTATTGTTGTTTTTTGATTTATTTCAAAATATATAATAATTAGAGGTGCAGCATATTGACTTTTGATTTTAATCAATATGCAAAATTTTAATTTAACTATTTATATCAATAGTCATCATCTTGTGAATCATCATTTTCTTCATCATCATATTCATAAAAATCTTCCTCATCTTCTTCACTCTCATCTTCAAAACCATCTATTCCATAAAGGCTATCATCAACAAGCTCATCTTCATCTTCCATAAAATCATCATCTTCATATTCTTCAGTCATAAAAACTCCTTTGTAGATTTATTCAACAGATTTGGATTATAGCAATCACAAATTAACAACCACTTAACACTAATTTGATAACATAAATAATATATTTAATTTTGGAGTTATTATGGATATTGGGTTGATGAAAATTGCGGTTGATTATGGTATTTTGGGTATTTTACTACTAATGGGGTTTTTAGCTCTATTTTTTTATATAGAAAGATTAATGTTTTACAAAAACCTTAATGAACAGAGTTTTGCTAAAAAAGAATCACTAGAGATAGAACTAACAAATAATACTTCAATAATAGCTTCAATAGCCTCAAATAGTGTGTATATTGGTCTTTTAGGAACTGTGCTAGGGATACTTATTACATTTTTTGAGATGGGACAAACTGGGCAAATTGATGCAAAAATAATTATGACTTCACTTGCTTTTGCACTAAAAGCAACTGCTCTTGGACTTCTTGTAGCGATACCTTCAATGATGTTTTACAACCATTTGTTACGAAAAATTGAAGTTAAATTAGCACTTTGGCAAATAGCTCAAAATTAAAGAATGTAAGATGAAATTAAATAAATTTGATTCAATTAATGTAATCCCATTTATTGATATTATGCTTGTATTGTTGGTCATTGTGCTAACAACTGCTACTTTTATCGCAAAAGGTGCAATTCCTCTTGATTTAGCTGTTGCAAAAAACAGTAACATTTTAGAGAAACAAAAAGAGATTAATATATATATCAAAAAGAGTGGTGAAATCTATTTTGATGAGAAAAAAATTGAAAATATTGACATCAATATTGAATTATCAAAATTTAAAAATACTCAGAAAATTAATATTTCATGCGATAAAGAGATGAAATTTGATAATTTTGTATTTTTACTAGATATGCTAAAAGGTCAAAATTTTTCAAATATAAATATCATAACAAATCGGTAGTTTTTCTCAGTCTCTCTTTGTCAAAATGGGTGTAAATTCTTGAAGTATTGATATCACTATGCCCAAGTGCTTCTTGTACTAAAATCAAATCACGATGTTTTAGATAAAGTAGGGTAGCAAAACTATGTCTTAACATATGGGCACCATTTTTTTCTTTTCTAATTCCAGCAGTTAAAAGTATGTTTTCAACCGTCCTGCTAATATAACTTTGTGTTAATTCCTTTCCTCCTTGATTGCAAAATAGTAGGTTGCCTTCACATCTTCTAAGCTCCATCCATTCATCCATATCTTTCAAAATAACATCTTCTTTTATCATGACAACCCTTGGCTTATTTCCCTTGCCTCTAACTTGAATCATATAAATCTTATCCTCTTTGTGAATATCCTTGAGCTTGATACTTATAGCTTCAGAAACTCTGATTCCTGTGTATATAATAATTTTTATAATTATTTTATTTCTTGCTTGAAGTTTTAAACTAAAAGGGAAAACTTCAATGGCCTCTAAAAATCTTTTAATCTCATTTTCATTCATAAAAGAGGGGAGTTTTGTACCACTTTTACCTTTGATTCCACCCCAATTTTTAAGTTCAATATTATACAGGTAAGCGTGATTTTGAGCTTCTCCATTAAGTGCATAATTTTGTTTATCTATATAACCAAAAAATGAAACAATAGCGATTCGATGATTCTTTTTTGATGCATCTGAAAGATTACTTGTGGAAGTTGCCAAAAAATCACTCAAAATATCCTCGTCGATATCCTTTAATGAATTAAGCTTTAAAGGGATTAAATAGTTATACAACTTATAAATTGGATTAAAATATGTATTAATCCCACTAAGCCCTAAATTTCTAGCATCTTTGATAATTATCTGTAATTCATAAATAGTTTGAGTTCCATTTGAAAGTTTTTGCAGAATTTGATTAAATAAATCTTTATCTTTAATATGCCGATTTGATAAGTTTGTGAGTTTATTTCTCATAAATCTATCACACCAAAAAAGCAAACTTTGTGTTACATTTTCTTTATTGTCAAGTAGATATTTCATATGAATCCATTTGTTGTAATTTATATTTATTTTTAAACCAAATAGTCTATCAAAGAAATGATAAATAAAACTTTGAAAATTATAGTTTTCAAGACAAAATGTATACTTCAACTATGAAAAAAGAATTATTACAGTTAAACCATAATTATCAAAATATTTTATCTTACGCATTATTTGATAAAAATATTTCAAATACTGCTTTTAGATTATTAAATTATATTGCACTTACTTGTGATAAATACGATATTTTGAATATTGACATTAAAAACGAAATTGGCATAAAATGTAATAACACCATTGCAAATTGTTTTAAAGTTTTAATTGAAAATTTATACATTTCAAGACAAATTAAAAAATCTATTAATAAAAAAAATATTTCTACTTATGTTTATTCTATTAATACGCTTAAGCCTTTATTTCCTAAAAATCGTAATTATAATTTAATTACTCGTAGTAGTTTGGAACTTGAATTAATTAATGATGTTTTTAATTATTTTTTTCAAAAAATCCCTGCAACTTCATCTGTTGATATTTCAAAAAATTTAAAATCTATTAATCATTTAATAAATATTGATGGTTATTCTAAAAAAGATTTGTTATTTATTATTGATTATGTTTCTAAAAGTGATTTGAAATTTACTATTACACGCCCTCTTTTATTGCGAAATTTTTTAAAAACTCATAATTTAAAAGATATTAAAAAACATGATTTTGGCATTTTTAAAAATGTAAGCCCAATAAATAAAAACAAAGGATTAGAAAATGAAAAAGGTTGAAATATCACAACATGGCAATTACTTATTTGGAAAACTTGATGGTGTTGATTTGGTTGAGGCTGGTGAAATGATTACAAAAGATGGCGAAAAAATAAAATATTCAAGTTCTTTGAAGCTTAAATTTATTTTATTTGTTACTAAAGACAAAATTGTAATGGGTGAAAAAGTTAAGACTATAACCCCTATTTCTCAACTTGTTCAGATAACTCTTGACGATAATCGTTTACTTGTTGAATATAAAAAGTTTATTGAATATATTGGAAAAGATTTACTCTTACCATATTTTAATGCTGACAATTTTAAATTTAAAGTAGATGATATATCAAAGATTGTTTTAGTTTCTTAAGCGGTGGCATTTCTAACCGTAATAGAATGTAAGCCCACTGTATAAATTAAAAGGGGTTCATTATGTCTAATTCTGTAAAAAAAGGTTTGTTGGCTGTTGGTGTTTTAGCTGTTGCTTCAACTAGCTCTTTCGGGGCTATTTCTGCTCCTGATACTGCTGGTATTATTTCAGATGTAACTGTTGTTTTTACTGCTATTTTGGGCGTTTATGTTGTAATTTTTGGTTTCAAACGAATCAAATCATTACTTTAATTTTTGGGCGGTTTTACTGCCCTTTTTACTAAAAGGTTTATAAATGTTAAAATTATTTTTTATCTATTTTATTTTTACAAGCTTTTTATTTGGTGCAAATTCAACTGTTGTATATGTTAATGGTTCGTATCAATGTGTTTATAGTGTTTATTTTTTAAAATATTATAATGATTTTACTGTTGGTTATCAACTTGCTGAAGGTTCAAAATTTTCTATGTGGTGGACTGCTAATACAGGAACACAATTAAATGACCGCCCAATTTATACTGACACAAAAGTTTTTTTTAATGTTCCAAATTGTGTTGTTAATTCTTCGCACATTGATTTATTTCCTTCCGTTAATAAATATATTTTTGATAACAATATTACTGAATGGGTTTATGATAATGTTGCCCAAAATCATCCTATTATTAATCAAATTCCAAAACCATATTTTGATGATTATATTTCCAAATATACTTCTAATACAAATTTGGATGTTTATCAATTAAATTTATTATATGGCTTAAGTGGTCTTATATGTGCTACTTTTTTATTATATAGGATTTCTCAATGAAATTAACATTTTTATTTTTATTTTTTGTTACTAATCTTTTTGCTAGTCTTATGCCAATTTATCCATTGATTGATAATGAAACTTTTAATTATTTTTTTAGTTTAGTATTTAATATAGGTTTTATTATTTGGGGTATAACTGCACCACTTTCATTATTTAAAGATAGGTTTTAATTATGTTTAAATTAACATTTATTTTTTTATTTTTTGCTATTTCATTGTTTGGCGTTAATTTAACTATAACTTGTATTGGTAAAAAAACAGGTAAAGAATTTTTGTTAAATTCATTAAATACTGCTCAAGATTCCTCATTAGATGAAGTTTGGACACCATTTCAATTTTATGATAGTTCGAGTGTCGCTTGTGGTGGCAATATTCCATCTTTAATTATGTACACCTCTTCTTTTGATAGTGGTGAATTTGTACAAAGTAAAGGTATATCAAGTAGGGATGATGAAAGATTAATCACCAAAATGAATGATGGTGGTATTTTAACAAATAATGTTATTTTAGTTAATGATATTCCTTGTCTACCTGCAAATATAACATCTTTTTATAGTTATTTATGGTTATATAATGTTAAAAATTTGGCTGATGTTCCTTATGTTTTTACAATGTCAGCTCCTTATTTTAAATTTAGTGAGATAGCTATTGATAGTCAAACTGCAACATCTGCTAAAAATGCTTGTGGTTCTAATTCTAATTCTATTGACTACACTCCTTACTTAAATAAAATTATTGATAATACTTCTATGTTGTCAAATATAACTGGTTTTTTTCAAAAGATTAGTGATTTTTTTACTAAAGAAACTGATAAAGATACTTCTTTGGAGGGTTTAGCAAAAAATCATAAATTTGATAGTAACAATTCTAGTGATTATACTTCTTTAAATAGTTCCATTTCTAATTATGCTGATAGTGGTTTTAAATCTAATTCTAAAATTCTAATTAGTTCTAATTGTAGTGCTCCTGCTCCAATTATTTTCTCTGTTCGTGGTCGTTCTTATGAGGTTTTTAATATTTCCAAATTAGGCTCTGGAAATATACAATTAATTAGAGATATTTTTCTATTTGCAGGTTATATCGCTGGATTTATTGTTGTTTTTAGGACTGTTTGATGTTGGCTATTTTTACTATTATTCTTGAATTTTTAGGGATTATTGCTAAAAATCCAATTGTTACAAAAATTGCTCTTATAGGTGTTTTTTATACTGCTATAAATACTATGATTAGCTTTTTTCTTTCAAAAGTTACTTTAGGTTACGGTCTTGTATCTTCATCTCTTAATGTTGCTTGTTATCTTGGTTTTATAGCTGGTTTAAATGTTTTTCTTAGTTTTATCATTAGTGGCTTTATTGTTAAGCAAATTTTGGCATTCATTCGCTCTTAATAAAGGATTTTTAAGTGATTACTTTACTTGTTGGTTTTCCTGGAAGTGGAAAATCTTATTTTGCTGTTGATAAAATTTATAATTTACTTTCCGATTTAAATCCTAGTGAATTTGATGTTATTTATTCAAATATTGGTGGTTTAAATTTTAATGTTTTTCCAAATAGTTCAATTGATTTTTTAAAATTTGATATAGATGATTTTTATTTATTTTTAAAACAATTACATACAATTTATAATATTTCAAAAAATAGTGATAATGTAGATGATGAATTGATAAAATTTTCAAAAGAAAAAGGTTATTACAGGGCTTTTTTTGTTTTTGATGAATGTCATGATTTTTTTTCTAAAGAAGATACTGTTAAAGTTTTTTGGCTTACATATCATCGTCATTTATTCCATGAAATTTTGTTAATTACTCAAAATAAGACATTAATTCATAGCAAATATAGGGCTGTACCTGAAATATTTATTGAGGCACAACCTCGCTCTAAAAAATTATTTTCTAAACAATTAACTTTTAAAAAGTTTTCTTCTTTTTCTATGCGTAAAGCTGATTTTTTTGAAAAAATTACTTTGACACTTAAGAATGATGTATTTTCTTTATATCAAAGTGGTAATATTTCTAATCAAAAATCTATTTTATTTAAATATATTAAATTTATTTTTATTGGTTTTATTTTTGTTGTTTTTATTTTTTATTATGTTTTTAATTCTTTGATTAATAAATCAAATTCCAATCAAACTTCTTTTGATGTTAATTCTACACCCGTTTATTTTGATAATCCTAATTCTTCTTTTGTTGATAAAAATATTACTTCTTTTTTTCCTGATGTTTCAAAAAAAGAAAATTTACGATCTTTTAATCCTGTTCCAATTGATAAACCTGTTAATATTGATAATTTTAATATAATGTCAAAAGATGATAATTTAGTTTTTTCTGTAACTTGTGATAATTTATTGGGTTGTAATTTTAATAATAAAAATTATTCTTTTGATGATTTTAAAACTTTTTTGTCCTCCTCTAATTCTTCTTATAATTCTAAAATTATATTAGATGATAATGTAACTCAAATTATTTTTTATTCTGTTACCACTTCCTTATATAAAATTAATAAGTTTTTAAAATGAAGCAATTATTTTTTTTATTATTTTTATTTAATTTTTTATTTGCTGATTTTTTAAATATTTCAATTAAAGATTATTTAACTATTGTTTCTCGTTTAAATAAAATTAATATAATTCTTGATAAAGATATAGAAAACTCCAATTTTACTTTTTTAATTTCTAAGGATTTGAAACAATCTGATTATCTTTCTTCTTTAAATGCTTTACTATTTAATAAGAATTTAATTTTAGAAAATCAAAATGATAGTTTTTATATAGTTAAGTCTTTAGTAAATAATTTTGATAACAATACTTCTATTAAGCCATTATTAAATTCTATAACTTTTAATTATCTTGATTATAAAGATATTGAAAATTTTTTAAGTTTTTATCCTAATATTAAATTCAATTATATCTCTTTTAGTAAAACACTTTTTATTTTATCATCTATTGATGATTTTAATTTTATATCTTCTTATTTAAAAAGTATTGATTTTTTACCAAAACAGTTAAAATTGAAAATTACGATTTTAGATACAAATTTAAAAAAATTAAATGAATTTGGTTTGGAAAATAAAATCAATTTATCAAATTCAGATAGTACAAATTTTTTTTTTAATATGGTTTCAGCTCCTTATACTGTTGGTAATAATATTCCATCAACTCAAACATCTAATTTTTATACTTTTATAAAATTATTAAATACTTCGGGAAGCTCTGATTTAGTGAGCTCCCCTATTCTTACCCTTAGAGATAATAAACTTATAAATTTTCATATTGCCCAAAATATTCCTGTACCTACTGCTACAACTGTTCTAAATGATGATACTAGCAAAACTACAACTTCAATAAATTATAAAGATGTAGGTCTTTTTATAGATATTACTCCCTCTTTTATTGGTAGCTTTGTATCTCTTGATTTAGATTTAAAATTATCTTCAATTCTTTCAAATGTTAATAATCAGCCTGTAACATCTTCTAAAACTATTAAACAAAATTTTTATATTGAAAAAGGTGTTCTTTTTGTCCTTACTGGGATTAATCAAACCACAAAAGATGATAGTTTGACAGGTGTTCCATTTTTAATGGATATTCCATATCTTGGGTGGTTTTTTAAGTCTAAAT
Source organism: Arcobacter sp. (assembly GCA_020048055.1). GTDB lineage: Bacteria > Campylobacterota > Campylobacteria > Campylobacterales > Arcobacteraceae > CAIJNA01. The sequence goes on along the minus strand of JAIFNA010000009.1, from coordinate 83,731 downwards.
CAACTACTACTAATCAAAATAATTTATCTATTGTTTTTGAGCTCGTGGACGATTTAGAAGTTAATAAAACTTTAGATTTGAATACTACCAAATAAGATTTCTTTTTTTGTATTCCCAAAAAAAGAAACAAATCCGTATTAAATAGATGATTGTTTTTTTGGTTTGGATAAGGATTTTTACTTAGTAAGTTCCTTGGGACTGCTGAATTTCTAAATAGATAAGATGATACTAGAAAGGTTTTAAAAATGAGTTTCGGTACTAAAACTATTTGTCCTGTTTGTGGCTCTAATGTTGTTCAAAATGGAAAAGGTAGAACTAAAGATTATTGTTCTGATGCTTGTCGGGATTTTAATAAATTTCTTTCGGCTACCGAAACTGCATTTCTAAAAATTCAAAATATAGAACGATCTAATAAAAAAATTATTCGCTCTAAATTTTGGAGTTTAGCAAATATTTTGAATACTAAATAAAAAATTAAGAGAAAAAAGAGAAATAAAAGCTTTTTTGAGAGTGAGGAGCTACCGCACCGCAACGAACAAAAAAGCCTTGCTTACTTTTAAAAAAGTTACTACACCCCTATTTTATAGTGGTTTAAATTGATAAAACAAAATTAAAAAGGTTAAAAAATGGAGATTTACGGTATCTCACAAACTGACATAATAGAAATTGATAGAAAAATTGATTTTCAAAAAGAATATTTAAGAAAATATAAATCAAATTGTTTTTTAACTCCTGAAAATGATGATTTTTTAAGCTCTGTTTATAGTGCTAACTTAAATCCTAAAAAATATTTTGCTGAAATTAATAATCGTGTTAATTCTCTTGTTGCAAATGCCAAAGATTTAGGATTAAAACCCGTTTTTATCACTATTACAGCTCCTGCTAAGTATCATAAAAAAGATGAATATGGAAATTATTACATTTCCCCAAATACTACAGCTAAATCTCTAACTAGTATTTGGAATAACTTTACTAATTTACAAATATTTCAAAAATCAAGAGATACTTATAAGATTACTTATTTTAGGGTCTACGAACCTCATAAAAGTGGAGTTCCTCACTTACATTGTATGTTATTTCTTCCTGTTTCTGCAATTTTAGATGTTAAAAAGAAGTTTTATGAATATTTTACTAATAAATCGACTTGGGGTGCAAATATTGGCGGTATTGGTTTTAGATACACTTGGTTTAAGGAAAAAGGCGGTGCAGTTGGCTATGTAATGAAATATATTTTAAAAAGTTTTAAAAACGAAGACGATACAAAAATTCAATATTCTGTTTATTGGTATGTAAAACATCGTATAAGAAGATTTTTGACATCTCGTACACTTTGCAATCTTTCTCTTTATCGTAAGGTTAGATATTATTTTAAATATAAATTTGGAAATGATTTAAAAGAGATTAAAAGGCTTATTGATTGTGGTTTTATTTATTATAGTTTTGATAAAACAATTATAAATTATCGTCATTTTGATGATGATGGATTACTTCAAGATGATATTATTTGGGCTAAAAATACTGAATTTGTTTTGAATTCTCGCAAAATTGTTGATAATAGAATTCATTTAAAATATGTTAAATTTGTTCCTGTTTCTTCTAAATTTCTTAATGTTTTTCTTGATGGTGTTCATACTTGGAATATTAATAAAGAAACTTTTAAAATTACTAAATTCCGTCCTATTCTTTCCAAATTATCAGATTTTCAACTTGTTAATTATAAAAATAGGTTAAATACAGAAAAAGAAGATATAAATCATTTGTATGTTTTAGATAAAGAAATTCAAAAAAGATATTTTTAGATTATTTCTATTGAATTTATATTAATTTTTTGATACAATCCTATTGTTTTATGCAAAGAATTTCTTAGGTGGTCTGATTAACTACCGTTTAGAGGGATTTAAATTAAGGTGGTTCATAGCCACCTTTTTTTATTAGTGGGATTTTAAAGGGTCGGACTTTATAAAAAGGATTTTCTTTGCATAAGAAACTTTTAATAGTTTTGTTTTTATTGTGTGTTGTTTTATTACTTCCACTTTATTAGCATTAACAATAAGGAGAATTAATCAACTCCTTATTGGCCATTTAAATTATTTGATATTTACATTTTTTAATATGTTTTTTAAATATTTGTAGTGCTCTATTGTTTATTATTTTTATTTCTGGTATTGCATATATACATATTGTTATTTCTTTATTTATTTTTTTTTCTTCCATAAAAAATTGACATGCTCCGTAAAATTCTTTTACTTCTTTTTCTCTTATTCTGTATTTGTTTTCTGTATTCCAATTTTTACATTGAATTAATAAAATTTCATTTTCTTTTTTTGCTATTATATCTATTCCGTTATCTTGTAATCCTTTGTTTTTTCCATTTTCTATTGTTTCATATCCTAAATTTTTATAGTAATCATTTACTTTTTTTTCGTATTCATCGCCTTTTTGTTTATTTTTGTAATAGTTTGTATTTTTTTGTTTTTTTAGTATAATCAAAGTCAATATTAATATTATTATAATTGCTACCAATATGATTATTTTCATTTCTTCCTCTTAAATTTTAATTAATTAATTTTATTAATAATAATTTGTAATTTATAGTTTTCAAGACAAAATAATAAACTAAATGCAAAGAAAATATTTTAAACAGTCAATACTGCCCAAAGCTTATCATCTTTAAGCGCTTTTGTTAAAAGCTCTCCGGTATGGTTTGAAACAATCCCTATTTGTGACAAACTTTCAACTGCATCATATTCATTAGAGCAAACAATACAAGCACTAAACTCAACGCCTTCTTCTTTAATGCTTAAAATCTTTTGTCTTATCTCCACATTATGTTTGACACTTAAAATTGAAGCGCCCCAAAAAATTATACAAACTCGTTTCCAATAATCTCTTGGAATTGATACTCCACCATACAATAATGGAAATTTTAAAATTGAATCTTTATTCTCGGTTGAAATTACTATCAAAAGATTGTTTTTCATCAGAGCTTACCATAACTCTAAAACATCATCATCTGAGTTGTAGTTATCATCCTTTTCAATGTAAATATTATTTTCGTAATCAATATACATTCTAAAGTCTCCAAAATAAAACTCTTTTGCGATTTGATTTTTATTAAGATATTGATGAATATCAGAATATAAAACAATATTTTCAAAATGATATTCACATAATGAAGGAGCCATTGAATTCAGATGAGTTTCAAACATGTCAATAGAAGATAAACGAAATTCATTTAGTAAATCATAATCACTAACCAAATAAAGCAATTGAGTAATTACCTTATTTATTTAAACCATTAAGTAATGATTCCATGCGTCCCAAGTCAATTTTACTTGTTTTTTCGTCTTGCTTATGCTCAACCCTATCATCATCAAGTTTAATATCCAAAATACTACCATTTGTATTTATACTATCATTAAATTCTACTTTAAATTCAGATGATTTCTCCTGTGTTTCTGGTTTTGAAGAACTTAACAATTTATGTATTTTATTAAGCATACCATCCATTTTATTTTCTCTAGTATCTATTGTTGTATTTACATCTGTAAGTTTAAACTCAAGATCTCTATTTTTAGCAATTAAATCATTTATTTTTTCATTTGCTTCATCATGTTTTTGTTGTAAAATTTCATAAGCGTCAATAAGACGGTTTAAAGCGTCATTTAATTTTTCTATTGTTTCTTGGTTTGTCATTAAAAATCCTTCATAATATTGTGGGTAAAATTTTATCGAAAATTAACTAATAATTCCATCAATTTTCAACAAAGAGTCAACATCTGGTTTTTTGTCAGCAAAAAGAAAAAATAATTGATTCATGTCTATACTACCGCCCTTTCCTAAAACTAAATTTTTAAATTTATCGCCTATATTCTTATTAAATAATCCATTTTCTTTAAATACATAAAACGCATCAGCACTTAAAACTTCAGCCCACTTATAACTGTAATACCCAGCACTATACCCTCCCCCAAAAATATGTGAAAACCCATTTTGAAATTTATTATAAACTGGCGGCATAATCACTGCGTAGTGTTCTCTAATCTCATCTAATAGTTTATGAACACCTTCTTCGTCTGTTGGCTTTTGGTATAGCATAAAATCAAACAATGCAAATTCTACTTGTCTAAGAGTAGCAAGGGCGGATTGAAAATTTCTTGTTTCAATTAGTTTGTCAATATCTTGAACACTTAGCACTTCACCGGTTTTATGATGTTTTGCAAACATTTTTAAAATTTCTTTTTCATAAGCAAAATATTCTAAAAATTGCGATGGAAACTCCACAGTATCCCATGTTACACCATTTATTCCACTTACAAATGGCTCATCAACTTTTGTAAATAGATGATGTATAGCATGTCCTAATTCGTGAAACAAAGTTGTTACCTCATTGTGTGTTAAAAGAGATGGTGTTGTATCTGTTGATGGTGAAAAATTACACACCACAAAAGCAGTTGGCAGCTGTATTTTACCATTTAGAACATATCTGTTGTGCCAGTTGTGCATCCATGCGCCACCTTTTTTTTCATCCCTTGATTCCAGATCAAAATATATTTTCCCAGAGATTACATTATCTTCATACAGTTCATAAACTAATACCTTATCATTCCAAGTATCCTCTTTTATTTCTCTAAACTCTATTCTAAACAATTGATTTAAAAAATCCAAAACACCTTTAAGTGTAATATCTGTTTTAAAATAAGGTTTATAAAATTCATCATCAATTGAGTATTTTTCCTCTTTTAGTTTATGGCTATAATATGTCAAATCGTAACTTTTTAGTTCATCGATAACATCAAATTTATTAACAAATGTTTTCAATTCATCAAGTTCTTCGATAGCTTTTTCTTTTGATTTTAAAGCAATATTTTTTAAAAAATCTAAAACTTCAGATTCCTGATTTGCCATTTTTGTACTTAATGAATACTGTGAAAAATTGTCAAAACCAAGAATTTTCGCTTTTCTATCCTTAAGTAATAAAATTTCTTCAATCAACTTCCCATTTTCCGGGGCTCTTGTTGAGTAACCTTTGTAAATTTCTTCTCGCTTTTCTCTACTACAACCATATGTCATATATGCCATATATGATGGCATATGAAGTGTAAATCTATACTGCTTATCATCATCATATGTTGAAATTTTTGCTCTTTCTTTTTCATCATTTGGCATCCCTACAACATCATCTTCAGAACAAAACATCTCCCAAGAATTTGTAGCATCAAGTAAATTTTGAGAAAATTTTTTTGCAAGTTTACTTAACTTCAAATCAAGCTCTTCGAGTTCTTTTTTTAATTCAACACTAAGTTCACAGCCACCAAGTTTAAAATCTCTAATTTCATTTTCCAAAACTTTATTTTGTTCAATATTTAAAGTGATTTTATATTTATACTGTATATCTTTAAAAGCACTATATATATTATCATTTTGTGATAATTTACTATGATACAATGAAATAATTGGTAAACAATCATCATATACTTTTTGTGTTATTTCACTATTACATACACTATCCAAGTGGTAAACTGGTGTTATAAAATTATTAATATTTTCACCTAAAAGCTGGTACGGCACAACAAAATTTTCATAAGTTTTATATTTAAGTAATAATAATTGCTCAATACATTTTATATTTTCATCTACAATTTCTTGTAAACTAACCGCACTATTTTCAAAATATTCTGCACTAAATTTAATCACTCTTTATTTCCTTTTTCCATTAGCAAATTCAATTATATATTTTGCTATCTCATCAAGTGAACAAATATCTTTTATTGCACCAGCTTCGATAGCTTGTTTTGGCATACCAAATACAACACAACTTTTTTCATCTTGGGCTAAAGTATATGCTCCATTTTTAAATAATTCCTTAATACCGATAGTTCCATCATCACCCATTCCAGTCATAATTACAGCCATGGCACCACCACCAACTGTATTATTAATACTTCTAAACATAATATCTACACTGGGTTTATGTCTGCTAACTTTTACTGTATCTAAAAGCTTCGTTACGTAGTCATTGCCTTTTTTTTCTATCGTTAGATGCATATTTCCTGGTGCTAAATAAGCACATCCTCTTTGAAGTATCATTCCGCTTGTCGCTTCACAAACATCTACTTGAGAATATGTATTTAATCTTTGAGCAAAAGAACTTGAAAATCCGTAAGGTATGTGTTGTGTCATAATAATTGGCGGCAATCCAGACGGCAATGCTTGAAATACCTTAAGTAATGATTCAACACCACCAGTTGAAGATCCAATTCCAATTATTTTAGAACCAAAAAGTGATGCTGGAGTTGATGGTAAAACTTCATCTGGATGAATTTTTCTTTCAACTTCAGCAAAATGTTCTAATTTTGAATGAGTCAACGAAACCTTTGATTTTGTTTTTGGTTTTTTTAAAGTATACCTTTGCAATAAAAACGTAAGCTTCATAAGAGTGTCTTTAACTCTATCGCTAAATATAAGCATTGATTCACCAAGAATTGGCTTTTCAATAAATCCAACTGCTCCATCATCAAAAATATCACTTTGTCTTGCATTCTCGCTTGAAATTACAACTGCTGGCATTGGATGTAATTTCATTAAATTTCTTAAAAATACAGCTCCATCCATTTTTGGCATATTTAAATCAATAGTTACCATATCTGGTTCATGTAATTTTATTTTTTCCCTTGCATCATATGCATCAGAAGCTGTATCGATAACCTCAAAATCATCCATACTATTTATAATATCTTTAAGTATCCTACGCATTGATGGGGAATCATCAATAACCAAAATCGTATACATTTAACTTCCTTAAAAGAGTTCTATCTCCATCTCTTGTTCTTGTTTGTTATTTAATCCAAATAAATCTGTGTTATTACTATATTCTGAAATAGCTGGTTTTCTTATTGACAACTCTTGTTGCAGTTTTTTCTCATCTGCCATCACTTGGCTTGTTGTGCTATTATTATCAACTGTTTTAATAAATGTTTCAAATCTATTTGCTACCAAAATAACCCTACCATCAGTTCCTCTAGTATGATTAGAAATAATTCTGAATTTTTCACTTGCACAAAAATCCATTGCAAATTCAACATTTCTATGTCCAATACTCTTTGAAGACAAAGTAACATTTACAATATCAGCACCACCAGATATTTTAGCAGCCATATTTTCTTTTCTACAACCCATCTTATACATCTCATTAAGCATAGCTTCAACAGAATATAATCCGTATTTCATATCTTCATTACTATTACTTGTGGAAGGGAGTAAAAAATGATTCATTCCTTTGATTTGCTGAACTTTATCATAAAAAATAATAGCTACACAAGAACCGAGAAGCGTTTTAAATGCTATATCATCAACATCTTTAACAATAGCAAACTCCCCTCCAATGATAGTATGAGTTTTATATCCTTTCACGACTTGTGTTATTCTAGCAAGTGACATTTTCTCAATACTTCCATCTTTATGACCTAGCGTTATCACTATAAAATATTCCTTTGCTTAACAAATATATTTTGACCAACCCTTTTTGAGTGGTTAATTAAATCTTGTGGTGATTCAGAATGTCCAAGATACAAGGTGCCTCCAATTTTAAGTAATCTAAATAATTTTTTTAAAATTTTGTTTTGATCTTCTGATGAAAAATATATCAAAACATTTCTACAAAAAACAACATCAAAAAATTCATCATCAAATGGGTATTCATCATCATTAAGATTCATCTTCCCAAATGTAACCATACTTTTAATATCATCATTTACCTTAATTAAAATCTCATCGCCGATTAGATTTTTCTGTATGCGTCGTTTAAAATATTTTTGTGGCTTAATCCATTCTGGAAATTCTTTCGAGCTTTTTTGAAATCTATAAACACCATTTACAGCATATTGTAAAACTTCAGTATCAATATCTGTTGCAACAATTGAAGCCCTCAATGTACTGCTAAATTCTTTTACCGTTATAGCCATAGAATAAGGCTCTTCGCCAGTTGAAGACGCTGAACAATACATCTTTATTTCACTATTTAGTTTTTCAAACATTGGTAAAACTCTATCTCTTAAATCAACAAAATGGAAATCTTCCCTAAAGAAATGTGTTTTATTTGTAGTAAATGTATTTATAAATTCTGTTGTAAATTTTTTATTATGCTCAATTTCATCAAGAAGTTGAGATATATTCCCATTAAAACCAGTATTTCTAATTAATTTATCAAGACGATTAGCTATCATAATGTCTTTATTTTCAGTAAGAGTTATGCCAGCCATAGAATAAAGTATCCTCTTTACTCTATCATGCAACTGTGCTGATTCAACCATATTATGAAACTTTTTTAGCTACATTGTCCATTCTTAAGTTTCCGTGATCGAAATCTTTTTGAACCTCAATCAAACCAACAATATCTAAAATTAAACCTATACTTCCATCACCTCTAACAGTTGCAGCACCAATTCCTGTTACAGCTTTAAAATTTTTATCTAATGGCTTCACAACAACTTGATGTTGATGTAAAAATTCATCTATAAATACTGCTATTTTTTGATTTCCTGATTTTACAACTATTAACATACCATCTTCAAGTTTTTCATATTTTGGCTCAATGTGAAACAGCTTATAAAGCCTCACAATTGGAATGAATTCTTGTCTAAGCATCAATAAATCTTGCGTTCCATCACCAATTTTTTTAATCATTTCGTGTGTAGGTTGAAGAGATTCAACAATAGAACTCAAAGGTAAAATATATTTCATTCTACCAACAGCAATATCAAGTCCATCAAGTATTGCAAGTGTTAACGGCAACATAATAATAATTGTTGTTCCAGCACCTATTTCTGTATCTAATTTTATTATTCCGCCTAGCTTGTGTATATTTGTCTTAACAACATCCATACCAACACCTCTTCCAGAAATCTCAGTAACTTGCTCGGCCGTACTCAAACCTGCTCCAAAAATAAGCATTGCTTTATCATTTGAACTCATTTGTTTATACTGATTTTCATCTATTGAACCATTCTCAAGTGCTTTTTGTGCAACCCTCTCATGATCAATCCCTTTTCCATCATCTTTTATTGTAATAATCATTTGACCATTGGCTTGTTCAGCAGAAATACTAATAATTCCTGTTTCATTTTTTCCATTAGCTCTTCTAACTTCTGGAACCTCAAGACCATGATCTAACGAATTTCTAATAATATGCATGAGTGGATCAGTTAAACCCTCAATCATGGCTTTATCAATTTCAACAGAATCCCCATCATGTTTAAATTCAACTTTTTTATTTAGTTTTTTAGATATATCCCTTACAACTTTTGGGAATTTTGAATAAATTGATTCCATAGGAACCATTCTAATACTCATGATTGAATCTTGCATCTCTCTTATATGTCGCTCAAGCAACTCTAATCTTTCAAGTACGGATCCTCTTGTTTTTGCTTCACTTATAGTAGAAGCAAATTGTGTTAACATTGCATTTGTAATAACCAAGTCGCCAACATTATTCATAAGATTATCTATCTTGTCAAGATTAACTCTAATATTATTAGTAGAAGAAGATTTTTTACTATTATCATTCTCTTCCCCACCAGAAATATCAAGTTTTCTTTCACTAATTATAGGAGCTATTGCAACAGGTTTTATTGCTTGTTTGGTTGAATCTTCTTTTGTAGTCAACTTATTTTTAACGTCAGTATTCAAATTAAGTTCCATAATACTTTCTGGTGTAATCTCATCCGCTGAATCAAAAAATCCAAAATCATTATTTTCCAAATCATCACTCATCTCATCTTCACCAAAAAAGCCATAAGAAGTAGATTTTCTAGATGATTTAACTTGAATTTGTTTTTGGGTAATTTTATAATCTGTTGCTAATTCATCATTAACTACTTTTAAATTAGTAGCTTCAGTCATTCCACCATTAATATATGCCCTGATTGCCAATAAAAGTTCATTAGACATTTGCTCAAATGTATCTCTATCCATTTGTCCATTATTTTCTAACTGTAAAATTTCTTTCATCACATCAAGACCATCCATTAAAGTACCAGCCATTTCTGGTATAAACTTTATTTTATGATTTCTCAATTTATCCATTAGATTTTCAACATCATGAGTAAATTCAGCAAAATAAGTAAGCTCTACTGACGCTCCACTGCCCTTTAATGTATGTACATCTCTAAATAGTTGCCCCATTTCATCATCAGTAAGTGAACCATTTTTTTCTGCGACAAGCAAAACATTATCAGCAGACTCAAATAATTCAGTCGCTTCCTCCAAGAACATATCCCTATACATTGAAATATCAAATCCAGACATTTTTACACCTTTTTATAAATTAATTATTTCTAAATTACTTTCTAGTAAGAACTATATTAACAGCTTTTAGTAACTGATCAGGAACAAATGGTTTAACAATCCAACCAGTTGCACCAGCTGCTTTACCTTTAACCTTAATCTCATCACCTCTCTCTGTTGTTAAAACTAAAATTGGTGTTTTTGAATATTGTGGTAACTTTCTAATTTCACTAATCATAGTAATACCATCCATATTTGGCATATTTACATCACTAATAATTAAATCAAATGTGACTTTTTTTGCTTTTTCTATACCATCCATACCATCAATAGCTTCAGTAACATCAGTGTATCCACCTTCATTTAGAGCATATGTAAGCATATCTCTTAGCATAGTTGAATCATCTACAATCAAAAGTTTCATATTATTCCTTATTATTTACTTTATGAAGTAAACTATATCTTATTATTTTTAAATAAACCTAAATCAGTGGGTTAGCAAGCTCTATTCTATCTTTTGAAACTTTTAGAATTTTTACCTCAATATCTTCATTTTCCCTTAGCACATCACTTATATTCAATACTCTCTCTTTTGAAACCTTAGAAATATGTAGCAACCCTTCTCCACCCTTACTTAATTCAATAAAAGCACCAAAATCAGTTAATCTCAATACTTTACCCTTTACAATTTCACCCTCATTATATAAATCTTCGAAATTAATTTTCTCTTTCTTTACAAATCCTTTTGAGTTGGATGAGATATTCTTTATATATTCTCCGGCTTCATAGATATTTTTTTGTTCCTTCCCTGTGATCTTAACATTTCCAGTATCTTTATCTAAATCAATTGCTACTTCAAACTTTTCAATTATTTCTCTAATTACAGATCCAGCTTTACCAATAACTGCGAATATTTTTGATGGGTCAATTTTAAACTGATCAATTAATGGTAGTGCATTACTGGTAATTATCTCAACTGAAGCAACCTCCATGATATTTAAAATATGCACTCTCCCCTCTTTTGCTTGATAAAGTGCTTCTTTTAAAAATTCTAAAGTTACGCCACCAAGTTTTATATCCATTTGAAGTGCAGTTATCCCGTTTTTTGTACCAGATACCTTAAAATCCACATCACCATCGTGATCCTCTAAACCCATAATATCAGTTAATATAGCATATTTATCATCTTCAAACATGGCTCCCATTGCAACACCTGCAATCAGTGATGTAATTGGCACACCCGCACCTTTTAGTGCCAAAGAACCTCCACAAACAGTTGCCATAGAAGAACTTCCATTTGATTCAAAAATTTCAGAAACCAATCTTACTGTATCACCAAAATCTTTATCAATTGAGCTTTGAAGAGATCTTTTTGCTAAATTTCCATGCCCCAATTCTCGTCTGCCTACACCAAAAATTGGTTTAGCTTCACCAACGCTAAATCCAGGGAAATTGTAATGAACCATAAAATTTTCATTTGAAGTTGATTTTTGCCCTAACACTTCATACATTTGAGCATCTTTTTCATTTCCCAAAGTAGCAATTACAAGAGCTTGTGTTTCACCTCTTGTAAATAAACAACTACTATGAGCTGATGGCAATATATTTGTTTCAATAGATATATTTCTAACCTCTTTTAATCCTCTTCCATCTGCTCTTATTTGTTTATTTACAGTCATTTTTCTAACTATCTCTTTTTTAAGAATAGATACTGCTTCATAAACATCTGCGAATGGAATTTCATTATCAATACAATATTGATTTTGTGATATTTTTTTTGCTAACTCTTTAAGCTCAACAGCTCTCTCTTTTTTTGCTAATTTTTTTATTGCGAGTAAAGTTTCATCTTGAAAATTTGTCGTAACATAAGACAAGAGTTCATCTGAAATTTGCTTAGTTACAAGTTCAACTTCAACTTTATTTTTCATAACGGTTTCAAAAGTTTTTTCATAAGTTGTGTTTGCAATTTTTAAATAATCTTGTGCAAAAGCTATAATATCAATCAATTCATCTTCGCAAATATCATTTATATTATGTTTTTTTACAAAAGCCTCAGCAGATGATTCAATAATTTCTTCATCACTTAAAGCTTGCATCTCAATCATTAAAAGTTCATCTTTACTACCTGCTAAATACAAATCTATTGTTGAGTTTTGCATTTGTGAATGGGTTGGATTTATTACAAGATTGTTATTTATTTTCCCAATTCTCACTCCACAAATAGATTTTTTTATAGGTAAATCTGAAACATAAAGTGCAGCAGAAGCAGCATTAAGTGCTAAAACTTGAAGATCAAGCTCTCTATCAACACTTAAAACCATCACGGTGATAGTTGTTGGATAAACATACCCTTGTGGAAACAATGGTCTTAAACTTCTATCAATTATCCGTGAAGTTAGTGTTTCAATATCACTAGGTTTCCCTTCTCTTTTTACAAATCCACCTGGAATTTTTCCAGCGGCATAACTTTTTTCTATATATTGAACGGTAAGTGGAGTAAAATCTTCACTTACTGGATTATCAAATTCACTAACTACTGAAGCCAAAATAACAGCGTCACCAATCTTATAGAGAACTGCTCCATTTGATTGCTTAGCTATTTTATCAAATTCAAAAATCTCTCTTTTATTATTTAACTCTAATTCACATACTATTGACATTTATATTTCCTTTTTTAATTTACTATTTATTTACTCTACTTAATTGATGAAGCTGTGCTTCCAATTAAATATTTAAGATCATCATCTTCAAATTTAACTCCAAGTCCAAAAAATACATTTTTAGCGTCTGGATTTAAAAAATTATCATATCCCGTATAGAGTTGTATATGTTTTTTCATATTGTAAGTAAGATACGATTTAAGATGTGTGTTTTTTCCTCTAGCATCATTATAAGCATTAAAATCGAATGCTTCAAATGAGAATTTTAATTTCTTGTTTAACATAAAATAATCAGCGCCAAAACCGCCAGTACTATCGATAATACCACCTCTAAGTCTAGCGTTATTAAAATCTTTCCCATATTGTGCTGATACTAATGTTCTACCTTTTTCATGGATATTTGTAGAGTTACCCGCTCTATAATCATCCATACTTGCTATATCAACGAAATAATGGATTGTGGGTTTCGGTGAATAATCAATACCAAAAGATGATTTTGAATAGTTGTCTTTTGCAAATCTTTCAACTTTGGCTTCAACGCCAAGTGTACTTTTTGTTGTTGAGCTTAGATATTTATCAATCTTATCAAATGAGCTTTCCACTTTACTAGAAGCTTTATTTACACTATCAAATGCAGTATCAACATTTTTAATAGCACTTTTTAGAGTTTCCCTATTTTCATCCAATACACCTTGAAATGTATCTTCGATTCTTGCAAATTTATCCATAATTGGGGGTAATTTTTCATTGATAGATTTTCCAGTTGCACTAAATTCACTCCCAACATTCTCAAATTTATCAAGTACTTTGGGTAATTTTTCATTTACCATAACGCCTGTTTTAGTAAATTCTGTTCCTACATTTTCAAACTGTGTAAGAACTTGAGGTAATCTTGCATTTATCATAGCACCAGTTTCTCTAAACTCAGCACCCGCAACTTTAAAGTTATAAATCATCTCTCCAAAATTTTTCTCATTGTTAATTATAATCCCATCAAGTCTTGCTATAAAAGTATCAAATTTTTTAGCAGCCTCATTTATGGTATCACTTGTTTGATCAAATGAAGCGTAAGTTTTTGTTTTTGTTAATATGTCAGATTCTTTAGCAATAATGCCATCAGGTGAAAATTCGATATCAACATATTTAACCCCAAGCATACTCTCTTGCTTAATTGCAACAATAGAATTTAAAGGAACTTGAATGTTTTTATTGATTAATAAAGATATTTGGACACTTTGTGGTTTAAGTAAAAAATCCTCAACTGTACCAATTTCAATCCCTCTTGATTTTACTTTTGCGTTTCTTTCTAAACCACTTGCATCAAGAACTTCAACATTAAGCTTATATCCATCTTTTGCACCAAATTGAAATGTACCAACTTGAGTTGATAATCCAAAAAGCATCAACAATCCAACAACAACAAATAATCCGACTTTTGTCTCAATCCTCATCTACTCTTCACTCTCATCTTGTATAAATTTTTGGCTAAATGAAAAAATTGGCTTTAGCGTTATCGTCGCATAAATAATACTTTGTCTTTTAGCTTTATCAGAAACGGTAGCAGTCGCTATAATATTATCCTTAAATGACAAATCAAGCGCCCAACATCTCTTATCGATTCCCATCTTATATTCTTTTAGTTTACTTTCATGTTTAATTAAATCATACTGTTCTTTGTATGATAGAGTATAGTATTTAAAAACTTTACTTCCTATATACCCAGTAATTGTCTCAAGATTTTGACCATTTTTATACATCTGTGTTGTTGCATTTTTTTCCAGTGAATATGAATAATCAAATGTTGTAAAAAAATCATCAAATTTTAAATTCATTGATGAACTTGAATTAATAAATAATTTTTCGTCATGATTAAATAAAACACGATTTGAGAAGCTACCAAATGGTAAATTGATACTAATCTCATTTTCAAGATTTTCAAAAGTTGAACTACCATTTTTATCAAAAACTAATTTTTGATTTATTTTATGATTCACAATCGGGTTTAAATTGTTTTTATTAAATAATGACTGATTAAAAGATAGCGTTATATTCTCTTTTTTCTCATCAAAAGGGAAAATAGTAAGGTTTTCATCATTTGAATTTATCCCAAAAAGATCACCATTTTCTTTTAGTTTTGTTGGCTTTTCATATTTTAAATTAAACTTTAAAGCATGAACTTTAGTTTCAAATGGCTTTAAAAGGTCCACTTCTAAAGAAACTGTATCTTTATTATTTATAAGTGTGCCGTCTTTTTTATTATCGAAAATATCATTTGTATAGTTTATTTGATGAAAATCAAAAGTTTTTGAATATGAAAACAAAAGATAATCGTCAAAAAAATACTTACTGTAAGCAAACGGTAATACCAAATCAAACGAGTCAGCACCAAGTCCAACTTTTCTATCTTGCCTTTTATATTTTAAATCAATAGAGTTTGTAAGTTTATTTATAAATAAATTATTTTCATACTTATGAAATCCAAATGATGGTGTAACTTGCATAACTTGATCGTTGTTAGAAATAGAAATATCGTTATAATTTATAGCCTCAACATAACTATTGTAGTTAGAGGTATTGTAGAAATATTTTATTTTAGATTCTAATATTTTATCACTTACTAAATTATCATTGTTACTATTGTACCTAGTGTTTGAATACTCGATATCGTTCATATTTTGAAGATAAAAATACAAACCATCTGATGAATTTTCACCGCTAAAAAGTTTTTTTCTATCGTATTTTAAAGTTCCACCATAATGTTTTTGATTTAATAAACTATTCTCTTTAAAGTATGTATCATTTTCTACAAATATTCCAGAACTGAACTCTAGTTTTGAATAATTTGAATCAACGTACCTCGCTTTAAACTCATGTCCATTACCTCTTTTGGTTCTAAGCTGAGGAATATATTCAAAATCAATATTTTTTTCTGGAGCATAATATATTGGCTGAGCATAAAAAAATCCATCATTTTGCCCATAACCAAATTGTGGTTTTAAAAGTCCACTCCTCCTATTCGTATTTGTTGAAAAACCCATATATGGCATTTTTAGAGCAAGATATGCTACTGCCAAACTTGGTATAGAGACGTAAGGGACAGCAGGAATTAAAAAATACCAAGCTGGAATTCCATGGACATAGAGTGTATTATTGTAGGTATTTATCCATTGTGATGTTGTATTATAATCACCATTTGAAAATCCAATGCTCCAAGTTGGATTTAAACACTCACAACTAGAAAGTGTTGCGCTATTTATTATGTGTAAATCTGATGTTTTATTTATATCTTTAGCATCAATCCAAATATTTGTTTTTTTATCAATTAGAAGTATTGGTGTTGCATTATTAATCTCATTTTTCATATCCAAAAATGCATAATTTGTAAGGGAAATTGTTTCGTTATTTTTTGAAATATTTACATTTCCAAATAACTCCATTGTTGTGTTATTTCTATCATAAATAATTTTGTTTGCATTTATAAAATAGTTTGGTGAAAAAACAATAATATCACCAGTTGCAGTTATTATTGTCCCATTTTGATCCACATTTTGAGCAATAATTTGCATAGTTTCATTTTTATTTATCTCATTAGCAACAACAAAACTATTGCACAAAAAAAGAGAGAATAAAAATAAAAAAAATGATTTTTTAGCCATTTACAACCAGAGTTTTTGCTAATTTGTCATGAAGTGTTTGTCTTCCTTCTGTATAAAAAGATAATGCAAAACCAATATATAAAATAGACTCACTAATAATTCTTCCAGCAGAACGCATAAGAGCCGACATCAAATCAACTTTTCCAAAATCTTCCTCTTTGATTACTTTTATTTTTGCTATTATTTTCCCAATCGTTGCTCCATAATACCAAATAAAAAAAGTTTGATAGATAAGTTTTAAAAATACAATTTGGAAAAATGCTTCATTAAGCAAAAGAACAACAGCCATCATATCACCATCTACCAATGCTACCTTATCCCACAATATCAAAATCGCAATAAAACTAATTAATAAATCATCAATCACAAAGGCTTTTAGTTTACTTTTTTGTGACGCGAGTTCCAATTTACTAACATCAATATTTTCATTCATACTCATAAAAATTCCTATTTTAATGCTTGATAAGCAATATCAGTTCTGCATTTTTTACCCGCAAAATGAACTTGTCCACACAAAGCATACGCTCTATTTCTAGCAGTTTCTATATCTTCTCCAAACCCAATACAAAGCAAAACTCTTCCACCTGTTGCAAAAAGTTTTCCGTCCTCTTTTGTTACGCCAGCGTAAGAGATGTGAGAATTTGCCTTTAGTGTTTCATCATGAATCTCATCAATTATAATTTCAGCAGGCTCACTATCGCTAAAAGGATAATTTTTACTAGCCATAACAACAGCAACACCATATTCATTTTTTATTTTAATATCAAGTTTATCTAGTTGTTTTGTTGCCCCTTTATAAAATAACTCACTTACTGGAGTTTCTAAAAGTGGCATCAAAATTTCACACTCAGGATCACCAAATCTTACATTGTATTCCAAAATAATAGGCTCACCTTTTACAACCATAACACCAATAAAAAGGACACCCTCAAACGGGCAACCCTCATTTTGCATCCCTTTAAGTGTTGGTATCACAACTCTCTCTTCAAGTTTCTTATATATATCAGCATTAACAAGTGGAGTTGGTGCATAAGCGCCCATACCGCCAGTATTTGGTCCAGTGTCTCCGTCCCCTACCCTTTTATGGTCTTGGGCAGCAGGGAGAAGTTTAAAGTTTTTTCCATCACAAATAGCAAATACTGAAAGTTCATATCCATCAAGATACTCTTCAACAACAACCGTACTACCAGCTCGACCAAAACTATCTCCACTAAGCATATCTTTTACTGTCTCTTTTGCTTCCTCTTTTGATGTAGCTATAATTACACCTTTTCCAGCGCAAAGCCCATCTGCTTTTACAACTATTGGAAGATTTTCCATATTGTCTATAAAATCGAACGCTTCGTTTTGATTTGATGTTTCAATAAAACCAGCTGTTGGGATATTGTATTTTTTTAATATATTTTTCATATATGCTTTAGAGCCTTCGAGTCTAGCAGCAGCTGCACTTGGTCCAAAAATAACCAAATCATTTGCTCTAAAAATATCAACGACACCCTCAGTTAAAGGACCCTCTGGTCCAACAATAGTTAAGTCAATATGATTTTCTTTTGCAAAAATTGCTAATTTATTATAATCTTTAATATTGATATTTGTACCTAAATTATCAGTAGCACCATTTCCTGGCATAAAATATAATGTGTGATTTTCTTTCTCTTTTGATATTGCAAGTCCGATAGAGTATTCTCTTCCACCACTTCCTAAAATTAAAATATTCATCAAAATTTCCTTTTTTATTAGTAAATCCCGAGTAGCCGTTAACCATTTGGGTGGCCCTAAAAGCCAAATCTTTATTTTAGAAAATCCAAAATAAAAACATTGAGCAAGAGGCAATTTAAGGAATTCAAATATCTTAAAAAGACAAAGATTACACATCATCGCTCTACAAATGCTCATTTTAAAAAATTATCGGACCCTCATGTTATGGAAATCCCGAACTACTTAGGAATAATATTCTACCCGATATGAGGTATATATTGGCTGAAAACCTAATCTAAACAATGTTTAGATTAGACTTCAAAATGCCAAGAAGAGATGGTTTGTGTGATATTTTTAATATTTTCAAATGATAATTCATTTGATTCTTTAAAGCAATGTTTAATAAATTTTGTCTCTGCAACAGTAAAACCTTTTGGGTCTTTCTCGCTTAATTTTAAGCCATTTTGTGTAATTTCAAGTTTTTTTAACTTACTATTTGAAATCCTTGCATAATAAATTATCGCAAAATTTCCATCATCAAGCTTCTCTAGTGTTACATAAATATGTTGCAACTCAAGTTTTTGAAGTTCAAGCTCACTACTATCAATACCATCAAGCAAACCTGCAAGTGTATGTTGAGATATATAACCAATATAAACTTTTGAATAAATATCTATATATAAAGACACAGTCTTACTAAAAAAGAAATTTTTATTTATCGTTTTATCACTATTTATTGCCTTTTTTAAAATCCAACCGAGCGTATCAAAGTATTTAAAAAAGTCAACTTTTATAGTATGAGCTTCAATTAATTTTGGGTTATCGTATTTTATAAATGGAATTTTTGGATATTTTTTTCCCAAAACCAATTTATCTAAAATATCTTCTGCATTTAGATTGTTTGTAACCCAAACTGTACAATTTGAGGGAAATTTATTTAATCCATTTGCTCCATCACTAAGTATTATTAAAGCATTTACTGTAAGTTTTGGAAACAACATAGTTAACAATGCTGTTTTTTTTCTAAGTCTTTTTCTAAGACCAATTGTTGATTGAACAATAGTACTTTCAACATAGTAAATACTATCTTTTGTGAAAAACATAGCATCATATTCGCTAACATCCTTATAGCCAGCTTTATAAACAATCTGTTGGCTTTTATCCATCAGTAAACCAAATTTTTCATTATCTTTATTTGATAAACTTTGATGTGGACCTTTTAATACAAATTGAGTAATCTGTTCCTCTTCAATTGCGTACTGAAGGAGTAATTCATAAACCACATTTTCATAAAGCTCACCTCTAAAACCATTGTAAGCACTTATGAATTGTTGTGATTCTTTATCTACATTATTTTTAATAAGTGATAATAGATGTCTTGTATGGTACTCATAGTGGAGAAGATTATCACCCAAAGAGCTTACATCTAAAGATTTAATTTGTTTGTTTATTTTTAAATTGTTCATATCCAAACCGAATCTTATTCCCACTCAATTGTAGCAGGTGGTTTTGAAGAGATATCATAAACAACTCTGTTTATCCCATCAACTTCATTGATTATTCTTCTACTCATAACCTCTAAGATATCATGTGGAATATGGGCAAATGTAGCAGTCATACCATCGATTGCATTTACTATTCTAATACAAGCTGTATTATCATAAGTTCTATTGTCACCCATAACACCAACTGATTTTACATTT
The DNA here is from genome assembly GCA_020048055.1 of Arcobacter sp. Lineage (GTDB taxonomy): Bacteria > Campylobacterota > Campylobacteria > Campylobacterales > Arcobacteraceae > CAIJNA01. The sequence continues at coordinate 63,730 of JAIFNA010000009.1, read as the reverse complement.
AAAAGAACTGTGAATGCTTGCCAGGTTTTATCATACCAACCACTCGCTCGTAGCTCTTCTAACATAATAGTATCAGTCTTTCTTAAAATTGCTAAATCTGCATCATTAACTTCACCCATAATTCTAATAGCAAGTCCTGGTCCTGGGAATGGATGACGACCTATCATATAAGCAGGAAGACCTAATTCAAGCCCTAGTGCTCTAACTTCATCTTTAAATATCTCCCTTAAAGGTTCAATAAGTTCAAATTTCATCCAATCAGGAAGCCCGCCAACATTATGATGGGATTTGATAGTTTTACTTGGACCTTTAACCGAAACAGATTCAATTACATCAGTATAAAGTGTACCTTGAGCTAAAAATTCTATCCCATTATGTTTTTTTGCTTCTTTATCAAATACCTCAATAAAAGTTTCTCCAATAATTTTTCTTTTTGTTTCAGGATCTATAACTCCAGCTAATTTTGTTAAAAAATCTTGCTCTGCGTCTATTGTAATAAGGTTAACTCCACGACTTGCAAACATATTTTGTACATCTATAACTTCGTTAGCTCTCAAAAGTCCATTATTTACAAAAACAGGTACAAGTTTATCTCCAATAGCTTCAGCTAACAGTGCAGCAACAACTGAACTATCAACTCCACCACTTACTCCACAAAGAACTTTTTTATCCCCAACTTGTGCTTTAATTTTTGCAATTTGCTCTTTTGCAAAATTTCCCATATTCCAAGTTGATTCGCAACCACAAATATATTTTGCAAAATTTTTAAGTAAAACTGCACCCTCTACACTATGTACAACTTCTGGATGAAATTGAAATGCATAGATTTTTTTATCTTCATTTGAAATAGCCGCAAATGGTGAATTTTCACTTGTACCAATTACTTTAAAGCCATCAGGCAGTGTTTCAACTCTATCACCATGACTCATCCAAACAATCTCATTATTTGTAATATCTTTTAAGATTGGGGATTTTTCATCTACAATTTTTAACCTAGCTTTTCCATATTCATGATGATCTGCTGGAACTACACTTCCACCTAAATAATGTGCAATTGTTTGCATACCATAACAAATTCCAAGCACTGGAAGACCCAAATTAAACACTTCAGCATCAACTTTATAAGCATCTTCGCTATAAACAGAAGCTGGTCCACCACTTAAAATAATTCCTTGAGGCATCCTTGCTTTTATATCAACTATTTTTTCATTATATGGAACAATCTCTGCATAAACGCCATTTTCCCTAAGCCTTCTTGCAATTAGTTGCGTATATTGACTTCCAAAATCCAAAACTAAAATCGGTACATTTTTCATATATTTCCTTATTATTTTTATGACTAAGTACTTTTTAAATTTAATAAAAAATACTTAACAATAAAAATAAAAGATGTAAAAACATCTTTTATTTAATATGATAAAAACCTAGCACTTCATACTGAATATACCAAACCAAAACAGATACAATATATCCAACTAAAACAGTCCAAGCTAATTTTAGATGGCTACTAAATGTATAGATTCCGGGTAGTTTTCCCATAACACCAACTCCAGCAGCACTTCCAAATGATATCAAACTTCCACCAACACCAGCCGTTAGGGTTACAAGCATCCATTGATCAAGCCCCATTACAGGATTTGCTTTTAGTATTGCACTCATAACTGGTACATTATCAACAATTGCTGAAACAAACCCAACACCAATATTTGCCCAAGTTGGACCTAAAATATCTGGATTGTAAACAATAGAAGCAAGTGCCAGCCAACCAACAAAATACAACACACCAACAGCAGCTAAAATTCCAAAGAAAAATAAAAGTGTATTATTTTCAACTCTTGACATTGCATGAAAAATATCAAATTGACTATCATATTTTCTTTTTAATCTAACAGTATAAAGTTGAAGTAAAGCAAGACCAAATAACATCCCCCACATAGCAGGAAGATGTAATACTTGATGACCTACAACAGCACAAAATATTGTAAATATACCAAGATAAATAACTACATTTGCACCTTTCATAAGTGGAGGTTGTTTTTCAGTTGCAATATCAAAATCAGGTAATGTATTTGGAACATATCTACTTAGTAAATATGAAGTAACAATAAACCCTAAAAAAGAAGCTGGAAATAAAAATAGGAAATCACTAAAAGTTCCTTTTCCTGCAGTCCAAACCATTAAAGTTGTTATGTCACCAAATGGACTCCAAGCGCCCCCTGCATTTGCTGCAACTACAATATTTATAGCTCCAGGAACCAGAAATTCTTTTTTTGTTTTATCTATCGTAATTAAAACTGTTGCCAAAATCAAGGCAGTTGTTAAGTTGTCTGCAACTGGAGAGATAAAAAATGCCAACAATCCAGTAGCCCAAAATAGCTCCCTATATGTATATCCTTTTGAAACAAGATTGTATTTTAATCTATCAAAAACCCCCATATAGATAAGTGACTCTATATATGTCATCGCAACAAATAAAAAGAAGAAAATCCCTGCAATCTCTAAAATAAGATGATTTGCCTCAATATGGACAAAGCTTAAATCCAGTCCATTTAAAACATAATAAACAGCAACTAAAATAAACATAAAAGTCCCAATAAAAAGGGCTGGTTTTGATTTATCAATATGATATTTGTCTTCAGTTGCTATAAAATAATATCCAATTACAAAAATAACCAAAGTTGTTATACCAACCCAAGTCATAGTAAGATCTGGAAATTTTATATCTTCAACAGAACTTCCAAAAGCAAATACACCCAATAAAATAATCAGTAAAAATTTAAACATTACTTATCCTTTATAAAATGTGCGCCAATTGAAACTTTTCTATCAATTGCACCTTCAATTATTGACTTTGCAGTAAGTAACCTAAGATACAAAAGTCTTCCAATATCTTCTTTCAAATAACTCTCAATCTCCTCAAGACTATCGATTAAATCTTGCCTAACTCTCACAATTCCTACATTTTTCCACATAATATTTCTAAGAGCATTTTTTATAGCCTTATCTTGTGGTTTTGCTAATGTAAAATATTTAATATCACTAGGATAGTTCTTGGCATCAATTTTAAAATCAGTATTAAGTGCTTTTTTGACAGCTAAATCTGAAAACACTAACCCCTCAAGCAACGAGTTTGATGCCAATCTATTTGCACCATGCACTCCAGTGCTAGAAACTTCACCTACTGCATAAAGATTTTTAAATCCTAAAACTTTAGAATCTAAATCAACCTCAATTCCACCCATACTATAATGAAATGCAGGGCTAATTGGAACTCTTTCAAATGGCAAATCAAATCCAACATCTTTTAGATTTTTATAGATATTTGGAAATCGTTTTTTGAATTCATTTTTTTTAAACTTATTAAATGATAGGTAAACTTGTGAGCCTGTTTTTTTATTATAATCAAAGATAGCACGGCTCACAACATCTCTTGGGGCTAATTCGCAGTCTTTGTGATAATCTTTTAAAAATGGGTATCCATTTTCATCTTCAACAATAGCTCCCTCACCCCTTAAAGCTTCTGTTAAAAGTTGTTGTCTTGCGTTTTTATTATCCACAAAAACAGTTGGATGAAATTGTATCATCTCCATATCGCGAAGATTCATCCCCTTTTCAACACAAATACCTTGAATATCACCTGATATTGTTATTGAATTTGTGTGATATTTATAAATTGAACCAACTCCACCACTTGCAATAATTGTATTGTGCGCATAAATCATTTTATCTTTACGGTTTTGTAAAATATGGACACCATGACAAACATCATCTTTAATTAATAAATCAATTACAATTGAAGCTGTAACAATTTCATGTGGGCAATTTTCTAGTAAAAACATATGAAGTTCCCTGCCAGTAGCATCACCATCAGCATGTAAAATTCTACTTCTTGAGTGTGCTGCTTCTTTAGTAAAAGCCAATTCACCTTTTGCATTTTTATCAAATTGAAATCCATTATTTATTAAATCATCAACAACATCAATAGATTTTTCACTTAGAAGCGTTACTGCTTTTATATCATTTAGATATGCACCAGCTTCCATTGTATCTTGTATATGGATAGGAATATCATCTTTGTCTCTAGCTCTCACAACTCCACCTTGTGCCCAAAATGTATTGCACTCCCATGGTGATTGCTTGCAAACAATTAATACTTTTTTATCAAAAGGTATAAGTCTTGCTGCATTTAAGCCAGCAACACCTGTTCCAATTATTACATAGTCATAAATAATCATTTTATCGCCTCTTTGGTTTTATCAAAATAGATAGGGTCAGCCTTGTAGCCACAACCAAAAATTACCAAACTTGTAATAATCAATAAAAAAATATTTTTTTTCAATATCGACCCACCTTTTTTACTCAAATTAGCGTTGATATTAACTAAGATTTAATAAGAATTTGATTAATTTTATTATAAAATTAGCTCCATTTTAACCAAAAAAACCATTCAAGGAATAAATTCAAATGACAATAAATCTATCAAAAAGAATAGACACACTTTCAGAATCACTAACAATAGCAATAGCAACTTTAGCAAGGGATTTAAAAAAAAGTGGTAAAGATGTGGTTAGCTTTAGTGCAGGTGAGCCTGATTTTGATACGCCATCAATAATAAAACAAAGTGCAATAGAAGCTCTAAATAACGGATATACAAAATATACAGATGTTTCAGGATCAGCTGAACTTAGAGAAGCAGTAGTTTATAAACTTAAAGTTGAAAATGATCTTGACTATAAAGCAAGTGATATTATTGTAAGTGTTGGCGCGAAACACAGTTTATTTAATATTTTCCAAGCTATTATTGATGAAGGAGATGAAGTTATTATCCCTGCGCCTTATTGGGTTACTTACCCTGAACTTGCACTTTATAGCGGTGGAGTTCCAGTTGCAATTGAAACAGATGATGCAAGTGGATTTAAAATCACCGCTGAACAACTTAAAAATACAATCACTCCGAAAACAAAAATGTTAATTTTAACAAGTCCATCAAATCCAACAGGAAGTGTTTATACAAAAGATGAGTTAATAGCCTTAGTAGAAGTTCTTAAAGGGACAAATATTGTAGTTGTAAGTGATGAGATGTATGAAAAACTAACTTATGATAATTTAGAATTTACAGCAGTTGCAAGTATTAGTGAAGACATGTTTCATAGAACTATCACTGTAAATGGTCTAAGCAAATCAGTAGCAATGACTGGATGGAGATTTGGTTATCTTGCTACACCAAATAAAAAACTTATAGAAGCGATGGTTAAACTTCAAGGTCAAAGCACTTCAAATATCAATTCAATTACACAATATGCAGCAATTACTGCACTTCGTGGTTTAGCAAATGATGATATTGAGACTATGCGTGTTGAGTTTGAAAAAAGAAGAAATTTAGCTTGTGATATGTTTAATGCAATTGATGGACTTAGTGTAATAAGACCAAATGGTGCTTTTTATCTTTATGTAAACACAAAAGAGATAGAAAAAGATAGTATGAAATTTTGTAAAAATTTACTTGAAGCTGTTGGCGTAGCAGTTGTTCCAGGACTTGGATTTGGACTTGATGGGTATTTTAGATTTTCATTTGCAACAGATGAAGCAACAATAATCGATGGAATACAAAGAATAGAAAAATTTGTTAAAAACTACAAATAATTTAACTACATTATGATTTCAGCAGAAAAAAAAGCCACCATAATCTCAAGTACAGTAGCAGCTGTACTTACACTTATAAAGTTAATAATTGGTATTTTTAGTGGCTCGGTAGCTATTTTAGCAAGTGCCGTTGATAGCATTCTTGACCTATTTGTTTCTCTTTTTAATTATTTCGCTATATCAAATTCTGAAAAACCAGCTGATATCTATTTTAACTATGGAAGAGGTAAAATCGAAGCACTTGCAAGTGTTATTGAGGGTACAATAATTACAATTTCTGGACTTTTTTTACTCTATCAAGCATTTGGTAAATATATAAGTGGTGGCACTTCACAATATGGAGAGTTATCAATTACTGTTATGATTATTTCACTTTCTATCACAATAATTCTTGTAACTTATCTTAATAAAATCGCAAAAGATACAAACAATATGGTTATCAAAGCTGACGCTCTGCATTACAAAACCGATGTTTATTCAAGTATAGCGGTTTTAATCTCACTTATTGGAGTTTATTTCACGCAAAATGAATTAATTGATATTCTAGTTGGTAGTGGAATTGCAATTTATATTATTTACAGTGCCTATGAGCTTATAAAAGGTGGTGTACTTGTGTTACTTGATAGGGCACTTGAAGATGAGATGATTGAAAAAATAAATCATATATTAATGGGATCTAGTGAAATCAATGATTTCCATTTTTTAAAAACAAGAACCGCTGGAAATCTAAATTTTGTAGATGTCCATCTTGTATTTGACAATGTTATTTTACTTATAGATGCACATAGTATAAGTGATAAAATCGAAGAGCAAATAATGGCACTAGATAGTAAAAAAGAGTGGGTTATAAATATCCATCTTGACCCGTACGATGATAGCCATATAAATCAAGAGATACTTCTAGGTGTAGATAAAAATTAGATGGCAAAGAAAAAACAATCAATATTTGAGTGTCAACATTGTGGTGAGCAAAGTGTAAAATGGCTTGGAAAATGTCCTAGTTGTGGTGGATGGGATAGTTTTATTGAACTAAGTGCAATTGAGCAAGAGAGCTTAAAATATCTATCAAAACAATCAACAAACGATAAAACAAAAGCGATGCCAATCACAGAGATAAAAGAAGATGATTTAGTAAGATTCTCATCAAACAATATTGAGTTTGACCTTGTTATGGGGGGCGGGATAGTTCCAGGGAGTTTAACTTTAATAGGTGGAAGCCCAGGTGTTGGAAAATCAACCTTACTTTTAAAAATTGCTGGAAATTTAGCAAAAACAGGGAAAAAAGTCCTTTATGTTTCAGGTGAGGAATCAGCTGGGCAAATAAAACTAAGAGCAACCAGACTTGATGCAAACGAGCCAAACTTATATCTTTTACCTGAAATATCACTTGAAGCGATACAAAATGAGATGTTAAAAGAGGATTACGAAGTTGTCGTAATAGATTCGATACAAACAATGTATTCAGACAAACTAACATCAGCTCCAGGAAGTGTAACTCAGGTGAGAGAAATTACATTTGAGCTTATGAGAAAAGCAAAAGAATCTAAAATTGCAATGTTTATAATTGGACATATCACAAAAGATGGCTCAATTGCTGGTCCACGAGTATTAGAGCATATGGTTGATACTGTTCTTTATTTTGAAGGTGAACAATCAAAAGAACTTAGAATGCTTAGAGGATTTAAAAATCGTTTTGGAAGTACGAGTGAGATTGGTATTTTCGAGATGACTTCAAACGGACTTGAAAGTGCAAAAAATATATCAAATAGATTTTTTAGCAACACTAAAGAGCAAAGTGGAAGTTGCCTGACAGTTACCGCTGAGGGAAGTCGAGCATTGATACTTGAAGTTCAAGCACTTGTAAGTCACAGCACAAATCCAAATCCAAAAAGAAGCGCAACAGGCTTTGATACAAATAGACTAAATATGCTACTTGCACTTTTAGAAAAAAAACTAGACCTTCCGCTAAACTCTTATGATGTGTTTATAAATATTAGTGGTGGGATAAAAATTAAAGAGAGTTCGTGCGACCTAGCTGTTATAGCATCAATAATAAGTAGTTTTAGAAATCGCCCTATTTCAAGGGAAAGTGTACTCATTGGTGAAGTAAGCTTAACAGGTGAAATAAAAGATGTGTTTAGTATGGAAACGAGATTAAAAGAGGCAATATCGTGTGGGATAAAAAAAGCAATTATCGCAACAAAACCAAAAGGGATGGTTGGTATAAAATGTTTTGAAGTTGATGAAGTTTCAAAAATGATTGAATTATTTTAATATTTAAGGAGTTAATTTTTATGGTTGATTACAAAATTACAAGTGCCATGATGGGAGAAAGACCAGAATTTCAGCTTCCAAATAAAGGATTTTTGGAAACTTTAAAACCAGATGGTTTTATGGAGTTGATACACAATTTTTACGAAGAGATTTTAGATAGTGAAATTGCATTTTATTTTCCCACAGAAGAAGATGAATTAGCACTAATTAAAAAAAGAAATGGTGCCTATTTTATGATGATGTGCGGTGGTGATGATAGATATATCTCAAAACACAATGGAGATTTTGACCAAATCAAGACTCACAAACCTTTTTCAATTCCAGATAAAGCAAGAACTGAATGGCTTGGTTGCTGGAAAATAGTTCTACAAAAAATTGAAAATAAAGTATCGCATGATGATATCCAATCATATTGGAACTGGCTTGAAATTTTTTCTAAACATATAGTAAACTATGAAAATGACAGGGAAACAAGAGAAGATAAAGCTAAAATAAACTAAATGCAACTTAAATGCTATATAAGTTTATTATAACTAGATGATTTAATTTGAAATAAAACAAAGGAGCCAAAATGAGAAGAGATATGTGTGCTGATGTAAAAATGGAAGAGGGATATATGAGACTTAGTGTAGATTTTAATAACGATGAAAGTCGTGAAAAAATATCTAATGCAATAGCAAAAATAGAAAAGCAATTAAATCTTTTTCCAAGTGTAATCAAAAGAACAATTGAGCCTAATTGTGGAAACTACTCAATTGAGTTTAACGATATAGCAGTACCAAGAGATGGTGGAGAGTTTTTTGAAGTGCTTATGAAAGAATTAGAGATAGATCATTGTTCAATATAGTTTTTGAAAATAATACCGATTACAATATAGATTTAACACAAGTTCAAACTATCAAAGACTATCTAAAGGTTGGTGAACTTGAATTAATACTAACAAATGATGACGAGATGAGAGAGATAAATCTAACAACAAGGGGTTTTGACAAGTCAACTGATGTTCTTAGCTTTCCATATTTATCAATGCCAAATACACCTGTTGGCTCAATTGTTATATCAATTGATTATTTAAAATCATATTCAATTGAATACAAAAATTCAATAGAAGATGAGTTTGCACTACTTTTTATACACGGCATTTTGCATATTTTGGGTTATGACCATGAGGTTGACAATGGGGAACACAGGGATAAAGAGGAGGAGATTATAAACCACTTTAATCTACCAAAAAGTTTAATTATAAGGAATGACTAAATGTCTTTACAAACGATAACAAAAAAATTTATAGATTTTTTTAATTTTAAATTTTATTTAGAGATAGTTGTGGCTATTGTCTTATTTGTATATGCTATGGCTACTGATAGTATGGTTGAGATTATTATTGCTCTGCTTTATTTTATTATGTTGCTTGAGATTGTAAGAGCTGTTATCGGCTTTATTAGAGAACAAAGGATAAAAATCAGAATTATCATCGATGCTTTTATTATTTTGGCACTTAGGGAATTTATTGTGAATGTTGTTAAGATAAATAATGAAAAATTTGATGGATTTGATTCACTTTTTTCAAGCAGTACTAATTTTCACATACTTGTATTTAGTGGTGTTTTGATATTTTTATTTTTCCTAAGATGGCTTGCATATTTTACTTCACCAGACAAATTGCACTCAAAAAATAACAAAGAGTAGCATTAGTAATGGTGATAAAAATTGCTTCCAAGCTACTTACTTTATTATTATTTTCTACTCAAATTTTTGGGGTTGAATTTAAAGTAGCTTCATACAATCCTGAAAACCTTTTCGATTTAAACAAAGATGGAACAGAATACAAAGAGTATATTCCATATTTTAAAGAGTGGGATAAGAAAGCATTTGAAACAAAAATAAACAATGTAGCAAAAGTAATAAATGATATTAATGCTGATATTATTGTTTTAGAAGAGATTGAAAATAAATCAGTTTTACTTCAACTTATCACTAAAACAAAATATAAATATTTTGCATTTGATAAAAAGCCAAAATCAGCTATTGGTATTGCTGTTCTTAGCAAGTTTCCAATACTTTCAAAAGAAATTATTGAAGTTGATAACAATGCTCCATTTGAAAGGAATATTCTAAAAGCAAATATACAAATTGAAAATAAAAAATTTGTTGTTTATGCAAATCATTGGCGTTCTAAAAAAACAACAGAGAGTAAAAGGGTGAAATACGCCATTGCATTGCAAAATTATTTTAAAAAAACAAATCAATTAGATGATTATGTAATTGTTGGTGATTTAAATTCAAATTATGATGAATTTGTAACATTTAAATATGACGATACACTAAATGATACAGCTGGAATTACGGGGATAAACCAAGTTCTAAACACAATACAAAATGGAAATTTTATACAAAAAGAGGTGATTTTAAACTATCCAAATGGTTTTCATTTTAATCCGTGGCTAGAACTTCCAAAAGATGACAGATATAGTACAAAATTTAAAGGTGAAAACAATACACCAGACCATATTATCTTATCACGGACGCTTTTTGATAAAGATGGGATAAGTTACAAACCAAATAGTTTCAAGGTATTTAAAAGCGATTATCTATTTACAAAACGAGGTGTAATAAACAGATGGAATAGTAAAAAGAAAGATGGTTTTTCAGATCATCTACCAATTATTGCTTCATTTACAACGAATAAAATTACCCCAAAATCACAAACTAACAATCAAATAAAACAAGCAGAATTAAAACCAATAAAGACCATAAAAGAGTTGTATGAGATTTTAACACTAAACAACAATGCTAAAATAAATAATGTTTTAGTAACTTACAAATCATCCAAATTGGCAGTTTTAAAAGGTGAGCAAAATGACCGTTCGATATTATATTATGGTGATACAAGTGTTTTAGAACTTGGATATATGTATGATATAGAGGTTCTTGAACTTGATGAATACAATGGAAATAAAGAGATAAAAAAACTTAAAGTATTACGTAAAACACTTAAGGTTGGAAATTTAGAGAAAAACTTTTTAAATGGCTTAATGATTGATTTGGATGATAAAAAATACCAAAATGAAATCATCTCAAATCTAAAAGGGATTTATAAAAAAAATTATCTACACTTCACAAATAACAAAGGGGAGCAAAAAATCAAAATTTATTTCAAAAAAGATATGGAAAAACCAAAAGATGATGTTTTTATGGAGATAAAAAGTGGTATTTTAGCTACATATAAATCAAAAAAACAAATAGCAATCAACAAAACAGAAGATTATAAAATGTTTATAAAAAAATCATATTAAGTTTAAACTGATAAAATTAAATTTTTGGTATAAATTGAGAATAGACTTAAAATAAAATTTATTACTTACAGGATTTTTTATGTTTTTCAAAAAAGCTTTTTTATTTTTAACGTTAACTTTTTCATTGTCATTTGCGGATGATTCAATCACAATAGGTATCGCTCCACATTCTTCGCCTAGGATTATTATTGAGACACACAATGATTTAAAAGTATTTTTGGAAAATTATTTTAAAAGACCAGTACAAATAGTAACAGCAAAAAATTTTAGTGAATTTGCAAAACGAACAAATGATGGTGTACTTTACGATTTAGTTTTAACCTCTCCAAATTTGGCATTTTTAGCAAATAAATATGGCGAATACGAACCAATACTTACATACACAAAAGGTTTATCGACTATAATAATTGGTAAGAACAAAGATATTTTAAACGACAAAACTAAAAAAATTCACGCAATTGGACTAGATCCAGTTTCGTTTGTCACATTAAACGCAGAAGATTGGTTGGAAACAAATGGTTTTATAGAAAATAACAATATTACTTACTCTTACAGTAGTGCTTCTGATAGTGCGGCTGCAATTTTATTAAATGGTGAAGCAGACTTAGCAATAATGTCTTTACCAAATTATCTAAAATTAAATGATAACACAAGGGAGCAAGTTAAAATTTTATACCAAAGCCCTCCTCAACCAAGCAGAATATATCTTGCAAAAAATAAAAATAAAATAACAACTAAAATGTGGGAAGATGCCTTAAAAAAATTTGCAAATTCAGCCGAAGGTAAAAAACACCTTGAAACTACCAAACTTGAAGGTTTCAAACAAATAACACAAAATGAGCTGAAAAAACTCAAAAACATTGGTAATAAAACATTAAGAAAACTGGATAACAATCAACAATGAAAATATCATTAGCTTGGAAATGGGTTGTAGCTAGTTTAATTATAGAAAGCTTTATGTTATTTATAATGGTGATGGAAAACGTAAATCAACTTACAGAAAACTTATCGTCACAAACTCATGTCAGACTAAATGAACAAAAAGTTTTACTGCAAAGTGCATTAATAGCACCAATTGTACAAATGGACTATGCTACTATTGATTCAATATTAAAAGAGACAAAATTGAGCTATAACATAAATTATCTTGTTATCCAAGATAACAAAAATAACCATATTGCATCAATTGGGTGGGATAAAAAACAACCCATACCAAAAGCAGAAAATAATCCATTTGATAAAATAGCATTAGCCGATAAAAGATATGACACTAGCATCCCAATAAAAGTATCAAACCAAACATTAGGTTACGCATACCTAGGACTATCAACTGAATTTTATCTAAATGCTAAAGATGAAATGATTACAAGAAGTATTTTTATTGCAATTATTGAATTAATTCTCTCTGCTATCTTACTTATAGCAATCAGTAAATTTATTACCAAAAACCTTACGAGGCTAATAAATACAGCCAATTCAATTTCCAATGGTGATTATTCAAAGAGACTAGAATTGGGTGATAGCAAAGAGACTGCAAATCTTGAATTCGTTTTTAACCTCATGGCAAACAATATCGAAAAAACAATTGAGGAGCTTAAATCTTCAAATCAAAATCAAAAACGACTCTCTGATGGATTAAAAGAGCAATTGGAAAAGAATAGACAGCAAAATATACTTCTCGAACAACAATCAAGAATGGCTGGACTTGGTGAGATGATTGGAAACATTGCTCATCAATGGCGTCAACCACTAAGTGGAATAACTGTATATGCAAGCAGTATGAGTATTAAAAATGAGCTAGATTTACTTACAAAAGAAGATATAGAAATTACATCATCAAGCATTATAAAACATGCAAATTACCTTAGTAAAACAATTGATGATTTTAGAAATTTTATACAAAATGATGTACAAAAAGAGAATTTTTTAATTGAAAAAAGTTTACTTCAAGCAAAAGATATAACTTACGCATCACTAGAAAGCAACTATATAAAACTAGAAATAGTTAAAAACAAAGAGATGATATATCTAAAAGGCTTTATGAATGAATTGACTCAAGTTGTTATAAATATAATAAATAATGGAAAAGATATATTGATAGAAAAAGGGTGTTAAAGAAAAATTACTCAAAATCGAATATTACGAAGAAAATAATAAAATATATATTACAATTCAAGATAATGGTGGTGGAATAGATAGAAACATTGAAGATAAAATTTTTGATCCCTATTTCACAACAAAACATAAAGGTTTGGGTACTGGACTTGGTCTTTACATGAGTGCAAAAATCATAAATGAGCATTTTAATGGAAATATTTTTGTTAAAAATGAAGAGATACTTCATAAAGATGAAATTTATATTGGTGCAAAATTTTACATAGAGATGGGGAAAATATAAAGTAAGTATTTGATTTGAACCTTAACAATACACCTTTAAATCGTTTTTGATAAAAATTTAGATAAAATCCGCGACTAATAAAAAAGAACAAAATAAAAGGTTTAATGAATGATAAGTTGGATGCAAAAACATAAAAAATGGCTCGTTATAACAATTTGGATAAGCACAATTGCATTTGTTGGTGCTGGATTTGTTGGTTGGGGAAGCTATAGTTACGGGAAAAATGGTGGTGCGGTTGCTACTGTTGGTACTCTTGAAATTGATGCAAATGATTTACAAAAAGAATATAGTGGTTTGTACGCGCAGTATGAACAAATGTTTGGAAAAGAATTTAACCAAGCAATGGCGGATAAATTAAAATTAGATCAACAAGCTTATAATAATTTAGTACAAAAATATCTAGTTTTAAATTTAGCAAAAAAATATGGTATTGAAGCAACTGACAAAGAAGTGATAGCTGAACTTATGAAATATCAAGGATTTCTAAAAGATGGTAAATTCGACAAAGAAACATATATAAAAGTTTTAAATCAAAACAAAACAAACCCAACTGATTTTGAAAATAGTATGAAAAAAGATATTGTATTTTTCAAAACAATTTCACTCTTAAATCAAACTATAAGCGATAAAGAGATGATTACTCTAAATAAAGTTTTTTTCTCAGAAGATAATGTTTCAATAAATGTTATTGAAGGGAGTAGCGTAAATAAAAACTACACAATTGATGATTTAAAAAAATATTGGGAGAGCAATAAAAACAACTATAAAACTAAAGCATCTTACAAAATTAAACTACACAAGATGAAAATTGGTGAAGATGAGAAGGCTTCAAAAAATGATGCTCTAAAAAAATACTTAGCTCTTAAAAACAAAAAAGAGCAATTTGAAACAGAGATATTAATTGATGATACAACAACAATGTTTGAAAATAATCTACCAACAATTTTATCTATGAAAAATAGTGAAATAGCAAAACCAATTCAAATTGGAGATGAATTTGTAATAATACAAATGGTTGGAAAAATTGAACCAAAAACACTTACATTTGAAGAAGCTAGTCAAATGGTTAAATCTGATTTTGATAAATCAATGATACAAAAAGGGTTAGAGGAGAAAAGAGATGCTTTAATTAAAAATTTCCAAGGTACAAATATCGGATATTTTAGTAAAGAGAAGCCCCCAATTATACCATCTTTAAGTAGTGATGAGATAAAACAATTGGCAAATGAAGTATTTGCTTCAAAATCAATTGTAAACTCAGTAACTCTACCAAATAAAATTATTGTCTTTAAAATAGAAAATACTAAAATTGGAAGCTTTGATGCAGAAAAAAATCAATTTTTACTTCAAAGTATAGAGAAAATGAAAAATGACGATATCATAATGTCGATGTTAGAAAAATTAGAAAAAGAATATGAAACAAAATCAAATATGGAAGTGAAATAAAGTGGATAGAACAATTTTAGCTCTGGATATAGGAACTACACAGATAGTTTCAATAGTTGCACAAAATGATTTAAATGACAAAATAAATATTTTAGGTATGGGTAAAACACTCAGTGCTGGTATAAACAAAGGAAATATTGTTGATATTGATTTAGCATCAAACTGCATCAAGGATGCAGTTTTACTTTCAAGAAGTAGCTACGATATTGAAATTGATGCTACATATATAACATTTTCAGGTATCAATACAAGAAGTACAAGAAGTAAAGGGACAGCTAATATTCCAAATGGTCATATTACTTCAAATGACATCAAACTTGTACTTTCACGAGCTTTGTATGAGGTGCAAATATCACCTGATTATGAAGCAATTCATGTTGTACCAATCCATTTTATAGTTGATGACAATAATCCAATTGAAAATCCACTAAATATGAATGGTTCTAGACTTGAAGTTTATGCAAATATTATAATGGCAAAAAAAACAGCTATCACAAATATAAAAAATGCTCTAAAAAAAGCGAATCTTGAAGATATAACTTATGTCTTAACATCTTACGCTTCAGCGATTTCAACACTTGACAGTGATAATAAAAAACTAGGCAGCATGGTAATTGACCTAGGTGGTAGCACATCTGAATTTTCATTATTTAGTAACCATGCAATAACTTTTAATGATACGGTTGCAATTGGTGGTGAACAACTTACAAATGATATCTCTATGATTTTAAAAACACCACTAAATAGTGCAGATGAGATTAAAAAGAAATATGCAACACTATTACCAATAATTGAAAATAATGATTTCCCTATCCAAAAAATTAATGTACCTCTTTTAGGAAATGAATCATTAAGCGATGAAATTTCAATTGATTATATTCAAAAAATTACACATGCAAGGATTGAAGAACTTTTAATATTAATCCAACAAAAATTACTAAATAGTGGACTTTATAATAATGTACACACAATAATTTTAACAGGTGGTATGTCAAAAATACCTGGTATTGAACTTTTAGCAAAAGAGGTTTATCAGGGGATTCACATACAAGTGAAAAATCCAAAAGATATTCAAAATGGTTATGTAAATTTCAAAGACCCAAGTTTAGCAGCTATTGCTGGTATTTTAATGTATGCACTTGATCCTGATCCATCATTTGAGCTTGATTCAAATCGAACTTTAAGGGAAAAAACACCGCGAGGGAGAGTTTTAAGAGGAAATGAAAACATAGCCCCAATAAGAGCTCAAGAGAGTTTGGCTAACGTAGTTGCAAGCCCTAAAGAGAAATCATCAAAAGAATATATTAAAAAAGATGATACTGTATCTCCGATGTCAAAATTAATGAAAAAAATTTCAGAATGGATGTAACTAAAATGACTAACGATAATTTATTTCAACCAATAATAGTTGAGGGGAAACCAACAACAACTTTACCAGATAATGTTGCAAAAATAGCAGTAATTGGTGTTGGTGGTGGTGGCTGCAATATGGTAAATCATATGATAAGTGAAGGGATTCATAGAATTGATTTAATAGTATCTAATACAGATTTACAAGCACTTAGAGTTTCAGAAGCTCCAATAAAAATACAGCTAGGGGCTGAACTTACCAAAGGTCTTGGAGCTGGAATGAAACCAGATATTGGTAGAGAATCAGCTAGAGAAAGTTATGAAAAAATAAAAGAAGCATTAGCTGGTTCTGATATAGTTTTTATCGCTGCTGGACTTGGAGGAGGAACTGGAACTGGAGCTGCTGCCGTTGTTGCACAAGCTGCAAAAGAGATAAAAGCACTTACTGTTTCTGTTGTTACAAAACCATTTAAGTGGGAAGGGAAAAGAAGAACAGCTTTAGCAAATATTGGTCTTGAAGAGCTTAAAAAATATAGCGATTCAATCATTGTGATAAAAAATGATAGATTAAAAGAAATTAGTGATGCTGAAGTTGGAATGAAAGATGCATTTAGAATGGTTGATAATATCTTGTATCAAGCAGTAAATGGTATGAGTGAAGTTATTTTAAAACCAGGAAGTAGCGATATTAATGTTGACTTTGCTGATGTTAAAACGATTATGCAACATAGAGGTATGGCTTTGATGGGAATTGGAAAAGGTAAAGGGGAAAATGCTGCTCAAGATGCAATTCAAAATGCTATAAAATCCCCACTTTTAGATGAAGTTTCACTAGAAAGTGCAAAAGGTATCATGATTCACTGGACTTTCAATAAAGATCTTTCACTTTTTTCAGTTACTGAAATTATGGAAAATATTAACGATACAATCGACACAAATGCTGATATTATTTTTGGTACAACAACAGATGATTCTTTAGCCAAAGATGAAGTTAAAATAACAATAGTTGCAACAGGATTTGAAACTCAACCTGAAGATATGGAGGATGAACAAGATGGTGACAAACCCAATACACCACCTATTCCCCCAATTGATCCAAGCCAAAATTCTAATCACTATGATGTTCCACCTTTTATGAGAGGCTATGCTATTAAACATACTATTAAATGATAAAGCATATTTTCACAAATAGTAGTGGTATTTTATTCTCAAGAATTTTAGGATTTTTGAGAGATATGATGACAGCATCAGTATTAGGTGCAAATATATATAGTGATATTTTCTTTATCGCATTTAAAATACCAAATCTTTTTAGAACAATTTTTGCAGAAGGTGCTTTTACTCAAGCATTTATACCTGCATTTTCACGAAGTGGACACAAAACGAGATTCACAACCATTGTTTTTACACAATTACTTTTTATTTTGATGATACTTTCACTTCTTGTTACCATATTTGCAGAAGCGATTACGGCTGTCATTGCCCTTGGGTTTGATGAAAAAACACTAGACTTGGCTGCTCCACTTGTTGCTATTAATTTTTACTATCTCCCTTTGATTTTTAGTGTAACTTTTTTAGGAGCAATTCTTCAATACAAAAATCATTTTGCTACTACTGCTTATTCAACTGGGCTTTTAAATATCTCAATGATTATATCTTTATATATCGCACAAGGTTTAGATGAAAGTGAAATTGTTTATTATTTAAGCTATGGTGTACTTTGTGGTGGGTTTTTGCAACTGATTACACATATTATCTCTATCAAAAGGAGACGATTGGGGAGATTTTTTGCATTTAAAAAATCCATAATCGTTATTAAATCAAAATTAACGAATGGCTTTTATAAAACATTTCTACCCGCTATTTTGGGTTCATCAACTGCTCATATTGCAGCTTTTATCGACACGGCTTTGGCTTCATTTTTAGTTGCTGGGAGTATTAGCTATCTTTACTATGCGAATCGTATTTTCCAACTTCCATTAGCACTTTTTGCAATCGCAACGTCAATTGCCCTATTTCCAGCAATTGCTAGAGCGATAAAAAATAGTGACCAACAATCAGCATTAAAGCTATTGCGAAAGTCATTTTGGTTTTTATCTGGCTTACTACTTGCTTCAACAATTATAGGGATAGTTTTCAACAATGAAATCATCTCATTATTGTTTGAAAGAGGTGCATTTACGAATGAAGATACAAAAATGACAGCATTGATTTTGATGATGTATCTTATAGGTTTACTCCCTTTTGGATTGGCAAAAATATTTTCACTTTGGCTATATTCAGAACAAAAACAGATGATTACAGCGAAAATATCAGCAAAATCTTTAGTGTTCAATATTATTTTTTCACTTATCTTGATTACACCATTTGGTGCTGCTGGACTTGCCTTTAGTTCAACCATCACGGGATTTGTGTTATTTTTTTTAACAATTAAAGAGTTTGGATTTAGACTATTCTATGAAAAAATTTTAAAAGGGAAAACAAGATGATTGAATTTGTAAAACAATATTTGCCGTACTACAAAAACTACAAAAGAGAATTTATATACACATTTATTGGGATTATGTTAGTTGCTGGTGGAACCAGTGGGACTGCTTATGTAATCAAACCACTACTTGATGAAATTTTTGTAAATAAAGATGAAGCGATGCTCGAAATACTACCTTTTATAGTGATACTTCTTTACGCAGCTAAGGGTTTTGGAAGATATATTCAAGCTTACTATATTTCATATATTGGTGGCGATATTATAAGAATTGTAAGAGATAAATTATTAACTCATGTATTAAAACTTGATTTAGCATTTTTCAATGCCAAACATGGCGGAGAGCTTATTAGTCGCATCACAAACGATATCACGAGGATTCAAAATGCTGTATCAAATCAAATAGCAAAAATAATTCAAGAGAGCCTAACTATTTTAGCACTCCTTGGTGTAGTTATTTTTCAAAGTCCAGAGTTAGCATTTTATGGGCTTATTGTTATACCTTTAATTGTCTATCCGCTTTCACGTTTGGCAAAAAAAATGAAAAAATTATCATTTCTTTCTCAAGAAAAAAATAGCGATATGACATCAAATTTAAGTGAAACATTTAATAATATCGAGATAATAAAAGCAAATGGAACTGAAGAGTTTGAAACAATAAAATTCAAAAAACACAACCTTGAATCTTTTGATATAAGTATAAAAGCGGTAAAAACAAATGAATTAGTGTCTCCAATTATGGAGGTTTTAGGTGCTGTTGCAGTTGCTATTGTTATTACTATTGGTGGACATCAAGTGATCAAAGGTGAGATGAGTGTTGGAACTTTTTTTAGTTTTATGACTGCTTTATTTATGCTTTATACCCCTATTAAAAGCTTATCTTCACTATACAACAAACTTCAAGATGCAATAGCTGCAAACGAAAGGATAAATGATTTATTTAACGAATCTCCAGAGATAAAATCTGGAAATATTTATTTAGACGATAATATAGAAACTGTAGAATTTAAAGATGTAAAACTATCTTTTGGTGATAAAATTGCCCTTGATGGTATAAATTTGGAAGCCAAAAAAGGTGAAACGATAGCTTTAGTTGGAGATAGTGGTGGTGGAAAAAGCTCACTTATAAATACTCTAATTAGATTTTATGATGCAAATAGCGGTGAAATTTCGATTGATGGTGAAAATATAAAAAATTTAAACCTGCAAAATTTAAGAGAGCAAATCTCAATCGTTACACAAAGGGTCTATATTTTTAACGACACAGTGAAAGCAAATATCTGTTACGGGCAACAATTTTGTGAAAAAAGATTACTAAAAGCTATAAATGATGCACATGCTTTTGATTTTATAGATAACCTTCCAAATGGTATTGAAACTATTTTAGATGAATTTGGTACAAATTTAAGTGGTGGACAGAGACAACGAATTGCAATAGCAAGAGCTATCTATAAAAACCCACAAATCTTGATTTTTGATGAAGCAACATCGGCACTTGATAATGAAAGTGAAGCAATAATTACAGATGTTCTAAATAAAATAAGTAGAGACAAAATAACTTTTATAATTGCTCATAGATTAAGCACAATCAAAAATGCAACAAAAATTGCTGTTTTTAAAGATGGAAAGATAATTTGTCAAGGGAGCGAGGAGTATCTTATTAGGGAATGTAAAGAATATCAAAGACTTTATAGCCTAGCAAATATCTAAATGTAACTTCAATGTAACACAGAAATACGCCAGTTAAGTAAAGATACTATAAAATAAGATTTTAAGGAGAAATAAAATGATAGATTATGAACTAATAAAGCAAATAATGTTTAAGTTTGAACCAGAAACAGCTCACTCAATAGCTGAATATGGATTAAAAGCATTACCAAAATGTAGAACACTAAATAATTATATGGTTGAAAAGAATTTCGTAAATCACGAGATGTTAACTCAACAAGTATTTGGGAAAACTTTTTTAAATCCAATCGGACTTGGGGCTGGATTTGATAAAAATGCAACAATGATAAAAGCTATGCCTGCTATGGGTTTTGGTTACACTGAGATTGGGACAATGACTCCTTTTGCCCAAAATGGAAATGAAAAACCAAGACTTTTTAGATATCCAGACCACGAAACCATTCAAAATGCAATGGGTTTCAATAACAAAGGGAGCTATACTGTTTCTCAAAATTTAAGAGAAGTTTATCCATTTACTTTGCCAGTTGGGGCTAGTATTGGGAAAAACAAAACAACTTCTTCTAGAAATGCAATTAAAGATTACGAAACTTTAATTCATGCTTTTAAGGATATTTGTGACTATATGGTTATAAATATCTCAAGTCCAAATACTCCAAATTTAAGAGATTTGCAAAACGAAGAGTTTATAAAAAATGTTTTTAGTGTTGCTAAAGAGATTACAAAAACACCAATCTTACTTAAAATCGCACCAGATATGACAAGTGATACCGCAATTTCACTTTGTCAAACAGCTTTGGAATATGGATGCGATGGGATTGTTGCTACAAATACAACTGGAGATTATTCATTACTACCTGATGCTCAAACTTTTGGTGGACTTAGCGGAAGAGTTTTGAGCAATAAATCCTATGAACTTTTTAAAGAACTTGGAAGAGAACTTTATGACAAAACAACACTTATTAGTGTTGGTGGGATAAGCGATGCCAAAGATGCTTATAGAAGAATACGAGCTGGAGCTACACTTTTACAAATCTATACAGCATTTATTTTTCAAGGACCTCAAATGTGCAAACATATAAATGATGGTTTGATTGAATTACTTAAAGCTGATGGTTTTAATCATATTAGCGAAGCCATTGGGGCTGATTTTAGATAATGTATAAATTTTGTAGAAATTTTATTTTATATTTTTTATGTTTACAAGGAATTTTAATGGGAAATAGTTTACCAAAATACTACGAAGAGACTTTAAGTAATGGCTTAAAAATTGTTGCAATCCCTATGGATAATGGGACAAATGTTATCACAACTGATATATTTTATAATGTTGGAAGTCGTGATGAAGTGATGGGAAAAAGTGGGATAGCTCATATGCTAGAACACCTAAATTTTAAATCGACAAAAAATCTTCCAGCTGGTGAATTTGATAAAATTGTAAAAAGTTTTGGAGGGGTAAATAATGCTTCAACAGGCTTTGATTACACTCATTATTACATCAAATCAAGCTCAAAAAACTTAAGTAAATCACTTGAACTTTATAGTGAACTAATGGAAAATTTAACCCTAAAAGATGAGGAATTTCAACCAGAACGTGATGTTGTAGCTGAAGAGAGAAGATGGAGAACTGACAATTCACCTATGGGCTATTTGTATTTTAAATTATTTAACAATACATTTACATACCATCCCTACCACTGGACACCAATTGGTTTTATGGAAGATATTTTAAATTGGAAAATTGATGATATTAAAGATTTTCATGACAGATTTTATGCTCCAAATAATGCGATATTGATTGTTGCTGGCGATATAAATAAAGATGATGTATTTAATGAAGCAAAAAAATATTTCTCTAATATCCATAATAAATATCCAAAAAAAGATAACAAACTTCATATGGTTGAGCCAAAACAAGATGGTGAAAAAAGAGTTGTTGTTAAGAAAGATTCAGCTGTTCAGATGCTAGCTATTACGTTTCATATACCAAACTTTCTACATGAAGACCAATTGGCACTTTCAGCGCTCAGTGAACTTTTAAGTAGTGGAAAAAGTAGTAGATTAAATGAGCTATTGATTGATAAAAAAAGATTAGTAAATACAGCATATGCTTATAATATGGAGCAAAAAGACCCTGGCGTTTATCTATTTCTAGCAGTTTGCAATCCAAATGTTGAAGCTACTGATGTTGAAAAACTTATCTGGGAAGAGATTGAAAAGATTAAAAAAGGTGATGTGAAAAAAAGTGAAATTGAAAAAGTAAAAATCAACACGAAATCTGATTTTATATTTTCATTAGAAAGCTCAAGTGATGTAGCTAGTCTTTATGGAAGTTATTTAATTAGAGGGGATATTAATCCGCTTATGAATTACGAAACAAGACTAGAAAAACTTGAAGTGAAAGACATTACCAATGTTGCCAAAAAATACTTTACTAAAGAAAACTCAACAACACTTATCTTAAAAAAATAGGAAATAAAAAAGCTTTAGATTTACTCTAAAGCTTTTTTACAACAAATCAAATAAAAATAGATTTACAATTTATCCACACAATTAAGATCATTAAATGCAACTTCAAGTCTAGCAATTAGGGTATTTTGTCCTTCACGCAACCAAACTCTAGGATCGTAATATTTTTTATTTGGTTTATCTTCACCATTTGGATTTCCAATTTGACCTTGCAAATAATCTCTATTTTCTTTTTCATATTTTCTTATTCCATCCCAAAATGCCCACTGTGTATCTGTGTCGATGTTCATTTTAATAACTCCATAAGTTAAGGACTCTTTAATCTCATCCTCACTGCTTCCACTTCCACCATGAAAGACAAAATTTACAGGCTTTTGCGTATTTCCTAATTTTTCAGCTATAAATTTTTGTGAATTATCTAAAATAATTGGTTTTAACACAACATTTCCTGGTTTATATACACCATGAACATTTCCAAAAGAAGCAGCGATTGTAAAATTTGGACTCACTTTACTTAATCTTTCAAATGCATACCAAACATCACTAGGTTGAGTATATAGCAATGAGTTGTCAACATCACTATTGTCAACTCCATCTTCCTCTCCACCCGTAATTCCAAGCTCAATCTCAATCATCATATCTAGCTTAGCCATTTTTGTAAAATACTGAGCACAAATATCAAGATTTTCCTCCATACTCTCTTCGCTTAAATCTAACATATGAGATGTAAAAAGTGGTCGTCCTGTTTTTTTAAAATGTTGCTCCCCAGCCTCAATAAGTCCATCAATCCAAGGGAGAAGTTTTTTTGCCGCATGGTCAGTATGTAAGATAACTGGTACACCATAAGCTTTTGCCATTATATGTATATGTTTAGCTCCGCTAATTCCACCTAAAACTGAAGCATTTGGTGCTTTGCAACCTTTTCCTGCAAAAAATTGTGCTCCACCATTTGAGAACTGTAAAATTACTGGCGAATTAACTTTTGCAGCAGATTCAAGAACACCATTTATTGATTCAGTATTTACAACATTGATAGCTGGAATTGCAAAATTATTTGCTTTTGCATAATCAAAAACTTTTTTAGCTTCACTTCCAGTTAAAACGCCCGCTTCTACAATATTTAAAATTCCCATTTTTATATCCTTTTATTTGATTGTTATTTTGCTTTTTGCTTTTTCAACTTTTAAGATATTTTCAATTTTTGTATTAAATTCTTGTGTTGATAAAAATTGTTTTATATCACCCTTTACTTCATTTAAAGATAGCGGTGTTGGATTTTTTCTATCATCAAGATAGATGATATGAAATCCGAATTTAGTTTTTACTGGTTTTGCTGTGATAGTTCCAACTTTAAGTGCAGATGCTGCCATACTAAATTCTGGAATCATTTTATCAGTTGTAAACCAACCCAAATCTCCTCCATTTGCCGCAGCTGGATCTGTTGATTTATTTTTTGCCATTTTTTTAAAATCTACTTCAAGAGTAGTTGATTTCTCTAGTATATCAATAATATCATTTGCCTCTTTTTCAGTTTTTACTAAAATGTGGTTTGCTTTTAATTCAAGTGGTTTTTGCATTTTATTTTTATTTTGATCATAATAAGTTTTAATCTCTGCTTCACTTACATTGATTTGTTTTGCCATATCAGACATCCAAAGCTGTAAAGCTATCTCCTCTTTTATCCTCTCAACTGTTTCTTTATATTCAGCCGTATTAATAATATTTGTTTTCATGGCAGTATTGCTTAAAACTTTTTTATCTACCAACTGATTTACAATATTTTTTTTATCATTTTCTTTTAACTGATTGTATGTAATTTTTTGTGCTTTTAAAACGTTATTAGCATCTTCAAGTGTAATATTATCAGTCCCAACCGTTGCTAATAATTTATCGGCTGAAAACAAATTAGTCGTGAATAGTGTTATTGCAACAACAGAGCTCAATATGATTTTTCTATCAAACATATACTTTCCTTAATGTGTAAAATTTCGGGATTTTATCCAAACCTAACTTACACATAAGCAAATCAAGATATTTAACTTAAAAACTCTTTAAATTTTCGATTTTTTATGCTACACTTCGATTTTTAAAATTTCAAACAATAAAATCACACAAAGGAAAATAATCATGAGAATATTAATAGTAGAAGATGAAAGTACTTTAAATAGAACGCTACAAGAGGGATTGCAAGATTTTGGATATCAAGTAGATGTTGCAGAAAATTTCAAAGATGCTGAATACTTTATAGACATTAGAAATTATGACCTAGTTTTAACAGACTGGATGTTACCAGATGGAGATGGAATAGAACTTACTAAAATTGTAAAAAATAGAAGTGCAAGAACTTCAGTCGTAATAGTTAGTGCAAGAGATGATAAAGAGAGTGAAATAAAAGCTCTTAAAACAGGTGCTGATGATTACATTAAAAAACCATTTGATTTTGATGTTTTACTAGCTAGAATTGAGTGTAGACTTAGATTTGGTGGAACAAGCACAATTAAAATCGATCTTCTTTCAATAAATCCTGATGAAGAAAAAATCACATATGATGGTGTTGAGATTGAATTAAAAGGTAAGCCATTTGAAGTTTTAACTCACCTAGCAAGACACAGAGACCAAATTGTTTCAAAAGAGCAATTACTTGACGCTATCTGGGAAGAACCTGAACTTGTAACTCCAAATGTAATTGAAGTTGCAATCAATCAAATTAGACAGAAAATGGATAAACCACTTAATATATCTACAATTGAAACAATCAGAAGAAGAGGATATAGGTTTTGTTATCCACCAAAAGAGAATGAACCAATAGAAGATTAAGAAGAAGTATGAAAAATAAAAGTATTTATGAGGAATTTTCAAAAAGATTAATCATAGCTACTTCTTTATTTATAATTATTATCTCCTTTATGTTTTATGGTTTTACAAAAGCCACAATATATGAAGAGATAACAGAAAATCTCATAAGAAAAGCAAACATAATACAACAAGCAAGTATAAATAATGTAATAAATCACGAAAATATTCAATTAATAACTGAAGATAAATTAACAGTTGATTTAGTCAAAATTAGTGGATTAAAAGATATCTCATTCAAGGAATACAGAAAAGACGGTCTACATTATATTGAACTACTATATCCATTTGAACTATCAAATGAAACATTTATAAAAATCACCAAAAACATCACAAGTACAGATGATATGCTTAGAAAAATATTTAGCAATGTATTTATTTTATCACTTGGTGGACTTATTATGGTTGTAATATACGCTCTTGCGGTATCTAAAAATCTACTTGCACCAATTATAAACATTACAAACAAACTATCAAATATGAATGAAAATTCCCTAACAAAAATTGAACTCACTAAGTTACCAGTTGAATTTCACCCATTGGCAACATCTATTAATAATTTAACAAAAAAAATAGAGATGTACGTAAAATATCAAAAAGAGTTATTTATAGGTGCGGCACATGAGCTAAAAACTCCACTAGCAGTTATGAAGCTAAAAAGTGAAGTTGTACTGCTAAAACAAAGAGAGACTGAAAAATATGAAGAAACACTAAGATTATTTATTAGCGAAATAAATGGAATGGATAAAATGGTTAGTTCCATATTGGATGTTGGAAGACAAGAGGGAGCACAATTTGAAAAGCCAAACGAAGTTGATGTTGTAAAATTTGTAGAAAACAGGGTAAATAATTATAAATTACTCTCAAATGAGAAAAAAATTACTTTAGATTTTATCTGTGATATAGAAACATTTACTACAATAATTCAGCCAACCTTGCTAAATCAAATTCTTCAAAATTTTGTCCAAAATGCTATCAAATTCACACCGCATGAAAAAACAATTATTGTAAAAATATACAAAGAAGATTTGATTGTTTATATTCAAGTTATTGATGAAGGTGTTGGAGTTGATGAAGAAGTTGACTTATTTGCACCATTTAAAAGGATAGGAAAAGAGCAAGGAGCTGGGCTTGGATTATTTTTAGCTAAAAGTGCGGCTGATGCTATCGGTGGTGAGATTACAATCAAAAACAGACAAGATGGTACAACAGGATCTATTGCAACTCTAGCACTGCAAACAAATCCAACTTGCAAATTAAAATAATTAATCTATTTTTACTTATTAATCAACATATGCTCAATCTTCGTACAATAATTTTGAACAGCTTTTATCCCATTTTCTTCAGCTTTTTTCATCGCTTCATTATTAACCAAACCAAGTTGTGACCAAACACACTTTACATCACCTCTTCTTATAGCCTCATCAACAACTGTTGCAATAACATCTGATTTTCTAAATATATCAACCATGTCAACAGAAACTTCAATATCTGATAAATTTCTATAAACCTTTTGACCCAAAATAATATCTTCTTTTGGGTAGATTGGTAACACAGTAAATCCTTGTGAAATCAAATAGGCAGCAACTTTATTGCTTGCCTTTGTTGAATCTGGACTACATCCAACTATTGCTATTGTTTTTGTATTGTCAAAAATCTCTTTAAATTCACTTTTGCCTCTATTAAAAGCTGGAAACTCACACTCCATCTAAACTCCTTAAAAAATTATTTTATATATAAATTTATTCTACAACAAACGCACTTAATCAATTTTCTAAATAATTCAGAGCTAAATAATTATGGATTATTATAATTATTTTGTTAAATTAAGTTCTATTCAATACCAATAAAACTTATACATTTTTGATTGTTTTTTTAATTTTTAGTGCTATACTTTCGGACTAACTTTTTACCAAAGGTTAAAAATTGAAAAAATTAAGGAGTTTGAATATGAAATTAGGGAAAATAATTTTAGCTGCAAGTTTATGTTTTGGTGTTGCAAATGCTGGTGATTTTGTGAATTATAAAGCATTATCTGGAAAACTTAAAAAAGAAGCAAAAGCAAACGGAACAATGGCAACAACAGCTGAAGTTAAAGCTGCTTTAGCATCAACAGATTGGGCAGTTGTAGATGTTAGAACTATGGAAGAATGGCAAGCTGCTAGCATAGCTGGTTCTCAAAGAGTTGGTAGAGAAGCACCAGAAGAGATGTTAGAATCAATCGTTGTAAATGACGATGGTAAATTCACAAAACAAAATCTTATTGTAGTTTGCAATACAGCTTCAAGAGCATCAATAGAAGCAAAAGCTTTTAGAGAAATGGGATTTAACACTGTTAAAATTTATTCAATTGAATCATGGATGGATGAGTGTAATCCAACAGTGACTTTTTATAGTAAAAAAGAAAATAAAGATGGAAACAAAAAGAAATTTGGAAGTTTTTATCCTGAACATTGTGTAGATATTAAAAAATAATTCTCAAGATATTATATTGGTCAAACTTCTTTGACCAATATACTTGCACATAAAAAACAAAAAATCACAAACTCAACTCTTAATGTAAAGTCTGCTTAAAATCATCACCATACTTTCTATTGATTTTTTATGAGCTGTTTCTTCAGCAGTGTGGTATCCAATGGTTGGTATTTGTAAGGTTGTCCCTTGAATTTCACCTTTAGTAGCATCTATAATCCTACCAAGTTCGGTTGTACCAACTGAATATTTTTTATTACCTTTTGCTTCATTTTTATTTTTGATATACAAATCTTTATAGTGAAATTTTATCTTATCTTTCTTGGCAATCTTTTTTATTTTATCTTTTAGAGGTGATCTAAATACAGCATTTGAATCCCTATTTCTTAGAACTATATCAATAGCTAAAATATCTTCAAGTGTCTCATAAGGACTAGTATCAAGAACGAGAAGCTTATTTGTATTAACATCAAATCTGCGAAACCACTCCAATAAAAATCTCCAACTCTTTCCAGCTTCTTCACTTGCTGTAAAGAATGATGTCCCTTGATATCCAAGATGATAAAGATAAACAACAATAGCTACTGTTAATACATTGTCAAGTTGTGCAGAAATAAGATTATCTTCAAAAGTAAGTTTATCCATAAAAGCGATAGGTGTTCCGGGGAAAAGATTGTCAAGTCCTTCAACCTTAAAAATTATATTATTTCTGCGTGGACATAAAACTGCATCTCTAATAACACCCATACCAAGATAACTTCCATTCCAAGGCTCATAAGCCTGAACTTTTTGATCAAGAAATCTATTTGATAGGCTATTTAAAAGTTGCTCAGAATTTGAATTTCCAGTTAAATCTGCTCTATTTTTTGCAATAAATGCAGCATATTGAAACTCATTTTTTCCAGTACAAATCAGTCCGTGTCTATCTGCATGTGTTGAAATATACCCACTTTGTGGATCATTTCCACTAGCTACAAGAACACCATCAAAATACTCAACTCCAACACCTATCTCTTCTAATTCTCTTTTGATAACCATAAAAAAATTATGCTCAGCACCAACAACACTAGGTGTTCTAATAAGTTGCTTTAAAATATCATAAAAATAGTCCATATTGTCATTTTTTTCACACACTTTATGCTCCTATTTTATCTTTTTTTATTTTTCGCTTTATATCATCTTTTTTTGGCTTTACATTCTTTTCTATAAAATCCATAATCTTTTGTGCAATATTAATATTTGTAGATTTTTCAATTCCCTCTAGTCCAGGAGATGAATTCACCTCCATAACGAGTGGACCCCTTTTTGATATTATCATATCAACACCACAAATTCCTAATCCCATCGCTTTAGCAGCTTTAAGTGCTACTTTTTTCTCTTTTTTGCTTAGTTTGTAAAGTACAGCTTTTCCACCTTGGTGTAAGTTTGATCTAAAATCACCATCTGCACCTTGCCTTTTCATAGCACCAACAACTTCACCACCAACAACAAAAGCTCTAATATCAGCTCCACCAGCTTCTTCAATGTATTCTTGAACTAAAAGATTTACATCCATTCCATAAAAGGCATCAAGTACAGATTTTGCAGCTTTTTCACTGTCAACCAAAACCACACCAACTCCTTGAGTACCTTCTAGTATTTTTAAAACAAGTGGTGCACCCCCACTTAATGCAATAACATCTTTTGCATTTGATTTATTTGAAGCAAAGACTGTTCGTGGCATATCTACACCATTTTTTGACAATACTTGTAAGCTTCTAAGTTTATCCCTGCTTCTAGCTATTGCTAAATTACCAGAAGTTGAAAATACATCCATCATCTCAAAGTGTCTCACCATAGCTGTTCCATAAAATGTACGACTTGCTCCAATTCTTGGAATTATTGCATCAGGTGTAGGGAGAATTTTGCCTTGATAGTTCACAACTAAATCATTTTTCATAATCTCTATTGTACATCTTAGATAATCAATAACTTTAATATCCCAACCTTTAGCTAATCCATCTTCAACTAATCTTTTAGTTGAATATAACTCTTTGTTTCTTGATAAAACATACACTCTCATATGCATTCCCCTTTAAAATTGTGATTTTTTTATATACATTATAGGCTAAATTTATCGCTTAATGTTAATCTCTAATTGTTCTTTGACTACATTCTCTTTACCACTATTTGCTTTGAAAACCATTTTAACTTGACCTTCAAGTCCATCAATTATTAGATTATATTTGCATAAAATATATCCGCTTTCATTTGTATCAAAATAGGTAAGATTATCTTTTATTTTTAAAATCTCATCATCTTTTGTAAGAGTTATGTACTCACTAATAACCGCATCAATTTGGTTTTGATTTGTGATATTTTTATCTTTTATGACCTCTAAAAATCTATTTTTATCTATATGTGAAGTGAAATAATCATCGACTTTTAGTCTATTGTAATCAACTAAATAATGCGATATATCATCATATTTGCTAAGGTACAATTCAACTTCTATATTTCCATAACTAAATGGAATTATTGGCGGCAGATTAACCAAAATATCACTATTTTTATCTTTAAACATCTTCAAAATCTCACGATTTATATCATTTACACTTAATTCAAATTGTTTGATATTTAAATTTGTCTCTTTTAAACTCAAAAAATTATCAGTAGTTTTTAGATTTTTTTCAACCAAAACCATAATTGCAATGATAAAAAAAATAGTAATAAGTAAAACAATCCCTTTTTTACTATTTTTTGTAGATTTTAAAGTAGTTTTTAAAAGCTCTAAACTATTTTGCTTCAATTATAATCCCGCTTCCAACCACCCTATTTCCATCATAAAAAACTGCAATTTGCCCACAAGCAACCCCATAAACTGCATCATCTAAAAGGATGGTTGCGATATTGTTTTCTATTGTAACTTTTGCTTTTGAAGATGTGCTTCTATATCTTAATTTTACAGTTGTTTCAAATTCCAAATCATCAATAAACATATTTAAGCTATTTGCTTTAACGGTAGTTACTTTTAAATCCTCTTTTGTTCCAACCACAATTTTATTACTATTTTTATCTGTACTAATTACAAAATGTGGGTCATGTGCACCATGAACATAAAACCCTTTTCTTTTCCCAATTGTATAATGCATATACCCCTTATGATGTCCTACAACTTTTCCATCAATATCGACCGTATCGCCTTGCTTATCAATATTTGTATGGAGTTTTAAAATATCAGTATAAACCGTATCTACAAAACATATCTCTTGCGATTCTTTGTTGGTTGCAAGATGGATAAATGCTGGTATTTGTGAAGCGATTTTTTTAATCTCATCTTTTGTGTATTTACTCATTGGAAAAATAATAAAAGGGAGCGTTGTTTTATCAACTTGAGCTAAAAAATAACTCTGATCTTTTGTTAAATCCTCGGCAACATAGATAAACTCCCCGTCACTTGAAGCATAATGTCCAGTTGCTAAAAAATCACCGCCTAACCTTTTTGCTTCATCTAAAAGTGAACCAAATTTTATAGTTTTATTACACTTGACACATGGATTGGGCGTAACTCCATCTATGTAACTTTGTACAAAATAATCGTAAACTTCTTTTTTAAACTCATTTGAAAGGTCTAAAATATGGTACTTTATATCTAAAAAATCTGCAACTTTTTTGATATTTGCAAGATTAGTTTCGTGGTATCCGTCAGTTCTATCGTGGAGCTTCATATAGATCCCCTCAACATCATATCCCTCTTTTTGAAGTAGATATGCACTTACACTACTATCAACTCCACCACTCATTCCAATTATTACTTTTTGTTTTTTCATCTTTTATCTCTTTTTTTCAATATGTTTAATGGAATAGTTACACTTTCCCTATTTAGCCAATTTTTATGAGGAACCACCAAATCCCTATTTGATACTTCTATTTTTTTGTTGTATTTTTGTATAAATATTATGTCAATATCAAGCGTTCTAGGGGCATCTTTAAAAAGTCTTATTCTTTTAAATTTTTTCTCATATCTTTGTGTTATTTTTAAAAGATATAAAGGTGGTAAGTTTGTCTTAACCTCTAAGATACAGTTGTAAAAATAATCTTGCTCTAAATAACCAAAAGGTGGGTTTTTTAAGATTGGAGATGATTTAACTATTGTAAATTTTGTATCTCTTTTAATATACTTAAACAATTCTACAAATCGTTTAATATTATCCCCTATATTACCACCCAAACTTAAAGTAATTGTATATTTTTTATTATCTATTTTGGTATTACAAAATGGATAATTATTGACAAAAAATAAAGTTAGATTTTTTGTTAATTTTATTAATTTTAGCTTCATCTATCCCTATTTTATTTTTAGATTTTTTCATTGTATTTATTTAAATATTTACAAAATATTCATATTGGGTTCATATATTAGTATAAAATACACAAAATAAAATTAAAACAAAAAGGATAAAAATGGTTAAAAAGCTAGCGGTAATTTGTGCTTTACTTTCCCTTAATGGGCTTTTTGGTAGTGATAAACTTAATTTAGAAAATGACAAAACTTATATTCTTGATTTTTTTGCCTCTTGGTGCAGTTCTTGTGAAAAAGAACTCCCTATTTTGTCAAAAAAATATGAGCATCTTAAAGGGGAAAATATTGAACTTATAGGGATTGATGTAGATAAAAATGAAAAAGATGGGAAAAAATTTCAAGAAAAAATGGCAACACATCTGAATTTTAAAGTTATTAATGACACAACAAACGAGATTATAAATAGTTACAAGCCTCTTGGTATTCCTGCTGTTTATATAGTAAAAAACAATCAAGTTTGTGGTAAATTGTTTGGAGCAGTATCAAACTTTGAAGAGAAACTAGATGAGCAACTAAAACTTTGTAAGGGGAAAAAATGAAAAGGATAATTTTGGTTTTACCACTAATTATATTTAGTGGTTGTGTTACAAGTGTTCAGCCTTGGGAGAAAGCAACTTTGGCTAAAGAGACGATGAAAGAAGGTGGTTTAAATAAGCTAACAAAAAAATTTGATGAGCATATTTATTATTCAAAAGAAGCTACCAAAGGTGGCGGAGCTATTGGTGGAGGGGGTTGCGGATGCAATTAAGAAAATTATCAATCATAACTTGTATTGCCCTAGCAAGTATAAATGCAAATGGGGAAGATTTTGTAAATGTTGAAGTTTTACATTACAGCGAAAATGATTCAAGAGTTAGTGTTTTAGCACCATCGATTGAGATAAATAAAGAGTTCGGAACCGATTATACACTTAATGTTGACCTTGTTAGTGATAGTGTAAGTGGTGCAAGTCCTACTTATTATGACGCAACAAGTGGGGCATCGGCTTATAGCAGAAGTACAACAACAGCAGCAATTCCTAAAAAAGGAAACATCAAATTTGAAGAGCAAAGAACAGCACTTGGGGTAAATTTAACCACAAGGATGCAAAATAGAGACGAACTTCAAACTGGGCTAAATTATAGTACAGAGAGTGATTTTTATTCAGCAGAACTTAGTAGTTCATACCTACACTATCTTGATGGCTCAAAAAACCAAAGTATCTCATTTGGTGGAGCCTACCAAAGCAATCAAGTTTTGATTAAAAAAGTAGATACAGCAAGTAGTGCAAGTAAAAAGATGACAAACTCGGTACTAAATGCACAAGTTGGCTTTTCACAAGTATTAAATAGTTCAAGCGTTGCTAGTGTTGGTTTATTCTTTTCAAACGAAGATGGATATCTAAGTAGTCCTTATCACAATGTTGTAAGAAACAATACAATAACAGTTGAAAGGGAAAATAAACCAGAATCAAAAACTAGTTATGGCTTGAAACTTGGCTACCAAAAAGCCATAAATGAGCAACTTTCATCTCAAATAAACTACAAATTTTATAGTGATGATTGGGATATTACATCTCACACACTAGATAGTTTATTTTACTATGAACTAAGTGATAAACTCATTTTAGGTGGAGGCTTAAGATACTACACACAAACAAAAGCAAACTTTTATAGTGAAAGCTTTACAAATGAAAAATTTGCATCAAGTGATGAGAGGGTGAAAGATTTTAATGCACTTACATACAAAATGAGTGTTGATTATAAAATAAACGACAAACTAAGTTATAATTTTGGAGCAAATATGTATGACCAAAGTACAGGACTAACTGCTACAACTTTTGCAACTGGGATAAAATACAAATTTTAACCCACAATAAATTTAATTTGAAGGTTAAGATTGATTAAAAATGTTTTCCAATTTGAAGCGATGACAACCCCATGTGAGGTTGTCATCTACACCTCAAGTAAAGAGATAGCTAGGGATATAGCAAAAGAGATTTTAATCGCTACAAAAGATTTGGAGAAAAAATATAACTATTTTGATCCAAACTCATTGATTTCAAAAATCAACAAACGAGAAATCAACACATTAGATACCAAAACAAAAGATTTATTAACTCGCTCACAAATGTATTACAACCAAACAAACGGCATTTTTGACATCACAATAGCTACAATAAAACAACTCTACACACTATCTACGCTAAAAGAGTTTGAAGAGGGAAAGAGCAGATTAGCTCCATTTATCGGCTGTGAACACTTTAGTATTAAAAAAGAGAAAATAGTTTTTGATAATGAATTTACAATGCTTGATTTGGGTGGTGTTGTTAAAGAATTTGCAGTTGATGAGGCTATAAAAATACTTAAAAGAAAGAAAATAAAACACGCATTTGTAAATTTTGGTGGTGATTTATCTGTAATTGGTGGGAAACCAAATGGGGAAAAATTTACAATAGGAATTAAAAATCCAATAAATCAAAATGAAAATATCGCTTTTGTAGAACTTGGTGATGAAGCACTTACAACCTCTGCAAACTATGAAAGAAGCTACAAAATAGAAAACAAAACAATGTCTCATATTATTGGTAAAAATGATTCTAAGAGTGAGCTTTTATCGGTCAGTGTTATCTCATCAAACACAGTAACTAGTGGTGTATTTTCAACTTCTCTGATGATAGAGAAAAATCTCAAAACAAAACACAAAACAATAAAAATCACAAAAGACTTAAAGGTGATATATGAAAATTTTGAATAATTCACAAACGTGTAAAAAGGGAAAAAATGTATAACGATAGCCCAAGCTTTGTATCCTCTTTTGTAGCGTTTATGTTTTCATTATTTATAGTTTATGGCTTGGATGAATTTTTAAATGAACATATGGAAAGTTATGATTTTATAGATTCTTTAATTGTTGGCACTATTGTATTTGCAATTTTACATATAGTTTTGAAACAGTTTTTTAGCAGATGGATGTAGGTATAAAAAATAAAAAGGTGAGGTATGAAAATATTACTAGTTGAAGATGATGTAAAAATAGCTTCATTTATAAAAAAAGGGCTTAGTGAAGAGTATTTTAGTGTTGATTTAGCAGTTGATGGTGATGATGCGATTTATCTAGCTTCAGTTAATAATTATGACGCGATCATTTTAGATATTATGATTCCAAAAAGTGATGGTTATGTGGTTTGCAAGAACATTAGGGGGAACAAAATCAAAACACCAATAATAATCTTAAGTGCAAAAAGTACAATTGAAGATAAGGTTACATTTTTAAATTTAGGTGCTGATGATTATCTCACAAAACCTTTTAGTTTTGATGAATTATTAGCTCGAATAAGGGTACAACTACGAAAAAATGAGCAAAAAGACAATATTTTACAAATTGCAAACTTAACTATAAATGCCACCACAAAAATAGTTACTAGAGATGATAAGCAAATAAAATTAACAGCAAAAGAGTATGCTATTTTGGAGTATTTAATGAGAAATAAAAATGCAATTATCGATGAGGAAACTCTACAAAATAGTACAATAGGATATGATGACAATATTTCAAATAGCAATATTTTAAGTGTTTATATTTATAGACTCAGAAATAAAATAGATAAAAATTTTCCACTAAAACTAATCAAAACATACAGAAATCAAGGATACAAAATCAGTGATGAAACTATTTAAAAACCTAAAATTTCAACTCTTGGTTGGATTATTTTTATTTCTTTTTACTATTTTTTATGGCTTTGGATATTTTCTAATAGACGCATTTAAACAATCATACAATCAATCAATTGAAGATTCTTTAACAACTGTAACTAAAGATTTGAGGCACGAATTTAATACTTACTTAAATAATGCAAGTGAATTTGAATACATAAAACACGAATTTGATGTTGATATACTTTACGGACAAATTGTTGTTTTTGACAAACATAAAACAGCAAAAATTGTTTTAAAATCAAATGATTTAAAATCATCAAGCTTGGACTTTAACAACATAAATATAGAAAATTTAAAACCTCACGAAATAATTTTTACAGATGAAAATATACAGCTACTAACAACAAAAAAGATTAAAGTGGCAACAACTTTAATAGAGCTAAAAGATGGCTCACGGACAGTTTTACAATGCGGAATCCCTTACAACAAACACACACCTTTTTTGCAAAATCTAAAACTTTTACTTTGGATTGGACTACTTAGTTTGCTTGGTATTATTTTAGTTGCTGTTTATTTTATAATCTCAAAATCGCTAATTGCTACAAAAGTAGTAGTTGATGAGGTTAAAAACATCAAACTCGATGGGAAAGCCCATAGTATCCCACAAACAGGAATTGCAAAGGAGATTGATGAGCTTATTTCAACTTTCAATAAACTAATTGATGATTTACAAAACAACTACAACAAAGTGAAAGATTTTGGACAAAATGCCTCACATGAACTAAAAACTCCACTTACAATAATCAGGGGTGAGATTGAAGTTGGGCTTAGAAAAGATAGGACAAGCAAAGAGTATAAGGAGATTTTGAGCTCAACTTTGGGAGAGCTTAACTATTTGGAGGATACGATTGAGAAAATATTATTTTTGTCTAGTAATTCTGATTCTTATATCGTTGAACACTTTGAAGAGATTTATATTGATGAGATTTTAGATGAGTCAATAAAAGAAAAAAAAGCGTTTGCAAACCAAAAAAATATAGATTTAGTTGTGCTTGATTTAGAGCCAATAACAAAATACGGAAATCAAACTTTACTTAAAATTGCGATAAATAATATTTTAGAAAACGCCATAAAATACTCAAATGAAAATTCAAAAATTAACATCTCACTTACTAAAAATTCACTTTTGGTGGAGGATTTTGGATGTGGTATTCCAAAAGAGGATATTGAAAAAATATTTGATAGATTTTATAGGGTTGATAAGACTAGAAGCAAAAGGGATGGAAGTGGGCTTGGGCTTAGTATTGTAAAGACGATTTTTGATTTGCATAGTTTTACAATAAATATAAAAAGTGTTGAGGATGAATTTACAAAAGTAATGGTCGAATTTTAATCTTTTTCTCATAATTAGGGTTTAACCGCTATTTTGATACACTAAATAGTATTACCCCACCAATAAAATAAGCTAATTTTATTGGTGGGGTAATACTGATAAAAATATTCAAAAATGGATTAAAATGGCAATTATAGATATACAAAAAATAAGCAAACAATACGACATAAAAGTAATTTTAAAAGATGTGGATTTTACCCTTGAAGTTGGACAAAGGGTTGCAATTATAGGACAAAACGGTCAAGGTAAATCAACTTTTATGAAAATCCTAACAGGGGAAACCGAAGCTGATAGCGGTGAAATTGCGGTTGATAAGTCTGTAAAAATTGAGATGCTAGAACAACAACCAAAGTTTAAAGCTGGAACAACAGTAAGGGAAGCTATTGAAGAGCAACTAATTGAACTTAAATCTGCCCAAAGAGAATATGATGCTTTATCTTTACAAATAGCTGAAGATTACGAAAATGAAGAACTACTCCAGAGACAATCTACTCTAAGTATATTTTTAGACCACCATAATGCTTGGGATTTGGATAACAAAATCCAAAGAGTTTTACAAGAGTTTATGCTTAAAGAGTATGAATTTAAAGATGTTTCGCTTCTTAGTGGTGGGGAGCAAAGACGGGTTGGACTAGCTGGGTTAATCTTAAAAAAACCAGATGTACTTCTCCTTGATGAACCAACAAACCACCTTGATGTTTATATGGTTGAATTTTTAGAAGAGATACTTTTAAAAGAGAAATTTACCCTTATTTTTATTTCACATGATAGATATTTTCTTGATAATATCGCTACAAACATCGTTGAGATTGAAAATGGAGCGATGAGCAAATTTAAAGGTGGATACAAAGATTATTTAGCACAAAAAGAGCAAATGATGTTAAATATGCAAAGAGACCATGAAAACTTGGTTAGAAAATTAAGAGATGAAGCGTGGTGGATGCAACACGGTGTAACAGCTAGAAGAAAAAGAAATGAGCTACGAAAAAACAACTATTTCCAACTCAAAGAGGATGTGAAAAAAAATCCAGCAAAAATCCAAAGGATGAAACTCGAGATAGATAGGGAGAGAAAATCATTTAATAGTAGCGACACTGTAAATAAAAAGAAAATGCTTTTTGAACTCGATAATGTTTATCTAACACTAGGAAACAAACCTATTATTAAAGATTTCACAACAAGAATACTACAAAAAGATACAATCGCTATCGTTGGACCAAATGGAAGTGGTAAATCGACAATTTTAAAAATATTCCTTGAACGGATAAAAATAGACAAAGGTAGTTTTAAAAAAGGTGATTTTAAAGTTGGATATTTTGACCAACACAGAGAGATGTTAAATGAAGACCAAACAATAATGCACCAATTTTGTCCAAATGGAGGCGATAGAGTTGAACTTAATGATGGACGAAGTATGCATGTTTTTGGTTATCTTAAAAACTTCTTGTTTCCAAAAGAGTATCTTGATAAAAAAGTTGGAGTTTTAAGTGGTGGTGAAAAAAATAGAATAGCCCTTGCCCTACTTTTTACCAAAAAATTTGATGTTTTGATTATGGATGAGCCAACAAATGATCTTGATATACCAACAATAAATATCCTTGAAGAATATTTGCAAAACTTCCAAGGGGCTTTGATTTTTGTAAGTCATGATAGATATTTTGTAGATAAAATCGCAAAAAAACTATTTATTTTTAAAGGAGATGGACTTTTGGAGGAGAGTTTCCAAAAATATAGTGAATATCTTGAAGATGAAAAAGATGTTAAATATGTAGAACTAATGGAAAAAGAGGAGCAAGTAAACCAAAAAAAACCCGCAACTCAACAAATTATTGAAATTCAAAAGAAAAAAGTGAAACTCACATATCAAGAACAAAGAGATTATGAAAAACTTCCAGATGAGATAGAAGCGCTTGAATTAGAGATAAAACAAATAAATGATTGCCTATCAAATCCTAAGTGCTATGAGGAAAAAGGGATTGTAGCAATCTCAAAAGAATTGGACAAGATCACAAAACTTTATGATGAAAAAGTTGAAAGATATCTTTTGATTGAGGAGATGATTATAACTTTACAAGGTTAATGAAGTTATAATCAATGCCAAACTTACAAAATAATTACGCAAAGGATACTAATGAGTCTAAAAGAACAATTAAAAGAAGATCTAAAAACAGCAATGAGAGATAAAGAGGTTGTAAAAAGAGACTCAATTAGAGCCATTAACACAATGATAAAACAAATCGAAGTTGACAATAGAGTTGAACTTGATGACGCCGAAATAATCAAACTTATCCAAAGAGGAATCAAACAAAGAGAGGAAGCAATAGCTCAATACACATTAGCTTCAAGAAATGATTTAGTAGAAAAAGAGCAAGAACAAATTGATATTTTTATGGAGTATCTACCGAAACAATTAAGTGATGAAGAGCTTGAAGTGATAATGAAAAATATTATAAATGAAACCGGTGCAACTTCAATGAAAGATATGGGAAAAATAATGGCTCCAGCAAAAGAGCAAATTGGTGGAAGTTGTGATGGAAAAAGAATCAATGATATGGTAAAAAAACTTCTAGGATAAACAATGGACAAAATTAGAGAAATTGTAAAACAAACCTTCCTTAATCTTGATAAAAAACAAACATTGCCAACACCAAGAGCTTACAAGCAGGAGTTTTGCAGTGTCGCGAAAACTTTAAATTTTACAGTTGATGAGTGTGTAAAATTCAAAGAAATAATAAATAAATTATCAAATAATGAACAAAGTTTTGTAAAAAAACACAATATTGAAACATTTGAAGAGTTAATTCAACTTTTAATGCAAAGGGTTGAAACGAATCAATTAAATAATGTTGCCTTACTTTTACAAAAATCCATGAAGCCATCTATATCTTTAACTTTAAATGAAGATTTACATAGATTTTCTGTAAAAATTGGAAATTCACCTGAACTTATTTTTGAAAACGACATCCAACATGAGATTGAGAAATTTATCATTGAGCGGATTGAAATGGATCAAGAGGAGCTTGAAAAAAAAGCAAAAGAGATAACTATTCTTATGACATATATGACAAAATTTTTGGGTGATACAATTGAACTTAACTCAAAAGGTGGAGATAATATTTCACAAATAACTAAAGAGTTAGAAAGCATTACCTCAGAAGATGGATTACTAGTCCTTCAGGGAAAACTATTGGGCGCAGCAAATAATATAAATAGTCAAATTGAAAAAACAACTCGAAACCTAAAAAGAGGAAAAGATGGAGTAACTGCGCTACAAAAAAAAGTTGCATTGCTAGAAATTGAGCTTCATAGTTTAAGAAAAGAAAATGAGATTGATCACTTAACTGGGCTTCTTACAAGAAGATGGTACGATAGACAATCCAAAAGATTAGATGAAGACTTTGTAAAAAAAGAGATTGACTATGCAGTTGTATTTTTTGATATAGACCACTTTAAAAAAGTAAATGATACTTATGGGCACGATGCTGGTGATGTTGTTTTGTCAACTTTTGCAAAAGTTCTTATGAAAAGCACAAGAGATACTGATATCTTAGGAAGATATGGTGGTGAAGAGTTTATAGCATTGGTTCATTTTAGAAATAATAGTGAATTGCACGATTATATGCAAAGAATAAAGTCAATTGTAACTGGACATATGTTTAAATACGGCGACACAAAAATACCAATTACTTTTAGTGCTGGAGTCGCCCTTAGAAGTGGTCATCAAACGCATGAAGATAGCGTAAAAAAAGCCGATGAGCTCCTTTATAAAGCAAAACAAAGCGGTAGAAATAAGGTAATATTTGAAGATGGAAAGGAATTTTAAAATGACGGACACGATGGGAAATTGTGAAATTAAAATAGTTACAGGTTCAACAACTGCAATAATTACACCATTCAAAAATGGAAAACTTGACGAGCAAATCTATGCAAAACTTATTCAAAGACAAATAAACAATGGAATTAATGCGATTTGTCCTGTTGGAACAACTGGAGAAAGTGCAACACTTACACATAATGAACACAAAAGATGCATAGAAATTGCAGTTGAAGTTTGCAAGGGGACCAAAGCAAAAGTTTTAGCAGGCGCAGGTTCTAATGCAACTCATGAAGTGGTAGAAATAGCAAAACATGCTGAAAAATGTGGTGTTGATGCTATTTTCTCTGTTGCACCATACTATAACAAACCATCCCAAGAGGGACTATATCAACACTATAAAGCGATTGCAAATGCAGTACCTAATCTTGGTGTTATGCTTTACAATGTACCTGGAAGAACTGGAGTTGATATCCAAGCTGACACTGTGATTAGACTTTTTGATGATTGCACAAATATTTATGGTATCAAAGAAGCCACTGGGAGTTTAGAGCGAACTATTGAGCTTATTTCAAGACGAAGCGAACTGAAAGTTTTTAGCGGAGATGATGCTATTGATTTTCCTATTTTAGCAAGTGGCGGAGCTGGAATAACATCAGTCACAGCAAATCTTTTACCAAATCTAAAAAGTAGTCTTGTAGATGAAGCATTTGCTGGAAATTTTTCACTAGCTCGAAAAATAAATGAAGAGTTGTATCCGATAAATAAAATACTATTTTGTGAAAGCAACCCTATTCCAATCAAAGCTGCAATGTATATAGCTGGACTAATCGAAACACTAGAATATAGACTTCCTCTAACTGCTCCTAGTGTTGAAAATATGAAAAAAATTGAGAAAATATTAGAAACATACGAAGTTGTAAAATTCTAGTATGAGTAACGAAAAACAATTTTTTTTAAACCATAGCCCAATTGATGTATATTTTAGACAAAGCAAAGATGACTTTGTTGTAACTGAAATACCCCTTTACGAATTTAGTGGTGAGGGTGAACATATAATCCTTACTATGCGAAAAAAAGATTTAAGCACTTGGGATGCTGTGCAAATCATAAGTGATAGAATTGGCTGTAAAAGTCGAGATATTGGTTATGCTGGACTTAAAGATAAAAATGCGATGACTATACAATGTATCTCAATGCCAAGAACTTTTGAAGAAAAAATCAAAAACTTTGAACACTCACAAATCAAATTTTTAAAAATAGAGTACCACAACAATAAAATAAGAGTTGGTCATCTAAAAGGAAATAGATTTTTCATAAGACTAAAAAGAGTCCTTGAAAGAGATAATTTAAAACTTCAGAATATCCTAGAAACTATTGAAAAATATGGGATGCCAAACTATTTTGGGGTTCAAAGATTTGGAATTGATGGAGATAATTATCTAAAGGGTAAAGAACTTTGTGATGGAACATTAAAAGTTGCAAACCAAAAATTAGCTCAAATGTATCTAAATGCTTATCAAAGTATCTCTTTTAATGAATGGCTTAGTAAAAGAATAGAGGTAAGTAAACTTATTGAAGCTTTTGAACCAAAAGAATTGGTAGAAAAATTAGGAATTGATTTATCAACACTAAAAGCTTTAAAAGCCCAACAACACCCTTTTAAAGTTTTAGAAGGTGATGTTATGGAGCATTATCCTTATGGAAAAATATTTTATGCCCAAGATGTTGAGAGTGAAGCTGAAAAATTTTACAATAAAGATAGAGTTCCAACAGGACTTCTAGCAGGAAAAAAAGCAAAACTAGCAATTGGATTAGCAAAAAAGTTTGAAGAAGAGTTTGATAAAAAAACTATTGTTGATGGAACCAGAAGATATGCTTGGGTTTTCCCTAGTGAAATAAAAAGTAAATATGATGATGAAAAAAACCATTTTGAAGTTGAATTTACATTACCAAAAGGCTCTTATGCAACAGAATTAATTAGAGAATTGACACATTAACAAGTCATGCTAATTCTATAGTCATCAATAAGGGATTTAAATGAATAAACAAAAACTCATAAGAATCAGAAATGAAGTTTTAATTCTTATATTTCTTGTTATAGCTATTATTGGTGGCTTTAGAACTTATGATGATTGTAAAAGAAATGATGAAATTTTATCAAACAAAGAGAAACAACTAAAAGCTCAAGTTGATTTCATATACTCTTTAGAGTTTGATAAAATTCAACAAACAATATATTCAAGTGGAAACATACTACTAGATCAACTAGAAATAAAAAAATGTATAAAAAATAAAGATAGAGAATCGTTATATAAAATATTACTTCCACACTACAATACGCTAACAACAAATTTTAATTCAAATATCATTATGCATTTTCATCTACCAAATCACGATACGCTTCTTAGATTGCACAATAAAAATATATACAACGACAATCTTCATGACAAACGACCGCTGGTTACAAAAAGCATAATAAATAAAACATCTTATGCTGGATTTGAACATGGACTTTATGACTTTGAAAAACTTACGTACAGAGTAACATTTCCAATTTTTGAAAATGATTTATTTTTGGGGATTTTGGAAATTGGAATTGATACTTCATATATTGAAAAAATAGTCAAAAAACAGATCAAAGAAACAAACAAAGCAGATGTATTTCTAGTTCATTTAATAAAAAAAGGGACCAATAACTTTAGCTCTTTTGGAGATTACAAAGGGAAAGTAGGAAACTATATCTATTCAAAAGATAGCCAAATAGATAGCATCATAAATAAAATAGAAAAAGAGATGGTAACTAAGGATAGACTTTTATTTAAAAACAATATTATTCATGTTAATAATAAAACATATATAGTAAGCAATCAAAATATTAAATTAATTGATGCCGACCAAAAACAAATCGGTGATTATATTTTTATTTTTGATGCAACAAATGATTTAAAAGCAAATCAAATATTTTTTTACTCATCACTGGCTAAACCTATCGTAGCTGGTATTATAATTTTACTTCTAATCACTTGGATATTTAAGTACTTTTTCAAACAATTCCTGATTATGGAAAAAAGGGCGCGAAAAATACTAGACACTCAAAGCTCACTGATTATATTAACAAATGGCAACGAATTACTTGATTGCAATGGTGCATTATTACAATTTTATGGCTTTGAAACATTGGACGCATTCAAAGAATTGCATTCTTGTATTTGCGATACTTTTGAGCCATTTGATGGTTTTTTACAAAAATACACTGATGGTGAATTATGGATTTATAGAGTACTAAACCAACCAAAT
The DNA here is from genome assembly GCA_020048055.1 of Arcobacter sp. Classification (GTDB taxonomy): domain Bacteria; phylum Campylobacterota; class Campylobacteria; order Campylobacterales; family Arcobacteraceae; genus CAIJNA01. The sequence continues at coordinate 18,871 of JAIFNA010000009.1, read as the reverse complement.
AAAATATGGAAAGTTGCAATAAAAGATAAAGACAAGATTAAACATATTTTTACTATAAACCTAAATAGTTACAATACGGACAATAATGAAGAGGATTCATATTTTGTTATCACTCTTGTTAATATAAGTGAAATGGAGAAAGCAAACAAATTACTCATTGAGCAATCTAAACAAGCTTCAATGGGTGAAATGATAGGAAATATAGCTCATCAATGGAGACAACCACTCAGTACTATATCCGTACTAGCTTCATCGATACAATTTAAATATGAAAATGATATGCTCGATAAAGATGAATTAATAAAAATAGCGGACAAAATAACACAAAACACAAAGCACCTATCAGAAACAATTGATACATTTAGAAACTATATTAGAGATGATAAAGAAAAGGTAAATCTTGTACTGCAAGATATTATAGATTCAGCACTAAATATAATACTACTCGCATTAACAGATCACAAGATAACATTGATAAATAAAATAAATTACAATGAAAAAGTTTTGGTAAATCTTGTAAAAGGTGAATTATCTCAAGTTATCATAAACATCATAAATAATGCAAAAGATGCTTTAATTGCAAGCAAACAAGAACATCCAGAGATTGAAATATCGTTAGAAATCAAAAATCACATAGCCACAATAATGATTGAAGATAATGGCGGAGGAATTGCTAATGATATAATGCCAAAAATTTTCGAGCCATATTTTACAACAAAGCACAAATCACAAGGCACAGGACTTGGATTACATATGAGCTATAAGATTATCACGGAAAGTCTAAATGGGAAAATTTATGCAGTCAATACGGACAAAGGTGCTAGATTTTTACTAGAAATTCCAATTGAAAATTGATTTTTGATTGATTTTGTGATTGGAGGAGTCACTCTCTCCAAAAGAATACTATATAATAGCTATTTTAAATACATAAATTATAAAAAGGTACCTATTTTAATTTAAAATACATCCAATCATCATTTAACTCTTTAAAATCTACTTGTTTATATTTCTCTTTGAGTTCATCAGAATCAGGAGATAAAAGAAGATATCTTAACCCTACTACTTGTTTAATCTCATTGGCAATATTAATCGCAAATCCTACTAGATATCTAAAAGGTTTGCAATTATCCAATTCATTCATAACAAGACCTCTATATTTATCATTGACAAATATATAATCAATTTGTAAAGATGGTTGTTCTTCAAAAGAGGTGGTAGATAATGCAACTAACCCTATTGAATCATTATTATCTTCAATTACATATAGAACAGTTTTTGATTGTTTTACTCGTTTGCAAATATCTTTTATAAAAGCATTTTCTCTTGATGCTAGATTTGTATCGTCTGATAATTTTACTCTATTGAGAATTTTGGAGTGTAATTGATGCGTTAATGAGCTAGCATTATAATTAGAAATCTCAATCAAATTATCTATACACTATATTATATTTTCTTGAGGTAGCTTCTTTTATTAGCTCATTATTTACAGGGGTTTGTTCTATTTTATCTAATTGTTTTTTTGTTAATTTTGGTGGTGTAATGCTTACAACTTTGCCATTTTTTATTCTTAATGCCATAACAACTCCTTCTAAATTTTAGGAATTATACCACAAAAAGGAAATGAATCAAATCTGAATTCCTTTTTTTTCGCAGAAATTAAGAAAAGCAGTATCGACAGCACTCTGAACCCAAACCGTCATTTTGTGGGAAATTCGCTTGCCAGAAGGGATATCTCCATTACCGATGTAAACATACACAGTGGCTCGTTTGATGGCAAATTTAGCCATCAAATATTCAATACGCACGAATTTCTCGTTCATGCTGCACCTCCCAGCTCTGATAGAAGATAAGCTTCGTTGTTATCATCAAAAACCCTATGTTGTATAGCTCTTAATCCACCATTTGCCACAACATAATTTATAATATAAGTATCAAATACAGTAGGATAATGAGCAGTCTCATCTATCCTCATCAACTCATTCGCAGTTAATGAATTTAAAACTTTTTTCAAATTTTGTAATCTTTCAAGTGCCTTATTGGTGGGCTCTTTCACTCCTCCTTCTTCATTTTTTAAAAGGGATTTTTTAAATAAAGCAAAATTTTTAACTGTTTTCATATCTCCATTTATAATCTTTGTTTTTAAGTCGTTAGCCAAAATGTCTAAATTTTGTATTTTGCTTTTTAAAGGGATCCATTTTGCGAATTGAAGATAAATTTCTTCTTTTTCTTCTTCTTCTTCTTTCTGGTTAATTGGAGATTCGGGTGACACTGGTGTCACTACCCCCGTGTCATAGGTGTCACTACCCCAGTAACAATTTGACACTGGTTCAGCTAGTGTCATTTTGACAGGGGGTGACATTTTGTCACTAGGTATTTTTATCGATTTTGGTTCAAAATTGAGTTTGTAAAAATTTGATTTTTGGCTTTCCTTTTTTATTTTTAGGTATCCCATCTCTTCTAATTTTTTTATTGTACGGATAGCTGTTCTTACGCAAATGCTAGCTTTTTTTGCTATCGTGGGATAACTCGGATAACACTCATAATTATCGTTGCAATTGTCCGCAAGTGCGATAAACACGAGCTTATAACTCCCTTTAAGCTCTTGTATAGCAAAAGCTTTTGTTATTGCGAGTAAACTCATTTTGCACCTCCAAAATGAAAGAGAGACCCTGTGTCTTGCTCTTTTTTTTCTTTTTTCAAAGGGAACTTATTTCCTGCTTTTCTCAAATTTGACACTTCCAAATCATCAAAAAGAGAAGCTGGAGGAGTCTCCTCCTCTTCACAAATTAATTCAAGCTCTTTTTCATCATTTTCTTTCAAAATTTTAGTCAAAGTATCTTCTTTAAAAACATCGAAATAATCGATGTTCTCAGAATCATAAATTAAGTTTGTGTTATTTGCAGCACTTCCTCTGATGTAGCTCTCCAACGAATAAAGGAAAGATTCCTTATCATTATTATTAGAATAACTTATATATTTATTTATAGTTTTCGTTGTCGGACATCTGTAATCTTCGTCAACAAAACCGTTAACCACGGCATTGTATAGGTTAATACAATCATCAGCAATTGATGAGCTCATAGCTATTGAGCTTTGAAGTTCGATAAAAGGCTCACAAAAATTTACAAAAGTATCTTTATCTGCAAAAATAGCAGCTACCGTTTTTGCTGATTTTATAAACTTGATTTTGTTGATTTGTAGAATCGCTGTGTACATCATAATATCGGCTTTTTCGTTGTTTTGTTTTTGGTTTTCTGCAACGATTGCCCAAAGTTCAGTCGCATCCTGGATTTGACGAATTTTTAAAGTTGTGATATAATCACCACTAAATTGAGGGTTTAAACACATATTTTGTCCTTAGTTTTTAATTAAAAAGGTAAAAGTTAGCTTTGGCGAGTGTGGCTTTTATCTTTTATATGTGTAATTATACCATAATAGGTAATTATGTTAATATATTTAATTACTGATTAGGTAATTAAATTCTAAATTTAAGGTTGGAGTAATTATTGAATTTTGAAGATTTTAAATCAAGGCTGAGTGAGCTCCAAATATCCATAAAAGATTTTTCAGAAATGACCAATATGAGTTATCGTACTATTTTTAATTATCGCGAAAATCAACAAATTCCAGGCTGGGTAAGTTCATATATAGATTTGCTTCAAAAAAACAAAAGTTGCAATAGCACAATAATTGCTAACTCTATTTTTTATCGCATTAAAAAAAAGCAAGAAGCAGAATTAATTAATCAATTTCAAGATGTAATAGTAATACTTCATCGTTCTTTATCTCCACTATCTAACAATACTAATCTAACTTTTAAACAAATCGAAGAAGTTATAAATAAATATAATTTAAGACTCCTGAAAGATGTTTTTTTAGATCTTCTTACAAACAAATCCAAAATTAAAGCTATAAATTTTTTGCAAGAATTAGAGGAAGAGGAACAAGACTTTATTACTCATAATTTAAGTACATTTTTAAATATTTTGTGGGAGTGTCGTATTTATAATAACCTAGGTGTGTGTACCTTTGATACAAAACCAACTACTTAGGCTGATTTCTGTAAATTTTCTTTGTTGGAATACCATCCTAAAAATTTTTCTTTATTATATATAACTCTGGCCACATTGTAATATTGTTTCTCAATATAAACATCTTTGTCTATTGCCCCTTTCTTTCTCCAATTAAGTAATGTTTTCGCCATTACCCCTATCAGTATAGCTGCTTGTCTCTCGCTAATAAATTCTTTTTCCATCTTTTCCCCTTTTAATTTTGATTGCGAGATTTACTCTCTACACTAATTCAAATTTCCATTTTTTTATATTGTTCTGCTATTGAGCCTCATTTTATTTTCAGAGCAGTTGCTTTTGCATTCAGCTCTTCTAGTGTTATTTCATTTTTGAGAAATCGCAAAGCATCTCTACCTAAAGATTGGAAACTCTCCAATTCTAATTCTCTTGCTTGTTTTAGAAGCTCTTGTTCTTGTTGTTTTGCTTTTGTGATTAAAGCTTTTGCTTCACTTCGTAACTCTTCTATAGTTTTTTTAGTTGCCACGGTTTTTCCTTGTTATTTATTTTATCTTTTTAAGAAAAGGGCTTTAAGCCCATCTCTCACTTATTTTCGCATATCCACTCACAAAACATGCCAAAGCATTGAACAATCCATAAAGCTCAAAATTTGGATTGTACGCCCAAATAAAGTTTATCCAGGTGAATCCAAATATTGCAAATTGAAATTTGAGAAACAGAAACGAAACAACTGTTAATCCGATACTAAGCATAAAGACATTTTTTAATGAAAGTAGATTGTTAAATATGCTTTGAAAAACAATCTCTTTAAGTTCTTTATCCACTTTTTTATACTTTTGTCTTGTTTGAAGCTCAAAAAATACCCTTGGGTTACTTGCTGATAGCATTGATACCGACATAACTGTAAAGATTGAAGCGAACAAATAATAATGCGATGTCGCCACAAGAAAACCTAAAATACCTAAAATTAAAAACACAATTGGACTCGACGAGTAATATTTGTAATAATAGAAGTGAACCGATTCAGTCATTCTAAAATCAGCTCGCCAGTTATTAGCGACTGCATCACTACTTTTTGAGACGATGCTTTCAAAAATAGAGGACAGAGCACTTCTCATAACATCTTCATCCTGTTTTCGTTCATAACTTGACATCGGGTCCTTGCCCTTTTGTCCTGTTGTTGAAGAAGATTTAATTGCACTATCTAGTGCATTTGTTCCCTTTGAAGCATTCGATAATGCTTCATCATGTAGTTTGTTATAATCCATCTTTTCCCCTTTTTGTTTTGATTGAGATTTACTCTCTACACTAATTCAAATTTCCACTTTTTTCAAAAAAGCCAGTTTTTTAACTAGCTATTTTGATTCGCTCTCATATGTCCAACTTGTTTTTTTAACCTCTCAACATCTTCATTCGTAACATTAGGTGCATTTTTTACCAAGTTTTGCAAAATCATATTTTTCATACTTTCCACTTGCCCGTTTACATTATAAACCTCGCCTTGTATTTGTTGAGTTGCCATTTGTTGCCGTTGAGTATTTGATATATTCATCATTCCATTAATTTGGCTTGTTGGATCCATTATTCCGCCTCTATGTGATTCTTCTGCTTTTATCACATGCGATGATAAATCTTCAGGAATTATCATGTTAGCTGATTCAAATTTCCCAATATTTGATTTTTGTGGTGCTTTTGCTGGAAGGTCTGAACCTGCTCCAAGTTCTGTAGGATTTAATAAAATCTCAGGCACTCCACCGATAAAATTCATTGCTTCACCGATTGTTTCACTAGCTTCTGCTGCAACAGTGCCTAAAGCAACTGTAGAAGCTGCTGCAAAAGCTTTTTTGCTTTGAAAGTTTTTCATAGCAAAGAAATTATTTCTTTTTTGAGCTTGTATTTGTGTCTTTTCAGCTGTATTTTCAGCTTGAGAATTGTCATTAAAAAAATCACTGACTGTTTCACTTATATCTGAAATTTCATTTTCAATCTTTCCAAAGAGTGCACTCGCAGCAGCCATACTTTTTCCTTTAAAACTTTGCTCAAAAGCTTGTAATTTAGGACTTTTTGTGCTATAATTACTCATCATTTTTGAAGGAGATTTTTCATCATGGAAGCTTTGATTTTTATTGCCATCTTCGGGGGTATCGCTGTTGTTATGTTGGCTGCTATTGGTGGTTTTATCCAAGGTTTCTTCTTCCCTAGACCCAAAGGAAAAAGGACTTAATTCCTCTGCCAATCCTCTAACTTTAGACCAAGCATTACCCGCCACTCCTTTCAAGTTACCTTCTTGAACCCTAACTTTTCTGGTTTGTTTTTCCCCTTTTTTATCAGTGTATTCTTCATCAACGGTAAAGTTACCCTTTCCATCAGCAGTTGCCGTTTGCCCTTGATTTGTCTCAAAAGTATCTCCAGCTTTAGCATTTTTAACATTATGATCATTGTAAAAGTCTAAACCTTTTTTAACAACTGCACCGCCAAGTGTTAATTCGCCAAGAGTTGTTAAAATATCGGTACCTGTTACTCCTGCTAGTTTGTCAGCGAGTTCTTGCGGTATAGAAGTATCTGTTCGTTTTCCAACTTTATTAGTTTCACTTGAATCAGTGTCAACCCTAGCTTTGTATTTACCCTCTTCATCTTTACCCATCTTAGTTTTAACTTGAGTACCATCACTAAGAGTAAGTCCACTCATGCCACCAAAAGCACTAGCTAAAGCTTCCCCTTGTATTCTACTTTTCATCGATGTTTTTAAATCACTTAATACGGCTTTCCCATCATCATCAACACCAGTTATAAATCCACTTTTTTTAAGTTCCTTAACTGCTTCATCCTTGCTTCCTAAAGATTCTTTCTGACTAAGTCTTTCAAGCGTTTGGTCTGCCCAACTTTGACGAGCATTTGTATCACTTGCCGTATTATAGTTCTCACTTTGTTGAGCAACTGCCATAGACTGACCATAACCGATAATATTTATCCCTTTATTTGTAAGTCCACCATTTTTTGAAGCCATTTTATTATCTACTTTAGCTTGAAATACTGTCATCATTGCTGCTGTTTGTTCGTGAGAAGTTGTTATATTTGCAGCCATTCCCTCTTTAGTTAGTGACCCATCGGAGTTCATCATTGCTTTTTGCTCAAAAACTTCTTCAACTCCCCATTCATCAACTTTTGTTTGCTTAGATGACTTCGTTTTTCCTGCAAAAGCACTATATGCCATATCTACCGACCCAATTGCTGCCGTTGTTTGAGATTTAGCGTAACTTCCAAATTTCTTTCTTGCTTCAGCAACTCCAGCAGCTTTTCCTTTTGTGTCCCCAAATGCAGTTTCATAAGCTAAAGCAGCACTACTATTTACACCATTCTCACCACCACCCATAGCATTAATATTTCCCATAGATTGAGCGGCTGAATTTCTTACACCACTTTCTGCTCCAAGTTCTGCATAATTATTTCCGAAATCTTTTTGATTTTTTAAATAACCTTTTGCATTACCTTTTTGTCCTCGTAATTGTTGGTCTGCTCCAGCATCAGTAACACCTTTAAAATCTTCAAGTGCTTTTTTGATAGCTCGTGCTGCATCTTCTCCACCTTCAGCTAGTTTATCTCTAAGCTTCCCACTTTCTTTATCAAATAATTGACCAAATTTATCAGCAGTTGAGCTTGATTGAGCTCCAGCCATTCCACCTGCTACAATATCACTAGCAACTGCTTTAGCTATTCCATCACTTGCTTTGATTTTTGCATCTGTTGCTCTTGCTCCACTTTCTGCGGAGTAATTAGCATTTTGAGCAGTCATATCAAAACCAGTTCTGTTAAATGCTTCTGCTGCTCCCATACGTCCAGCTACTCCTTGGGAAGCTTCATTTTTAATCATCTCATCAAAACCAATTTTTCGTGTTTGTTTTTTCCCATCTTTGCCAGTTACCTCAAAACTTCCTTCTCCTGTAAGCACATCACCAAAAGTTTCCGAAAGCTTTTTTGCATCTTCAATGGATTTCTTTTTATTCGCCAAAGTGCTTGTTTTCATTGCTTTAAAAATATCATCTTGAGATTTTTGGCTTAATATTTGCGAATCCCCCATCATTTGGCCAGCCATCTCTAGTCCTGAAACTACACCACTATCTTTTGCAACTTGATTAGTAACTGCTTTATTTGCTCCAAGTGTTGTAGTGGTTGAGAGTGCTTTTGTCGATTGTTTAGTCATACCAGCTTCGTAACTACCTTTATCGGCTGAATTCATACTGTTCCAAGCGGCAATATCTCCTCTTTGTCCAATTGCTGATTTTTCAGCATTCGAGACATCTAAAGCTACCGCATTATTTATGCCATCAAGCGTTGAAAGTTTTTTCTGTGTTGAAGCAATTCCAGATTTTGTGGAATATTCAGCATTTTGCCTTAGCTCCTCAAAAGTGCTACTCGTTGAACCAGCTGCACTTCCAAAATTTGAAGCATGAGATGATCTAGTATTTGTCATCGCTGCATCATGAAACTTAGATAAATGATGACCAGATTGGTCAAATGATAATTTGTCCCCATCTATTGCTCCAGCTGTTTGTGCTCCAGCCATTTTCCCGCTTGTTATTGCATTAGCATACTTGCCAGTTGCTCCAACTTGTGCATTAGAACTTAGTTGTTTTTGAGCTATTAGCATGGCTCCACTTGCTTGATTTTCTAAAGAACCCATATTGGTCATTGCAACTGCACCTTGTGAAACTTGTCCCATTTGAGCTTGAACTTTGTTATAGTAATCAGCAGCACCGATTGTTGGCTCAAAATCTTGACCAAACATATGTTTTAATCTTCTCATTGCTACTTCATTTTTTCTGAGAGAATCAACGGCTGCATCACCACCTTGTTTAATTGAAGCTGCATCTTGTGCAGTTCCAACTGCATTACCTAAATATTTACCACCAGTTGTACCAATAGCACCACTCATAAAGCCAAAAAAATCACCGCGATAAATAATTGAAGGGATTGCCAAAATAAACATTGTTCCTATTGTTCCGCTCATCGCTGTCATTGTGGCTAGATAATCGTACGAAGAGCTAAGAGATGTTAGAGATGCTCCGTTTTGATTTAACGTGATTAGTTTCGCAGCTGCTCCTGTACTTGAATAATAAAGAGTCATATTACTTATAATGATTTGTGAAACTTTAATAAGCTCAAAACTTACAAAAGATAAAAAATACCCCTTGTAAATTGTTATTGCCATTTGTGGTTGAGCCAATGCAGATATACCAACAAACACTCCCAAGAAGAGAACTATTGCATATATAAAGTGCATGGAATTAGGAAGCATTTCAACAAAGAAATTCAATCCACCCGTTCCCTCCATTTGCATAAGTGCTTTGGATTTAAGTGCCGTTATTTCTTGTGAAATTCTTATTCCATCGCCACCATATGCCATTGAAGCAACTGCCAAAGTGTCTGCTGAAGCAATATTCATTATGTAATTATTAACGGTCGTTATGGCATTTACTGCCGATGCGGAACCATTTGCATCACCAATATTGACGATTCCAGAAGCAACCAATCCCTCTGCCATATTATTAAGAGTAAGCCCTTTTGGTAGCATTCCCCCAACTTCTTTGTTAAGTTCTGTGCTTGTTAAGGGAATATCAGCAATTATTTTATCGTGTAAAGTTCCACATGTGTAAGTCGCTGAGCCATTAGCATCAATCAACCCAATATCCCTGAATTCACTCACAGCACTTGTTGGTTCTTGGCTTATTGCAATTAAATTTCCAGGGCTAATCGATTGAAACAGATCGCCCCTCGGCGATGTTAGTGCTTGATCCACATCATATTGATAGAATGGAGCATATACAATTACACAACCTTGAATATACTGCCGAAGCTTAAGATTAAATGCTAATAAAGTTGGATTAGTCGTTTTTTGAAAGCTTGCACCCTTGTAAAGTGATTTCATCACTTGCTTGAGTTGATCTTGGTTTCCAATAGCAAGAGCTGATATACCAGCTACTTCTCCATTTTCAATAGGTACTGTTGCAACATGTACTAAATCTTGAAGCGGAGCTGAAAGGCTAGAAGTTAAAGATGCAGGTAGAGCAATTAAATATGGAACATTAGCAACTGTTGTATAGTTGGGTCCAATTATGTTGATGTTAGTTCTTGCGTCAATGATATGTGTTGTAACGGGGGAGAACATTAGTCCAAGTCCACTCATTCCAACAAAAGTACTTTTACCAAGTGAAGCAAGGGAAAAAGTACGAAAAGCTGTCCAGCTAGCCATCAAAATAGCTATAAATAAAGCCAATTCTGTCAAATTTCTAAAATCACTATCTTGTGTTAGCATGGCTGCACCATTAAGTGCAAGCTCAATAAAACCAACGTCGCCTTGTACATAAATTGGGAAGTCTGTAGTAAAGCGACCAGGGTCATCGCTGACACCCGTAAATGCAAATAATTGACTACCAAAAAAAATAAAAAATAGTATTATTTTTAACATTTTTATGCCAAATAATGTTTAATAAAATACTCAGTTTGACCGTAAATTGTCGCTAAACCGCTTAACATTACCCATGAGAATATCATTAAATTGTAATTAAACCCACCCTTTGTATTTGCAAAATCATAAAAAACCTCAAATTTGCGAATATTTATCACGATTGTTAGCACAAACGTTAAGCCTAAAATGGCCGTATTAACATAATTTGCTAAATTTGGCTCAAACCAAATCGCCCACATCATAATCATCTTTGCAACATAATACATCGCAAAATAATAATATAACATCATCGCTATAAGCCCAAAACGTCTAGTATCTGCCACAGCTTCCTCTTTTTGTTTTGCAAAATAATTTCCAATAAATTTAAACATCTTTTCCCCTTTTTGTTTTGGTTGAGATTTACTCTCTACACTAATTCAAATTTCCACCTTTGATAAAAGTTGGGGAAAATTACTGTTTTTCTTGAATTGGTGGTATAACATCACAGTCAATATCTGGATAAGGAAAATCATGATATTGATAATCTTGGTTATTGCCTTTATCTGGCTGCTGATTGTTTTGATCTAAAAATTTGAACTCCTCAACTCTAAGGGTGTGTCTGCTTCTATTTCCACCATCTTTATCAGTCCATTGTTCAAAAACTAATCGACCAATAAGCATAACTTTTGAACCTTTTTTGACATATTGATTAATAATCTCAGCTGGTTTTCCAAATACCTTAAAATCCAAAAAACAAACTTCCTCTTTTTGACTTCCATCTTGGGTTTTATACTTATGTGAAGTTGCGATTGCGCCTCGCGCTATTGCTGCTCCGCTTGGCATATATTTTAATTCGATGGCTCTTGTTAAGTTCCCGATTACTATTGTTTGATTAAACATTTAGCACTTCCAAACTTTCCTAAAGTTATCCCACACACACTTCCTGTTTTAAGATATTCTTTTATTGCCCCTAGATTTTCTGATAAAACATAAAACCCTTTCTTGATATAGATAAATTTATTATCTTCTTTCAAGATTGTAAAAAAATTTCCTTTTGTTTCAAAATATATCACTTCCATCTTTTCCCCTTTTAATTTTGATTGCGAGATTTACTCTCTATACTAATTCAAATTTCCACTTTTTTGTATTACCCTTTGACAAACTCCCCATCCAATTTTCCATCTTTTAAAAACACATTCATCTCATAGTCTTTTCCAGCTTTGCTTTTAAGCTTCATTTTGACTTTGCTACCCTCTAAAATCTTTTTAGCTTGAGCTTTAGTAATAGCTTTGTCTCTAAAAGTTTTAAAGATAAATTTATCACCCAAACGATAAGTTTTTGGGGTTTCTACAAGTTCACCGCTTTCAGCACCTGGTCTTTCTTTTTTCTCCATTTTTTCAGCATCACTTGATGCGATGAGTGAGCAAATGTTGTTTACAATCTCTCTAACTTCTACTAAATAAGCCTCTTTAGTAAGAGTACCTTTTACGATTTCCTTGAGTTTAGATTCCATCTTTGCCCGTAAAACAGGGGAAGATATCTCACTTGGAATAGTATTTATTAGATACCTTGCTTTTGAGGTAGATACCAATTCCCCTTTTGAGTTGAGTTCAAAATATGGGGTATCTCCAGCTTTAGCTGTTTTGAGTTCTTCAAGGATTTTCGCTCTAGTTGATGGCGTTCCAATTCCTCCGTCTCCTAGATGCTCCTTTACCTCTTTATCTTCAAAGAATCGTGAAACTTTCTCCATTGCTAAAAGTAATGAAGCCTCTTTAAATCGTGGACGAGGCTTTGTAAAGCCTTGTTTGATTTCGATACTATCTTCTAAAATTTCGATAATATCTCCATTATTGAGAATTGGAATAGTTCGACCCCCAATTTGTGTTTTTTCATCCTCTTCAGCTTCATCTTTTTCAAATGTTTTGAAGCCATTTTCTAAAGTTAATTTTTCTCCAAATACGATGTTTACATCGTTTTGAGTAGCTTTCCCTTTGATTTCAAGATATTTATAATCGTTCATGAACTGGATTGCATAGCGTGAAGCAACAAGTGAAAAAATATTTTGCTCTCTCGCTGATAGATTTTGAAAAATAGTTAAAGTAATTGAAGCAAGTGGGCTAAGTGCTGTATGAGCTTCGATTTTTGAGTCATCAAAGATTTTTCTTTTTAATGGGCTTTCAACATTTACAAGGTTTAAAATATTTTCAAATCCTTTAATTGGCGCCAAACTTCTTAAAATTTCCCCTGCACTTTCAAATTCGCCTTCAGCATAATAGTTGCTATCAGTTCTCGGATATGATTGAACCTTGAAGTCTTGATATAGTTTTTGAGCAACTTCAAGTGTTTCACTCGCTGTGTATTTGAACTTTCTATTCGCTGCTGCTTGCAAATCAGTAAGAGAATAAGGTTTTGATGGTGCTGTTGATTTTTTAGTTTCACTAAACTCTGAAACTACTGATTTATAGCCATTTGCTTTGAGTTCATTAATTAGATCATTTGCAAGTGATTCACTTGTAAATCTCTCATCTTCACCTTGTATTTTCACCGAAAATACATCATCCCCGACTTTTGCTTTTGCTGAAATTGTAAAATATGGAATCTCTTTAAATGTTTCAAATTCTTTGTCTCTCTCCACCACCATACGAATTGTTGGTAATTTGACACCGCCAAGATTAAGTAAATTCCCATTTCCAAATTTTGTGGTTGCAAGGATTGTGGCATTCATTCCAAAACTCCAATCGAAAGCAGCTCGACTGTCTCCTGCTTGATACATATTAAAATATGGGATTTTGTCGATGGTGTTTACCTCTTTTGATAAAGATGTCAAGTCAAGTTTTGACATATTTATCATACCAATCACTTTATGAATTGCATTATAAAGTTGAATAAGTTCAAGCGCTAAAGTCGCTCCCTCGTTATCTGGATCCGTTGCGATAATAATATTGTTGCAGTTTTCAATCTCCTCTTTAATTCCTTCCAGTCTATCTTTATAACTGTAAGTTACTTCTTTTCCATTTCTCACAAACTTAGAATCTGGTTTGATTTTTTTTTCAAATACTTGAGGAATAAATGGGATTTTGTTTTCTGAAACAAGATCGTCCCATTTTCCTATAATTCCGTAATCTTTTAAATCATTGAGTGCTAAAAAATGCCCTGCTAAAGCAATTATTCTATAGTCTTTGATATTGTTGGATGCTAAAGCATCACCTAAAGCTGAAACTTGAGATGGTTTCTCTGTAATGTAAAGTGTCATGTATTTTATCCTTTGTAAAAAAGTATTGCTATTAACGCGCCGTAAAATAAAAAAAGAGGAAGAAAGTCGAGCAAGAATTGTGCATAATTTCCATTTATTTTCTCAAATAAGCTTCGTTCATTTTCCTTTCTCAACATTTCAACTTCTCTTTTTAGATTCTCATCATTTAAGTCAAATGAATCTCTTACTATTTTAATGCCCTGATTTTTACATTTTAATTTATGCTCTTCGTACAAAGTCATTTTTTCCCTTTTTTTATTTGATTGAGATTTACTCTCTACACTAATTCAAATTTCCACTTTTTCGGTATTAACATTAAATTAAATATTATATGTCAAATTCTTCCACCATATAATCATCTTCATCACTTACGTTAACTACCTGAGCTTTTTTATCTTCTAAAACTGAAAAATCTTTTGTGAGTTCCAGTAAATTTATTAAAACTTTTTTATTATTTATTTCATCCCAATCAAATTCATGAGCCACTGGTATTGGTTGAGTATCAAAAATCAAAGTAAAAGGTAAACTCTCTTGAAGTAGGATAGCAACTTGTGTTTTTGGAAAAGCCCTTTGTGCTGTGATATTGAGATAATCTTCTGTTTCTTGCCTAATTGTTATCTCTTCGCCATTTTTTGCAATTTTAGTTATTAACTCTTTTCCGCTCAATTTCTCGATGTACTCCAAGGTTTTCAAATCACTTGATTTGTAATATATTTTGGTCTGGCAATTCGATTTCATAGCAGCCTTGAGATTTTAATTTCCAATTTGTCCATCGTCTTGATAGGCAAGAAACCATCTTAAACCAAATCCTGCACTTGTTGCAAGTGCAGCACTTAAAATCTGAGTAGGATAAAAAGAAATTTCATCCGCTAAAATAAGACAATTAGCCCCTTTTTGTCGTTTTGCTTTAGTTACAATATCAGCAATAACAAACTTTAGAAACTTTAATGCTGCCTCATCAAGCATATCACTTTTGATATAAACGATTTTCCCTCTAAATATTGCATCTTCAATGCTTTTATCTTCACTGAATTTGATATTTTCAAACTCTTTGAAACTAAAATACAAACTCTCTAAAGTTGGCAAATCTCGTTCTTTAAAATCATTACATTTTTCAAATAATTTCGGATCAAAATATCTTTTTCCATACAGTTTTAATAAATCATAATTTGGTTTATTCTGATTTTTCTCTTTTGCAAAAGAAAGGAAATTTGATAAATCTTCAGTAAGATACTTAATAAATTGAATCAAATTAAGTAAATCTTTTTTAAACTCTACTCCCAAAAGTTCATTTGAACTATAAAAAAGATTAACAATCTTTTGGAGTGCTATCCTTTCGCTCTTACGATAAAAACTTGCTCCAGCTTCTGCTTCAACTTCAATAAGATTTAACATAATTGTAAGTTTTTTAGCCACTTCACTTGGGTTATCATTTTCAAATGTTTTGTAGCTAACATCATTTGGCCAGTTCATGATGACCAAATCATCGGGTCTATTTTGGCGGGCAAGTTCCTCAAGACAAACTTGTACTAAAAAATTATCCTCTTTAACGTCAAAGACCGCTACACCCTGTCCTTTTCGTAAAGATTCAACAATTTTGTACCCGAAAAAAATACCTTTTCCACTTCTTGTAGGTCCGATTACTGCTGAGTGCACCACCTCTTTGTCTTTTAAATAACAGGGGTCTCCTGTTTTATGCTCTAGCCCAACAAAATATTCATTGCTACGAATATAATCCAGCGGATTATATTTTTTAGCCTCTTTGTAATATTCATCCCAAGCAGTAGTAATGGAGGTTTGATTTTTCCCTAATGAGCTCTTGATTGCTTTTTGAGTATCGTTTTTTGGAGCACCTAATTTTCTGTGATCGTTATTTTCAAAAATAGAAAAGTTTTTGATAAATTGAAACATTGTTTTCCTTTTGTTGGTTTACAATGTAATTCAAATTTCCACTTTTTAATGAAGTTAGTTTATTGTGAAGTTCTGGGGGATTTTGGAAAGTAGAACAATTAATTAGCTTTTAACTGTTCAAATAAGGTGTAAAGTCAAATAATATTCATTAAATGACTTACACATAAATATCATAAATCAATTTATAGCCTTGATTGATGGCTCTATTTTAACAAGAATTTCCTCTCTAAAGATGGAAAGAAAGACTCCTCCATCTAAATTACTCCACTACTTTAACATCAGCAATTTTTGACATATCTAGCTCTTTAATGATTGAAGAGTTTAAAACTTCGTCAGCATCAAAAGTTAAATTGTCTTTTCTGTCTTCGCTGAGAAGTGTAACATTGAGAGTAAGTGGATATGAACTATTCTGTAAATTCATTGGAGTTAACTTATCATATATTAAAGTATCGCAATTTGTTGCCTTAAAAAAAGCTCCCCCATCAGCAGCAGCAAAGAAATTAAAACTCCCATCCCCAGAAGCGCATGCATCATAAGCCTCTTGCATATTAGTTACTTTTCTTTCTTTAAATTGATGACCAATTCTCCCATCCCTAACAGCAAAATATTGCAAATTATTTTTTTTTGCTAGGTTAGCAGCTATAGCAAATGCATATTTAAAGTTCTCTTTCTTTGGTGCAGAACGCATAAATAAAGCCGCTGATAGGTCTACCTTAATATCATAATCAACACTGAGAAGTTTGCCATCAGAATAATTATTATTTTTAAGTATTTTTGGAGAGGGAGCATTATACCCACACCCACTAAATAACACACTAATAGCAACCAAACCTAAACCCGTTTTCATAATCATCTTTTTCACTTTTTCTCCTTGAATTTTTAATTAATAGAATACTACCAAAAACCTATTGCAGATTCAAGGCAATTAATTGTACAAATAACACACTATTCCACTTTCATTAAATCTAATTGCTCTTTGATAGTTCTATCATCAAGCAACATATCTTTGCCACCAAAAGTATTCAACATATATTCCATAAGTTCATCGAGGTCTATACATTTGCGTTTAAATTGATAAGCACTTTCTCTTTGTGATAATGTTGCATAACCACTTAATTTCACTCCATCAATACCATAAGTTCTATCTTCTGGAGTACAAGCTTTGAATTTTAAATATTGTAATTCAGCAACAGTCATATCAGCACAATGTTGCCAGTCTTTTAACAACTGAGCTTTAGATTGCTCAACCAATATTCTAGTGAGCTTATCATCATAGCAACAAAATCTTGAGACTGTTTTTTCACTAAAAGGAGCACTACCGCTTTTTACATCTTCAATAAAATGGCACATACCATGATTTTTTGATTCGTATGTAGAGATATGTCTGCTTCCTTTCTCTTTTGCATCATCTTTGTTACCACAGGTATCTATATCTTGCATACTTTCAAAAGTGTTCATTGCCATACTAAGCGCCATACCAGCAATAGGATTAATTGAACCTACAGACATCATTGCAAGATTTTTTGCGGATGTTGGACTTTCCCCTTTTGAAGAATCACCTTCTCCGCTATCATTACCTTTTAAACAACCTGACAATTGTATAGCCATCAATGTAGCTCTTATGGATAACATAATTCTTTTAATCTTTTCAGCTGCTTCTTTAGCAGCAGCCATATCGCCGACATTTGCATTTTTATCCATTCCTGGATTAATTACTTTAATTAATACTGTTCCTGAACCCTGACCACTAAGTACCTTTATATATTTTGCAGCATCTGGATTATTATTTAGCAATTCGTTGTAATCTTTTTCAGGGATAGTATATATCTCGCTATCACTAGATGCTTCTTCATCACACATCTCATCAACAGGGTCACAAGGTTCACCGTCATCTTTATATTCAGAAATCATTGAAGCAGTGCTTAATCCAGCTCTAGCGCTACAGACAGCATATTTTGTCATTTGAGCAGCTGATTTCGCTGCCACAGCAGCAGCTTCAGTTTTTGCAACTTCTGTTGCCTCATCAGAGATGAAAGAAGCGGATTCCATAGCAGCTTGAGCCGCTGTATCTGCGGCTGCTGTTGCACTTGTACTCGCTGCTGTTGCACTTGCACCATAAGTTCCAGCATATGCACTTATCGCGTAACTTGCTAATACATATGGATCACTTAGCCAGTCCCAGTTGCCATCATCTTTACCTTTTTGACAAATTCCATGCCATCCGCTCCAGATTCCATTAATTTTATTGTAGGCTTGAATTGCTGCTAAGGCGGAACCCATACTTCCACTATAGTCTTCAGTTTCGAAAACTACTTGACCTGGTTTAATTTTTCCTAAATTAAACGATTCTTTCCGCTCCACCCATCCGTCTGACTTACAAGCACCTCTTTCTGTTTTTGTTGTTGTGCATTTATAAACATATTCTTCTTTAGTGTATATCCTTTTTCCACTAGCATCTCCAACATAGCCAAAGCCCCTAGAGTTATCAAGTACACAGGTTTCTTTTATACTGTTGGTATCAGCAAGCAAATTAAAACTCTTGCCAAATCCAGAAAATACTGGGAAAAGCAAGCTTATAGCGATTAATGATAAAAATGGTTTTTTCATATTTTCCCCTTTTAATTTTGATTGCGAGATTTACTCTCTACACTAATTCAAATTTCCACTTTTTTCAAAAATAGCTAGTCTTTTAACTAGCTATTTTCACTTTCTCTTTTGTTTTTAAAGTCTCACACCCATATTTGCTTTTAATCTCATCCATAGATTTTGGTTTTGGATTTTTAGCTTTCATCTCTCCGTAGTACCATTGTTTCTTTTGACTAGCCCATTTGAAGTTTAAAGCTTTTAAAGTCTCCTTGATGGCTCTAGTGTCTCCAGATAGCCAAATCCAGCTCCCAACAACTTCAATAGTAATATTTTCAAAATGTAATATTTGAGAAATGATTTTTTCAATTTCAATATCAAACTTTGCATCATTTGAAAAATAGATTTTATGTTCTATAAGATTATTATAGATTTCATTTAATAATTTGAACTCTTCATCAGTTCCGCCAACATCTGGATGTAGTTTTTTAGCTAGTGTTTTATAAATCTTTTTTGCTTCATTGATACCTGTTACACCTGTAAACTCATTTTGTATTTGCTCTTTTGTCATATTGTCCTACCTTTAAATAAATTTTGTTTTTTTGTTTGAGGAGCTTTCGCCTGATTTCTCTTTTTTAAAGGGATTTTAAC
>JAIFNA010000003.1 GCA_020048055.1 Arcobacter sp. | reverse complement strand
CGCCGATAATACTGCAGCTTTCAGTTGTGGAAACGTAGGTCGCCGCCAACTTTTAAGGTCTCTTTTTTTATTTACTAATTTTAGAGGTTATTTAAAATTTAATTCCAAATTACTTATTATTTATAATCTTTAATCTTATTTATCAGATTTATTAAATTATTTTTTTTCATATCAAGTTTCATAATTACTCTAATTATTGGTTTTATTACTGTTGGTTGTCTAATCGCACCAACTTTAAATCCTTCATTTTGGAGTATTTTTTGCAGTTCTAAAGCTTTTTGATTTGATGGCATCTCAATCTTTACAATTAAACTATCAACTTTTTCTCCTAATATGCTCGTGACTATAGAAACTCTTTGTCTTATTTTGTGTTTTAGTTTTTCTTTGTGTTGCTTGATATATTTGTGTGAAACCAAACCTAATGCGATATCAAATAAGGAAGGAGCAGTTGTATATATGATTGCTTTTGCTCGATTGAGTAGATAAGTGGTTATATGGTGCGATGAGAGTATATAAGCACCATAGCTCCCATAAGCCTTACCTAGGGTTCCCATTTTTATATGATTTTTAGATATTTTGATACCATAATAATCAAACCAACCATTTAAATTATCCCCTATAACACCACTACTGTGTGCTTCATCAACAATCAAAATGGCATTATATTGTAATGCGATATCGTTTATCTCTTTTGGTGCAATATCTCCACCCATTGAATATATTCCCTCGATTGCTATAATAATCCTATTTTTTTTGTATAGTTGTATTTTTTCTTCTAAATCTTTTATATTATTATGGGAAAATATAATTACGTTGTCAACAAGTTTGGAAGCTAATATACCACTTGCATGGTAATCCTCATCAATAAACAGAACATCTTTTTTTCTAACTAATCCTTCAATTAGCGCCATATTTGCTAAAAAACCACTGCCTACAACCAAACCACTTTCGAAGCCATTATCAAGTGCCAATTGATCTTCAAAAGCTTTATGTATCTCAAAGTAACCATTTACAAGCATAGATGATTTTGGCGCGTATTTATTTGTTTTTAAGAGTAATTTATAGGCTTCTTTAAATAATTTTTTTTTACTTCCTAATCCAAGATAATCATTTGATGCAAAATCTTGTAATCTTGTATCATTAATCTCTCTCGTTCTAAATCTGTTTGATTTTTTTATTGCGTCAAGCTCTTTTTGATAATACATTTAAAACTCAAAAAATTCAATTGGTTTTACATTAACCTTGACGCTTAAAACACTTTTTCCACTACTTTGTACAACACCTTTTAATGGAGAGATATCATGATAATCTCTTCCGTATCCAAGTAAAATATAATCTTCATTTGGAATTTTATTGTTTGTAGGATCAAAGTCAACCCAACCAACATCTGGAATATATGAGCTAAACCATGCATGACTTGCATCAGTTCCAAATAGCTTAGTCTCTCCAACAGATGGATAAGTTCTTATGTACCCACTTACATACCTAGTTGGGATACCAATTGTTCTAAGCGTTGAAATTGCAAATTGTGCAAAATCTTGACAAACACCTTTTTTCTCCCTAAATATAGTCTCTATAGGTGTTGTTACATCACTAAAGCCACTTACAAATTGAAAATCATTAAAAATTCTTTGTGTAAAATCTAGTATAGACTGAAATAATGTACGATTTGGTAGAAATGAATTTAATGCATAATTTATAATATCATTGTTTGCAAAAGGTATTAGTGCTGTTGGAAAGAGATAAAGTTTAGAATCAATATCTTCTTGTGAATTTTGTTTTGGAAGATTTTTAAAATCACTAATAAAAAACGAGGAGTTATAGTAATTGTCTATATTTTGTGAGATTGTATAATTATCTAATTTTACTTTTGAAATTGCTTTGAGGGTTAGGTTCTTGTGGGGAGTCCTTAATAAAATATAGTTGTTTACATTTCCAAAAAAATCAGTAAATTCATTTATTTCATATTTATCTGGTGAGATCGATAGGTTATAATCTAGTAATATTTGAAGATTATTATTTGATGGCTTTAGTCTTGCAATATTGTGACTAAATGTTACAATATTTGTATATTCAAATGAAGTTTCGTGATAAATTTCGTAAATCATCTTTTCTCTTTTAATCGTTATTATGTGAAAAATAAGCTTTTGTAAGTTCATCTGAAGCTTTTATCAAAAGTCCAGATAAGTTATTTAGCGTTGAGTCTAATTTTTCATATATAAAAGTATCCCGATCAATCTTTAAAAGTTTTTTTGGATTCGACATCTTTAAGAGCGAATAAGCTTTAAAAATCGGCTCCTCAAAATCACTTAAATAATCGCTATTGTTTTGTTTTGGAAGCTCACTTAATGAAGCCAATAGCTCTTTTATTGTGTAAATGAGCGATTTTGGATATTTTGTATTAAATACTAAAAACTCTAAAACATTATTTATCTCTAGTGTTGATTGATAATATGCTCTATATGAGTTGTAGCTCTCGTATGAATTTAACAAGCTATCTAGAATCTCGTGTTGAAGTATCATTTCAAATTTAACAGTAAGCAAAGATCGAAGTTTTGAAATCAATAATAATGAAATTTCCAGTTTCTCACCGATATTAAAAAGAACAAGTCCTTGTTCTTTAAAAATACTTTCACTAATAAGCTCTTTGTATGCCATAAGATGTATAAGTAAAGAATTTAATTGTTTTATATGTTCTCTTACCGGTTGGTTTTGTAAATTTGTATATTGGTGCCACTCTTTATTAACTTTGTCAAAAATTCTCCAAGCCTCCATTGTCAAAAGATTCTTTACACTTATATTGGAATTCGTTAGCATTTTAAGTGTAAATGTAAGGCTACCAACTCTCATTTCATCTTGAATGACAGAAATTATCTCGTTGTATGGATTTTCTATCTCTTCTAAAAAACCTGGATAGGTCATTGTTAAGTGTGTTAGAGCGATATTTAGAATGTTTTCAATTTTCTCTTTATTTCCCATTTCATCATACTGTCTTATGTTTAGAAGATTTTTTAAATCAAACCTTATGGTTCTTGAAGTAATAATTGCACGATTTAGGTATCTACCTAACCAAAAAAGATTTTCAGCTCTTTTGGTTGAAATATTTTCTAATTTAGAATCTATATAATCTCTGTTGTTTGATTTTAAAACAGTTTTAATCTCGTCTCGCCCTAAAACCCACAAATCCTTACTGTTGCCACCTCGTTGGTTTGAAAAAACTAATGAATCTGTAGATATGGAAACCCTAACAAGTCCACCAGGCATAACCTCATAACCATCTTTTCCTAAGAAGCTAAAAGCTCTAATAATTGCATTTCTTGGTTCAATTGTTTCGTTTACAAATGAAGGAGCTGTTGAGAAATTGATATATTCTTGTGCTACATAAATTGTTGGGTAGAGTTTGATTTTTGTTTTTAATTCATCAATTTCAAGATAAGATAGATTTTTTCCAATATATGTTTCTGCGCCTTCTGTTTTATCTATTTTTTTAATAATGAGATTTTCAATATTCTTTAAAACAAAATCAAGTTCATTTTCTTGTCCACACCACCATGTTGCAATTTGAGGCAATATCAACTCTTCATTTAAAAAATATTTACATATATTTTCCATAAATGGATTTAATCCAATATTTTCTAAAATACCAATTCCAACTGGATTTACCATCGAGATATTGTCGTTTCTAGCTACATTTAAAAGCCCAGAAACACCAAGTTTAGAGTCATTTTTAAGTTCCAGCGGATCACAATAAAGGTCATCAACCCTTCTAATAATCCCATCAACTCTCCTTAGTCCACTTAGATTTTTTAGCCAAAGTTTATTATCTTTTGTAAGTAAATCTTCACCTTGAACCAAAGTTAATTCTAAAAATGCACTCAAATATGAATGCTCAAAGTATGTTTCATTAAGTGGTCCAGGGGTTAGAAGAGCAATTAATGGATTTTGATTGTTTGTTTTTACTGAGCTTTTAAGCATCTCCTTAAAGTTTTCAATAAAAGAGGATAGTTTTTTAATTTCAATATTTGGATATAAATCATTTGAAATAGTATTCATTGTAAGCCTATTTTCAATTGCATAACCAAGCCCGGATGGTGCTGATGTTTTATCACTTGTTACCCAAAATTTACCATTTGGTCCCCTGCTTATCTCGCAACCATAAAGATTCAGTGAGTAATATTTTTCATTTTTAAAATTAAAAACTTCAGGTATAAATCCTTTGTGACTAAAAATGATTTCAGCAGGAATAATTCCATCTTTTAATAGTTTTTGTGTCGTATAGATATCTTTAAAGATAAGATTTAGTAGTTTCGCTCTTTGCTGTAACCCTTTTGTTACTTCATTCCACTCGTCTTCACTTACTACAAAAGGTATAGGATCAAGATTCCATTTTCTGTTATTTCCGTCTGGATCATTATAAATATTGTAAGTTACACCATCATCTTCAAGTCGCCAATCAATTTCAAATTGTTTTTGATTTAGTTGTTTTAATCCAGCTTGATTTAGAGATTGTCCGATCGGTTTCCATGTTTGTTTGATGTTGCAGTTTTCATCAAACATTTCATCAAAGGGTGATCCAAGTTTGCAATTTTTAAAAATATCCATTTTATTAAGTCGCACTTTTATATTTTTGCTAAAGCAAGTGTTACATCTTCAATTAAATCATCAATATCTTCAATTCCAACGGAGAGTCTTAGTGTCCCTTCTCTAAGACCAAAACTAAACTTCTGTTCATCTGTATATTCTGCGTAAATTGTGTGATAAGGAGCTATTATGAGGCTTTTATTGTCTTGTATATTTGTACTTCTTCTTATTAGTTTTAAGTTATTCATAAATTTGTAAGCTTCCTCTTTATTTTTTAAATCAAAAGTTAATACAGCTCCAGCAAATAAAAAATACTCTTTTGCTAAATGATTGAATTTATTATTTTCAAGCATAGGATAATTTACACTTTTTATTTTTGGATTTGTATTTAAAAAGTTCGCTAAATTTATTATATTCGATGCTGTACGATCGCTCCTTAGAGCCAAAGTCTCAAGCCCCAAAGAGAGCATATATGCACTTTGAGCAGTTAGACAGGCACCCATATTTCTAAAAGTTTGTTTTTTTAATTTTACAATAAATGCATTTTGATTTGCTAATTTATAAAATTTATCAAGATGGGGATAAGTTTTCCAATTAAAATTTCCATTATCTATGATAAGCCCACCAATAACAGTTCCTCCACCTGAAATATATTTTGTAGCCGAAAGGAGATCGATATTCACTCCATGTTTTTTTGAATCAAATAGATAAAAGGGTGTCATGGTTGTATCTGCAATCAAAATAAGATTATTATCTTTTGAAATTCGGCTTAAAATTTTAATATCAGGGATTATTAGCTCAGGATTACTTATTGTTTCAAAAAAGATAATTTTTGTTTTTTCATCAATTGCATTTTTAATTTCGTTTTCATTTGTAATATCGATAAATCTAACTTCAACCCCAAAATCAACTAGCGTAGTTTGAAAAAATGATAGTGTATGCCCAAAAAGTTTATTTGTTGTGATGATGTTATCACCACTTTTTAAAAGTGCCAAAAATGTATTTGAGATTGCTGACATTCCACTTGAAGTTGCTACAACACCAGTGGCATTTGTAATAAATTTCACTTTAGATTCAAGCTCTTCAATAGTAGGGTTTGAAGCACGGCTATAAGCGTGCCCAGGTTTTTTCCCAGTAAATACCTCTTCAAGCTCCTCTGCACTATCAAAGTCAAAAGCAGCATTTTGATATATTGGCATCCTTAAAGAATTGTGCGTGTCTTTTTTTGGATATGGTGCATGCAATGCTCTTGTTGTGTATCTCATTTTAGTCCTATGTCTATCTTTTTACTTAGTATTTTAGAGTTTTGAAACCCATCTTTGTCTTAAGTCCATAGTATGTGGATATTCTGGATTTGTCCCTAGCTTTTGAACTTTAAATACTTTTCCTGCTTCTTTTACAACCAATTGACGAGTTTCTTTGCTTGAATTATTTTGTGGCGAAACAACAGGGGCTGATTGTTCTACAACTTCACCTTGTGAATGGTTAAAGTCCCAATATCTATTTATCCTTCTTGATTCAGCTTCATAAGAATTTACAGGGAAACTATCGTAAGTTCGTCCACCTGGATGGGACACGAAGTAGTTAAAGCCACCTATTGATTTGCTGTTCCAGTTGTCAACGACATCAAAAGTTAGCGGTGTATCAACTCCAATAGTTGGATGAAGTGCTGACCAAGGTTGCCATGCTCGATACCTAACCCCACATACAAATTCACCATGTGTACTTGATTTTACAAGTGGAATCTCAACTCCATTGCAAGTTATAGTGTATCTTTCAGGGACAAAATCTCTAACTTTAATTTGAAGTCGTTCAAGCGAACTATCAACATATCTAGCAGTTCCTTGACTACTACTCTCTTCCCCTAAAACATGCCAAGGCTCAATAGCTGCCCTTATCTCAATATCCATATTTTCAATTTTTGTCATGCCGTAAAGTGGAAAACGGAATTCAAAAAATGGGTCAAACCAGTCAAGTTTAAACTGGTATCCCTCGTCATTAAGATATTCAACAATACTTTTCATATCCTCTTTAACATAGTGTTCAAGTAGAAATTCATCATGAAGTCTAGTTCCCCATCTTACAAGTTTGTGTTTGTAAGGTTTTTTCCAAAATGCACTTACCAAAGCACGAACTAAAAGCATTTGTAAGAGTGCCATCTCTTTGTGTGGCGGCATATCAAAAGCACGAAGCTCTAGTATCCCAAGTCGACCGGTGCTACTATCTGGTGAGTATAATTTATCTATGCAAAACTCACTTCTATGTGTATTGCCTGTGATATCTGTAAGCATATGGCGGAACAATCTATCAGTTAGCCAAAAAGGTACATCACCATCCTCGGGAATTTGAGAAAAAGCAATCTCTAACTCATAAAGGTTTTCAATTCTCCCCTCATCAACTCTAGGTGCCTGACTAGTTGGTCCTATAAATGCACCACTAAAAAGGTAAGAAAGACCTGGATGGTGTTGCCAAAAAGTTATAAGACTTTGGAGAAGTCTAGGGTTTCTAAGAAGTGGACTGTCGCTAGGTTTCATAGCTCCAATAGTAACATGGTTGCCGCCACCAGTTCCTGTGTGTTTTCCATCAAGCATAAATTTTTCAGTCCCAAGTCGACAAACTCTTGCGTCCTCATAAAGCATTGTAAGATTATCGCTTAGCTCTTTCCAAGAAGTTGCTGGTTGGATATTTACTTCAATTACACCTGGGTCAGGAGTTACTTTTATCCTATCTGTTCTTAAATCGTGTGGCGGTTCGTACCCTTCTAGTATCACAGGCATATTTAACTCTTTAGAAGTTACCTCAATTGAAGAGATAAGGTCTAAAAATTGTTCAGTATCTTCAAGTGGTGGCAAGAATAGGCAAAGTTTATTTTCCCTAATTTCAGCACATATTGCAGTTTTTACAAAAGTGGAGTAAGTGTTTAGTGGGGTAGTTTGATCATCTATTGTTTTTGCTCTATTTTCTACATTTTCTTTATAGTTTCCAAGTTCTGGGTATGATGCAAATAGATCAAGTGCAAACGCTTTAAGAAGCTCTGTATGTGGTTTTGCTAGAAGTGAGCTGAGTGGAAGTCGTAAACCAATTGGAGAATTTCCTGCTGATAAAAACATATGTTTTCTTCTGAATTCCCATTGACAAGTTAACCATTTTGTTTTTCCAAAACCAAGTGGAAGAGCATATCCAACTTCATTGTTTAAACCGTTTGAGAGTTTTTGTGCGATTGTTTGCCTCTCAAGTGAGTCTTTTAAATCAAACTCCAATGGGTCGATATCAAGAGGCATTTCAGCTTCTTTCATAATATAGTAAACGGGGTCTTCAAAAGCAGGAACAATATTTTGTGGACTTACTCCAAGAACTAAAGAAAGATGACTTAAAAACTTTTTAGCATCAGCAGTTGTAAATGGATAATCTTTATTTTTATCAGCTAAAAGCTCAGGATTTTCCCAAACGGCAACACCATCTTTTCTCCAGTAAATACTTGTTTGCCATCTAGGAATTGGTTCACCTGGATACCATTTTCCTTGCGCGTGATGCAATAATCCACCATTTGTGTAAGAACTCAAAAGTTTTCTTGAAAGGTCATTTGATAATTTTCTTTTGTGTTCGCCATCAGCTGTTGTATTCCATTCTGGAGCTTCCATATCATCAATACTTACAAAAGTTGGCTCACCCCCCATAGTGAGCCTTACATCATTTGTTTCTAAATCTTTATCAACTTCAAATCCAAGTTCATAGATAGCTTTCCATTGCTCCTCTCTATAAGGTTTTGTAACACGAGGTGATTCAAATATTCTAGTTACTTTATTTAGAAAATTAAATTCGGTTTCACATTTATCACTCGCCCCTTCAATAGCATGAGCTGAGTTATAATGTGGTGTACAAGCAAGTGGAATATGACCTTCCCCAGCAAAAAGTCCACTTGTACTATCGAGTCCAACCCAACCAGCTCCTGGTATATAGACTTCAGTCCAAGCATGAAGATCTGTAAAATCCTCTTCCGGTCCACTCTCTCCATCAAGTGATTTTACATCAGCTTTTAGTTGGACTAAATACCCAGATACAAACCTTGATGCAAGTCCAAGATGACGAAGTACTTGAACAAAAAGCCAAGCAAAATCTCTACAACTTCCTGTTTTGCAATCTAGTGTATGTTCACAACTTTGAACACCAACTTCAAGTCTAAGGGTGTAGCTAAGATAGGTGTATATTTTTTGATTTAATGCCACCAAAAAATCAATTATTGGTTTTTCACTTAAGTCAATTGTTGATACAAATTCCCTTATTGCTTCTGTGTTTTCATCAAGTTCAAGATATGGAAATAATTCTTTTTGAAGATCAGTTTTGTAAGAAAATGGATAGTTTGATGCGCTATCTTCAACGAAAAAATCAAATGGATTAATTGTAATCATATCGGCAATTATCTCAACATCAATACTAAGTTCATCTGTTTTTTCAGGAAACACTAATCTTGCCATATAATTTCCAAAAGGGTCTTGTTGCCAATTAATAAAATGATTTTCTGGCTTGATTTTAAGTGAATATGCTTCAATTGGAGTTCTGCTATGAGGTGCTGGACGAAGTCTTATAATGTGTGGACTTAGGTTTACCAATCTATCGTATTTGTACTCAGTTTTATGTGATATTGAAACTTTTAATGCCATTTGATTCCCCTTTAGGATTTTGGTTAATTAGAACTAGGTTGTTGTGCAACAATATTAAAAGATAAGTATATCCATCTTCTCTTGTAATAGTATTGGTTTGCTTTTTAAATTTTTAAAAGTTACAAACTAAACGTTTAAAGTAGCATTTTATATTAAAAAGATTTTATTTGGTGTCTAATAAATATACTATTGGAACTGCTTTGCTGAGGAGAATTATTTGCCCCAATTTAGTTTTTGGTTTAAAACGGAAAAATAATCTCTCTCTTTTGCTCTTATGAGCTTTGATTTGAAAGGTGCAATTTTTACTTTTACAATCTCCCCAGCATTTAGCTCATGTATATCTTGACCATCAATTAATACAATAGCTCCATCAGTATCGTTTGTTTGTAGAGTAATTTCAAAATCAGATGGTAAAACGATTGGTCTTTGTGTGAGAGAATGAGCCGAGATCGGAGTTACGATAAAAGCATCAGTTAGTGGATAAACCACTGGTCCACCACTACTTAGATTGTAGGCAGTTGAGCCTGTTGGGGTTGATATTACAAGTCCATCGCCATAGTAGCTATTAAATTTTTTATCCCCAACAAAGGCATCTATATTTACCATATGTATGACCGATTTACCTTTTATAACAATGTCATTAAATGCAATTGTTTTATTTCCATTTATTGAGGCATTTATCATCATTCTTTCATCGATTTTATAGTCATCTTCTAAAAATCTTTTTAAAAAAAGACTAAGTTCACTTGGTAATACAGATGTCAGAAAACCTAACGTGCCTAGATTTATCCCTAAAATCGGTTTATCAAAATAGATGCTTCTTCTAGCAACAGAGATAAGTGTTCCATCTCCACCAATGGTTACTAAAAAGTCAGATTTTAAAGCTAGTTCATCAAATCGAAAACCTTTGCTTTCCCCTATCATTGAACTGCTTGCTTGGTCTAAAATAGTTGAAATGCCAAACTCTTCAAAAGTTTGTTTTATATTGAAATAAGTATCTTTAAGTTCTTTGCTATTTGGACGCAATATTATCCCGGCTAATTTTTTATTTGATAAAAGTTGTTTATTGTTGGTTGATTTCATTGGGAAGATTATAGCTCAAAAATGCAAAATCTAATTTACAATTAGTGTTCTAAGTGATGCATTGTTTATTCGGTGTAAAATTTTTGTTAGTAGTATATGGATTATAGAGTTTTAAAATCGCTTAAAGCGATTTTAAAATTATTTAGCTGGTTTTTCAGCTTTTTTTTCAGCTTTTTTTGTTGTGTTAGCGTCAGCTTTAACTTCAGTTTTAGCAGCTTTAACTGGAGCTTTAGCAGCTTCAGAAGCGAACATAGCAGTTAAACCTAATACAGCAACGATTGCAAGTAATTTTTTCATTTTGTCTCCTTGTTTTTATTTGGCATAATATATACCTTGAAAAAAATTATATATTAAGAGTGTGATTTTTATGTGAAGTGTTTATGTTTAAATAAAAATAATTTCAAATGTAGTTCCAATTCCTAGTTTTGAATTAACTTTAATTTGAAATTTATACTCATCGCAAATTAGTTTTATAAGATTTAAACCAATACCAAAACCACCATTGGCTTGATCAAGTCTTGTATAAAGTTTAAAAGCATCTTCAATTTCATCTTCCTTAATTCCAATTCCAGTGTCTTTTATTTTTAAGCTTTTATCATCTAAGAAAACATCAATTGTCCCATTTCTTTTGTTGTATTTTATTGCATTGGAGAGTAGGTTGTCTACTATTCTTGTGAGTTTTGTTTTGTCAATTTTTAATATTACATCATTGAGGTACTCTTTTATAGTTATATTTTTTGCATCAGCTAGCTCTTTAAAGTAAGATATTCTTTCTTTCATAAGTGGAGCAATATTAAATTCTTCAATATTGTCTTGAAGTGCTTTTTGTTGAACCAAAAAAGTCAAATCATTGTATAGGGTTGATATGGTTTTTGATGCAACGCTAATTCTTTGGAGATGTTTTTTGTTTTTATCATCTAAGTTATCAGTATTCATCCTTTGTATGCTCATCAAAATAACAGATAACGGAGTGTTTAATTCGTGAGTTGTGTCTTGAATGAATTTATCCAATTTTTGTATGTAGTCTCTAAGTGGTCGTAAAAAAAGTCGAGAGAGTAAAATTGTCCCAATTGAGATAAAAATAAATGCAAAAAGCCAGAAAATCAAAATAGAATCTTTTGTTTCGTTCAACTCTTTTGTTAAGCCATCTCTATGTACTACGATGTAATCTATTTTTTTTAGATGTCTCATTTGTATTGGTTGTGCATATTGAAGATATTGCTCAAATTCAAAAAAGCCATCTTTAAAATCAATCTCTTTGTGCATTGATGTGTTATAGATAATAGTATCTTTTGCTATAAAGATTACACTAAATCTTGTATCAATAGGAATTTTAGATATTAAATCATCTAGATTTTTTGAATCTATTGTTTTATTGGCAACTCTTTTCGCATATAGTGCCATTGTTTTTTCATTAAAATCAAGGTAGATATTTTTTTGATATTTAAAATAAAAAATAGATGATATTGTGAGAAAAACAAAGTTTAAAATTACAAATAAAGCAACAAATTGAAATAGTGATTTTTTTTCAGCCTTTAACAAAGCATATATCCTTGTGCTCTAAAATTTAAAATTTTATCTTTTCCTAATAATTTTCTGAGGGCTTTTATGTGTGTTCGTAAACTCTCCTCGGAGTATTCATCATTGTAATCCCACGCTGTTTTAAAAAGAATATCATTTGAAACAATCTCATTTCTATTTTTGAGTAGTGCTTTTAGAATTTTTGATTCTTTTGGTGTTAAAATTGTACTTGAATCTTTTGATGACAATTTGTTTTTTTGAAATTCAAAATATATATCATCAAAAATATGAACTTTATCAGTTGCAATTCTTTGGATTAGATTTCTTTTTAATAGCGTCTGGATACGAAATTTTAACTCCTCTAGTTCAAAAGGTTTTCTTAAATAATCGTCACATCCAATTGTGTACGCTTTTGATAAATCTTCTATTGAAGATAGTGAGGTGATAAATATTGTGGGGGTGAAATTATTATCGTTTCTCAGTTCATTTAAAATATCAAAACCATTTTTAAATGGAACTTTGACATCAAATAAAAAAATATCAAAACTATGTTCATATATTTTTTCAAAAACTTCTTCACCATCGTAAGCTGGTATTACCTTATAGCCCTCTTCCTCTAATGACTCTTGTATTATTTCACTAAGTGTATAGTCATCCTCAAGCAGTAATACTTTGCCAAATGTGTGTTTATTTTTATTCATGGTTGCAATTATAGTAAATTTGTAAATAAAATAGAGTAATTTAACTTAGCTAGAAGTTGGGAGTGGTAAAATCCCACATCAATAAAAGAAATACAATAGGATTTAAAATGATAGGTAGAAAAGTTGGAATAGTTGGTTCTGGGTTTGTTGGAGCAACAGCGGCTTATAGTTTGACGCTTCTTGGAACTTGCCATGAGGTTATTATGTATGATATTTTTCCAGATATTGCAAAAGGAAAGGCGATTGACATTGGACAATCAACAACTTATTCACCACAAGGGACAGTTGTAACACACGCTATGACTTTAGGGGAGATGAGTAATTGTGATATTGTTGTTATAACTGCTGGTGTTCCACGAAAAAGCGATATGACAAGGGAAGATCTTTTAATGATAAATGCAAAAATTATCAAAAGTGTAGTTGGTGATATTGTAAAATATTCTCCAAATGCGATTATTTTGTGTGTCGCAAATCCACTTGACGTGATGAGTTATGTTATCCATCGTCTTACAAATTGGGACAGAAATAGAATTATTGGGATGGCTGGTGCATTAGATATTTCTCGAATGGCATACCAAATAAATAAAAAAGTTGGTTTTGGTCCAGGGCAGACACGGGCTATTGTTATCGGAGATCATGGTGAAAATATGATACCTCTTCCTGAAATTTCAGCTGTTGGAGGTATTCCACTTTCTCAATTAATAGGGAAAAATGATATGGATGATATTATCCAAAAAACAAAAGAAGGTGGTGCTGAGATTGTAAAACATCTTGGAACATCTGCTTATTATGCACCAGGGCGTGCGATTACTGTTGTGGTTCAAGCGATTTTAGATGACTCAAGGATTGTTATCCCTTCATCTGTGATGCTGCAAGGTGAATATGGTTGTAAAGATGTTAGTGTTGGCGTCCCTATTGTCCTTGGGGCCAATGGTTGTGAAAAGATTATTGAGCTTGAATTAGATATAGAAACAAAAAATAAATTTTTAACAAGTGTTGCTTCAATTAAAGAGGGGATTGCTATTTTAGAAAAAAATAAATTTTTTGACTAACGGGGTGGACAGCTAAGTTAACCTTACGATTATCACAAAGAAATCCAAAACTAGGACAAACTATATAAATTTATTTTTTAAACTTCATAGTCAAATCTTTGTAATTTCTCAATGTTTTTTCCAATTCATCCAAAAATATCTCAGGGGCATACACAAGTAAATCTTGGATTTTATGAAATCTATCTTGCGGAATAGTTATCCTAGCTATTTGCTCCGCACATACTTTTGACTTCACAAACTCTTTCTCCTCACTCGAAGCATTATCAAGTATATATTTGAGATAGTTTTTTCTAGCTCTCAAACTATCATCAAAAAGCAACTGTTCAGGGATATTTAACACTTCTGCTATGTATGGAATTAGTTCGATTTTTAATCCTATTCTACCGTTTAGATAGGCATAAATAGTATTTTCAGATGGAATATCGCCTGTATTTTTTAATTTAACATTGGAACTCAATAACTGCCTCGCGAATTCTTTTTTAGATATTTTTTTGTCCTTAAGATACAAATTAATTTTTTCATATACTTCCATTGTAAATACTCATCCTACTTTTTTGTATCTATAGTATATTTTATAGGTATATTCATTGTATTAATAAGCAAATATGAATTTTATATTAGATACATTTCTGTACTTTAAGTACAATTGTACTTTTGATTTGAAAGGTATTTTTTATATTATTTGAATTGATAATAGTTGAAATAGCTTAAAAAACTATAATTTAACATGGAGAAAAAAGTGGAAGAAAAAGAAAAAATTGAAGCACTAGTCATTGTGCCAAGCTGGAAAGAAAAGTTTTTAGCAATAGCAGAAACAAAACCGATTGGTGGAGGATGGGCACCAGAATTTGGAGACAAAGCCAAATACAAAGCTTTACCTTTTTGGACAAAATACAGTGTTTACGGATTGCTTTTTAGTATTTTTTTCTATTTGTCTAAAGGTATGTGGAAAAAAGCTATTCTTATCGTTGTGGCATACACTATCGTTCAGCAAGTAGCTATTTCACTAGACAGTGTTCCATTGTTTTTTGGTTCAATAATTCTAGGGGTATTAATTCCAACTATCAACGGGAACATTGATTATTATAGAAAAGTTGTTTTGGGTGAGGACTTTTGGTGGTAAGCCAATAGTTTTAAAATATTAAAAAAGGATAAAAAATGGATTTGATGAAAAAATTATTGATAGGGTTATTTGCCTTATTTATGTTGACAGGTTGTAGTGATATTTCTACTGTAAAAACTTCTACTTTGGAATTTGATAAATCAATAACAATTGGTGATGCTTTTGAAAAGTACAAATATTTTAAAAGTGTAAAATGGTCAGATTTAGAAACAGATAATGGCAAGAAAGTGGTTCAGGTTGATTGTGATGTGGATATTGATAAGCTTCCAGATACCTGTACATGGAAACCTCATATTAAAAGTTCGTCCAAAGTCATTCAATTTACCATTAACAAAGATGGTACTTTTGAAATAACTTACATGGGAACTGATTTAGTAACTATAAATGGAGAAAAAAGGAGTATTGATTCTAGTCAACAACAAATCAATATGTTTTTAGAAGATTTATATGCAAATGTACCACCAAGATAAATGTAAAGGAAATATGAAATTATGAAAAATAAAATTACAGCCACAAATGCGGAAGACTTTGAAAAACAATTTGTAGAGCTTCTGCAAACAAATTCAACAGACAAAGGGATAATCTATATTTGGAAAACCGAAAGTAATATACCGAGAGTTTGTGGTGAAAGTGATATTTTGTATATCGGAAAAACAACACAAAGTCTACGAGAAAGATATATCAAAGGGAAATCGTTAGATATAGAAAAAAAATATTTTGAGAATGTTTACAAATATGTGCTTGAAAAATACGGTGCAATTTCAATAGCTGTGGAAAAAGTTGATAACACAGAATTGGCTCAAAAAGAATATGAAAAGCTAAGTGAATATTATGAAAAACACAAAGAACTTCCGCCACTCAATCGTTCAATGCCACCAAAAAAAGAGGAAACAAACAAATGAAATCTTTAAAATTTGCATTATTAACTTTTGTACTTAGTTTAAATTTATTTGCTACAAATTGCAACAATCCAATGGGAAGAGATGAGATAAATGAGTGTATTTATAGCGAATATGAAAAAGCAGATAAAAAACTAAATCTTACCTACGGTCAATTGATGAAAAAACTCAACCCAGACATGAAAGCCAACTTGAAAAAATCACAAAAAGCTTGGTTACAATTTGTCGATACAGAACGAGAAATTGAAGAGTCAATTGAGTGTTTAAGTGGAAATTGTTCAAATATTGTAACTTTTGGAACTTTAGAAACAAAAACAAGAAGAGTAATCGAGCGAGAAAAAGAGTTGCGACAGCATCTTGATAGCTTATGATTGATGTGATAGGAAATAAAATATGATTAAAAAACTACTTATATTAGGGGCTTTTTGCTCCCTATCATTTGCTGGGATTAGTGATGATATAGCAAAAGGCAATCCAATAGACCCAAAAGTTGAAGAAATAAATGAATTTATTAATGACATGGATTTAGAATGTAAATCACTTAATTATTATTATGCTAAAGCTGATGACGATATTATTTCTGTTGAAAAGTTAGAAAAATGGTATGATTCTGCTGATTCTGCTAATATCAACATTAGAATAATTAACAAAAAATATAAAGAGAAAATATCAAAATTTTATTACTCATATGACTATAAATCATTTGGTAAAATTATTTCTTTACTTGATGATGATTCTCACTGGACAAAGTATCAAATGCACACACTTCATAAAAGTGAATTAGAAAATATTTGTCCAGAAATTAACAGTATTAGTGAATATAAAGAAAAACTTAAGACGATATATCCTGAAGTAAAAGAGAGTGAAGAAAAAGCAAAACGAGACGAGGAAGAGTTAAGAATAAGAGTGCAAGAAAAACAAGATGAAGAAATTCGTCAAGCAAAATACAATCAAGAAAAAACTCAAAACGAAGCAGAAATAAAACAAATTGAAGAAAATGAAATGTTTAATTGGTCTAAACATAGAGATACAGCAACAATTGAAGAATATGATAAATATTTATCCAATGCAAATAATTTATTTGAAAAACTTCGACAGCTTTCAAAACCATATGATATTGATGTGTATAAATACGAAAAAGATGCTGAGGAGCGATATATAAATAATGTAAAAGATTATCGCCAAAGAAGAATTGATGAAAATGAAAGAGAGATAAAAAATAAACAACAAGAAAAAGAATATGCCGAAAAAGCAAAGCAAGTTGAAAAAGCTTTGGAAAACGACGACTGTTCCAAAATTTCAAAAAAGTTTAAAAGCTGGAGATTATGTTGTCGGTGGGATTGTTTGGAAAGTTGATGGAAATTTAGTTGTCATCGATGCAGGAAGAGATGGGCTAAAAAGTCAACAAAGAAATCAAACTTTACCAAGAGTTCCGCAAGATTTGATGCCACTTTTTATGGATGAAATAACTGGCGTAACGAGATATTAACTCTCGCAAATTGGCTATTCTTGTGTCTTGAAAAGCCAATTTCCGAAGCTTTGAACAACTTATCAATTGAAGCTAAGTCAACCCAAGTCAACCTCACCAAGCGCGGATAATTTTTTAGAAAAATAAGGTTATAATCTTTGAGATTGATTTAAAATCAAAACAAAGGACTATGATATGGAAACAAAATTTGTGATAGATACATTAAAAAATCTTAAACCAAAATATCAACAAGATGGATTTAATATCATTGCACTTTTTGGTTCTTATGCTACAAATTCACAAAATAATTCAAGTGATATAGATTTGCTTTATGATGTAGATAATTTTTTTTTAGAAAAATACAAAGGCTTTCGTTCAGTCTCAAAAGTTTTGGAGATACAAGATGAATTATCAGCCTTATTTCATGCAAAGATTGACTTCACATCTCCTTGTGGACTTAATGAAAAAATAAAAAGTGAGATAGTTTCAAAGGCTATTTATGTCTAAAGATATACGAAGAATCACGACCATCATAGAAAAAATCTCACATATTCAAAATATAATTTCAAACTTTGACAATAAAGTATCAAAAGCCTT
Source organism: Arcobacter sp. (assembly GCA_020048055.1). Lineage (GTDB taxonomy): Bacteria > Campylobacterota > Campylobacteria > Campylobacterales > Arcobacteraceae > CAIJNA01. The sequence continues at coordinate 239,511 of JAIFNA010000003.1, read as the reverse complement.
GGCAGACAAAGAGGTCTATCGACCAGCGATTTTAATGCACTTTATAGCAATTGCTGAACAATTTGATAAATTAAAAAAAGAAAATTCTCTTTTGCTTGAATATTTTTCTTTGGATGATTTAAAAGGCATTTATGACACAAGAACATTTATAGCTCATGATTATGAAGGTGTAAATCTAGCAATAATAGAAACAGCTATAAGATATGGGCTTCCTGAATTGTTAAAAGTGGCTAGTTTTATTGCCCAGAAATATGAATTTTCAGCTTCGCTAGATGATAGGGTTGGAGATATAAAATAAGATAACGATAATAAGTAAAATTCAAGCAGGAATGATTTTATTTTTTTATCAATAAGTAATTAAAAAAGGGCTAGTCAATTTGACTACCCCTTTTTTTTGTTTTAAAGAAAACTGTTCAAAGATTATGAACAGTGTCCTCCACCACAACAAGCAGATTTAGCTGGAGCAGCAGATGCAGCTGCCGCTAAAGCTTCAGCATAATCAGGCTCACTTGTAATTTCAGGAACAACTTGTTTGTAACAAACTTTTCCATCTTCATCAATTACAAAGATAACTCTAGCAGTGATTCCAGCTAATGGTCCATCAGCAAGTAAAACACCATAAGCGTTAGCAAAATCTTTGTTTCTGAAATCTGAACAAACTTTTAAGTTTTCAATTCCAGCAGCTCCACACCATCTAGCAGCAGCAAATGGTAAATCCATAGATACAGTGATAACTTCTACACCAGAAAGGTTAGCAGCTTCAACATTGAATCTTCTAGTTTCAGCATCACAAACACCAGTGTCAAGTGAAGGTACTGCGATTACCATTTGAACTTTACCAGCTCCACCGATTGTTTCGTTTTGAAGCATTGGGTTACAGTTTACTACTGTTACGATTGGAGCTAAATCCCCTACTTTAATTTCATTTCCTGCTAAATTACAAACGATGTCGTTTTTAAATGTTACTGTTGCCATATTTTTCCTTTTGTTTTTTATTTTAAGTGGAGGAAGTTTAATTAAACAAGATAAATTCAGTCTTAATTGTAATTTCTAAAATATTCATTTGATATATTTTGCAATAAAACTGTTTAGTTTTGTAACTTGTGAAAAGATTTGAGTATATTTTTTAGTGCTAGTTTTAATTCTTTTTTTGGCAAAGCTACATTTAGCCTAAAAAAATATTTTCCGTTTGAACCAAATGATACACCATCATTAAGGGCAACTTTTGCTCTATTTAAGAGTATTTCTTTGATTTTCTTATGCTTTAGTTTTATATCTTTAAAGTTAAGCCATAAAAGGTAAGTTGCTTCACTTTTTATAACCTTAATTTCTGGATAATTTTTGGCAAAATACTTTTCAGTGAATTTGATGTTTGATTGTAAATATTTTAAAAGCTCACTAAGCCAAACTTGAGCATCATGGCTATAACAACTTTGCAGAAGTGCATTTGAGATTGAATTTAGTGAGGTTATGTGGTTTTGTTTTGCTTTTTGTTTAAATTTTTCTAAAATAACTTCATCAAAAGAGAAGGCGTATGAGGTGTTAAAACCAGCAACATTAAATGTTTTGCTTGGTGCGTTTAAGATAAGTGAAGCTTTATTTATAGATGCGAATGAGGTAAATTTTGAAAAAACCAAATCACTATGAATCTCATCAGAAACTACTAAAATATTGTGTTTTTTACAAATTTCATCTAGTTTTGTAAGTTCCTCTTTGCTCCAAACTCTCCCAACTGGATTGTGAGGGGAACAAATGAGTAATATTTTTGTTTTGGGCGTAATTTTTGAGTTAAAATCTTCAAAATCTATCTCATATTTTCCCTCTTTTAAAACAAGATTGCTTTCAATCAACTCTCGATTACTCTCTTTAATCACACTAAAAAATGGAAAATAAACAGGTGGAAAAACGATAATTTCATCACCAATATCACTAAAAGCTTCAACAGCAACTTTTAAAGATGGGACAACCCCAGAGCAGATAAGAATATCCTCTTTTTGAAGAGATAAATCATTTCTTTTTTGCCAGTTGATGATAGCTTCAAAAGTACTATTGCTTGGTATTTCGTATCCAAATATTTGTTGTTTTAGTTTTTGTTTTAGTGCTTTTTGGACACAAGTTGGTATGGCAAAATCCATATCAGCCACCCATAAAGGTTTTACATCAGCAACTCCAAAGTAGCTTTGAAGCCCATCATATTTTACTGAGTCTGTATTTTTTCTATCGATTATTTTGTCAAAATTGATAGATTTTATTTTCATTTGTTTTCCCAAACGCTAAATTTTGAATTAATTGCAACAAGGTGCAATTTTCCCTCTAAAATACTTTTTAATTCATCAGTTTTTGTGAAATGTTTAAAAGCAAATACAACAATCCCACCACTATTTAATCTATTTGGAATATCCTTAAGCAGATGATTTAGATTGTATATCTCTTCAAAATTATTTGTATAAAGTATAAAATCAAACCCTTTAAAATGTGGCTTTAAGTTGCAACTATCACCTTGCCAAAATTCGATATTTGTTTGTTTTAAAAGCTCTAAATTCTTTTGCGCGCTTAGGATATTTCTAGCTGTAAAATCTATCCCTGTAATGTTTTCAAAGTTTAAAGAGAGTAAGCATGCGCTCTTTCCATAATCGCATCCAAGATTAAGGCAACTTTTGTGAGCTTCTTTTTTGTACGGCAATATCTCATTTACAGTATTTGAGAAAAATTCACTATCACGAAACACAATCTCATCTTTTAAAATCTCAATATCATCTTTGTGTTCTTTTGAAACCTCTACGTATCTAAAGCCGGCATGTTGATAAAAATGTCTTCTAAAGGCGTATCTTGATGTTTTTAGAACTTCATTTCCAGTACTTATAAAAGATCCACCTTTTATAATATTATGTCGTCTATCAAATGTTGGAACTGAGAAATCATCATAAATCGGGTGAACTTCAAACCCTAAGTAGCCATCTATTGTGGTGGTTGTCCATTGCCAAACATTTCCTACCACATCATAAAAATCACCATGTCTGAATTCATCAACCGAACAAGGCGAGCAATAGTGTTCAAGGTTGATATTTGCATACACTTTATTTTCCAAGAAAAGCTTATCGTTTAGATTTGAAACTTCATAAATTTTGTACCACATAGCTTCACTAGGTAGTGTGATTATCTTATTTTCTTGTAAAGATTTCCATTTGCAAAACGCCAAGGCTTCAAGGTAATTTACTTCAACAGCCCAATTGAGAGGCAATGGTATAACATTTTGTATAGTTCTTAAAAAGTAATCTTCATCTTTTTTGATCCAAAAAACTGGATGAGTTACTTTTGTATAGTTTCTCCATCTAAGCCCTTCGTCATCCCATAAGGTATCATTTTGGTAGCCACCATCTTTGATAAATTCTAAAAATTCTCCATTTGACGTTAGGTATTTTGAGGCTTTAAAATCATCAACTTGAAAATTTGCTTCCCCATATTCATTGTCCCAACCATAAAAATCATCTTCTTTCCTTTTTCCAAGTTTAATATCGCCACCAGATACATCTACAAAAGAGTTTTTTGGTGTATCTTTAAAGTTGGTACAATCTTGAAAAATAGGGTTTGGTTTTATAAATTTAAAATCAAGTTGCCTGTGTAAAACTGATGAGGTTTCAAGATGAATCCTTTCATGCTCTATCCCCATCATAACTATCCATATCGGAGATTGCCAAGTTATGGGAAGGGTAAATTGTAGTGTATCTATTAAGTTTAAAATAACTTGTTTTGTTTTTTCTCGATACTCTTTTACTTCATCAATTAAGGGCCATTTGTAGTTTGATTGATTTAGGTCGTCCCAACTCATCTCATCAACACCAATAGCAAATATTGATTCAAAATGGGGATTGATTCTTTTGTCTAAAACACCTGCCAAAATTAGTTTATTTATATAAAAAGTAGCAGTGTGTCCAAAATAAAATATAAGTGGATGCCTTAATTTTTCAGGTTGCTCATAAAAAACATCATCTCTTTGAAATATTTTAAAAAGCTCTTCAAAAAGTGCGTAAGTTTTTAAAAAATACTCTTTTATCTCCAAGCGCTTAGCTTCAGTATTGTCCCCTTTTAGGGAGATGTTTTTTGTGATTAAATTTTGCAGTTGCAGACTTTTCATAAATTTTTATTTGGTTTTGATAGCTTCAACAATATCACTTAATGCAATATCCTCGTTTTCACCAGTTTTTCTATTTACTAGCTCAACCAACCCCTCTTGCAGCTTTTTTCCAACTACAACTGCATAAGGGAACCCAATAAGTTCAAAATCACCCATCTTAAATCCAAATCTCTCTTTAACTCTATCGTCAAGTACAACTTCAATCCCAGCAGATTTTAACTCTTCATAGATTTTAGTTCCAGCTTCAAGCTCCTCTTCATTTTTCCCATTTGAGATGATGATATCCACAAAAAATGGTGCTGTTTCTTTTGTCCAAATACAGCCTTTTTCATCATGACTTTGCTCAATCGTAGCGGCAATCAAACGACTAACCCCAATCCCGTAAGTTCCCATTTCAAATGGCTTACTTTTTCCATTGTTGTCTAAAAAGTTTGCTCCTAGGGCTTTTGAATATTTGTCTCCAAGTTGGAAGATATGCCCAACTTCTATCCCTTTTGTGTAGCTTAGTTTTCCACCACAACATTCACAAATATCACCCTCTTTAACGGCTATTAAATCAAAATAAACATCATCGCCCATACAGCAAACATCAATGCCAGCCAGGTGGTAATGTGCTTCATTTGCCCCGCAAACCATATCATTTTCATCTTTTAGCTCGCTATCTATTTTAAAAATTACATTTGATGGAAGCTCTTTTATTCCAACATACCCAGCAACAAGTCCAGCTTCTACTATCGCATCTTCGCTAATATCAACTAGCTCCAAAGCATTTATGCTATTGCAAGCTTTTGTCTCTTCAAGCTCATCATCTCCTCGTACAAAAAATACTGCTACTTTTGTCACATCTTCATAAATAGCTTTTTTGATAACCGCTTTGATTGTTTGAGATGGCAAGATTTGCAAAAATGCACTCAATTCTTCAATCGTTTTTGTATCTGGCGTGTGAACTTTTCCGCTTTGTAGGGTTTGTTTCTCTCCAATTTGTCGAGGCACTCTTTTGGCTGCTTCAATATTTGCCCCATAGTTACAGCTATCACATACAACAATAGTATCCTCTCCACTATCAGCTAGTACATGAAACTCTTTACTTCCAGTTCCACCAATAGCTCCACTATCAGCATCAACTATTCTAAAATCAAGTCCAAGTCTAGCGAAGATTTTTTTGTAAGTCTCCTCCATAAGATGAAATTCTCGTCTCATATCTTCTACGTCGGAATGAAATGAGTAACCATCTTTCATTAAAAATTCTCTACCTCTCATAAGCCCAAATCTTGGTCGTGCTTCATCTCTAAACTTTGTGTTTATTTGATAAAGATTTAATGGTAAATCCTTGTAGCTTGTAACCCTGTTTTTTACTAGCTCAACCATTGCTTCTTCATTTGTTGGGCTAAGTACAAAACCATTATTTTTTCTATCTTTGATTCTAAGCATTTCAAGTCCCATTTTAGATGCTCTTCCACTGTTTTCCCAAAATTCAATTGGAGTTACAAATGAAAGTTGAACTTCATGAGCTCCACTATTATCAAGCTCCTCTTTTACTACATTTCTTATCTTGTCCAGTACGATTTTCCCTAATGGCAGATAGTTATAAAGCCCACTTCCGCTTGTGCTGATAAATCCAGCACGAAGCAAAAATTGGTGACTTGGAAGTGTTGCATCGCTTGGCGTCTCTTTTGTTGTTGGTATAAAAAGTTTTGAGAATTTCATTTTAATTTATTTCCTTGTAATTGTTTGTTTGTTCATCGTTAAGCTCGATTCCGAAAAGATTTTGTGCAGTTGTTAATACCTCATCACCTTTTAGGGTGACTGAAACCTCTTTTAATTTTTTTGTTGGTGTGTGTAAAAACTCAGCCATAATTGTTTGACAAAGTTTTTTGATGTTTTCTTCATCTTTTTTCTCTATAAATCGTTTTTTTATAGCTGCTTGTAGTTTTTTTTCAATTATCATATCGCTTTTGGTTCTGATATTTTTAATAATCGGCTCAACAGAAAGTGACTGAAGCCATACAAAAAACTCCTCACTCATAGCTCCAACGATGCTGTAAGCTTCTTTTGCTTGACTAGCTCGAAGCTCTAAAGTTTCATCAACTATACATTGTAAATCATCAACACTGTAAATATTTAGTCCAGAGATATTTATCTCTTCAATATCTCTAGGAAGTGCAATATCAAACCAATGTCTTGTAAATAAAGTCTCTTTAACCATCTCTTTTTTAATAATCGGATATGGAGCTGAGGTTGCAGTAACAAGAAGCTCCATTGAATTCAGGAGTGAGTTAAGTTCATCGTATGGTTTCACTTCAATTTGGGACATAGAGTATGTTTCACCATTTCCATCTGTTGTGATAGAGTGTGCCACAATCCTTGCTTTTTTGATATTTCTACTACAAAGCACAACATCAAAACCACTTTTTAAAAGATGTCTACAAGCTAGTTCGCTCATCTCTCCAGCACCAATTACTAGAGCTTTTGCCCCTGATTTCTCTTTGAATAGTTGTTTTGCTTTGGATACAGCAGTTGATGCAACAGAAACAGAACCAGTACCAAGTCTTGTTATATTTCTCACTTTTGCTGCACATTTGAATGCAAAATTGATTACACGGGATAGTTTTTGGGAAGCAAACTCTTTTTGCAAAGCAAATCTAAAAGAATCTTTTAGTTGCCCTGCTATTTGTGTTTCCCCAACTACAAGGCTATCAAGTGATGATGCTACTGTAAAAAGGTGGTAAATAGCTGCCATATTTTCATAAATATCAGCTTTTTCAAAAAGCTCATGAAACTCTATATTTGAATGGCGTGCAAATAGCTTTAAGAGAGTATTTGATGAGTTTACACAACATTTAACGCTAGCAATCAGCTCTATCCTGTTGCAAGTTGAGATAATCATCGCTTCGTTGATATTTTCAGATTCTAAAGTTTGTTTTAAAAAAAGCTCTTTTTCTAACTCATTTCCAAATGATAGCTTCTCCCTTGTACCTATATCAGTATTTTTGTGAGTAAAGCTAACTATTAAATATTCCATATACCAAATTCCATTGTTTTTATAAAGCGGAGATTATACATTTTTCTTACTTTTGATATTATTTTTAGGGATTCATTAATTAGTTTTTCTAAAAACTGCTACCTTGAATCTATCCCCCATACCTGTTGGTTCAAGTAGTGTTTTTACTTTATTGGCTTCCCTTAGGTAAGTTTTTTCATCACTATTTTTAAGTAGTATCTCTAGTAGCTCTATAATTCCAAATCTCACAAGCCCTTTTAGTTGTGTCTCGTAGATAATATTTGAGATACCAGCTTTTTTAAAACACTCAATTAAAAAAGAAAAATTCACATCATAAGTGATATCTGATTTTTTAAATAACTCATGTAGCGGTAGATTTTCTTCAAAGATAGGATAAACACTATGTTTGCTGTAAACTCTACAAGAAAAATCGTTTCTAGCAAAGTGGTCACCATAATCAAATGTGATAAATTCAAATTTTTCAATAGCTTTTGATAGCTCTTGTGCAAACGGTAAAAATTCTAAAGAAACCTCCCCTTTAGTGATATTGTGGTTTTTGCAAATCTCTATTAGTTCATCGTTTTGTGACTTTAAAAAAATAATCTTATTATCCTCTACAAATGCTTGCTCAAGTAACCCATCTTTTTGATAAACAAGTTCGCAAGGGAAAGCGTCAAAAATCTCATTCGCTACTACAATTGCCTCTTTTAAGTTTATGTCTTCAAATTTTGAGTAGTGGAGAAAAGTTATAGCATTACCAAATGATTCTTCTAGGTAGTTTTTTTGTTTTGTTTGTAGATTTTCATATCTTTCTAAAATACCAAAAGTTAAAGTCTTGAGAAGTTCTGGTTTTAAAGTGTAGATAAATTGGATAATATCCGCCATCAAGTAACCATGGTGTGCGCCAATTTCTAGTATGGTTGTATTTTTGCTTACAAAACCACTCTCAATTGTCTCAATTATTCGTTTAGCAATGGCTCCCCCAAACAGTTTACTAGCACTAACTGCTGTAAAAAAGTCACCATCTTTACCTATTGTTTTGTAGTTTGAATAGTAGCCATCATCACCATAAAGCCAATCATTAAAATAGTTGCTAAATTGTTTCATTTTCTATTTTCCCATATATTTCAAGAAGTTCAATTTGTTTTTCAATCTCATAGATTGATAAGTTGAGTCGCTCGCTATTTTTTGTATTTTTCAAAATCAAAATATCATCTTTTGTTTTGGCTCCAATTGTTGAGAGTTCAATATTTTGTTTTAGGAGTGAATCGTAAAGTTCAATATTTTCTTTTGCTAATTTGATTTTTGACTCAAGTAAATTTAGTTTTAATTTGCTTGAATTAAAAAAAATCTCCTCTTTTTTATTTAGTATCTCTAGATCTTGTTTTGATTTTAAAAAATCAACTTTAGCACTTTTTTGATTCGCATAGTAGTTAAAATCAAGTGGAATAGTAAGTGCTGCCCCTAGTTGATTGTTTGTTTTATTTTCGTTTTTATGGTCCATTTCGTATGAGCCATTTATATTAAAAGATGGCAAAAATCTTGAAGAGGTTATTGTAATTTGCTCCTCTTTGTTTTTTGTTTGAAGCTCATTTTGTTTCATTTCAAGGTTATTTTTTTTAAATTCATCTTTTGTAACTATGAAAAGCACTGGCAAGGTTAATTCGTAAGGATTTTGGGAGGAGAGATTTTTAAAGCTGTTTAGGTAGTTTTCTTTTGTAAAATTTAACTCTAATAATTTTGCTTCAATATTGTTTTGATTTAAAATCGCATTATTTAAAAAAGATATATCAAGCAAACCATAAGCTACACTCTCTTTTTTGATTTTTAAATCTATCTTTGCATTTTCTAATAAAAGCGTTGTTTGTTCAAGTTGTAAATCTATTTTTTTAAGATTAAAGGCGATATTTATAGCATCTTTTATTAGTTTTTTCTTCTGTATTTCAATTGAAATATTTGTTGAATAAAGTAAGTTTTGGGCAAATTTCATAGAACTTTCAATAGCACCACTTTTGAAAATCGGCTGATTTATTGATATTTTAGAGTTAAAGCCATATCCTAGATGCTCATTTTCATAATATGAAGTTTGAAAATTTATTGGATTTATCCATTCATATTTTTTTGCTTCACTATCTTCTAGGGCTTTTGTTTTTGAAAGTTCAATCGAATTTTTTTGAGTCTCTAATAATTTAAGTTCATCTCCAAAAACAATTGAAGACAAAAGGATAAAAGATAGACTAAATAGTCTGTATGGCATCTTCTAACCTTTTAAATCCCTTATCGATTTCATCTTTTGTGATTGTTAATGGAGGTAAAAATCTAAGTGTGCTTCTCCCGCTTTTAAGGACTAAAACACCAGCTTTAAAAGCTTCTTGGACAATTTTTCCTAAGGTTTCATCATCTTTAATTTTAATCCCTCTCATAAGCCCGATACCTGTACTGTATTCCATGGTTGTTGGATATTTGTTGAGTAAACTAGTTAATTTTATGTCAAAATAGTTGATTGTTTCATCTAATTGGTGGCTACTTTTGAGCCCTTCTAAAATCTCTAAAACACTTAAAGAAGCAGAAGTTACAAGATAATTTCCGCCAAATGTACTTCCGTGATCTCCCGCACTAAGGAGCTCTTTGTGTTTTGTAAGTATCGCTCCAATTGGGACACCGCCGCCTAAACCTTTTGCTAGAGTTACAATGTCGGGTTCAATTTCATAAAGTTTTGATGTTAAAAATTCTCCACTTCTAAATACACCAGTTTGAACTTCATCAACAATCAATAATATATCTTTTGTTTTTAGATAAGCACTTAATTTTTGAATTTCATATTTATCAAATGGACTCACTCCACCTTCCCCTTGGATAAGCTCAAGCATAACAGCAACTGTTTCATTATCTATCTCTTGATATATAGCTTCAAGGTTTGCTACAAAACTAAAGCCATCTGGATATGGCGCAAAAAAATCACTGTGAAATTTTGTTTGCCCTGTTGCTTTTACTGTTGAGATTGTTCTGCCGTGAAATGAGTGTTCAAGTGTTATGATTTTGTATCTTTTATGTTCACCTTTTGTTCTTCCGTATTTTCTAGCCATCTTAATAGCGCCTTCATTGGCTTCAGCTCCACTATTTGCAAAAAAAACACCAACATCATAACCACTTAATGAATTAATTTTTTGAGCTAAAAGTGCTTGCGGTTCAATCATAAAAAGGTTAGAGATGTGTGTAATATTTGATATCTGTTCATATATTGCGTTTGCAACTTTTTTGTTTCCATGTCCAACAGAAACAACACCAATTCCACTTGTAAAATCGATATATTCTTTATTTGTATCATCAAAGAGTGTTGCATTATCACCTTTTTTGAAGTTTACATAATTTCGCGCATAAGTTTGTAGCACATAATTTTTATCTATATTTTCTAAATTCATAATCAATCCTTTTTTAAAATCGTCTATATTTTAACAATTTTTTAACTCCAACTACTTTAAAGTTAAAATTTTATATTCCCCAATTTGTAATCCATCAAGCCCAAACTCCCCAAAACTTTCTCGGTGTAGTTGGACAACTCTATTTTTAACAGCACCAAGCATTCTTTTTACCTGATGATATCTCCCCTCAACTATCTCTAAAAGTATAGTGGTCTCATCAATTTTAATTAATTTTGCAGGTAAAAGTGGTTTTCCATCGCCATTTAAAATAAGCCCACCTTTTGTTAAAATCTCTATCGCGTCATCACTTATAGGGTGTGCTAGTGTTACTTTATAAACTTTTGGTATATCTTTTTTTGGACTAGTTAGATGATGGTTTAATTCACCATCGTCACTAATTAAAATTGCTCCTGTTGTGTCTTTGTCTAATCTTCCAATTGTTGAGATTTTTGGATTTCTATTTTGCCATCTTGGCGGAAGCAATGAATAGATAAGCTTTCCGCTATCGTCGTGAGAACATACCACATCTTTTGGCTTATACATCAAAATCGTTAATGAGAGCGGGTCTAATGTCTCATTGTCTATTGTAATTGAGCTATGAAGCACTTTTTTTGATGGGTCAAAAATTCTAATCTCCCCATCTTTAACTTCATGGATTTTAAGAAATTTTCTAGCATCTCCCCTTGAGCAATAGCCAAGTTTAGATAAGAATCCATCTAATCGTTTGATCTCCATTTTAAAGCCTTTAATATTTTTTGGAATATTAGCGTTTAACACCTTTTAGAAGATTTTGTGTATTGATTTTTGTTGAAATATTTCCTTTAAAACACAAATGAACTGGAAAAAGTAATTTTTTTGTTACAAAAAGTAACCAATTTTACATAAGAATTTTATAGATTAAATGAAAATTCAAATGCTATTAAAATGCTATACACTACACTTATAATCAATTTTACTAATAATTAAACTAAAAATGGAGACTAAAGATGAGTAATATTTTCAATCCGATTAAATCAAGATTTAAAAACCCAGCATTTAAAAATATGTGTGAGTATAATGAGCTTATGGACGAATTTAAAGATGACTACGAGGGAACTTGGGGAAGATTTGCGAATGAAAAAATAGACTGGTTTAAGCCATATGATACTGTTTTGGATGAATCTAATTCACCATTTTATAAATGGTTCGTTGGTGGAAAAATGAATGTTACCCACCAATGTGTGGATAGACATTTGGCTACCAAAAAAAATAAAGCAGCAATTATTTTTGAAGGTGACAATGGTGATAGCAGAATAATAACTTATAGAGAGTTAGCGTATGAAGTAAATAAAACTGCAAATATGTTTAAAAACCAATTTGATATCCAAAAAGGTGATCGTGTAGTTGTTTACATGCCGATGATTCCTGAAGCTGCTATCACTATGCTTGCGTGTGCAAAAATTGGTGCTATCCACTCTATCGTATTTGGTGGATTTAGTGCGGAAGCCCTAAAAGATAGAATTATCGATGCTGAAGCTAAACTTGTTGTAACAAGTGACGGTGCTTTTAGAAAAGGTCAGCCATATATGCTTAAACCAGTTGTTGATGAAGCATTAAAAAGTGGTTGTGAATGTGTTAAAAAAGTATGTGTAGTTGAGAGAAATGGGGAAGATATCACTTGGGTATCTGGAAGAGATTATAGTTATAATGAACTTATCAAAAACGAATCAAGTAAATGTGAGCCTGAGATGATGGATAGTGAAGACCCGCTTTTCTTGCTTTATACTTCAGGAAGCACAGGAAAACCAAAAGGGGTGCAACATAGTAGTGCTGGATATATCCTTTGGGCTCAAATGACAATGGAATGGGTATTTGACATCAAAGATAACGATACTTACTGGTGCACTGCCGATGTAGGTTGGATTACAGGCCATACTTATATAGTATATGGACCACTTGCAGCAGGTGCAACAACAGTGATGTTTGAAGGAGTGCCAACTTTCCCTGATGCTGGAAGATGTTGGAAAATGGTTGAAGAGTATAAAATCAATCAATTCTATACAGCACCAACAGCAATTAGAATGCTTCATAAAATGGGTGCAGATGAGCCAAGTAAATATGATTTAAGTTCTCTTAGAATTTTAGGAACTGTTGGTGAGCCAATAGATCCACCAGCATGGAAATGGTACTACGAAGAGGTTGGTGGAAGCCAATGTTCTATCGTAGATACTTATTGGCAAACTGAGACGGGTGGACATATGATATCTCCACTTCCTGCGGCTACCCCTATTAAACCAGCATGTGCAACATTTGCACTTCCTGGGATTATGGCTGAAATTATTGAAGCGGATGGTACACCAACTGAAATAGGTGAAAAAGGGTTTATGTGTATTGCAAAACCATGGCCATCAATGATTAGAAATATTTGGGGAGATAGCGAAAGATTTGTAAAATCTTATTTTGGAGATTGTAAAAAAGATGGAAAGCCTGTTTATTTTACAGGAGATGGTGCAATGATGAGTGAAGATAAATATATCACAATCACAGGACGAACTGATGATGTTATCAATGTTTCGGGGCATAGAATGGGAACGGCAGAAGTTGAATCAGCTATCAAAAAGCATCCAAATGTAGCAGCAGTTGCAGTTGTAGGGAAACCTCACGATATTAAAGGCGAGGGGATTTTTGCTTACATTGTTTTAAAATCAACAGTTAGTGTTGAAGCGAACCAAGTGGCTGATGAGCTTGAGCTTTCTAAAGAGATAAATAAAATAATTAAAAATGAGATCGGAGCGATTGCGCTTTGTGATGAGATGGCGTTCGTGCCAGATTTACCAAAAACAAGAAGTGGAAAAATTATGAGAAGAATTCTTCGAAGTATCGTAAAAGGTGAAGCTATAACTCAAGACACTTCAACTCTTGAAGACCCTTCAATTGTTGGAAAAATTGAAGAGATCGTTAAAAGATAAACTAACCTTTTGGTAAAAAAATAACAAAATTAGCAAAAATACTTTACAAAATAAAATATTTTTGCTAAAATCCCAACTCTTTAAAAGAAACGATGCGGGAGTAGCTCAGGGGTAGAGCACAACCTTGCCAAGGTTGGGGTCGCGGGTTCGAATCCCGTCTCCCGCTCCATCAAAAAATAAAATCAAACAATTCTTTATATTTCAAACAAATCAATCACTATTTTGTAGTTTATTGCTAAAGAAGTAAAACAAGTGTAATATCCCACATTAATTAAAAACAAGAGAGAAAAAATGGATTCAAAATTATTAGAAAGAGCAAATCATAAGTGTGAATTGTGTGGTTCTGTGGAAAATTTAAGTACTTTAGAAGTTACACCAAGCAATGGGAGTATTGAACAAACGATTTGTGTATGTGATACTTGTCGTAATCAAATAGATGGTAATGTTGTATTAGATTCGAATCATTTTAGATGTTTGGGTGATAGTATGTGGAGTGAAATACCAGCTGTTCAAGTAGTTTCTTACAGATTATTAAAAAAACTAAACAATCAAGAATTACTTGATATGCTTTATCTTGAAGATGATATTAAGGCTTGGGCTGATAGTGAAGTAGAAAGTAGTGAGACTCAAGAACTCCCAAAAGATAGTAATGGAACAGTTTTAAATCAAGGTGATAGCGTTACAATTATCAAAGATTTAGAAGTTAAAGGGGCAAACTTTACAGCTAAAAGGGGAACTCTTGTTAAGGGAATTATTTTAAATGGTAATCCTGAACAAGTTGAGGGTAAAGTTAATGGAACAAGGATTGTATTATTATCTTGTTTTTTAAAGAAAGTATAAGAGGCATTTAGCTACTCTTCCAAACTTTTATCAACTTTACTGATAATTGAATACAAATATACCAATCAAGGAGGTCATGATGGCTTTAGATCAGGACATAAAACAAGAGATAATCTCAACATACAGAAGAGATGAGAAAGATACAGGTTCAGCGGAAGTTCAAATCGCTATTTTAACAAAACAAATTGTAGTTTTAACAGAACACTTAAAAATCAATAAAAAAGACCATTCATCAAGACTTGGACTTTTAAAAATGGTTGGAAAAAGAAAAAGACTTCTAACATATTTAAGAAGAACAAAATATGCTACATTTGTTAAATTAGTACAAGATTTAGGAATTAGAGCTAAATAATTTTAGTTTTTTACATGATAAAAAAGCCCGAGTAGATTTACTCGGGCTTTTTTATTTTAGAATTAATAGCTTACTCTTTCACATATTTTTTAAAAATCCTATCAAATTCTCCGGAAGCTTTTATTTTATCAAGTTCAATTTGCCATTTTTTTATTTCACTGTCTGGAAATGCTCTATTGAATCCAATTGTATGTTTGCTTTCCGTATAAGATAGATCTATTTTTTTGAGTGATTTAACATCTAGATGGGTAAATTCTTCTGAATACAATTGAAATGGTATCAAAGATATTACTTCAACCCTTTTAAAAATAGCTTTTTGCACCATCGTTTCAACATCTGGAGAAAAATCAAAATCAGTAAAACCTTCCTTAATTAAGTTTTTATGCTGAGAAAAATCTTTGACAACACCTTGCTTATATTTTTTTGCATCATCAATATCCGTAATTTTTACTTTACTATCCTTATGGGTGAAGAAATAAGTTTTTGCTATCGCCATTGGGTAAACTAGTTTAAATTTTTCTGCTCGCTCAGGTGTAAACGCCATACTAAAAAGGATTGCATTTGGTTCACTTTCAAGTGTTGCAATACCTCTGCTCCAAGGGACAACTTCTATTTTTTCGTCGTTATATCCTAATCTTTTTAAAATTAGATTTACAACTTCAACGCTAAAACCTTTAAGTTCTCCCTTTTTATCAAGATAATTTTGCGGCGGAAGATCTTCTGTCATTATTTTAAATTTACTCCCAAAAAGTGATATTGATATTAATAAAACTAATAATAAAATGTTCATAAGGATATCCTTGTTTTTAAATAAAATTATATAATAATATCTTAAAGTAATTAAAATGTAATCTCATTATTATTTAAAAACAACATGCAAAGGTACTTAATGGTAAATCGTGTCATACAGTTTTTTCTAAATTTAAAACTTATTTACATTATTTTATCTGGTGTTACATTTGGAATATTTTTACCAGTATTTATATCTTGGACAATTTTAATCGGAATAGAAACAGAGCTTAAAACAAAAGAACTAATAAAGCTTGGTGAAGATATTCAATCCACCCTTGAAGTTGGACTTGGTGGACATCTTTGGGATCTTCGTCAAGATCTTGCAGGTGAACTTGTTGAGGCAGTATGCGTCAATAGATCTGTTGCTGATATTAAAGTGTATGATTATCTTTCAAAACAAGTATTTGTATCATGTTCAAATGTATCACCTGATGGAACAAATTTAGTTTATTTCAAAAAAGAGATTGTTTATAATGGAAAACCGCTTGGAATTTTAAAAATTAATATGAGTGATTATTATGTTATGGAAAATCTTCAATCAAATAAAAAAAGACTATTTTATATTTTTGTATCACAACTTTTATTTACAACACTTTTTATTTTGATTTTATTGTATTGGAAAATATTAAGACCACTCAAAAAATTAAATGCTCAAGCAAATTCATTTGCAAATAATGATTTAACGAGTAACTATGAATGGAGAATTAAGGATGAAATTGGTCTTGTAGGAAATAATTTTGAAAATGCAAGATGTAAACTCTTGGAGGCAGATAAATTAAAAAAAGATTACAATATGAGATTAGATAACGAGGTGGTTAAAAAAACAGAAGAGCTAAGGGAACTAAATGATACTTTGGAATTACGTGTACATCAGGAGGTTGAAAAAAATAAAATTCAAAATATTATAGTTCAGCACAATGCAAGATTGGCTGCACTTGGTGAAATGGTTCAAAATATAGCTCATCAGTGGAGGCAACCATTAAATGGAATAAGCGTAAGAGCAAGTGGATTTAAGTTGAAACATAATTTGGGAATTTTGGGTGAAGAAGATATTGATGAAACAATGGATGGAATAGTGCAAACAACACAATTTCTTTCAGATACAATTGATGATTTTAGAAACTTCCTAAATCAAACTACAATTAAAACTGATTTTATAGTTAGCGATGTGATTAATGACATATACTCTATTGCAAGATATGGATTTGAAATTCATGATATTAATGTTTATTTTGATTTAGATGAAACAATAGTCTTGAATGGTCTTAGGGGAGAACTTTCTCAAGTTATTTTGAATATTTTAAATAATGCAAAAGATATATTTATTGAAAACGACATTCGCAATAGGATTATTTTGATAAATCTAAAAAAATTGCCGAACGATATATTGATAACAATTCAAGATAATGGAGGAGGAATTCCTAGTGAAATTATCGGTAAAATATTTAATCCATACTTTACAACAAAAGAGAAAAATGATGGAACAGGCATCGGACTTTATATGTGCGCACAAATTGTGCAAGATCATTTTATGGGAGAATTGTTAGCACAAAATATGAGCTTTATTTACAATGAAAATGAAGAATACGGAGCAGTATTTGTTATAAAGATTCCATTGACTTTCTAGCAATAACACAAAAGTAATAATCCGAATATAAAAAAAGCCTAGCTAAAATAGCTAGGCTTTTATGGTTTTATCAAATGATAAAATTATTTTCCGATACCTGTGCTAGCTAAATCAGCATCACTGTATTTGGCAACTTGACCTTTCATAACACCAGCCATAGCTCCACCGTAAGTTCCAGCTTTGTAGCCTTGAAGTGATTTAGTAACTTCAGCTTTAGTCATATCTTTAACAATTTTAGATTTTCCTAATGCAGCTTTTTCAAAGTTTTGTCCATGACAACCTTTACAAGCACCTAATTCAACAGCACCAAATGCTGCAACTCCACATACTAATGTAGCTAATACAATTTTTTTCATCTTTGTCTCCTATTTTTAATTTAGGGAAAATATTACAACGTATAAACTTTAATTATTCTTAGTGTAAAATCAGTGATATGAAAAAAGAAGTTTTAAACATCAAAGAGCTATCATTTAGCTACTCACAAGAGAATCAAATCTATAAAAATTTTAATTTATCGCTTCATAAAGGTGAGATAAAAAGTATTGTTGGAAGTAGTGGAAGTGGAAAAAGTACACTTTTTGAGTTAATCACTAATAATCTAAAACCAAACAATGGGATTATAAAACATAAAAATATTAGCTCAATATTTCAAGACCCATATAGCTCTTTTCATCCAACTTATACAATATACGAACAAGTAAATGATGTTGTTGAGTCGTTTGCTGATCTCGATATTTTGCTAAAAAAATTTGGTTTAAATTTTGAACTATTTAATCAGATGCCACATAAACTAAGTGGTGGGCAACTTCAAAGATGCAGTATAATACGCTCAATTTTAATGAAACCAGATTTAATATTGGCTGATGAGCCACTAAGTGCTTTGGATAATATATTAGCATTTGAAGTGATGAAAACTTTGCTTGATTTTAAAGATAAGTTTGGATTGCTTTTGATTACTCATGACTATGATTTAGCTCAATGGTGTAGCGATGAAATTATAGATATAGAAAATGTAAAGTAAGGAAAAATATGGAGATATTATTTATTATAAAAAAACTTATTGCGTCATTGCTTATGCCGTTTTCTATTGGACTAATTATTTTTTCATTGGGGATATATTTTGTATTAAAAAAGAAAGTCCAAAAAGGGAAATGGTTTTTAGTTACAGGATTTATATGGATAGCTATTGTTTCCCATTCATCTTTTGCAAATTTTATACTCCAGCCACTAGAGAATAGTTATCAAAAACTAAATAATATCCCAAAAGATACGAAATATATAGTATTTTTGGGTGGTGATATGGAAAACCGTGGGTGGGAGGTTTTACGAATTTATAAAGAACTTGGTGGAGCAAAAATAATAACTTCTGGCTATGAAGGTAGAGGAGAAACTCCTGAGGCAATTAAGAGTGCAAATATATTAAGAGAGATAGGGATTAAAGAGGAAAATATAATCCAATACCCAAAACCAAAAGATACAAAAGAGGAAGCAAAAAATATAAAAGAAGTTTTAAAAGATGAACCTTTTGTTCTTGTAACTTCGGCATATCATATGAAAAGAGCTATGTTGATTTTTAAACAAGAGGGGCTACTGCCAACTCCAGCTCCAACTGATTTTTTAATCAAAGATAGCGATAGTTTTATCTCTTTACCAGATGGATACAGTCTTAATAAAACACAAAAAGCTTGGCATGAGTATATTGGCTTATTTTGGGCTAATTTAGTTATGTTTTTAGTTGAATAATGATAAACTTCAAAATTATGCAAATCTTAATAGTTTAATGCAAAAAGTAAGGATAAAATAATATGACAAAATGTGGTTATGTAAGCACCATCGGTCGTCCAAATGCTGGTAAAAGTTCACTTTTAAACTGGCTTGTTGGTGAAAAAATAAACATGGTATCACATAAAGCAAATGCAACACGAAAAAGATCAAATACAATCGTTATGCAT
Source organism: Arcobacter sp. (assembly GCA_020048055.1). Taxonomy (GTDB): domain Bacteria; phylum Campylobacterota; class Campylobacteria; order Campylobacterales; family Arcobacteraceae; genus CAIJNA01. The sequence goes on along the minus strand of JAIFNA010000003.1, from coordinate 220,442 downwards.
GGTGATGATCAGATTATTTTTGTGGATACTCCAGGGCTTCATCATCAAGAGAAGCTTATTAATCAGTTTATGCTAGAAGAAGCTTTAAAAGCTATTGGGGAGTGTGATTTAATACTTTTTTTAGCACCTGTTACAGATAAAATAGTTCATTATGAAAGATTTTTAGATGAACAAAAAAAAGATACCCCACATCTACTTTTGCTTACCAAAACAGACTTTGTTACAAGTGGCGAAGTTATGGCAAAAATGGATGAATATCAAAAATACAACGATAAGTTTAAAGCGATAATCCCAATTTCGATCAAAAAAGGGAAAAAGCAACATCATCTTTTAGATGAAGTTATAAAGTATCTTCCAGAACAACCATATCTTTTTGATACAGAAATTTTAACAACAACTAATCTAAGAGATATTTATAGGGAATTCATAAGAGAATCCGTTTTTGATAATATCAGTGACGAAATACCTTACGAAGCTGATGTTATTATTAATAAAGTAGAAGAGAAACCAAAAGTTGAAGTTATTAAAGCAACAATAATTGTTGAAAAACAAACTCAAAAAGGGATGATTATAGGCGAAGGTGGAGTTGCTATAAAAAGAATAGGCTTAAATGCTAGAAAAAAAATTGAAAAACTAATCGGTAAAACAGTTTATCTTGAACTTTTTGTCTCTGTTAAAAGAGGCTGGAGTAAAAATAAAGAGGGTCTTAGAGAATTAGGATACGATTTCTGATGAATCGCTATCTAAACCACATTTTATAGGTTTTCTTATGAAGTGGTTTAGAGATATTAATCCACAAATTATCCAACTTAAACAAATATCACACATAACAAAACAAGTTACAGAAGAGATTAAACCAAAATATCTTAACTCATTTTTACAAACATCACTTATCCAATCCAAAATTGTAATTCCAAAAACCCCAGTTGTTTATTTTATTTATATTGAGAAGAGTAAAACTTATGAGATTTATCTTTTTTCCACAAATAAAAAAAGAGTTGTTTTGGAACCCCAATTTTTAGAGCAATACTACAAAGAGCTTGAGATTGAGCCAATAGGGTATGATATTTTTATTACAAAAGAGTTTTTTGCTATTTTTTGTGATGGTAAATTACATCTTTTTAAAGAAAATAAGAATTATAGCCAAGAAGATATCGAACAATATATCAACTTTACATATAGTTTTGAAGTATCTAATATCTATCACATCTCCTATGAGTTATTTATGGAATATAAAAAACAATATAGAGCTACGGCTTATTTGAATTTTAAAAAAATTGAAACAAGATATGATGGACATATTTTTTTAATTTATTTTTCTTTGGCTATATTTGGATTCTTTTATTTTTATGGATTTAATCAAAGTGAACAACGCCCTATTTTTGTCAAATCAAATGAAATAGATATAAATGAGCAAAAAAGATTAGTGATGCCAGCTTTGATTAAGCTTGGGGAGGGAATTAAGAGATATGGTCTAAGTTTAAAATCATTCAAATGTGAAACTAAAATCTATACATCTTTTTTTGGAAAGAAAGATAATTTATACAATTTTTTGGCTAGTGATGTTAATGGTGTAAAAATTATAAAAATTGTACAAATTGGTGGTGATTTTGTTTTGGCAGAGGTGGAAATTGAATTTTAATACCTATTTTGTTGCGTTACCGACTAGAGAAAAATTTATCTTGTATACTTTACCACTTTTTGTTTTTTTACTTTTCTGGCTAAATTTCCCACCATCAAAAGTAGATAAAGTCATACAATTTACAAATATTAATAGTGAAGTGATTGATGAAAAATCACATATTTTGATTTTGCAATCTTATGAAAAATTGGCAAATGATATTGGGATTAAAATTGAGGCGTTTCATTTTGATAAAAGTAGATTATCATTGGAGCTCATTGGAAGTGAGCCACTAGTTATTTTATTTTTAAAGATTATTGAAAAAACAACAAAAGTTCTATCTTTAGAGCTGGAGGAAAAGGATAATAATTTGATTGCAAAAACTATTTTGGAAGTGAGAAATAAATCTTTAACGGTCACATTTGGGGATAAGGATAAGGTAGCCGATATTAAATTGTTTCAAATTATAGATGCCAAAAAAAGTGATGCTAATTTGGATGAAGAAAGTCAAAAAGTTGTTATAATCGATAAGCCAACAATACAAGTTAAGCAAGAAAAGATTGAAGGCGAGAAAAAAGCAGTAGATATAAAAAGCGAAAATATAAATTTTGATGAGGCGATTGATGATAGCTATGTTGAGGTTTTGCCAAGATCAAAAACAATCGCAATTGTTGGTGAATATGTTTTGGTTGGTGGTGAATGGCTAAAAATTGGTCAAAGTTTTGATGGATATAAAATTGTTGCAATTGAAAAAGATAAATTGACATTGGAAAAGAATGGGAAAGTTGCTATAAAGGAGATGTTTGATGATTGATGGGATTGAAGATCTTGATAGCTATCTTATCGACTATGGGTTTGTAAATAAAATTTCAATTGAGATGTTAAAAGAGTTTTGTTTTTTGCCAATTATGGAGTTTGAGATATTTATACTTATTGCAGTTGTTGATAAATCTGAATTTGCAAAAAACAAAGATAAACTTTTTTCTAAACCTTTAAAGTATATCAATATCACACAAAAGATGTTGGACTTTGAGCTGCACAATTTAACTTATAAATATTCACTATTTAATATAGCATCTAAATCTGTAGGGCTTGAAGATAGTAATTTTTATGAATCTCATATAAAAGAGTTTCTAAAAATGTTGTTTCTTTGTGCAATAAGTTTTAGAAGCAGTGATATACATTTTGAAACACTAAAAAATGCAATAATTATAAGATTTAGAATAGATGGCAAATTGAGTCAGTTTTTCCGTTTTGATATTGGTTTGTATCCTATTTTAAGCTCTTCTTTGAAAATGTTTTCATCTTTAGATATTTCACAAAAAAGAGTTCCACAAAATGGTAGATTTTCACAAAATCTTGATGGAGTTGATTTTGATTTTAGAGTATCGATTTTGCCTACAATTTGTGGCGAGTCTATTGTTGTTCGTATTTTAGATAACAAAAAAGCGTTTTTAGGGCTTGAAAATATTGGTTTTTCTAAAGATGTTTACGGGGCTATTTTAAAAAATATCAATTTTTCACACGGTATGATTTTAGTAACAGGGGCAACAGGAAGTGGTAAAACAACAACAATGTATTCAATTCTAAATGAATTAGATAGGAAAAATAAAAAAATAATAACAATAGAAGACCCAATCGAATACAATATAGATGGAGTTATGCAAGTTCAGATAAATGAGGAGATAGGGCTTAGTTATGAGATTGTTTTAAAAAATATCCTAAGGCAAGACCCAGATGTAATTATGATAGGGGAGATACGAGATGAGAACGCTTTAAAAATAGCAATTCAAGCCTCTTTGACTGGACATCTAGTAATCGCAACTTTACACACAAATGATGCAATTAAGACTATAAATCGCCTTTTAGATCTTGATGCCAAAGCATATTTGATAGCTTCGGTTTTAAGGCTTATTGTGTCTCAAAAACTTATAAGAGTTCTTTGTCCATACTGTAAAGAGGAAATAGACGAGAGCGGCATTAAAACTTATAGAAGTGTTGGTTGTCCAAAATGTAATTTTAGTGGTTATGATGGAAGAACTATTGTAACTGAGTATTTACAAGTTGATGATGAAGTTGCAAAGATGATAAATCAAGTTGATATTGAAAACATATTGGCTTATCTTAAATACAAAACAATCAATGAAAATATTTACACAAAAGTGTTAGATGGAACAACTTCAATGAGTGAATATTACTCCCATGAAATATAAAGTTTATTTTCAAAAAGATGGAAAACTTGACTCCAAAATAGTTGATATCAAAGATGAAATATCAGCAGATGTCATAAAAGTAAAGGAACTAAGGGATGTTGATTTTTCATTTAATCTAAAAGATAAAAGCGGTGATATTGTTGGTTTGTTTTATGAGATGGATATGATGTTAGCTTCAAAATTGCCACTTAAAGATGTTGTTGAGATTTTAATCAAATCAAGCAAAAATGGTGTAAAAAAAGATATTTTAGAAACAATCAGCAAAAGTTTACTTGACGGACAACCAATACACAAATCCCTTGAAATTCATAGGAAAATATTAGGCTATTTGCCTCTTGTTTTTATAAAGTTAGGAGAGGAAAATAGCAACCTAGCAAACTCCATCTCATCACTTTATGAACTTTTAGATGAAAATCAAAAATTAAAACAAAGTATAGGAAAAGCGCTTCGCTATCCAATCGTCTTGGTAATATCGCTTATAGTTTCAATCTTTACAATTTTTACCCTTGTAGTTCCAAAATTTGAGCATCTTTTTACTCAATTTGGAGCAAACTTACCGCTCAGTACAACAATCTTATTATTTGTCAAAAATAGTTTGTATGAACATTATTTGTTGATTTTATTTGTTTTTTTCGTTGCTTTTTTAGTTATTGTTTTTGTCTTTATCAAATTTCGTTATTTTTTCCACAAAATGATATTTCTTTATATTCCATATTTCAGTAAAATGTATCGTTATATGATTTTTTATAAATTGTTTTTGAGTATATATTTAATAATGAAATCAAAAAATAAATTTCAAGAGACTTTAGTTTACGCAAAAGAGACAACAGATAATCTTTTTGTTGAGGAGCAGATAAGTTTTATTATTCAAGAATTAAATGATGGTAAATCAATCCATGATGCATTTTCAAACCGCAACATATTTAATGAAGTAACCCTTAGAATGTTGCTTGTTGGTGAACAGTCAAATAGGCTAGAGGAGATTTTACACAACCTACAAAATATCAACAAAAGAGAGCTTTCTGGTTATATCGATAACTTTGTTGCATTTTTGACTCCATTTTTTGTTGTGATAATTTCAGCAATAGTTTTATGGTTGGTTCTGGCAATTATGACACCAATTTGGGAGATGGGTAGCTTTATAAGATAGCTACTCTTCTACGCAAATATCTCGTCTTGTAATATTTAAAATAGTGTTGTATGAGACAATCAAAACAATCATTGTCAAAATAAAAATTAACACATAAGATAATGCAAGTAGTCCAAAATCGTGTGTGTGATGGAACATAAGCATTGAGCTTATAGTTATTGCAGCGATTGGAAAAACAAAAGCCCACCAAGAGATGAAAAACTTGATATTTATAAAACTTTTATACATAAAAGCAACTAAAAAAGTAAAAAATAACCCTAGATTAAAAAGCATTAATGCCAAAATATCAAGCGTTTCGTAAAGTTTCATATAAGCCAAAAAAGCAACAGATGGGGGAGCAATAAATATAAAGAGCGTTGGGATAAATTTTGTTGCAAGTTGATGATGAAAAATTATTCTATTTAAAACAAGAGCAAAAAGTATAATCCAAAAAAATATCCCAATACTAAAAAAATAATTCAATATCCCACTGCTTGCAAATCCAATGCCACCAACAGGTATAAGGAGATTTCCAACAATAGGGATAAACCAAGCAGGATTTGAATGATCTAATTTTTGATTTTTATTGATCCAAAATGATATCGTATGCATAGTTAGAGCAAAATGTAAAACCACTCCAACATACCAAAAGAAGGCACTTAGAGGCAAATAAATCTCTTTAAAAATAATTGCTTGCATAAGTAATGAGATAGATATTGCAGCAAAAAAATTGATACGAATCGGGTGGTTAAACTCTAAAATAACAGCTTGTTTATATTTAAAATATTTCCCCATATATATAGCTGAAATAATAATAAATGTAACCATTGTCACATAACTTAAAATCGTCCCTATGATTGATGGAAATGTTAGCCAAATATGAGCTTTTTGATAGACGATAGTTAGTCCGCCAAGTCCCATAGTAATAGCGTACATCATAATGGGAAAAAATTCTAGTCTGTTTTGTTTGCAGTAAATCTCTTGTTCTTTCATAGTTAAGCCTTATAATAAAAATATTATAAAATTATAACATAATGGCTATTACTCTAATTTAAATTTATAATTTAGAATTTGGAATATACCAAGGGTATGGTAAAATATATAAATTATAAAACGAGGTTAAAGATGAAACAAAAACAAAGAAAAATAGAGGACAGACTATGCCTAGTTGGTTGAAATACTTTTTATTTTTTATTTTTTTAGTTAGTTTTGCTGCTGTTATTTTATTTGATAGAGAAATGTCTGGAAAAGATGATTTTGCATTTTTAAAAAGTGAAGATCAGACCGCACAAAAATCACATTATAGTATTAAGAAAGCTGTTATTGATGATCCTGAAAAAATTAAGGAATCGTATGAAAAAAGAGGAGAAAGAATTGAGGCTTTAAAAGAAGTTGGCAGGGAGTTGAGTGGAAATAAATAAACTCTTCTAATTGCTTACTACCTCTTTTTTGTATGGCTCATTCTCATTATTAAGTGCAATTAGCATCACAAAATAGGCTAGAAAAAATGAAGTTGCAACTAATATATATCTTTCAAATATAGTTTTTCCAAACATATACCCAGTAGCTGTTAATAAAAACATTACAAAAGAAACCCACAATATTACATTTGTAACTTTTTGACTTATCTTTAGGTTTATATCTATAAGTTGGGCTTTATCTGAAGCAATAAGCAAAATTAAGCAATTCAAGATTACTGAGATTATGGTTCCGTAAAAGTCATTTAAATTATTAATTCGTGGTATTTCAAATAAAAACTCTTTTGGAAAAATATCAAGTACTCTTCCTAGGTGGAAAAAAATAGTAAATGATATAAGATAAACAAAACCTTTGTGAGACATTTTTGTCATATCACATTTTGATTTCGTACATCTATTTTGATGATTGTATTGCAATGATAGGTTGTGTATTTTTTTAATTTTACCCATTCTTGTGGCTTTTAGGTATTACTTTTGAAGTGCTTCATCAAAAATAGTTGTAGCTTCCTCTTGCGTCATCATCTCATCAGTTGCATTTAGCATTTTGAGTTCAAGTTCAACTTTACTATTTGAATTTGTAGTATCTGATTTGTTTGAATTTTTTGAACCAAACCCACTTGAAAATAGCTTCTCTTTGGGAACGCCAAGTTTTATTAATTCCCTTATTACATTATTGGCTCTAGCTGTTGATAATTCTAGGCTATCTTGATATTGTGAATTTGCTATTTCAGTTTCACTTGCAAAGCCTTTTAAATTTATCTCTGTATTTTGTGGTAAAAATGATACTATTTTTGCGATACTTTTTAAGAATGATTGTGAAGCTGGTGTTGTAATTTCTGCTTTTCCACTTTCAAATAAGATAAAAATAGGGGTGCTAAGAAAAGTACCATCTGCAGCTTGTGCAAAATTACCACTCTCTATGCTTTCTTGTAATTCATTGATTTGCGCTGCCATTTGTTCACTTTTGCCTTGTTCTCCTTCTGTTGGCTCCTCAGTTGTTGTTGCAACTTGAGTATCTTCTTGTTGCTCTGCCATTGTTTGGGAATCTGTATTCATTCCATAAATTTTTAAAAATTCCTCTTTTAGAGCAGCCTGTTTTTCAGAGTTTACAGATGCGATAGCATAAAGTGCAATAAAAAGAGCAAGGAGAAGACTAAGAAAGTCAGCAAAAGGAACAGCCCACTTTTCACCAGCAGGGCATTCACATTTTTTACACTTTTTTGCCACTTATCTATCCGTTATTTTGAAGGCATGGCGGTTATCATATTTTTAAGTCTAGTCTCTAAAACACTTGGAGAATCACCTCTAGCTAAGCCTTTTGCACCTTCCATAATAACTTTTTTTTCATGAACTATAAGATGAGCTTTCCCTTTTAATTTATTTCCCCAGGGACCAAAGAATATATATGCTCCAGCAATTCCTGTAACTGTTGCAGTAAACGCCCCTGCAATACCTTTTGCCATTTCAGCTGGATTATCAAGTTTTGCTAGAGCTAGAATTAGTCCCAAAACGGCTCCAATAAGTCCAATTACTGGGCAAGTTTCCCCTGTAAGTAGCCAATAGTGAGTTGCACCATGGTAGTAGTGTTCTGTTTCTTCAATGATTGGATCAAGAAATTCTTCTATTTGTTCCTCTTTTGAACCATCAACTACCATGCTAATGGCTTCTTTAAAAAAATCATCATCAATATTTGCAGCTTCAGCCTCAAGAGCTAAAACACCATTCTTTTTTACAATAACTGCAAATTCTACAATTTGTTTTATTCTAGCAGGGGTATCAGCTTTTGATTTTGTAAATACTATTTTTATCTCTTTAAAAGCAGCAGATAATGCGTGAGATTCTGTACCAACGGCAGCTGCGCAAAGTGCTGTTGGGAAAACTATAATAAGTGAAGTGATATGGATAACATGTGCAGGATTTCCACCCTCCATTAAATCTCCAATTGCAATTGAAGCAAGGGCACCTAGGGTACCAAGTAAAACCGTTAAATCCATTTTAATCCCCAATAATTTTTAATAGTATTTTTATAAAGTAGGTATTGTATTGTATTAATCATAAATTAAATATTAATGCTTTTTATCCTCTAAAATGTCCTAAACAAAGGATTTTCCAATATTCTTATGACAATTTAAACAAAGTGAAAAAATGGTATTCTTTCAGCCCAAATATGGAAAAAGGATTTTATAGAAATGTATTGGTCGAATTATTTTAGTTTCTTTTATCGTGAGAAAAAAAAAAGAAAAAAAAGTTTCCCTATTGATTATGTTCAGTTAGCAAAACTTGAATTACCGTTCGTAATAGCAAAAATTGATAAAAACAAAATTAAAGATATGTTGAAGGATGAATTTTCAATATACTCATCATTGGGGTACAAAAAAGATGACAAAAAAGCATTAAATATAGAATGTTATCACTCTTATCAAATTGGAGTTATGTTGCAGTTTTTAAAAGGGAAAGTTGATTTTTTTGTTGCAGATAATCAAAAAGTATTTCCACAATCTATTTTAAACCATAATATAAATAGTGTTAAACTAAATGTTGGGGATATTGTTTCTAAGTATGCAGAAAATGTATCAAAATTAGCAACAGAGATAACACTTAAGCAACAAACAATATGGACACCAATTGAGGCATCTTTTTTGCTTTATTACTCAACAATGGTGGCAGAACAAGATTAAAGATTATTTTTGGAGGTAAATTTTTCCTCAAGGATATTTATAGCGAGAAAATATTTCTCTTTATCTAAAAATTCAAGTTCATTAATCAAATGTTTATTTTTTTGTAAAACTTCCCAAACCCTCAAAGATGGTTCCGGTCTTTTTTTTATCCATAAAGCTATTGCAGTTGCACCATTTATAAGGGCTTGAATAAATTTTGCTTTATCTTTTTGGTTTGATTTTTTAAGCTCTTTCCACTCATCTTCTAGTACCTCATGAGCTTCTACAAAGTGATTGTTTTTAATCAACTCTATAAATTCATCAATTCCAACACTACCCTTTTGCAACAATTGTCCCCAAAAGCTTATCTCCAGCTAGCTCGGTAATCTTTGCTTGATAGATTTTTCCAAATTCAATTTGTGTATCAAGTTCATTTTCATTGATATATATCTCACCATCAATCTCCCGCTCCCAAGATATTTTTCTAGCACTCAAAAGCAAATCGTGCTCACTACTGTACCCCTCAACAACAACAAAACACTCACTGCCTATATCTTTTTGCATACTTTTTATTGTTGATTCTTTGATTAATTCACCTAAAATTTCAGCTCTTTTATCTATCGTATTTTGAGGAATTTTATTTTTTATATCGTAAGCACTTGTGTCTTCTTCATCGCTATAACTAAATACATTCGCTCTGTCGAATTGATATTCTTTTACATAATTGCAAAGCTCATCAAAATCCTCTTCACTTTCCCCAGGATGTCCAACAATAAAGGTACTTCTAACAAATGAATTAGGTGTTTTTCTCATCGCATCCATAAGTTCTTTTAGTTTATCGCTCCCTTTGCCTCTTTTCATTATTTTTAACATATTGTTTGAGATATGTTGGAGTGGCATATCGAAATACGTATGAAATATTTTGCTTGAGGCTATTTTCTCGATTAATTGTAAGGTAGTGGTTGAAGGGTATAGATAGAGAATTCTTGCACTTTTAACCCCATCAATTTTTTCAACCATGTTAATTAGCCTTATAAGTCCATCGTTGATATCGTGATCTCGCAAAAATGAGCTACTATCTTGACTTACAAAAGAGAAATCATAGTAACCATTTTTAACCATATTTGTTAGTTCTGTTTCAATAGATTCTAAAGTTCTACTATTTAGTTTCCCCTTAAAATTAGGTATGGCGCAAAATGCACAAGATTGGTTGCAACCTTCACTTAATTTGATGTATGCATGAAAATTTGAGCCAGTTACAACTCTATCTAAAGTCTCATCGGCTAGGAAAACTTTAGGGCTAAATTGACTCCTTTTCTCTTCAACAAGCTTATCAATTACATCATAATCACCAACACCTGTAAAAATATCAACTTCACTTAGTTCATTTTGAAGTTCATCCTTGTATCTTTGACTAAGACACCCAGCCATTACAAGAACAGAACCCTCTTTCCTTTCATCATGTAGCGTAAAGATTGTATTTAGTGATTCCTCTTTTGCGCTCTCAATAAAGCCACATGTATTTACTATAATAAGGTCAGCATCACTTACATCATCTGTTATTTTGTACTCTTTAAGTCTCCCAAGCATAACTTCACTATCGATTAAGTTTTTAGTACAGCCAAGGCTCACAAGATGTAGTTTTTTCTCCATAATTAGTACCTAATTTTAAATTTTTGGCAATAATACCAAATCTTCATTGATTATTGCTAAGGATAAAGAGTTATATTAGCTGTTGATTAATATCCTTATGATAATCTTTTAAATCAAAAAATAAAAAGTTGGAAAATATGGTAAAAATTTGTGTAGCGTTATTATTTATGGGTTTGTTTTTTATTGGTTGTGAGTCAAAACCACAAATGAAAAAAGAGGAACAAGTTCCAAAAATTACAGTAGTTTCCCCATTTTTGCAAAATAGTTCAGCAAATAATGAAATGAATGGAATGGTTGAATCACCAAAAGTTATTCAGATAAAAAATAGAATCGATGGATTTATAGAAAATCAGTATTTTAGTGATGGCTCATTTGTAAAAGCTGGTGATATGCTTTATAAAATAGATGATAGAAAACTAAAAAATGAGTTAGCAAGTCTAAATGCTACGGTACTTCAGTCAAAACTCACCTTATCAAATCTTGAAAAAAATAAAGCTAGAATCGAAAAATTATTAAAAATTGGTGGAGCAACAGAACAAGAGCTTGATAATATTTCAACACAAATTGAAAAAGAGAAAGCTCTTAATCTCTCCCTTGATGCACAAAGTGCAAAATTAAAACTTGATATTTCTTTCACCTCAATCAAAGCTCCAATTAGTGGTTATGTAGAAAAAAGTCAACAACAAGTTGGTGCGTTTGTCCAAGCTGGAGGATCAAATTTAACTCAAATATATAGTGCAAATCCTCTATATTTCTCACTTATGCTCCCATCAAGTGATGATAAACCACAAAATGGTGAGATAATTATTTCAAACAATAAGTTTACTGGAAACTTGAAATATTGTGATCCTGTTAGTGACAGTTCTGGAATGGTGAAATGTAGATATGAATTTAGTTCAAAAGAGAAAATTTATATTGGAACAATGGGAAAGTTTACTTATAAAAGTAAACCAAAAGAGGGTTTATTTTTACCTCAGGAGTGTTTGGTTCAAGGAAAAGATGGAAGATCTGTTTATGTAATCAAAAATAATACGGCAAAAATTACAAAAATTGAAACCAAAAGTTGGGTTGAGGGAAATATTGAAGTTGTAGCAGGTGTTACGCAAAATGACTTGATAGCAAAAACTGGGATTGTAAATCTTAAAGATAAAGCGAAAGTGCAAATAGTAAAATGATTTCAGAATATTTTATAAAAAGACCAGCAATTTCGATTGCGCTAGCAATTATGGTTGTTGTTTTTGGTTTTATTTCTATTTTTTCAATGCCAATATCTCAATATCCAAAATTAACACCACCGACAATTTCAATCAATGCAACTTATCCAGGAGCTGATGCCTCAACAATTGCTACTTCGGTGATTGATCCTATCGAAACACAGCTCTCTGGAATACCAGGACTTATGTATATCTCATCAAGTGCTAGTAATTCAGGAAAAGCGGAGATAACTTGTACATTTGAGATAGGGACAGATGTAAATGATGCATATACAGAGATACAAAATCGTGTCCAAAATGCAACTTCCACAATCCCAGCTATTGTTAAAACTTTAGGTGTATCTATAAAGAAAAAAACATCAGATATTTTACTTATTGTTGCTCTTCACTCCCCTGATAATTCAGTAAATCAAATCGCACTTAGCAATTATGCTTCAAATTTTATGATTAAAAAAATCAAAACAATTGATGGAGCAGGGGAAGCAAATATTTTTGGACAAAAAGATTATTCGATGAGAATATGGACTGATCCTGTCAAAATGGCATCTTATGGGATAACATCAAAAGATATCAATCTAGCAATAACCGAACAAAATGGGCAAGTCTCAATTGGAAGAATTGGCTCAGAACCAGCACCACAAGGGCAAGTGATAACTTTGATGTTAAAATCCAAAGGGCGACTTTCAAGTGTGGGTGATTTTGAAAATATTGTTATCAAAACAAATGACAATGGAAGCTTAGTAAGCATTAAAGATGTAGCTAAAGTTGAATTAGGAACTACAAATTATGAGTTTGCAGGGAGATTAAATGGTAAACCAACTGTATTGATTGGTATCTTTGCAGACCCAGATGCAAATGCTCTTGATACAGCTAAAAATGTGAAAGAGGTGGTTGAAAAACTTTCACAAGATTTCCCAAAAGGGATAGAGTATCGTATCCCCTACGACACAACAACATTTGTGGAGCTATCAATTTATGAGGTTTTAAAAACTTTTGCAGAGGCATTGTTGCTTGTGTCTTTGGTTGTATTTTTCTTTTTGCATTCACTTAGGGTTAGCATTATCCCAATTTTAGCAATCCCTGTTTCTATAATGGGTGCATTTATTGGTATGTATATTTTTGGTTTTTCAATCAACACTTTAACCCTTTTTGGACTTGTTTTATCTATCGGGATTGTTGTTGATGATGCCATTGTTGTTGTTGAAAATATTGAGAGGATTATGAAAAGTGAAAAATTATCACCTTATGAAGCTTCAATAAAAGCGATGAAACAAATTTCAAGTCCAATTATTGCAATCGTCCTTGTTATTATTTCAGTATTTATCCCCACTATGTTTGTTGGGGGAATTTTAGGGGAACTTTATAAACAATTCTCTTTAACAATAGCAGTTTCAGTTGTATTTTCAGGGCTTGTAGCACTTATATTGTCTCCAGCGCTTTGCTCAATTATTTTAAAACATGAAGAGAAAAAACATCCTTGGTTTGAAAAATTTGACAACTATTTTTCTAAAATCACCGTTAATTATGTAGATTTCTCTATGAAATTAATCAATAGATACAAAACAGCTTTTTTCGTTTATCTACTGTTTTTTGGATTTATCTATTATGCAAGTACAAAAATACCATCAACTTTTTTGCCACAAGAGGATCAAGGTGTATTTATAACAACAGTTTCTTTGCCTGAGGGTGCCTCGGTTCAAAGAACACTGAAAGTTATAGAGGATATAGAGAAAATTTATAAAAAAGAACCCGAGGTTCAAAATGTAGTTGCTATGGTTGGAAGTGATAGCCCAAATAGTGCGATGATATATACTAGACTTACTTTGTGGAGTGATAGAGGAGATAAAAATAGTAGTGTTGATAGTTTAATTAAGAGGTTAACAAAAAAAACTCAACATATCAATGAAGCACAAATAATGTTGATGCAACCACCTGCAATTAGAGGGCTTGGAAGAAGTAGTGGACTTCAAATAAAACTCGTAGGTTATGGGGATGCAACACCTTTTGAGCTAGCAACAGTTAGTGATAATTTTGCTAGTTCATTATCAAAATACAAAGAAAACTTTATGATGGCAAAAAATACAACAAAAACAAATTCGCCAACTTTGTATCTGGAACTTGATAGAAACAAAGCAAAAGCGATGGGGATTTCAATAGCTGATGTTTATAGTGTTTTGCAAGATTCGATTGGATATTCAAATGTAAATCAATTTGAAAAAGATAACCATCTTTATTGGGTACAAGTTCAAGCTGATGGAAAATATAGAGCAACCCCTGATGCTTTACAAAACATCTATGTAAAAAATAACAAAGGGGTTTTGGTTCCAATATCTGAAATTGGATTTATAACAGATACGATGGCACCATCTAAGGTTGAACATTTTAATGGTGTTTTATCAAATTCAATTTCAGCCATGACAATCCAAAGTGCAGGAACTGCTGCTGGAATGGAGATAGCGGAGATGGAAGCTTTAAATCTTCCAAGTGGATTTGGTTTGGAATGGGAAGGGGTGTCGTATCAGGAGAAGTTAACGCAAGGTAAAGGGGTTTTGATTTTTGCTTTTAGTGTTATTGTAGTATTTTTGGTTTTAACTATTCAGTACAACAGCTTTATATTGCCGTTTTCTGTTTTGTTATCTGTGGTATTTGGAATTTTTGGTGCGTTTGGTGCAGCTTATATAGCCGATATATTTTTTAAGATGCCACGAGATGTTTATTTTTCAATTGGGCTACTCACTATGATTGCGTTGTCTTCAAAAAATGCAATTTTGATTGTTGAGTTTGCTGAGCAACTTAGAAAAAATGGTGTTGAATTGTATGAAGCTACAAAACAAGCTGCCAAAATTAGGTATCGCCCTATGATGATGACTTCAATTGCATTTATTTTTGGAATTTTACCACTTGTGTTTAGTTCTGGCGCTGGCGCTGAGAGTCGTAAAGCTATTGGAATTGGTTTGCTTGGAGGTATGATTGCAGCTACATTTATTGAGAGGTACTTTATCCCTTATATCTATTTCTTTGTCCTTAGGGCGCGAGAATATCTCCTTAGAAAGTTTGCAAAATGAAAAATATAATATTTAC
This sequence comes from Arcobacter sp., assembly GCA_020048055.1. Lineage (GTDB taxonomy): Bacteria > Campylobacterota > Campylobacteria > Campylobacterales > Arcobacteraceae > CAIJNA01. The sequence continues at coordinate 205,396 of JAIFNA010000003.1, read as the reverse complement.
TTCTTTTATCGCTTTTTTGTTTATCGGTTGTGGTAATGCACTTGGCCCTAAGTATTCTAAGCCACAAGGACTAGAGTTATTAGAAACAAAAAACATTACAAAAGCTGATAATAATTTAACAATGGTTGAGTGGTGGAAAGGATATGAAAATGGAAATCTTGAAGAGTTAATTTTGAAAGCATTTGCTAACAACAAAGATATTTCAATTGTTTCCAAACAGTTAGCATTGGCTTTAAATTCATACGATATTGATAAATCATCTTTTAATCCTTCAGGTGGTGTAGAGGATTCACTTTCTAAAACAAATAGCAGCGGAAAAGCTCAAACTACAAATAAATTAGGGTTAAAACTTAGTACATTTGAGTTTGATTATTTAGGAAAAATGGAGAAAACACTTGAGATTGATAGTGCAAATATAGTTATAGCAAAAGAAAATTTGGCAGTTTTGCATTCAACTATTTCATTTGAGATAGCTTCACTTTATGGAAATATTCTTTATGCGAACAATAAATTAGAAACAATAAAAAAGAAAATCGCAATCTTAAAAGAGATAAAAGAGATTTATAAGGAACGATATCAAAATGGATTAGATACTATTTTGCCATCGTTGGATATAGATGGGAAAATTGAGCTTGAAAAACAAAACTATAATACTTTTGAAATTACAAAAGAAAATTATTTAAAAGCTTTGAAAATTTACATAGGTAAAGATGAGAATTTTGTCCTTGAAAAGTCTATTAAACCAATTGGCATTCCGCAACAAATAGCTTCAAATCAACTTGAAAAAAGATTTGATATTCAAATAAGTGAACAAAATTTAATAGATAAAAATGCCAAAATTTCACTTGTTAAAACGCTTTACTATCCAAATGTTTCAATTGGAGCCTTTGGTGGAATAAGTGGTAGTAATGGTTCATATAGCTCGGTTGCTCCATCTTGGTCGATTACGCCTACAATTATGTGGAATATTTTTGATATACCAAAAGTTGATAAACTAGTTAAAGAGAGTGAAATTAAAAAAGAACAAGCACTTGATAATTATATAAAAACGGTAAATAACGCTTTTATTGAAGTGCAAAGTAACTATGATATTTATGAAAAACAAAAAAATCAATATTTATATGTTGTTTCTTATGGAGATATTGTTAAAAATAAATTAGGTATTTTAAAAAACAAAGTTGATTTTGGTATTTCATCAAAACTCGATTTTTTGGAGTTGAGTTTGAGTTATTTGGATTCGCAGGACTCTATTGATTTAAATCAAAATAATCTGCTTCAAAAAGAACTTGTTTTAAAAAAATCTATTGGTGGAGAGGTTATTTCAGAGTCTCCAACGGCTAAAACTCCAACAACACCAAATAAATAAATTATTTAACTAACGAGTATAGTTTTTTTATCTCATCTTTCCAAAGCTCTTCATTTGGAGTTTCTAAGATGAGTGGAATATCATCCATTCTTTCATCGTTTGCGATAAAGCTAAAAGCATCAATCCCAATATATCCAAGTCCTAAACTTTCATGGCGGTCAACTTTAGCTCCAAGTGGCGGTTTACTGTCGTTTATATGCATACCTTTTAAAAATTCTCGCCCCACAACTTTATCAAACTCTTTCCAAGTTTTATCATAAGCCTCTTTTGTTCTTATGTCATAACCTGCTGTAAACATATGGCAAGTATCTATACATACGCCAATACGACTTTTATCTTCAACTTTATCTATGATATAAGCAAGATGTTCAAATTTATATCCAAGGTTACTACCTTGACCAGCTGTATTTTCAATAACAGCAATCACACCATTTGTTTTATCAAGTGCTATGTTTATAGATTCTGAGATAGTTTCAAGACACTCTATTTCGGCACTATAAGTAAGCTCATCAAGATTAGGATCTTTTTTGCCAAACTTTTGAAGGTGACTACCTGGGTGAAAATTTAATCTATCAAGTCCTAAAGTTTCACATCGTCTAATCTCATCTATAAAGGCAACTCTACTTTTTTCTAAACTATCACTATCATGATGTCCAAGATTTATAAGATAACTATCATGCGGAAGGATATGTTTTGGCAAAATTCCACTGAATTCAAGATTTTTAAACCATTCATCGAGTGTTTTGGAATCAAGCGGAGTCCCTTCCCATCTTTTTTGATTTTTTGTAAACAAGGCAAAAGCTTTTGCACCAATAGCAATCGCATTTAAAGGTGCATTTTGGACACCACCACTAGCACTTACATGCGCACCGAAAAATTTATTATTTGACATTTTTTTACCTGACTTTGTATGATTTCTAGGGGAAAAGGATAGCGAAGATAGATTTCAAATGAGATAAAATTAGAAACTAGTTAGGCTAGCAATTCCTTTTCATGAGAAAATCAATTAATATTTACATTAGAATATAAGGTTGCATTGCGTCTTTGTTTTCTAGCCTAATTCCAGTAATGATAAGCTCACCAAAGTTGATTTCGTAAACTTTATTGGATTCTGTTTTGCCGTAAGTTACAATAAAATCACCAGCTAGTTTTTTATCACTTTCACTTGCATTTTTTGACAATAAAACAAAAGGTCCCGTTGCATCTACAATTCTACCTTTTAAGTATTTTTTACTTTTTGTTGCTTCAAGTATCATATTTTCCTCTTGTTTTCTCCCAATAACAAGTTTAGCTCCATCTGGAAGCCTTAGTTGTCTACCAATTTTTAATGTATCAATATCATCAACTTCAAGGGTATCGTTTGCAACAAAATCTCTTAACCTTGCACTAAATTGAACATCTGTAAGCAGGCATCCACCAGATGGGTGTTCAAAATTTTCGAGTCCAATCTCTTTTGCAAATTTGAATTGGCGACTTCTACCCCTTCCCCAAAAATCAAGTAAATTCTCCCTTTTTATCCACCCTTCAAGTTCTGGTTTTGTTGGAGGAAGCAATTTTCCACTAAGTGGTCGGACAACAAGTTCTTCACTTCCGCTTAGTTTTTGAACCCTTAACATTGCATCTTTTGTTTGACTCATTGGGCGTTGCCCCACAACTTCACCACTTATCATAAAAGAAGCATCGTATTTTTCTAATAATTTACTTGTGTGGCGAAACATAAAACCATGACAATCTATACAAGGATTGAAGTTGTTTCCATAGCCATATTTTGGTTCAAATAAAACCTCTTCAAGATAAGCTTCTTGTAGATTCAAAATTTCAAATTTTGCTCCAATATGTTCACACATTCTTTTCATATAGCTTACTCTATCACCAATCGAGCCAAAGCCAGTGTCAACATGGATAGCTATAACTTCAATCCCTTGGTCTATTATAACTTTCATGGCAAGTGTAGAATCAAGTCCACCACTAAATAAGGCTAATGCTTTCAAAATAACTCCTCTGGATTTAGGTAACGATTGCTTTTTGTTGCTTGAAAGACGAGTGTATCTTCAATTCGACCAACTACATAGCCTTGTGGTATTGCTCTGCCAACTGTTATTGTTGGTGCAATTTGACTAAGCCTTGAGTATATTGTGTGTATATCACCAGGATGTTTTAAAATAACTACATTTCCTAAAGACCCAGCATCGTTTTTTGCATAAACAACTTGACCTTTTAATGCACTATAAACTTTGTCATTTTGTCCATTTGATTTTAGCGTAACTGAATCGTTGTGCAGTTTGATTTTATAAATAGGATCAAAATATTCACCAAATTTCTTTACCACAGTGTATGAACTTAGAGGCGCTTGAATTTTTATCCCAGCAGATGATATAGTTTTTACCCCTTGATTTGTATCCCCTATGTTTCTTACTTTCATATCCGCATCATTTTCTAATATCTCTTTTGAAAGTATTTTTATATCTTTTGAATTTATTTGTTGCTCTTTTGTTATTTGGCTAATTTGTACTGGATCTGTTTTTGATTTTTTCTCTTTGGCTAGCCTTAGCTCTTCTGCTTTTGCTCTTTTAAGCTCCTCTTTTTTTCTTCTAATTTCCTCTTTTTTGATTTTTTCCAGTTCAGTTTCTTTTACGATATTTAGTTGTGTAAGAAGTCTGCTTAAATCATTTTGTTGCTTTACGATAGCTTTTAGTTCTTGTTGGTAGCTTTTGTGCTTCTCTTTTAGGGTTGATACTTTTACCTCTTTTTCTTTTTTAAGTTCGCTATATTTTTTCTCTTCAGCTTCACCACTCGAGATAAAGCTTTCTAAATTTTTGCGTTTTGCATCATTTTCGTTTTTAAGAGTTGTTACTTGAAAATATTGAAGATTAGATTTCATAATGGCATCTTTAGAGTTTTCAAATATAAGTTGCATTTTCTCTTTTTCTACAATATCCTTTGCTGATTTTTTATTGATGATATTTTTACCAAGAGTCATTGTGTATTTGTCTACAACTGAAGATACAATACTATTTTCAACATAAGCTATATATTGCTCAATTGTTTTTGATTTTTGATTGAGTTCATTAATTGTCACTTTTGCAGTTTGTAACTGATTTTTATTTGCAGAAATTTTTGTTGAGATTGTATTGAGATTTGTTTGTAATTGCTCAAAAACTTCCTCCTCTTTGCTTAGTTCGTTTGCTAAAATTTTTATTTTGCTATTTGTTTGATTTTTGGCTTCTTTTGTTTGGTCGAGTATTGATTTGTTATAGATAATTTTTTGCTCAATCTTTTTAATATCAGCACCAAATAAAAATCCAAAAATAATAATAGGTAAAAATAAAAATTTCGCCATCAACTATTTAAACCTGTGTTTTATAAGTACGCCAAATACAGTAGCAAATGAGATAAATAGTGATAAAAATATCACTGTTCCTACCTCAATTGGTGTGTAAATTATTGCACTTTGTGTAATTAGTTTTGATATTTCTGGCTCAAAAATAATTGAATAATTTTCGTGAATGTAAAAAACAGCCCCAATAACAACAGCCCCAGCAAATAAGCCACTGATAAGTGCTAGTTTTATAATTGGTTTTGCTCCAAAGAGTAAAGAGCCACCATGAAGATTGATAATGTGTAATCTTTCTGAATGTTCATAAAACCATAGATTTATCTGATTCGAGATTATGAAAAGGGTGAAAATAATCATAAATACAAGCATTGTCGCAGTTACTGATTTTGTAAATAAAAATAAAGAGTAAACATTGTCGTGATCTTTTGAAAATGTCTCAACAGATTTCATGCCGTTGATGGCTAAAAGTTCTTTTTTAATTTGATCTAATGCAGATGAAGTTGGAAATTCACTTAGTGTTAGAGTATAAAAATATGGTAATTTTACTTGAAGCAGGGCAAAAGAGCCATCTGTTAAATCTTTTTTTAAATCAGCCAAAATTTCATATCTTGATATTGTTTTCATATCTTTTAGATTAAATGAGATTGAATCTTCAACAGCCTCCTTGGTTGTTGGTGTTGTGCTTACAATTACTATTGAATAATCGTTTGTAATTGTTTGCTCATACGATGTAATCATTTTTGAAATTGATACATAAATAGCAAATGAAAATAGCATAATAATAAGTGGTAAACTAAATGATAAAAATCTTTTAAGACTCATAAATTTCTCCCGATAAAAGATCAAACTTTCTATAACTTAGTCCAAAATTATCTGGAATTCGGTGCGTTACAACAACAACTGTTATCCCTAATTGCTCATTTGCTTTTCTAAGTAAACTCCACACAAGTTCAGCTGAATAATCATCAAGATTTCCAGTTGGTTCATCTGCTAAAATCAGTTTTGGATTGTGCGCTAAGGCTCTTCCAACAGCTGCTCTTTGTTGTTCTCCACCACTAAGTTCATCTGGAAAAAAATGTCCTTTTTGGGTTAATTTTACATGTTTTAATAGTTTTTTTGCTTGTTCTAATGATTTTTTGTCGTTATAATCATTTAGTTGAAGTGGTAACATTATATTTTCTTCAACTGTGTACTCTTTAATAAGTTTGTAGTCTTGAAAAATGATACCAATATTTTTTCTAAGTGCCCTAATTTGACTTTTCCCAGCTTTTTGCATATTGATTTTATTGATAAGAAGCGTCCCATTTCGTGGATCAATCCCGCCATAAAATGATTTTAAAAGTGTAGATTTTCCACTTCCGCTTGAGCCTGTAATAAATACAAAATCTTTTTCTTTAATATGAAATCTTCCATTATGGATAATATCTTTTTTACCATCATAGCTAAGGCATAAATTATTTGCGTGTATCACTTTGTATCCTCATCTTTTAGTATTTTCATTATTTGTTTATGTGCTTTATGGTTTGAGCTTGTTGGTACTGGAAGGGTTATAAAGTATGAAATTTTTTCACCATTTACAAATAGATAAATTGAGAATGGTTTATTAAAGCTACCCATGCTAACATGGATAATTCCACTTGTTTCACTTATTTTAAATGGATGGGAAAAATGAAACATAAAATCTTCACCTACTATTGGTTTGGCTGGTAATTTCTCTACTAACTTATCAAAAGTGTAGCTATTTTTGATATCAAATGTGAAATTTTTCTCTAAAGCAATTTCTTTTGAAAGTTTATCTGCATATATTGTCAAATTCCAAATATCTTTACCCATCCTTTTCCATCTGTCTTCATATTTGCTACTTATCTCTAAATCTTGGTTTTTCGAGATAATGCTTTTTTCTCGATAGTTTTCATATAGCTCTTTTGAGTATTCGTAGTAAAGTGGACTATCGGTTCTAAGTTCAAGTGAACCCTCAATATTTAAAACCCGTAAAGCTTCATTTATAAACTCTAAGCTCATAACACGACGATGGGGTTTTTTATCCCAAGGAACAGGAAAATGGACAAATATTTGGTTTATTGAATTTGAAGCAATAAATTCCAAAAACAATCTCGCATCATAATTTACAACCAAAATATTTTCAATATTTTCAATTCGTACTTGTTTTAAAACTTGTTCAATCGAGGGAGTATGAATTTCAAGTCCAATATAAAGTTTATTTGGATTTGTTTTTGCTTGATACAAAAGGTGTCTTCCACTTCCAAAACCAACTTCAACACAAACTTCTTTTGTTGTTTTGAAATCCTCAACAAAGTAACTTATATCTTTTAAATATTCTTTTTGCGGTTCAAGTTTTGTTTTGCTTTGCGCTATATTTGATGAGATAATTTCACAATTTGTTAGTTCACTATATGCTTTTAACGCTTGTTTTGCAATGCTTATTGGTGTTACTCGTGTTGTTACATCAAGTTTTATAAGATGATTTCCATTTTTTTCTAGTTTTGTAAGTAAAAAAGTTTTCCCATCAACGGTAACAGATATTTTATCTTCTTTTGGGTTGGTAGCAATAAAGTTAAAGTTAACCCCATCTTTTGAAGATGGAGTTTTTAGGTTAGTGTGTTTTTTGGTGATAATATGAGGCATTCTGAATTATCTTAGTTTTGAGATTGTGTTTGTTTTGGTTCTGGTTTTTGCTCGATTAATTTTGGCATAGTTAGTGTGGCTGGTTTTGTTCTTTTTGATACAAGACCAAATTTATCAACAGCCTCTATTTCGTATGAGTAGTCAATACCTCTTATAACCTCAGGGTCTTCAACTCTTAGGGCTTTAGTATCTTTAATCATTGTTTCACTTGATCTAAAAAAACTCTCTCTTACTTTCTTATAAACATTATATGAAACAGCTCTTTCGTCACCTTTTGTCCAATTTAAAATCACACCACTTGTATTTATTTGAGCTAGAGTAATTGTTGGTTGAAGCGGTGCCGAAAGAGTTTTTCCCATAGTTGGTGCTAAAAGTTTTATATCTGTTTCAAGAGCATCTTTGTCAAGAGTTGTAATTTTGTAATAATTTGTCTTGTCATTTTCGGTTATGCTATGTTCAAATGTATTGTCACTTAATGAAGCCTTATGGATAAGTTTAAATCCTTTTTCTGCATCATTACTTACATAGATGTTATAAGCAATCGCATCTTTTTGTGTTGTTGGTGACCATTTTAAAATAATTTTTTGGGGTTCGTTTTGGGTTGCTTCAAGTCCGCCAATTGCTAAAGGAAGTGCTTTGGTCGTAGCGGTTGCTATGTCACTTGGAAGCGATTCTATACCATCAAAACTTACCGCTTTAATTCTGTAGTTGTATGTTGCATTGTCTTTTAAGTCTTTATCTATAAATTCAACATTAAGTCTGTTGTTAACTTTTGTAAGTTGTTTCCACTCAGCTTCAGTTGGAGTGCTTTTTTCTAAAATATACTCTTTGATTGATATTAATTCATGAGGTCGCCATTGAACCCTTACTTTTCTTGGCAAGTTACTCGACGCATCAATAAATGCAACAGATTCAAATAATGGATAGGTCCTAATAGCTCTTGCATCACTTGGATTTGATTCAAAATTATTTTCCCCAATTGTAGAGATGCAATATGCGTATTGGCTATTTGGCTCTAGGTTGTCATCAACAAAGTGCTTAGCATATTTATCTTCAACAGTTCCAACTCTTACAAATCTTGAGTCAGTTTTATCAAGGTCTTTTCTGTAAATATGGTAACCATTGATATTCTCTTTTGAGCTACCAACCCACTCAAGGCTTACTGCTTTTATATCTTGTATCATCTTGAATGTTTTTACATCCACAACAGCTATATTTGGATCAATCTTTGGTTCGCTACTCGGTGTTTGAAGATTTTTACCAGTTTCACATCCAGTTGCTAGTATCAGTAAAACAAGCAGAGATAAACTCTTTATTAATTTTTTCATTCATTGTTCCTTCATCAAAGTTTTTATTTAATAGGTTTTGCATATTTTGTGGTATTGGTGACACAAATTCAAAACTTTCATTTGTAATTGGATGACGCAAATATAAGCTATAAGCGTGCAAAAAAATTCTTTCTATACTACTATCTTTGCCCTTAAAACCGTATAAATCATCTCCAAGTATCCTTCGTCCGATAGATTCTAAATGGACTCTAATTTGGTGAGTTCTCCCTGTAAATAGTTTTGCGCAAATTAATTCATATTTATGTGAATTATCTTCAGTATTTTTATTTTCAATTAGTTTTTTAAAAGCGGTTTTTGCAAATTTTCCATCGTTTACAATCGTCATCTTTAGTCTTTGGTTTGGATTTCTTCCAATTGGTTTTTCAACTACAATGTCATTTTTCAGGGGTATGTCTATACAAGCTATATAATATCGCCCCATACTTTTATCTTCTAGTTGAGATGATAGTTTTTGATGAGCTTCATTTGTTTTAGCAACAACCAAAAGCCCACTTGTTCCTTTGTCTAGTCTATGAACAATCCCATGTCTCTCTTCACCACTTAATGTTGAAAGGGAGATATTTTTTACTTTTAACCAATCTACAAGTGTTGCCTCATGTACACTTGGTGCATCGTGGACAACCAATCCAATTGGTTTATCTATGACTAAAATGTATTCATCTTCATAGATAATTTTTACATCTAGCTTTAAAATTTCCTCCTGGCTAAAGCTACTTTTTGTTTGTTCAGCAATTGGAAAAGTTATCTCAATATTTTGTCCAATTTTTAATTTTTGCCCACTTTTAAGTGCTACTTTTTTGTTTATTAAAACACAACCTTTTTTGATTAAAGCATCGATTTGATTTCGTGTTTGATTGAGCGATGAAGATAAAAATTTATCTAGTCTATCCTCTGTGTCTGATATGTAATTTTGGTTCATTGTTGATTTTCTTTCAGCCTATTTCGGGTATTGTTCCGCTATGTATTTCTTTGATAAACGAATAATTTCACACTTTAATTATGAACTAATCTTGTTTATATTGCCACTTATTATTTTGTCTCACACTCTAGTTGGTGAAATAAGCGAGATGTTATCACAAAAGCAGTTAATTTATTACTTTGTAGCTTGTGTTCTATTTACAGTTGTTTTGCTTTTGCCTTTGCGGGAAACAATCGATTTTGTACCAATTTTTTATTGGTCTGGGATTGTTCTACTTTTGGCAACTTTAATTATTGGCGAAAGCAGACTGGGTGCAACTAGATGGATTGGGATACCATTTACTGGACAAACAATACAGCCCTCAGAACTTTTCAAGCCTATTTTTCTCCTTCAGATGGCTTTTTTGATATATAAAAATCCACCACCTAAAGATGGATACAGACTAAAAGAGTTTATCTATATTTCATTTTTTATTATTTTGCCTTTTATTCTTATTGCAACTGAACCAGATTTGGGAACAGGGCTTGTTCTGGCTCTTGTTGGTTTTGGGATACTTTTTGTTGCAGGAATTCATAAAAAAATTTTAGTTGGAATCGTTATTTTTCTAGCAATCGCTGGACCACTTTTTTATATGTACGGAATGAAAGATTATCAAAAGAAAAGAGTTACAGATTTTTTAAGTGAAAAACCTAGTTACCATGTTCAGCAGTCAGTTATTGCTATTGGTTCTGGAGGGCTAGTGGGTAAAGAGGCTGAAGATGCTACGCAGTCACAGTTACAATTTTTACCAATCGCAACTAGCGATTTTATTTTTGCTTATGTAGTTGAGAGGTATGGCTTTTTAGGTGCAATTGGTTTGGTTGCTATCTATTTGCTTTTAGTTTGTTATTTGTTGCTTATGAATTTTTATTATAAAAATGACTACTTGATTACAGTTTTTGCAACAGGAATTGGACTACTTATTTTTTTTAATATGAGTGTAAATATCTTAATGGTGATAGGTTTTGCACCTGTTGTTGGGATACCACTTCCTCTTTTTAGTTATGGTGGTAGTAGTTTTATAAATTTTATTGTTATTTTTGCAATTTTGGAGAATTTTTTGGCATTTAGGTTTAAAGTCGGATATATGTTTGAGAAGAAGTTTTGATGAATTTGAACTTCTTTTTTGTTACAATCGCACTTTAAAAAATAATTTATAGGTAAAAAATGGAAAATGCAGTTAAAAAAATATTAGAACATATTGGTGAAGATTTAAATAGAGAAGGTTTGCAAGACACCCCAAAGAGGGTTCGAAAAGCTTGGGAATTTATGTGTGGTGGCTACAAACAAAATGCCCATGAAATCATAAATCAAGCACTTTTTACAACTACAAATGATGAGATGGTTGTTGTTAAAGATATAGAATTTTATAGTATGTGTGAACACCATATGCTTCCAATTATAGGTAAAGTTCATGTTGCTTATATCCCTGATGGAAAAGTTGTAGGACTTAGCAAAATTCCTAGAGTAGTTGATGTTTTTGCAAGACGACTTCAAATTCAAGAGCAATTAACAGAGCAAATTTGTGATGCTATCAATGAAGCAATAAAACCAAAAGGTGTTGCTGTTGTTGTTGATGCTAGACATATGTGTATGGAGATGAGAGGGGTTGAAAAGATTTGCTCAACAACTGTAACTTCAGCTCTTAGAGGTTTATTTAAAAAAGATAAAAAAACAAAAGATGAGTTTTTGTCTATAATCTCATCATCTTTTAGAAAGTAGATTTTTCTACTTTTTATTTTCTAGCGCTTCAGTTATATCTATTTTTAGCCGTTTTGTATCCTCTTCACTTTTGAGTGTAATTAAAATAAAACTATCATCTAAAAAGTCAATCTCTTGACAATCTAAAATTAAGATCCCTTTTTTTTCCAACATTGTTGTTATTGTTTTGCTTTTAATATGAAGTAATTTTACAAGTAAAAAATTTACTCTACTAGGGTAGATAAATTCACATAGACCTGTTTCTCTAAGTGCGTGTTCTAGTAAAATACTATTTTTTACAATCAATGTTTTTGTAATTTTTTTAAAAATCTTATCTTCTAAAATTTCACTAAGGTACCTAATGTCAAAAACTGATAGTTTATTTGTTGGCTCAAAAAGCTTTAAAGTTTTTATATTGTAAACAGTTGAAATCACTAAAGAAAGTGATCCAATAGTGTATCCATAAAACTTATCAAATGATTTTAAAATGTAAATATTGGGAAAATTGTATAAAGATTCACTTAGGCTTTTTTCATTTGTAAATTCTAAAAATGACTCATCAATTAAAACTGTTGCATTTTTATTTTTCCAAAAAAGCAGTAATTTTTCTAAGTTATAAAATTTTCCATCGGGAAAGCTGGGATTTGCAAATATCACTAATGTGTCATTGTTGATATCGGTGTCTATGTTTTCAAATCTATTGATAAGTGAAATTTCACAATTAAATTTTGAAGCAATATTTATAAACTCCCTATCGCAAGGTGCATAGATTGTGCAATGAGTTGGTTTTAATCTATTAAAAATGGAATAAACGCCACCAAAACAACCATTAAAAATTTCAAATTGCTCCTTAAGGATTTTGTATGTTTTTGAAATTTGGTTATTTAATTTATCAATATTGTGTCGTTTTGTTTTGTCAAAATTATCAAAATTTATCTCTATTTGCGGTGTTAGAAAATTTACACAATCACGCGCATCTAAAATTGGTTTTTTAGTATTCAAGCTTTAGTCTCATAAAATCAGCATTTGTAAGAATTCTGTCTTTTTTTGGATTTTCGTAATATTGTTTTCCGCCAACTGCTTTTCCATTCTTAAATATCACATTTGAAGCCATTGCGCCTGAGATTTTGTATGTTTTCATATCAATTAAAAGTCCATTTTTAAAAGTTTTTTCACTCATGAGTTCCCCAGTTTCATAAAGTTCAATAGCAACACCATCTATCTTTTTTTGAGTTTTTAGATGATAGGCGATATTTTTTTTCATCTCAATTTCACTTAATTGATAGGTATTTTTTCCTAATGCAGCGGTAACGAATAATGTTGTGATAAGTAAGATTTTTTTCATATTGACCCCTTGTACTAGCTTTATTTTGGTTGATAATTGTACCTTGTGTTTCGTTAATATCGTAATTTATCAATAGACAATATCTTTTTTGTTACAATAAAATATATAAAAAATGTAGGAAATTTAATGATTGAAGTTGTTGTTTTGAGTTTAGCTCTTAGTATGGACGCGTTTGCTGTTGCTATTGGAATCGGTGTAAAAAATGGTAGTTTTGATAAAAAACTAGCTTTAAAAGTGGCTCTATTTTTTGGAATCTTTCAAGGGTTGATGCCTCTTTTTGGGTATTTGGCAAGTGTTGGGCTTGGGAGTTATATTGAACAATTTGACCATTGGGTAGCTTTTTGTTTGTTGGCATTGATTGGTGGGAAGATGATTTACGAAAGTTTTGGTGAAAATACAGAAGATGAATTTACAGCTTTTACAAACAAAGTTTTGCTTATTTTAGCAATTGCGACAAGTATTGATGCTATGGCTGCTGGATTTACTTTGGGGCTTATGGAACTTAATCCATTTGTTTCAATGATACTTATTGGATTAATAACTTTTGTATTTAGTTATGTTGGTGTATTTATTGGGACAAAAGGTGGAAGTTTTCTTGAGAGTAAGGCCGAATTTATAGGTGGCATTGCGCTCGTTTTGATAGGTTTCAAGATACTTATTTCGCACCTATTTTTTTAAAACAGGTGGATTAAAGGCTCGATAAAGTTTTAAAATAACAAAAATTTCAATGACCAAAAGCCCAAAATGTAAATAGTAAACTTGACTTTGATTGTCTGCAATTCCAAAATATTTTAATGTCTCATAAAATATGTAAGAGATGGCAAGTCCTGATAAATAACCTTTTTGTTTGGCGATGTCTATAAAGCTTAAAAGTTTAATTCGATTAAAAAATACACTTTCAGCCCTTACTAGATAACTTCCAAATGCAAATGAGATTTGATAGCCGAGATAAACTAAAAGTGCTGTTGTGTAGTTGTATGGGCTTAGTAAAAAATATCCAACCATCAAAAACATCACGATTTCGACCCCTAAAGAGATGTGATAAAATGAGTTACGATTGAGAATTTTGGTGTAATATTTAGCAACAATCAAAAGCCCAATTGCTAAAAATATCCCACCAATTGAGAAAATTGATGGCTCTAATGAGCCATAAATCGTAAATACAGAACCCATCGCGAGTCCTGTAAAAATTGAATTTAGAAATTTATATTGTAAAAAATCCCTTATTTTTATATTTTTAAAAAGTTGCATTTATTCCAACTGTAAATGTTCGCCCCATTGTTCCATAACCATCTACTTCTTGATAGAATTTATCTGTAAGGTTATCAATTTTTAGATATGACTTAAGATTTTTTGAAACATCATAGTTAGCAACTGTATTTACTAAAGTATATTTTCCAGTCTGGACTTGTCCCAAGTCCTCTCTCTTGCCAATATACTGTGTGTAAAGTCCTAGGTGTAGTTTTTCTATCCCATAAAAATCAAGGTTAAATTTTGCACTTTCTTTGATTCTTCTGATTAAATCTTTCCCGTCTTTGTCTTTTGCAGATTGTTTATTGTATATTATAGTTAAAAGTAAATGATTGAGGATTTCATTGTTGTAACTTATTTCATATCCTTTAAATTTTGATTTTCCAGAAATATTATTGTAATAATCATCTCCGTAAGTGTTATTATCAGTACCTGGTGGAGTATCCCCTCTATGATCTGAAGTAGCACTATATGGCGTTGGGTCTTTCCATTCAATTAAATTAGTTGTAACGCTTTCAAAATATGTAGCTTTGAGATTTTTAATTTCTAAAGTAATATCACTACTTTTTGTAGTTTCAGGTTGTAAGTTTGAAGTTGCATTGTACCAAATCTGAGAAAGAACTGGCACTTTATAAGCCGTACCGTAATTTCCGCTCAAACTAAAATCTTGTGCAAAATTATATTTAGCTCCAATTTTTCCAGTTGTCGCATCATCAAACAAATCGTATTTATCAAATCTTAAAGATTCTGTTAAAATTAATTTATCAAAAATATTGCTATTTGTAAGATAGTATCCTGTAGATTTTATCTCTTTATTTTTGATTTCATCTTCACTTTTTTGACTTATAGTACCCAATAAAAGAAAACTATCCAAAGAATAAGCAACTTTTCCATCAAGAGATATTTCTTGATTGTTCCCTTTGAATTTTGTTGTATATCCTAGTGGGTCTTCTTTATTGAAATTAGTTTTTGCATAACTTGTTTGCAGATAGCTTTTATCATTGAAATTATGTTGTAAATCTAATTTGTAAAGTCTATTTTTTTGAGTTACTTCATTATCAATTTCATTTCGCTCTCCAGAAGGATCATATTCAACTTTTGCATTTATATCTGTAATGTTAAATTTTACTGCATCATTATCAGTTATCTCATACCCAAATTTACCATTGAGAGTTTTATTTGTGTATCCATCAGCTTCATAGTCTTCACTACTTTTTCCTCTTGGTGTTTGAGCTGAAATTCCATCCGTTGAGATATAATTTGCACCTAAAAAGTAAGAAAATTTCTCAACTTTTTGAGAGATATTTGCACCAGTTTTTTTTGTATTGTTACTTCCAAATTCAATATTTACATTTGTGATAAGTTCTTTTGTTGCTTTTTTTGTGATGATATTTATAACTCCAGCAACTGCATTTGCTCCCCAAATACCACTTTGTGCCCCTTTGATTATCTCTATTTGAGCAATATCACTTATCATTAAATGTTCAAGTTGTGCTTGACCTTCAGTAGTTGTTGGGTCGTTGTATTTAATTCCATCGATAAGAACTAAAGTATGCCCACTCTTAAACCCATTTAAAAAAAATGAACTTTGTTGCCCTATTCCACCACTTTGTGCAATTGAAATTCCACCTAGTCTTAAAGCATCCAAAACGGTTGTGATATGTTTTTCTTCAAGTTCTGCACCTGTAATCACTTCTACATTTGAAGTTACATCTTTGATTGATTGTTCACTTTTTGTAGCACTTGTAACCGTTATCATCCCTAAATCTTCTACTAATTGTCCATAACCACTCGTCGTCACTAAAAGTGCGGTAGCTATACTTAATCTGATTTTTTTTTGCATATTTGATTTTTCCTTTTTATAAAAAAGCGATTTTTAATCGCACAATAATTCTTAATTTTTAACTATTAATTCTTAATTTGATGTTTAAAAAAGGGGTGGGGAAGTTTTTCTCTCTTGATATTCAAAAGCTTTTATGTGGTATTGAAAGTTACTATCTACTCGTGTTAGTTTATGCAATGTAGAGTACATCGCAATGATAGCGAGTGAAAAGTATCTGTTAAAAAATCCTTTTAAGTGTTTCATCTAAAATACAATATCCAAAATAATAAACATAAAAAATACAATTCCCAAATACCCATTAACTGTAAAAAAAGCTTTATCAATCTTTGTAAAATCTTTATTTACAAGGTAGTGTTCATAAGCAAGCATTACGATACTTAGAAAGATTGCAATAAATCCAAAAATTCCAAGTTCCGCTTCATATACAAATAAACTCCAAAAAATGATAGTTAGGATGTGCATTATCTTTGAAAATAGCATCGTTTTAGATGCTCCAAATTTTGATGGAATTGAATGAAGTCCGAGTTTTTTGTCGACCTCAATATCTTGCAAAGAATAAAGTAAATCAAACCCAGCAACCCAAAACATAACACCGACTGAAAGATAAATACTCCATAAAGTGATAGTTTCACTTACAGCCACAACCCCAGCAATTGGAGTAAGTCCAAGGGAAATACCAAGGATAATATGAGCTAAAGCGGAAAATCTTTTGAAATAAGAGTAACTCCCAATCACAATCAAGATAGGAATTGAGAGATAAAAAGCAAGGTCATTTACAAAAAAAGCGACTACTATGAAAATAATCGCATTTATAAGAGTAAAAAGATAGATTTGATTTGGAGTTAGTCTTCCATCAACACTTGGACGATTTACAGTTCTAGGGTTTAGGGCATCTATATCACGGTCAAGATAACGGTTAAATCCCATCGCAAAATTACGAGCTGATAGGGCAGCTAAAATTCCCATAATTAAAAGTTCAAATCCAAACCAACCATTGGCTGCTACTATCATTGCAATAAAAATAAACGGTAGTGAAAAGATAGAGTGTTTGAACATCACAAGTTCGTTAAAGTCATTTAGTAGTTTTGATATTTTATTCATATATTTATTTTACAACACAAAAAGTCTAAAATAAATAAATAAATAAAGAAATAAAGAAATAAAGAAAAGAAAAAAGCCCATCGCAAAAACGATAGGATTTAAAATTTTTAATTTTATATTTTAGACTACAGTTTTGATTCGTATCTTCTTAACATATAAAGTTTTTTCATCATTTTTTTCTTAGCATTGATTTTTTCTTTCTTTTTCTTTTCAGGATTAGATTCGAAATATCTTCTTGCTCTTGTTTCCGTAACGATTAAACTTCTATCACATTGTTTTTTAAATCTTCTATACGCTTCTTCAAAAGATTCGCTTTCTTTTACTTTAACACCAGGCACTGTACATCACCCACTTTCTTTTTAAATTGGACGCGGATTCTAGTTAATTTTCCCTTAATCTTAACTTTTGTACAATCTAGCCCAAAAATGATTTTTAATAAATTAATAAGAAAGATAGAATATGACACTCACGCATCTTGATGAACACAATAGAGCAAAAATGGTAGATGTATCTCTAAAAGAGGATACAACTAGAATAGCTGTTGCAACAGGAACGATAACTATGTCAAAAGAGGCTTTTTTAAATGTTGTTTTAAATCAAAATAAAAAAGGTCCAGTGATACAAACAGCAGTCATTGCAAGCATTATGGGAGCCAAAAAAACACCTGAACTTATCCCAATGTGTCATCCTCTTTTATTAAGTGGAATTAATTGTGATGTTGAACAGCTAGATGAAATTTGCTCTTTTAGACTTACTGTCACAGCTAAATTAAAAGGTCAAACTGGTGTTGAGATGGAAGCTTTAACGGGTGTTAGTATAGGGCTTTTGACTATTTATGATATGGTAAAGGCGATAGATAAAAGTATGGTGATAAGTGAAATAGCTTTGTTGCACAAAAGTGGCGGGAAAAGTGGAGAATACAATAGATGATAGATTTAAATAAACATAAGCTTGAGCTTGTTTACCCTTGTGAGTGGTGTTATAAAATTGTAATTCATGATGAACATGATGGTCATCTTATTGCAAAAGATGTATTCGGAGAGAGAGAACACAAGGTTAGCCACTCAAAAGCAAGCAGTAATGGTAAATTTAAAAGTTTAAATATAGAACTTTTAGTACATAATGACGATGATAGAACACATTTTCACAAAGTTTTGCATGAGCATGAGAAAATAAAGATGGTTATTTGATGGAAAATACTATTTTTATTGGCAAAAATCTCAAAATTGAGATTGAACCATTTGAGATTCCGTGGGTAAAAGTTTTTACAATTGAGCCCTATAAGGAATTTAGTGAGTGTAGTTTTGAACTTAGAGTTGAGATGTTGGAGATGATTGATTTTTGTGAAAAAGAGATGATAAAATATTTTAAACCAACAAAGATAAATATAGCCTCTTTTGGGAATTATCTACCAAAAGTCCATTTTCATATTCAAGCAAGATTTGAAACTGACAGCTATTTTCCAGAACCAACATGGGGTACAAAAATGAGGACAAGTAAATTAGAACTAAAATTAGATAAGTTTTATCAACACTTAAAAGATCAGCTTGAAAGGAATAAATAGATGAATCGTAGACAATTTATGGGGCTTATGGCGTGTGTCCCACTTTTGAATACTAAGATGTTTGCATATGAAACAATACCACCAGTGCTAGATACTGATATATTTACCACCAAAGATGAGTGGAAGACTCTTGTGAGTTTGCGAAATAGATTAAATAAAGTTAAAAATCATATAGGATATGCAAATTTTAATGTGGTTCCTCTTGATAAAGTACTGGTTGTTGCAAAAAGTGCTTCAAGAATAGGTCAATTTACGAAAGATGAACTTGATTTTATGGATAAGTTATTTTATGATGACCCAACTAAATACGGCTTTTATGGTAAAAAAATCATTGATTATATAACTTATGAAATAGATGAAAAAGATACTGTAAAGATTGGCTCAACTGGCCAATATTTATTTAAAGGCAAACCTGTTGAGGACTACAATAGGATAATTAAAGATGTTGGCAGAGATATTGTTTTAACATCAGGAATTAGAGCTATCCCGAAACAAATTAGTTTATATCTTGATAAAATTTATTCACTTGATGGAAATATTTCGGGAGCTTCAAAAGTTATAGCTCCACCTGCTTATACATATCACGCTATTCACGATTTTGATGTTGGAAAAAAAGGTTTAGGTGCAGGAAACTTTACAGAAGAGTTTGCAAAAACGGAAGAATTTAAAAATTTAGTAAAATTAAACTATGTTGATATTAGATATGTAGTTGATAATGCAGATGGAGTTATATATGAGCCTTGGCACATTAAAGTTAGTTAAGATTTGTTTACTTGTAGTAAGCATAAATGTTGCTTCGTTTGGTTTGGTAAAAGAGAATCAAAATATTACAGACTTAAAAACAAGCACCGCTCTTGGAAAAAATAATACAGTTGATAAAGATAAGCTTGATGAGTTTACTTTTGATGTTATCAAAAAAGGTAAGCAAGATAATAATACATTATTAATTGTTGGTGGTATACAAGGTGATGAGCCAGGTGGATTTATGGCCGCCTCTATAATATCTACTCATTATGAAATAACAAAAGGCTCAGTTTGGATAGTTCCAAATTTAAACTTTTACAGTATTATCAAAAGTGGAAGAGGACCTTTTGGGGATATGAATCGAAAGTTTGCTGATTTAAATGAGACTGATCCAGAATACAAAATAGTTGAGCGTATAAAACAATATATAAAAGATGATAGTGTAAAGCTTATCTTGAATTTACATGACGGAAGTGGGTTTTATAGACCAATGTTTATAGATAATTTGCATCAACCACTAAGATGGGGTCAAACAATTGTTATAGATCAAGAGTTATTGCATAATGTAAAAGAGTACAACGATTTATATACGATTTCAGAAGAAGTTGTTGAGCACACAAATAAGTTTTTACTAAATCAAGAAGATGTTTATAGAACAAAAAATACCCACACAAGGTTTAAAAGTACAAATGAAGAATTAGAGATGTCAAAAACTTTGACATATTATGCAATAACAAATGGCAAAGCAGCGTTTGGGCATGAAACAAGTAAAAGTCTATCTACAAATGAAAGGGTTTATTATAAGCTTCTGTCTATGGAGAAATTTATGGATATTATGGGGATAGAGTACAAAAGAAAATTTGATATGTCGCTTGCTGGAATAGATAAAGTTATAAACGAAGATATTGAGATTTTATTTGATGGTACAAATATCAAAATGCCACTGAAGGACATTAGAAATATACAAAAATATTTTCCAATTGATAATAATGGAGTTGTGAAATATTTTCCAAGCAACCCATTGATTAAGATTATAAAACAAGGCAATGAGTATACAATTTATCATGGGAATAAAATTTTAACAAAATTAGAGGCTGATTATGTTGAGCATCTAAATTTTGAAATAGCTGTTAAGATGGAACTTGATGGGGTATTAAAAAATGTAAAATTTGGTGATACTGTTGAGGTTAAAAAAGATTTTCTTATAAAAGAAAATAAAAATTTTAGAGTTAATGTAATTGGATACAAAAGTCCCAAGATTATTGAAACAGAACAAAAAATTTTGAATGGAGCACTTGGCAAGAAATATTCGGTCGAGAAAAATGGAAATATATATAGGGTTGAATTTTATAAAGATACTAAATTTGCCGGGATGATACTAGTTAAATTTATAAAATAACTAGATTTTATGCTTATCATAAGATAGAGTAATATATAATTTTTTAGATTATTAGTAAGGAAAAGATATGAAAGAGAAGATTGAAACAATGTCGTACAGAATCAAAAGATATTGGGCATACGCATTAGCGAGTATTGTAGCAGTTGGCTTGCCATTTATTCAAATAGGTGGAAATCAAGTATTTTTACTTTCATTTGATAAAAAACAACTTCACTTAATGGGTGTTGTGTTTGATATGCAAGAACTTTATATGATGCCATTTTTGTTAATGTTGTTATTTTTGGGTATTTTTGCAGTAACTGCAATTGGTGGAAGAGCATGGTGTGGTTGGGCATGTCCACAAACAATTTTTAGGGTAATTTACAGAGATTTTATTGAAACAAAATTATTGGGAATGAGAAGGATTAAAAACAAACAAAAAGATCCGGATTATTCAAAATCTGAGAATAAAATTAAAAAAGTTGTAGCTATTTTGATTTGGTCATTTTTAGCTCTTTTGGCTGCATCTGATTTTATGTGGTTCTTTATACCGCCAGCCGATTTTTTTGCGTACATGAGCGATCCTATGGAGCATACAACAATGATTGGTTTTATTGTTGGAATATCATTGTTTTTGGTTTATGACGTTGTTTTTTTACAAGAAAATTTTTGTGTTTATGTGTGTCCATATTCAAGGGTTCAGTCTGTACTTTATGATAATGATACAATTCAAGCAATCTACAATCCTACAAGGGGCGGTGAGATTTATGATGCCAAGAAGCAAAAAACAGTTTTTAAAGTTAAAGATTTAACTAACCCAAGTGATGAATGTACAGCTTGTGAAAGTTGTGTAACTGTTTGTCCTACACATATAGATATAAGAAAAGGGACACAATTAGAGTGTATTAATTGCCTTGAATGTGTTGATGCATGTACTAGCGTTATGGGTAAACTAGGTAAAGAAAGTCTTGTGCAGTGGTCAAGCACTAATGATGTAATTTATAAAAAAGGTTTAAAATTAATTAGGACCAAAACAATCATGTATACAGTTGCTTTAATTGTAATTGTTGGTATGCTTTTTGTAATGGGCGGTAAAAAAGAGTACATGTTGTTAAATGTAAATAAAACAACCGAGCTTTATAAAACGCAAGAAGGTGGAGTGGTTACAAATAGTTTTGTATTATTGTTTCAAAATACACAAAAAGAGACTTACACTTATCAATTAGAAGTGATTGGTGCTTATAAAGATAAGATTACACTAAAAAGATTTGAACCGTTTAAATTAAGTAAGGGTAAATTGGCTAAAAAAGTTATTCAGCTTCATACAGATCAACCACTTGTGAATGATGCTAGGCACGACACACCAATTACTGTAACTCTAAAAGCGTATGCAATAGAGGACCCAACAAGAGTTATTGTTATAAGGGATGCTGTATTTATCTATCCACGAAGTGATATGCTTAAAAAGTAGTATAAATCAAGTTATTTTTATAAGTCAGTTATAAAGCCTAAGTCAAAATAGACTTAGGCTTTTTTAGTTATGATATAAATATTTTATAAACAAAGGAGTTTTATATGCCATTATTAGACAGTTTCAAAGTAGATCACACAATTATGGATGCACCAGCAGTTAGGGTAGCCAAACAAATGAAAAGTAAAAGTGGAGATAATATTACCGTTTACGATATAAGACTTTATAAACCAAATATTGGGAAAATGAGTGCTAAAGGGATGCATACTTTGGAGCATCTTTTTGCTGGATTTATAAGGGAGCATCTAAATAGTGATGATGTTGAAATTATAGATTGTTCACCTATGGGCTGTAGAACTGGTTTTTATATGAGTCTGCTTGGTTCTCCTAGTGAAAAAAAAGTTGCAAAGGCAACAAAAAAAGCTATGAAAGATGTGTTAAACGTTGGTTGCGAAGCTGACATACCAGAGCTAAATATATACCAATGCGGAACTTGCGATATGCATTCACTAAAAGATGCTAAAAAAATTGCAAAATATGTGATTAAGAATGGTGTTGGTGTAATGGATAATGAAAAATTACAACTTAGCGATGAAAGAATTAACGAGCTTGGAATATAGATGATAAAAGAAAATGAGATAGATCTATTTTTATCTTTATTCCAAAAATCGCCTAACAGTTCATTTTTATATATTGATAATGGTTGCGTTGAAATACACAATATCTTGTTTAATTTTATTGCATCAATTGATGGAAAAATGGCATACAAAGAGTTTTCCAATATTGACCTTGAAAAATTTAGATTAACTGCAAGAGAATATGAGTATGTGGTTGTATGTGATTGTTTTTTAGATAATTTTGATATGAATAAATTTATAAAAACAATATATCATTCTCTTGAAAATTCGGCAAATATTATTTTAATATCAAAAAAATATCTAAATAAACTTTTTTTGATGACAACATTGCTTGAAGAGAATGATTTTAGGGCAACTAACTCAATAGAAATATTTAATGACTATGATTTGGTTGTGGCAAAAAAGATGCACATGTGGGGCAATGGATTATAAAATAACAAATGATGGGAGCAAAACCCTCTTCTCATCTAAATATAATCAAGCTTTTCATAGTATAGATGATGGCGCTTTAAGTGAAGCGCTATATAAACATATTATCCCTGCTTTTACACTATGTAGTCAAACTAAAGAAATTAATATTTTAGATATTTGTTTTGGGTTGGGCTACAACACTTTTGGAACAATTTATTATATTTTAAAAAATAATCTCAATATTAAAGTAAATATTTTTTCACCAGAGCTTGATGCGAAACTTGTTGGTTCACTTTTGAATTTTGATTATCCAAAAGAATTTGACTGCATTAAACATATAATTTTAGAGGTTGCTAAAAATAATTATTATAGTGATGAAAATTTTACAATTGAAATGTTCATAGGAGATGCAAGGGAGTATGTAAAAAAGTTAAAAAATATCGATATAGTATTCCAAGATGCCTTTAGCAGTGATACAAATAAAGAGTTATGGACAAAAGAGTATTTTGGTGAAATTAAAAAATGTTGTAATAGTAATGCTATCTTGACAACATATTCTATAGCTACCCCAGTACGGTTTTCTATGTATGAAAATGGATTTATGATATATGAGTATCAATCAACAATAAAAAAGCGTGGTACCATTGGTTCATTAAGTAATATAAAGAATAATGAGCTAGGTTTGAAATGGATTGATATGGAAAAGAAAAGGCTAAATAGCCCAAACAGTAAATCTTTTAGTGATTTTGACTAATATCTATTAAAGGTGAAAAGGAGGCTTAATCTCTGGAGTGTCTCTTATCTCTTTGAGGCCTTCTAATTCTCTAATTTCTGTTGTAATTTCTGTTTGACTACTATTTGTTGCGATAGTATTTCCATCTTTTAGATTTACTAGTTTTACAAAAAGTATAAGTTTTTTATTTGTAATTGAATAGCTACCAATTGCTATTTGTTTGTCATCTTCAATTGTTTGAGTTTTAAGTTGGTTTAAATCTCGAGTTAAAATTTTCGCACCATTTTGTCCAATTTTGAGATTTTGAGCCAAATTAAAAGTTTTAATAGCAACATTTTTTGCACAACTGTTTCTTAAAATTGCAACTTTTAATTCATTTGACAATAAAAAACCAAGTTCTGATTTATTTTCTAAATTAGATTCATTTACAAAATCTGTTACATAAAGTGTTGAATTTTGATTTATTTTTGAACAAAAAGAATTTGAAACAAGCTGAGTTGTTAGAAATCTAAAATCTGTTGAGTCTTCATTTTTTATTTTTGGCAATGTGCCTTGAAATATACAGCCAGAGAAAAATATTGTAATTAATAAAATACTTAATATTCTCATTTATCTTCCAATATTTTTATTTGGGAAGGCGGTGTTATTTTTGGTTTTTCAGACTTTTTACATAAATCAAATTCGTTACAGTCTTTAAAAGTGTAGATAACTTTAGCTGTAGAAATAACATCTGATGTAAATGTGTCCATAATTCTTCCATTTAAAACCATAGTGTTTTCATCTATAAGTGAGTATGTGCCAACAACAATAAGTGCTTCTGGAACTTCATCTTTTAGTTTGGAAAGATTTCTTGACAGTAAAAACTCCCCATTTTCATTTACAGTAATCACCTCTTGAGTTCTAAAATCAATAATTTTAAATTTTTTTGAATGCATCTCATCTATAAGAGACTCAGATATAGTTCTCCCGATAGGAGATGTTTTTGCTAAAGTATGAAGGTCTACAAATGTAGTGATAATAAATTTATTTTGTTTTTGAGCTACTGATGGAATATTTAATAATAGTTGACTTGAAATTTCTGAAACGGCTTTATCAAGGTCACTAAACCTTTTGTCAACAAAAAAAGAAAATGTAGATGATTTGTAATTTGAATTGATACTTTGTGATTGTGTAGTACAGCCTGCAAAAATCAGATATACAATAGAGGGGAAAATAAGATTAGCAATCCTCATAGATAAAATCCTTTAAATTTTGATGATTTTATCCAAAAAGGAATTAGAATTTAATTTTTCTAATCGGCATAGTATCTTCGGATGATTCTTTTAAGGTTTTTTCTTCACTTGAGTGTTTATAGTCATCAGAAACAAGTTTTATTTTTCTTTGGGCATTATTGCACATATTAAATATACTACAATCATCATTTGCATACATTACTCTTCCGGAACTTACAATTTTACCTGTTTTGTTGTCTAATATTCTTGCATTAATGATTATATTTTGGTCAATTTTTGAGTATGTTCCAACCAAGATATATGTATTGGATACTTCACTTTGAAGCATTGTAATATTTCTTGTTATATAAAATTCTCCATTTGCATTAATTGTTATTGCATTTTGACCTCTAAAATCTGAAACATTAAAGCCTCTAATAAACAGTTCGCTAAACAATGATTCGCCAATTACTCTACCGAATTGACTTGTTTTATTTAACTGCTCTAGGTCAACAAATGAAGTTACGGTAATTGTTCCTGTATCTTTCAATAACAAAGTATTATTTTTTGATAATTGATTGGAAAGAGAGATAATTGCATCATTTATTGTGTAGTATAGTTCGCTAGTGCTTGCTTTTTCTTTTGGAATTACAATTGTATTGTGATTACAGCCTTGCAAAAATAAAACAACAAATAGTCCAGAGCAAAAAGATTGTGATAGTAGTTTGTACATTTTTATCCCCTAAGAGTTCTAATTTTTATGTATATTATTACAACATTTCTTAATATTAGATTATAAAATAGTTACATTTAATTAGCACCTACCCCTTATTAAACTTACAAATAACTTTTAATAAATAATTACACTTTTCAGTTTCATTTAACACAAGAGTTGATAAAATCCGAGCGATAAGTTACGGTTGTATTTATATTATTGTGACTTTATTTTATTTTAGGAGGATATTGATGCAAAACAGTGCACAAATTGAGTATGACTACTCGATTGCAAAAGCTTTTACTTTTGCCACAATTCTGTTTGGAATTATAGGTATGACAGTTGGTGTTATACTTGCATTTCAACTTGCATTTCCAGCTTTAAGTAATTTAGCTGGAGAGTACGGTACATTTAGTAGATTAAGACCTTTACACACAAATGGTGTTGCTTTTGGTTTTACACTAAGTGGAATATTTGCTACTTGGTACTATGTAGGACAAAGGGTTCTTAAGGTTTCACTTAAAGAGTCCCCATTTTTAATGGGAGTTGCAAAATTACATTTTGCACTTTATTTCATTACTATTTTACTTGCAGTAGTTACTTTATTAAGTGGTATTACAACTTCAAAAGAATACGCTGAACTAGAATGGCCATTGGATTTACTAGTTGTTGTTTGGTGGGTTCTTTGGGGTGTTGCTATGTTTGGTATGATTGGTATTAGAAGAGAGAGAACATTGTATGTTTCTGTTTGGTACTATATGTCTTCATTCTTAGCAGTTGCTATGCTTTATCTATTTAACAATATGGAAATTCCAACATATTTTGCTTCTGGTGGACACGGTTCTGTGTTACACTCGGTTTCTATGTATGCAGGTACAAATGATGCACTAGTTCAATGGTGGTATGGACATAATGCTGTTGCATTCGTGTTTACAACACCTATTATTGCAATTATTTATTATTTTCTTCCAAAAGAATCAGGGCAAAATGTTTATTCATATAAACTTTCTATGCTTGCATTCTGGGGTTTAATGTTTGTTTATTTATGGGCTGGTGGACACCATGTTATCTATAGTACAGTTCCAGATTGGATGCAAACTATGGGTTCTGTTATGTCTGTTGTTTTAATTTTACCATCTTGGGGATCTGCTATTAATATGCTTCTTACAATGAAAGGTGAATGGGGACAATTACAAACAAATCCATTGATTAAATTTATGGTTATGGCTTCTACATTCTATATGTTATCAACAATAGAAGGTCCAATTCAAGCTATAAAATCTGTTAATGCTATTGCACACTTTACAGACTGGATTCCAGGACATGTACATGATGGTGTACTTGGTTGGGTTGTATTTATGGTTATGGCTGCTTTATTACATATGGCTCCAAGAATGTACAAAAGAGAGATTTACTCTAAATCTTTACTTGAAACACAATTTTGGATTCAAACAGTTGCAATCGTACTTTACTTTACATCTATGTGGATCGCAGGTATAACTCAAGGTATGATGTGGAGAGCTTATGATGAGTATGGTTCATTAGTTTATTCATTTATTGATACAGTTGAAGTATTACATCCTTACTACACAATTAGAGCTGTTGGCGGATTGCTGTATCTTATCGGTGTATTTATGTGGGCTTACAATATGTATAAAACTGCTACTGCTGGACGAGTTCTTACAAAAGAACCAGCTAATGCTTCGCCTATGGGCGCTTAAGAAAGGGAGGAGAAAATTATGTTTCATTGGTTAGAACAAAGACCGTTTTTCTTCGCAGTTGCGTTATTTTTAACAGTTGCATTTGCAGGTATTATAGAAGTTATACCTGATTTTAGCAAACAATCTCAACCAACTGTTGGTGCAAAACCATATAGTATGTTGGAGCTTGCTGGAAGACATGTATATATCAAGGATAGCTGTAATGCTTGCCACTCGCAATTAATTAGACCATTTAAATCTGAAACAGATAGATATGGTATGTATTCTTTAAGTGGTGAGTATGCTTATGATAGACCATTTTTATGGGGATCAAAAAGAACTGGACCAGATCTTATGAGAGTTGGAAATTACAGAACTACTGATTGGCATGAAAATCATATGAAGGCACCATCTGAAGTTGTACCTGGTACAGTTATGCCAGCTTATTCTCATCAGTTTACAAACATTGCTGATGTAGATACTGCATATGCTGAAGCCGTGACAGTTAAAAATGTATTTGGTGTTCCATATGACAAAGAAGGTATGCCAAAATTAGGTTCAATTGACGAAGCTAAAGCTAGTGCTTTAGAAGAAGCTAAACTAATAGCTGCTGATATGAAAGATCAAGATGTTAAAGATGCAGTAGCTGCTGGTAAGATTCCTGAAATTGTTGCAATTATTGCTTATATGAACTCTTTAAAATAAAAGGTTATTAAAAATGGATTTAGATCAAGAAACTTTATTAACAATACAAGGTTACGCAAAATTTTTTATAACATTGTTTGTATTTGTAATATTTTATAGCTATGCTTATTCTATATATAAACGACAAAAAAATGGTGAGAGGGATTTTGAAAAATATTCAGACCTAGTACTTAATGATAGTATTGATACTAAACCATTGGAACCAAACAAGAGTGACAAAGAATAAAAAGGAGAAAATAATATGAAATCTATGGTAATAGGTGGAATGATCCTTATCGTAGCACTAATGACAGGAACTTACTTCGTAGCGGGTGACTCTTTTAGTCTTGGTGAGGATTATATAAACGATTTAACTATGCTTGCTGGGTTGGCGATAATTACAATCTCAACTATGACAGTATTAAAATATGTTAATCAAATGAAAAATGATAAAGCAGGTGGTGAGCTTGTTGAAGAGAATTGGGATGGAATTGGAGAATATACAAATCCAATTCCAGCTGGTTGGGGATTAATTTTTATTGGCTCAATAATTTGGATGTTTTGGTATTTCTTTGTTGGTTATCCAACAAATCAATTTTCACAAATTGGTCAATGGAATGAAGAAACACTAGAATATCAAGCTAAATTTGAAGAGAAAAATAAAAACATTGATGCTGCTGGACTTAGAGCAATGGGAGAATCTGTGTATCTTGTGCAATGTGCTCCTTGTCATGGTGTTGAAGCAGACGGAAGCAATGGAAAAGCACATGATTTAACAAAAAGAATCTCAAAAGAGCAAGTTGTTAATGTAATCAATAATGGTGCAAATAATTTCAAAACTGCTTACCCTGGTGGAATGCCTGCTGGAATGGCAAGTGGTGCTGATGTTGACGCTTTAGCTGCTTATGTTGCTGGTGGATTAAAAGGTGAAAAACCTGCTTCATGGGCAAGTTGTAGCTCATGTCATGGTGAAGATGGAGCTGGTATGCCAATGGTAGCACCTAGTTTAGTGTCTTACAATGACGATTTAATGGTATCTGTATTACATGATGGTAAAAAAGGTATTATTGGTGCTATGCCAAGTTTTGCTGGAAGACTTTCTGAGACACAAGTTAAAGGTGTAGCAGAATATATTAGAAGCATAGGGGGGAAATAATTATGGGTTTAAATAAAGAGATGCATGAATCAGAAAGGGGCTTATTCGCCCTTCATGGTATTACTGGATATTTAGTAGCCGTAGTATTACTTTTAAGTATTTTAGGTGGTTTGACATATTTTGGTATTGCTGCACAAAAAGACAATGCTGAAAAATATTACACAATCAATCAGGATTTAACTGGGCTGAAGATGAATAGCACAGAAAATCATACGATGCGAACTGAAAAATAAGGATATATTATGGAAAAAATTATTGCATGGTTATTGGTGGTTTCAGCAGTCGCGACAATATATTTATCATTTTTTGACTCAACTAGAGTTTTTGTTGGTTAAGTGATGAATAATATGTATCAACATATTAGAAAAGGGGTGCTTTTAGCATCTCTTTTTTTAATTTCAAATTTAAACGGCAGCGAATTTATTTTAAACAGTGGAAGTTTAATAGATCAAAGAGCTTATGAAAAGATTAATTCAATTGGTGATGAAGCTAAAGCAAAACTAGGAACTAGCATATATCTTGATGTAAAGGGTGATAATGGAATAGACCCAGAGTTGCCAATAAAAGATAGAATAGCTCTAATGAAGCAAAAAGAAAATGAATTAATTTTAAAAGTAAAACAAGACCTAAATGGAACAAAGCCCTTTGTTGTATTAACAATAGCACTAGATCAGCAATATGCAAATATACTCATGAGTGATGATCTCGCGAGTGTGGTCGATAAGGATAGTGTTTTAGATGAATATGTTATACCTCTTTTAGCAGCAAAAGATAAAAATCTTTTAAGCTCTAAAGTTAGCGCAGCTAGTTTGAATGGGTATGCTCAAATAGCTGATGTAATAGCAGAACACAAACAAATTAGTTTGCTTTCAAGTATTGGAAGTGAAGGTAAAACAGCAAGTACAATATGGAAAGTATTTATGTATACACTCGTTGTTGCTGGAATAATTTTATATTTTATTATTATTATGAGAGAGAAAAAGATAAAGGCTAAAAGTAATGAGTAAAAGAACAATATATACACTTTTTATTGCAAAGTTTTTATTTAGTATAGCTTTAATTGCGTGGACAATCACCATGACATTAGGTGCAGGCGTTGGGAAAGATAATGACAATACTTTTATGGGCTACTACCACGATGTAGATGCAAATTTTAATAAAATTATTTTAAATAATCAGAAATTTGAAGCTAAGTATGATATTGAAATTAAAATTAATGACTTTGTTGAAAATTCTTTAACATACGATGATATATATTTATCTCAAAGAGTTATCCAAAATAGAAAAATTAGAAAAGATATTTTACATATTGGAAAAAATAATATCTCAGTTGTTGTAAAAGATAAAATGACAAAAGAGATTGTTAAAAATATAGAGGCAAAAATTTTATTTACAATGCCCTCAACTCATGACTTTAATCAAGAAATTTTGTTAAATTCAAATGAGTCATCTAAAGAGATGAATTTGAATAAAAAATCTTATTGGAATATTATGGGTCAAATAAAAATCGCAAATGAAACGGGTAATTTTTATATAAAAACAAATGCTATCTAAAGAGCTTCTAGTATTCCCTACAAATCGTTCAATCAGGGAGTACATATCTAAATCAAAAACTACCAATCAGCTTTTACCAAAACTAATAACAATAGGTGAATTATTAAATCGAGTAGTTTTACCGGCACCAAATAAAAAACATATTGATAAAGACTTAAGGATAATCTATCTTCAACTGGCAATTGAACAAATAGATATAAAAAAATTAGGACTCTCCAATCAGTTTGAAAAACTTTATTTACAAAGTGATTATGTTTTCAAATTTTTCAATGAACTTAACAGTGAATTTAAAACAATAGATGATTTAACTAGAAATGATACTTACGGATTTTACGCAGAACACCTTGATTTACTTAATCAAATATACAAAAAATATATTGATGTTTTAGCGCAAAATAATCTTTGTGACAACATAACTCTACCACTTGATTATCAGATAAATAGTATGTTCTTGGATGAATTTTCAAAGATTACTATCTTTTATGAGGGATTTTTTTCATCATTTGAATTTTTTACGATTAAAGAGATGGCGCAAATTACAAATATTAAAATTATTGTTGAAATCAATAGATTTAATTATAAAAATATTGAGCTTTTTGAAACACTTGGCTTATCTTTAAAAAGCGGAAATTTGTACACGATAGATATCTCAAATAATTCAATAATTAAACAAGAAGCATCACAAAAAGCGGAGCAAATTATTGAGATATATGAGATACCAACTAGATTAACTCAAATAGGTATGGTGAAAAATTCAATAAATAAAATGGTAAATAACGGGATTGAAGCGTCCAAAATTGTATTAATTTTGCCAGATGAAAAGTTTTCTAAATATGTTAAGTTTTTTGATGATGATGGATATTTTAATTTTGCAATGGGGAGCGACATTAAAAACTCTCAAACTTATACCGTTTCAAGTGCAATAAATAATTATCTAAATATAGATGAGCCTAAGCATCAAAAAAGGGTTGAATATCTTAATCTTGATAAATCGTATATTGATGAGAAGATTAGAAATATTTGGAACAAACCGATAGAAAAAAGTAGTTTTTTTGAAATATTTAAGTTTATTTCAAAAGATGAAAAAAACACCGATATTTTGAAACACCTAGAGGAGTTGAAATTCTTTATAGAAAATTTATTTTTTAACAATCTCCTTTTGAATGAATTGTCACTAAAAGATGGATTTAAAATTTTTATGACAAAACTAGCACAATTAACCATTGATGATGTAAAAGCAGGAAAAGTAACTGTAATGGGGATACTTGAAACAAGACACACTAAATTTGATGGTGTTATCGTGATTGATTTTAATGATAATGTTGTACCAAAAAGAAGTACAAAAGATAAATTTATATCAACAAATGTAAAAAAATTCTCAAATCTTCCAACACCGCAAGATAGGGAAAATCTTCAAAAATACTACTATCAAAAGCTCTTTAATAATGGAAAATATGTTGATATTGCATATGTATCAAATAGGGAAAATACTATGAGTAGATTTATTAATGAACTATTTGAAGCTCCAAAAATTCAAAAAGTAGACTTTTCAAATATCATCTACAAGAATATTAAAAAAGAGATTTCGCCAAAAGAGATAACTAAAAAAATTGATCTTAGTAAGCTCGAATGGTCAGCAACTTCCTTAAAAGTCTTTTTGGAGTGTAAGCGAAAATATTATTTTGGATATATTCTAAAATTAAATGAACATGATATTACACTAAAACCAAAAAATTTTGAACTTGGAAATATTATCCATAATATATTGGAGCAAAATTATAAAAGTAAAAAATATACACTTGATGAGTTTATAAATCAAATTTCAACATATCAAAATATAAACCCATATCTAACTTTGGAACTTGAACTTTGGAAGAAAAGAATAAAAAAATTCTTTCACAACGAGATGCTTAGGATTGAGTCTGGAGTGGAGATATTTGAGCTTGAACGAAATTTTAGAATAGTACAAAATGGTGTTGTGCTAAAAGGTAAAATCGATAGGATTGATAGATTAAAAGATGGTACATTTGCTATTTTGGATTATAAAACTGGTTCAAATTTGAAAATTGATACAGATAAAACGATTGAGAAAAGTGTTGATTTTCAATTGGAATTTTACTACTTAGCATCAAAAAATCTTGGTGTTTCGGTTGTCGGGTATTATGATTTAAATAGTGGGACAATCAAAGATGAAATTGTACTTGAGGGGAAATTAAAAAGATTAGATGAGATTTTAATCTCACTTAAAACAACAAATGTAGATTTCGTTATGTGTGATGATAAGAAAGTTTGTGAATTTTGTCCATATACAATTTTATGTGATAAGGATTAAAAATGAATTTAGATGAGATGATTGGTTCTAAAAAAGCATTTATGTTGTATGTTGGAGGGGAGCATTGTTCTGTTTGTAAAGCGTTACACCCGAAGATTTTTAAAGCATTTGAAGATGAATTTCCTAAAATTGAGATGTTAAGGATTGATATTGAAGATGAAAAAGAGTTTGTAGCTAGATTAAACATCTTTGCAGTTCCCGCAATTATAGTTTACTTTGAAGGGAAAGAGTTTTTTAGGAAGGGTCGCAATATCTCTGTGGAGCAATTTGTTGATGAGGTGAAAAGACCTTATGGTATCTTTTTTTAGTCCAATTATAATCTACTTTTTTGTAGCCATTTGATAACATTTGCGACTTAAAATAATGGAGGCTTGAGATGTTTGATAGTAATTCAAGGGCAGCAAAACTTTTCCCTTACGCAAAATGGGGAATTTATAGTTTATTGTCTTTAAATATGGTTTTATTTTTTATGCACCAAACTATAATAGAGGGATTAGAATCTTTAGCATGGATTGTTTTGCTTTTTCTTTTAGAATGGGAAACATCTCAAATGGATCAAGAATACAAATCATTTAGTGAAAAACTTTTCCTTCAAGGTGGAAGATTTGTAGCTTATATATTGATAGTTTATTCAGCTTATGAGTATGGGACTTTTGCTTATATAGATGAAAATGGAATATTGGATTTATTTAACGCAGTGATGTGGATTTTGGTTGCATTGCTTATTGAGTATGAGATTTTTTACGAAAAGAACTTTCATAGGGTTGCTGTTAAAGTGTTGGGATTTTTAAAGGTATCACTTTATATAGGATTATTTTTTGTGGCAATTTTATGGCAACTTGATGGAGAGTGGCTCGATTTTTATGACGCTGCACTTTGGATCGTTTGTTTCTTCTTTATTGAATTAAATATTTTACAATTTGAAGATAAATTGCCCAAAGAATATGAGTATTCAGATGAAAGTTATTAAAACGATTTTAAAATATTTACTTGGTGCTTTTTTGGTAATGCAATTATTTTTTGTCACTTATGATGAACCAAAAAACACAGACCCAGCTTTAGAGATAAAAGCACCACCTGAAATTATGGCAGTTTTTAAAAGAAGTTGTTATGATTGCCATTCAAACAATACGGTTTTGCCTTGGTATAGTCATATTGCTCCAATATCTTGGACGATGTCAAGACATATAGATTTGGGGCGAAAATGGTTAAATTTTTCTGTATGGGAAAGTTATACAAGTGAACAAAAAGATACAAAATTAACTGAAATATACAAAGCTGTATATCATGCTATGCCACTTAGAAGTTATGTGTATGCACACCCAGAGGCTGATTTAACACAAAACGAGAGAGACATGATACGGGAATGGACAGGTAAATCGCCATTTTGATTTGGCATTATAAAAAGGAATAACGATGAAAATAGCAAAAAGCGTAGCATATTTAATTGGTAACACACCAATTATTAGACTAGCAAATCTTGACCATGAACTTTATGGTGAAGTTTATGCTAAATGTGAGTTTATGAACCCATCTGGTTCTGTTAAAGACAGAATAGCGTTAAATATGATAACTAGTGGATTACTTGATGGAAGAATCAATCAAGATACACATATTATAGAGCCAACAAGTGGAAATACTGGAATTGGATTAGCTTCTGTTTGTGCTAGTATGGGATTAAAATTGACCCTGACTATGCCATCGTCAATGTCTATTGAAAGAAGAGATATGATGAGTGCTTATGGTGCCAACATAGTTTTAACACCACCAGAATTTGGTATGAAAGGTGCAGTTGAAAAAGCTAAAGAACTGAATGAAAATGAAGTAAACAGTATGGTTCTAAATCAATTTTCAAACCCAGATAATCCTCTAACACATGAAACAACAACAGCACTAGAGATACTAACTGATATGGATGATGATATTGATATATTTATATCTGGAGTTGGGACAGGCGGAACAATTAGTGGCGTTGGGAAAATTTTAAAAGAGAGAGTAAAGGGTATAAAAATTATTGCGCTTGAACCAAAAAACTCTCCTGTTTTGAGTGGCGGACAACCTGCGCCACATAAAATTCAAGGTATCGGTGCTGGTTTTGTACCTTCTATTTTAAATACATCCATCTATGATGAACTAATTCAAATTGATGATAATGACGCAATCAATACAGCTAGGTTAATAGCAAAAAAAGAGGGTATTTTGGTTGGAGTTTCAAGTGGTGCTAATGTTTTTGCCGCACTAGAATTTGCTTCTAAAATAGAAAACAAAGGTAAAAAAATCTTGACAATCCTTTGTGATAGTGGAGAGAGATATTTGAGTACAGGTATGTTTAAATGAAGATGATAGAAGTTTTAAATAATCGTTTAGATGAATTAAAAATTGAAGTGATGAGTTTGGTTGATAATCAGTCGCTTTCATTAACTGAGAAAAATATCTTAATGCAACCATTAGTTGAGGAGAAAAAAGTCCTTGAGCATACTTT
The DNA here is from genome assembly GCA_020048055.1 of Arcobacter sp. GTDB lineage: Bacteria > Campylobacterota > Campylobacteria > Campylobacterales > Arcobacteraceae > CAIJNA01. The sequence continues at coordinate 169,726 of JAIFNA010000003.1, read as the reverse complement.
GGTTTACTTAGAAAAAATCAAAAATACAAACTATAAAGGGTTATGTGGAGGAGCTTCTTGATTGAAAGATTTTATTTGGAGGATTACTTATCTTTTGGCAAAGTAGAGTTATCTTTTAAAAATGGACTTATTATTTTTAGTGGCCCAAGTGGTGCTGGGAAATCTATCCTTTTTAATAGTATCGTTTCACTTTTTGGGGTAAAAGATGCTAAAGCAAAATTTAGCGAGATAATAGTTTCAAACCAAAATATTAAAAATGAAGATTATTTAATAGATGAAGAATTTATTATTAAACAAACTAGTGTCTCAAAAACAAGATATTTTTTAAATAATCAAACAATCTCAAAAAACGATTTATATGATTTTTCTAAAGGATTTTTTAAACACCTGCATCTAAAAGATACGAGCGATTTTGAAAGTGAAAATATTCTTGAATATTTTGACTTTTTAGGAGGATTAAAATTTGAAGATTACACCATTTGTCATAGTGAATTTAAAAATTGTTTTAATGAGCTTAAAGAGATAAAAACAAAACTTCAAAAACTAACTCAAGATGAGGAAAATTTAGAAAATCTAAAAGAGTTTGCTCGTTTTGAGATTGAAAAGATAGCAAAAGTAAACCCTAAAATCGGGGAGTATGAAGAGTTAAAAGGGCTTAAAGATGTCCTCAGTAAAAAAGAGAAGATTGAGAAAATTTTAAATGAAGCAAAACCTTTTTTAAACAACACTAACAAAATATCTCAAGCGTTAGAGATTTTGGAAGTTAATAGCAGTTTTTTTGATGATGCAATTAATGAGATAAATAACCAATTTGAAAAGTTTTATGACAAAATAGAAGCAAATGAAGATTTAAATATTGAAGAAACACTCGATAGAATAGAGCAATTATCAAATATTTTAAAAAAATATGGAAGCATCGAAGAGGCTTTGGAGTATAAGCAAATAAAAACAAAAGAACTTGAAAGTTATGAAAATATAACTTTTGAAAAAGCTATTTTAGAAAAGAATTATAAAAAACTAACAGCAGAACTGGAAATTCTTGGTGAAAAACTTAGTGGTTTTAGGGTTCAGTTTTGTGAGATTTTAAAACAAGATATGGATATTTTTTTAGCAGATTTGTATTTGCAAAATTTAGATGTCGTGATAAATAAAACAAACCTAACACAAAATGGATATGATGAGGTTAGTTTTTTGCTAAACAAAACAGAGCTTAAAAAATTAAGTAGCGGAGAGTTTAATCGTCTAAGATTAGCACTTTTAACAGCACGAAGTATGTATGAATGTGAAACAAATGGGATACTTTTTTTAGATGAGATAGATGCAAATTTGAGTGGTAAAGAGAGTGAATCGATAGCTAAAGTATTAAAGAAACTTTCAAAAAACTACCAAATTTTTGCTATTTCTCATCAGCCACAATTAAGTAGTACAGCAAATCAACATTTTTTAGTTGAGAAAAAAGATGAAATTTCAAGTGTAAATGAACTTTGTTATGATGATAGAGTAGTAGAAATTTCACGAATGATAAGTGGCGAACATATTACAGATGAAGCAAGAGTATTTGCAAAAACACTTATAAAAAAGGGATTGAATTTTGAGTAAATTAAGAATATTAAGTGGCATTCAGCCAAGTGGAACGATACATATAGGAAACTATTTTGGGATGATAAAAAAGATGATTGAGGCGCAAGATGACGGTGAATTATTTGCTTTTATAGCTTCATATCATGCTTTAACTTCTGTAAAAGATAGCGATTTTTTAAAGAAAAATATTTTTGAAGCAGCTGTTAATTTTTTAAGCTTAGGAATGGACGCTAAAAAATCAACTTTTTGGGTACAAAGTGATGTTCCTGAAGTTCTTGAACTTTATTGGATACTTTCAAACCATACACCAATGGGACTCCTTGAGAGGGCTCATAGCTATAAAGATAAAACAGCTAGAGGGCTGGCAACAAATCATGGGCTTTTTTCATATCCTGTTTTGATGGCAGCTGATATTTTATTGTTTGATAGCCAAATTGTCCCTGTTGGTAAAGATCAAATTCAACATGTTGAGATGACAAGAGATATTGCAAATAGTTTTAATAATACCTATGGAGATATTTTAACTATCCCTGAGGCTAAGGTTGATAATGAAGTTGCAACAGTTTTGGGAACCGATGGGGCTAAGATGTCAAAAAGTTATGGAAATACTATCGATATGTTTGGTGAAGCAAAAGTAATTAAAAAGCAAGTGATGGGGATCGTAACTGATAGTAAAGAGTTAAATGAACCAAAAGAGTGGGAAAATTGTAATATCTATTCACTTTGTAAACTTTTTATGTCAAATGATGAGTTACTTCTGCTACAACAAAGATATAAAACTCCAGGGGAAGGTTACGGGCATTTTAAACTTACCCTTTTGGATAAAATCAATAGCTACTTTGAACCTTACAAGGAGAGACGAGAGTATCTTTTAAATAATCCAGAGATTGTAAAAGATACTCTCAGTGATGGGGCTAAAAAAGCAAAAATCATCGCTTGTGAAAAGATGAGGCAGGTGAGAGATGTTGTTGGGCTTAGACTTTAATTTAGTTTTGCTTATCTCGTTTTAATCTACTTAACACCTCTAAATATCATAATTACATTTAGATTACAGAGACAAAATGTAATCAAAAATGTATCTTAAATGTAACCATCAAGTTTTAAGCTTCTTTTATTAAAAAACAAAAGGAGCAAAGATGAAAAATTCACCAACATCACCAAACGGTCAAGACGATATTTCAAAAAATAACTCACTAAACCTTTCAATAGAGGAGATTGTTGAGGCAAGGCTATCAAGGAGAACAGTTTTAAAAGGTGGCTTAGTTGTGGCTGCTGGAAGCTTCTTTGGGCTTAATTTTACAGGTTGTGGTGGTGATGGTGTTAGTTTACCTGCTGCAAATGTATTGCTTGGTTTTACACCAGTTGCAAAAAATTTAAATGATACTGTGTCGATTCCAGACACATATTCAATGAAGGTTTTATATAAAGTTGGAGACCCAATTAGTAATTTAGTTCCATCTTACAATAATGATGGAACTGACACAGACTTTAGCTTAAGAGCTGGAGATCATCACGATGGTATGTTTTATTTTGGTATGAATACAAGTGGAACATCAAAAGATATGAACAATTCTGAAAGAGGATTGTTGTGTATGAATCATGAAAATATTACACAGTTATTTTTACATACTGAAGCACAAGCAACATCTTATAATGTAAGTTCAAGATTGGCTTCCCAAATTGATAAAGAGGTATCAGCTCACGGTATTTCAGTTATTGAGATACAAAAAGGGAATTCTGGATTTGCTTTAAATAAAAGCTCAACATTTAATAAAAGAATTACTGCATCAACTCCAATGGATATAAATGGGCCAGTTCGTGGAAATGATTTAGTTAAAACTAAATACTCAACTAACGGAACAGCAACAAGAGGAACATTAAACAACTGTGCAAGTGGATTAACTCCTTGGGGAACATACTTAACATGTGAGGAGAATTGGGCTGGATATTTTAAAAGAGCTGCAAGTAGTACGCTTGATGCAAAATCAAAAGCAACGCAAGATAGATATATGGGCTCAAGTGCAAATAACGGAAGTTATGGCTGGGCAAATTCCACAACAACTAATGATATTTATGATAGATGGAACACAACACCAACAGGTGCAACTGGTGTAGATGATTATAGAAATGTTGCAAATACTTTTGGTTGGGTTGTTGAGATTGATCCATTTAATCCAACTTCAACGCCAAGAAAAAGAACAGCAATGGGAAGAATGGGACATGAGGGTGCAATGCCTGGAATCGTAACAAATGGTAAACCATTGGTTTATTATATGGGGGACGATGCAAGAAATGAGTATATTTATAAGTATGTTTCAAACCAAAATTGGAATGAAGATGATGCAACTGCAAATGGACTAGATATTGGGGATAAATATTTGGATAGCGGTAAATTGTATGTGGCAAAATTTAGTGATACTGGAATAGGGGAATGGATTTTGCTTTCAACTTCAAATAGCACAATAGCTTCAAATGCAACATATATCTTCGCAGATATGGGAGATTTATTGGTAAATATTAGAATTGCAGCAGATATTGTTGGTGCAACTCCAATGGATAGACCAGAATGGACAGGTGTAAATCCATTAACTGGTGATGTATATATTACTCTTACAAACAACTCACAAAGAGGAAAGGCCCCATATGACGGTAGTGGTTTTGGTGCTTCTGAAACATTTGGATTAAATGCGGCAAATCCTAGATATTACACAGACATAAAAGGAACAGAAACTCAAAAAGGAAATGTTAATGGACACATTATCAGACTAAAAGAAACAGATAATAATGGAGCAGCAACAACTTTTAGTTGGGATATATATCTATTTGGAGCAGAAGCAGATTCGGCATCTACAATAAATATCTCAAGTCTTACAGATGAAAACGATTTCTCAAGTCCAGATGGATTGTTTTTTAGTCAAGCAACAAAAGGATTGATGTGGCTACAAACAGATGATGGTGCATACACGGATGAAACAAACTGCATGATGCTCGCGGCTCTTCCTGGTTCTTATGGGGATGGTTCAAATGTTTCTATCGTAAATAATAGTGTTCCAAGTAATGGAAATACAAATCAAACAGTTAGTACCTTTAAAGGTAAAAATGCTTCAACTACAAATTTAAAAAGATTTTTAGTTGGTCCAAAAGGTTGTGAGATTACAGGAATTGCTGAAACACCAGATGGGAAAACAATATTTGTAAATATTCAACATCCAGGGGAAAATACGACAAGTTTAACTAATCCAAGCAGTTTTGAAAGTCACTGGCCTGATGGTGGAACATCAAGACCAAGATCAGCAACTATTGTGATTACAAAAAATGATGGTGGAGTTATCGCAGAGTAATCAAAGGGTAACCTTTAGGTATTAAACTACCAAAACAAAAAATCATAGAAATCTATGATTTTTCTACGGAGGTTGACAATGGTCATAACAAAAATATTATCAAAAATTGAAAAACAATTTGCAAATGAAATTTCATTAGCAAAAGCAAATGGATATGAAGCTGTACTAATATCAGCAGATGGTGAGTATGATCTATTAAATATTGAAGATATTGAAGATAGAGATTATATGTTTGATGTAGCTCAACAATTTGGTTGGGATAAATTTATTATTATCGATATTCGAGGCTTAGTAAACAAAAGTAAACTTATAAATCTCACACTTGTAACAGCAGCCTAGATACGACTAAATCGTATCTATATATCTAGCTCTTTTGGATTCCTTAATCTTGTCAACACTTACAATTATAAATCCATCTACACAATTTGAAAAGAGTGGGTCAATATTAAATCCACAAAATTGAACGCCACCATCATCACAAAGTTCACTGTATTGTTTATAAAGTGTAGGGACAACAACATTCATATTTTTAAGTGTGTCTTTTAGAAGTTTAAAGTCGTTTTTATAGTCATCAAATGAAAACGGATTTAAAAGTGCAATATCTGTTGTTTCATACAAAAATGAATTTTGTGGCTCAACTAATTTTCTTTTTGATGGGTAGTAGGTGCTATAAAAATCAACTAAAAGTTCTTTTGCGTATTGTGGAAAATTAGCACTCAAGCTAACAGGTCCATACATATATTTAATATGTGGGTTGTTTTTAAGATAAGCTCCTATTCCATACCAAAGGTAGTCTAATGCTCTAGTTCCCCAATATTTTGGTTGAACAAAACTTCTTCCAAGTTCGATTGAATTTTCCATATAAGATAAAAATGGTTGTTTGAATTTAAATAGAGAATTAGCATAAAATCCTTCAAATCCATATTCTTTGTAAATATCTTCAGCTACTCCAATGCGATACGCGCCAACAATTTCCAGTTCATCTTCATCCCATAAAATTATATGTTTGTAGTATTTATCAAATTTATCTGTGTCTCTTTTTTTATTGACACCCTCATTTATTTTTCTAAAACTTATCTCCCTTAATCTCCCTATCTCTTTTAAAACATAGCTATCTGGGATATAAGTAAAAAGATATATTTTTTTCCCATCATTGGTTGAGCCTAAAGTCACAGCTTTTTTTAACTCTTTTTTGATGTTTTTTCTATCTTCGCTATGTGCTATTGGATTTGATGTTTTAAAAAAACTTTTCCCTTTTGTTAAGCCATAGAGGTGTTTTTTGTAGATTTTAATAGTTTCCTCTGTGTCTTTATTTTTAAGTTCAATATTTTCAAACTCTATCAATCTTCCAATTTTCATATTGATATTTTTCTCTTTTTGTTTAAACATCTCATCTGAAAGTAAAATTGTTGAAAATGTTTTATTTAAAATCGAAATCGTATAAAAAGTTTTTGAATTTTTACCATCTACAAATATTGGCAAAATCGGGCTTTCAGTTTTTTTAGCAATTTTTAGAAATCCTTTGTGCCAAAGTCCATCTTTTATCCCTGTTGGGGTTATTCTACTTACTTCACCTGCTGGAAACATAATAATTGCTTCTTCATTTTTTAAAGCTTTGTAAATCTGCTCTATACTTTTTTTAGTCTGTGATGATTTGAAATTGTCGATTTTTATAAATAGCGAGTCGAGATTTTCAACTCCAGCTAAAAAATCGTTTGCTACTATTTTTATATCTTTTCTAACTTTGCTTACAAGTTTTAGTAAACAAAGTCCATCTAGTGCACCAAGTGGGTGGTTTGCTACGATTACTAATCTTCCAGTTGAGGGAATATTTTCAATTTCATTACTAGCATAAGTGAAGTCAAATTTGAAATAATCAAGTGTTGCTTCAACAAATTCAAAACCATTTAAGTCTTGATTTTGTTTTAAAAAATCGTTTATTTTCTCCTCATGGACTATTTTTTGAGCTAGTTTGAAAATTGATTTTTTTATCATCGGTAATTTTGTATCAAGCTTTGGAAACTTTTCAAGTATCTCTTGTTTTACATCTATCATATTTAAACTCCTTGTTTGTCAATTATCTTATTAAAATATGATTACGAACTAATTACAAAAAGTTATCGTATGAAAAAATCATAAATTGTAAAAATAATCTCAACCCCAATAAGTAAAATAATAATCCACTCCAAATACTCACTAGATTTTTGATTTACAAGGTCTGTTGCCAATTCAAGTGATTCTTTTAAGTGAGTTATTTTGTATTCAATTACTTCAAAACGGTTTTTTAATTCTAGTTGATATGAGAGTTGATTGTAGAGTGATTCTAGTTCACTATCGTCCCAAATAATATCTGGCTTATCAAGTAAATATAGTTGGTTTAAGATATCAAACCTCTCTTTTGCGATACTTCCTGCAAATTTCATAAGCTCTTTTCTATCTTTTATTTGTAGTTTTTCTATCTTTTCATAAATCTTTTTTATCTCACCCATTTTTACTTCAAGTGATTTTTCCCTTTTTTCCAATCCAACACTTTGGGAAAGGACGAGTGAGATAATTGATGCTATCGATTTGTCAAATTTATTGTATTTGATTGTGTTTGCATCTATCTCTGGCTTTTGGAAATTATTATCCAAAATCATCGGATAATCTTGATTTATAAGCGCTGTTTCGTAATTGTTTGCATCTTTGATATTTAATCTAGCCAGAATTGATTTTATTTCGTTGTGACTAAAGTTGCAAAAAGTTAAAACACCAAATGATGAAGCAAATAAAAATTTATTGTTTGCAACTTCACCAACTAGTGAATTTTCTATATTTGTCAAAATAAGAGTTGGAAACTCTTTTTCTAAATCACCTCTTTGTATGGTTGTTGGGATTTCAACAGCCACAAATAATATATCTTGTTGGATTTTATTTTCCATAAATTTTCCTTTTTGTGAAATTTTAAGAGGGTATCTCAAGGTAGTTACAATTGGGTAACAAAAATATTTTTTTGTAATGCAAATATGTGACTTTGATTTTATTTGATTTCATATAAAATATATTTAGTTAAAAAATTAAAAAGGGGCTAATATGAAAAAACTAACTAAAACTTTATTTTTTGTTTGCATTGGAAGTGCTATTTTAAACGGGGCAGAATTGGATTTGAAAAAGAATCCAATTAAGATAACTTTTACTGACTCATACGATGTAAAAAGTGAATACAACATTACAAGAGATATTAGTCCTAAGTGTAAAGATGTTGGTATTAAAGTTGATACTATTTGGGGTGGAAATATGGCAAATAATGATGTCCCAAATGAGTGCAAAAAAACTTTTGTAACAACAGTTGGAAAAATCGCCCCAATGTATATCAATAGTGAAATTAAAACTTTTGGTGAGTATGAAGTTGTGGAGTTTATGCAAAAAGCTCAAAATGATAAAAATATGGTTTTGGTTGATGCTAGACTTCCTGTTTGGTATGAAAGATTGACACTCCCAACGGCTATAAATCTTCCTTTTCCAAACTTTGATAAAACAAAAAATCCAGCTGAATTTGGCGATGTTTTGGAAGCTATCGGAGTTACACAAAATATGGGAGTTTATGATTTTAAAAATGCAAAAACACTTCTTTTGTTTTGTAATGCCGCATGGTGTCCACAATCAACTTGGGCGATTGAGAATCTTTTAAAAATTGGTTATCCTGCAAAAAAATTAAATTGGTATCGAGGTGGATTGGAAAGTTGGACAATGTTAAATCTAACAACGGTTGTTCCAAAATAACAAGGATTTATGATGAGTTTATTGGAGCAAAAAAGTTTTATAAAACAAATTTCACCATTTAATAGAGTAGATGATTTTGAATTGGATAAGCTACTTGAAGCACTTGATGTTGTCTATTTTAAAGAAAATACAACTTTGCTTTTAGCTGATGAGAAGCCACTCTTTTTGTATTTCATCATAAAAGGTGTAGTGCAAGAGATTCATGAAGATACAGTTATTTCTGTATTTGGAAATAGTGAATATTTTGACCCAATTTCACTTATTGCAAATAGTGCAAAACACACTTTTAAGACAACGACCGAAACAATATGTTACGCGTTGCCTAGAGATATTTTCTTGGAGATTATGTATAAAAATGAGGAGCTTGAGGGGTATTTCTTTCAATCAATCTCAACAAAATTAAATAGTAGTGTTGATAATGAACAAAGTAAAGAGTTTATAAACTTTATGATTTCAAAGGTGTGTGATGCGTATTTACAAAAACCTCTTATGGTTGAGGATACAAAAACGATTTTTCATACAGTTGAAGCTATGAAAAAAAGTAAAGCATCCTCTATTATCGTAAAAGGTGCTGATGGGAAACTAGGAATCGTAACAGATACTGATTTTAGGGAAAAAATAATCTTAAATAGAATAGATTTTGATTCACCAATTTCAATTATAACCTCTTGGGGGCTAAAAACTGTAAACCAAAATGAATTTTTATTTAATGCTCAAATTGAGATGAATAAGTTTGGGGTTAAAAGATTGGTGGTTGTTGATGATGAGAACAATATTACTGGTGTTTTAGATTTGATTTCATTGACTAGTTTTTTTGCTTCACATACGTATTCAGTTATCTTGGAACTTGATAATACCCAAAATGTTGAAGAGTTAAAACTTGCAAGTGAAAAATTTGTAAGGGTAATACGGATACTCCATGCAAAAGGGGTTAAGGTGCGATATATCGCAAAGATAATCAGCCAACTAAATAATAAACTATTTAAAAGATTGTTTGAATTAATTGCTCCAGAAGAGCTTAAAACAAGCGCTGCACTTATTATTATGGGGAGCGAGGGGAGAGAGGAGCAAATATTAAGAACAGACCAAGATAATGCTCTTATTCTCTCAAATGATTGTAAAGTAAGTAAAGAGGTAATTTTTGAATTTACACAAAACTTTACAAACCACCTTATCGATTGTGGTTACCCTAGATGTACAGGAAATATCATGGTTTCAAATCCATTTTGGGTTAAAACACAAAGTGAATTTGAGGAGACAATTTTTGATTGGATAAATACACCTAGTGAAGAAAATCATATGAATTTGGCTATTTTTTATGATGCATTTGCTGTTGCTGGAGATAAGTATTTACTTGTAAATCTAAAACAATATCTTTTTATAAAAGCAACTGATTCTAGCGTATTTCACTCATTTTTTGCAAAACCAGTTTTAAATTTCACAACACCACTTGGGATGTTTGCTAATTTTATTGTTGATAAACGGGAACATAAAGATGAGCTTGATATTAAAAAAGGGGGAATTTTCCCAATAGTTCATGGAATAAGAGCGTTATCTTTGGAACATAAAATAAGAAAAACAAACACAATTCATAGGATAAAAGAGTTGCAAAGTATGGATGTTATCGATATGGAATTTAGTTTAGAGCTTATTGAAACATTTAACTTGCTACTCACTTTACGGCTAAAATTTAGACTGAAAAAGATAGATGCAAAAGAGCCACTTGATAACTATATAAATCCAAATATGTTAAATTCTTTAGAAAAAGATTTACTAAGAGATGGGCTAAAAATAGTTGAGAAATTTAAAAAGTTTATCTCTTTTCATTATAAATTAAATTTGATGTAGGTAAGTATATGTTTGATAATTTTTTTAAAAATTTGAATAAAAATAAACTTACAAATAAAAAATATGAAACTCTTTTTGAGCCTTATACTGGAGATGAATATATTTGTTTTGATTGTGAGACAACGGGATTAAATCCTAAAATAGATGATATTATCTCTATTGGAGCTGTTAAAATTAAAGGAAATACAATCTTAACAAGTCAAAAGTTTGAAAGATTTGTAAAGCCTAAGAAAAAACTAGATGGAAATTCTATAAAGATTCATCAAATAAGGGAGTGTGACTTAGCTGATGCAAAAGAGATAGATGAAGTAATATATGAGTTTTTAGATTTTATTGGAAATCGCCCACTTGTTGGGTATTGCCTTGAGTTTGATGTTGCGATGATAAACAAATACACAAAAGAAAAAATAGGGATAAAGTTACCAAATGAGCAAATTGAAGTTTCAGCTCTTTATTTTGATAAGGTTGTGGGGAGGATTCCACAAGGGAATGTTGATTTGAGATTTAATACGATTATGAAAAAATTAAATCTCCCAATGATGGGAAAACATGATGCTCTTAGTGATGCTATTATGACTTCTATGATTTTTTTAAGATTGAAAATGTAGTTTTTTGGAGTCAAATGACTCCAAAATAAGATTATCTCGCTTCTAAGATTTCTATTGATTCGATTGTGTCTTTTTGTTTGATGCTATCTAAAACATCAAAACTTTCACTATCATCAGCTTCAATATTTCCAAATACTGTATGCCCACCATCAAGATGTGGACAAGATACAAAACAGATAAAAAATTGACTTCCACCTGTATTTGGTCCTGCGTGTGCCATTGAAAGTGAACCTTTTTTGTGTTTTTGCCCTTCACTTTTTGTTTCACATTTGATAGTCCAATCAGGTCCACCCATACCAGTTTTTTGTGGGCATCCGCCTTGTGCCATAAATCCTGCTATTACTCTATGAAAATTTAATCCATCGTAAAATTTATCATTTGCAAGTGCTGCAAAATTTGCTACCGTTGTTGGTGTAAATTCTGGAGTTAATTTAATCATAATAACCCCTTTTGAAGTTGTTATTTTTGCATAAGCTAATTTGCTTAACTCCTCTTTTGATAGGTTGTACTCTTTGATATTTCCTCTTGCCATATTTTCTCCTTTTTTGTTTGGTTAATTTTTTGCGATTGTACCAAAAAAATATTATTGTTTTGGCTTTTCAAATGGACTTTGCTCTGGTTGCTCAACTATTTGCGGTTTTAAGTAGTTTAATTTCACCATAATTTCAATTATTTTTTTAAATACAGGAACAGCTGAATTAGCAGCGTAGTAGTAGTACCAATGCTCCCCAGTGCTTATTGGGTTATTTACTGTTACACCTACTGTATATTTATGCTCTTTATCATTTACAAAGCCAAAGAAGCTACTGATATATTTTTTTTGGTAACCACCTTTACCAACAGTATTTGCCGTTCCTGTTTTACCACCAATCTCAAGTCCTTCATAGATTGTATTTCTCCCGGTTCCCTCTTGAACTGTTTTGATTAATAATCCTTTCATTGTATCTACTGTTTTTTTTGAAATAATTTTAACTGGCTGTTGTTTTATCTCTTTTTGTACAATTGTTGGTGATACAAGATAACCATCATTATTAAATACATTGTATGCTTTAACTAGCTGCATAAAGGTTGTTGTCATGCCTTGTCCATAAGATATTGTTGATTTGAAAATATTTAAGTTTCTTGTTTGCTCACCAGAAGAAAGCTGATGTAGAGTTGGCAAAGTTCCTGCTTTTTCGTAAGGCAAATCAATCCCACTTTTTTCATTTATGCCAAATAAATGGTAACCATCAAGTAGCTCTTTACCTGTTAATCTATTTGCTAAAATTAGTGTTCCAATGTTGCTTGAATTTATAATAATATCTTCAATAGTTAGCATATTCTTGGTAAATTGATGGTCATCTGAAATATCCCAATCACCAATATGTATCTCACCCCTAGGATATTCCCCTTTTTCATTCACTGAACCATTGTTGTGTGCGTTTATTAGTTCCGTTAGACTAGCTTTATTTCTTTCTAAAACAAGAGATATTGCGATTGGTTTTATAACTGAGCCTGGTTCATATTGGTATTCGATTGCACTAATGTTAAGATTACCAATCTCTTCGGCTCTTATAAATCTTGGATTAAATCTATTTGATGATGCTAACGATAAAACATCACCACTTCTTGAATCCATAACTGAGATTATAATCTCATCAGCTCCTAATTTCTCTTTGTAAATATCAAGCATTAATTCAATATTTTTTTGTAGCCTTAAGGGAATATTTAAAACAAGTGCATTTCCATCTTTTCTTGTTGTGATTTTTGAGTCACTATTGAAAATAATATTTGAAGAGATGTCTCTTTCCCCTTTTAATATACCATTTCTTATATTGTTTAGTTCAATGTTGTAACTTTTTTCTAGCCCCTTAATTCCACTTATTCTTGTTTTATCATGGTTATCTATCTCTTTTCTAAGATGCCCAATGACAGGAGTTAGGGTGTCATTGTATGGGTAATCTCGTGTTTCGCCTGTTTCAAAAATATTAAGTCCAAATACAACACTACTATTTTTAATTTTTATCTCATGAAATACTTTTAGTACAATTAGTTTTCTCCCTAAAAGTTTTAGGTTTTTTGCAGCCCTTGAAGATATATCCCTACTTATTGTTAGGTGTCCTGGTTTTCTTAATGAGTTTTCGATTTTTTCCCTTAAGATAGTCTCATCCATATCACTATAAATTGAAAATAATTTTATAAATAGTTCTTTTTTACTCAAATCCAAAGCTCTTGTGTCAATGCTTGCTGTATAGATTTTTCTTGAAGTTGCGATTTTAAAATTGTCTTTACTTAAAATATCACCACGAACAGAAAGATCAAGTTTTGATGTTGTAAGTGATGGTAGTTTTCTGTATTCATCAACTGTTGATGATACAAAATATATTAAAAATACAAAGGCTAAAAAAATAAAAAGGATAGTAAATACACTTTTTTTTATCCGTTTTAAATTTTGTTCATCAAGCTCCATAGAAGTCCTATTTGTTGTGGTTTGTAATGTTTTTGATTTGACTCAACTGTTTTTCTTACTTTGGTGTCATTTAAAAGATTGTGCTAGATTTCCAATAATTACAAACCAACCATCAATTATAATAAAAAATACAAGCTTAACTGGTAAACTTATCATAACAGGCGGAAGCATCATCATCCCTAAACTCATCAAAATAGATGAAACAATAATATCTATAACCAAAAATGGTAAAAATATTAAAAATCCTATCTCAAAAGCGGTCCTAAGTTCACTAATCATAAATGCAGGCATAAGGGTGATGATTGAAACATCATCAAGTGTTTGCGGATTTGGTTCTTTTTTTATTCTATAAAATAGTGCCAAATCACTCTCCCTTGTGTTTTTTAACATAAACTCTTTAAATGGTTTTACACTCTTTTCAATTGCAACTTCATAAGGGATTGTTTTTTCCATATATGGTTTTATACCATTGTCCCATGCATTTTTTCCATATGGTTGCATAATAAAAAAAGTCATAATTAGTGCTAATGAGATGATTACTTGATTTGGTGGTGATTGTTGAAGTCCGAGTGCTTGTCTTAAAAGTCCAAAAACAATAATAAGTCTTGTAAAGCTTGTTGCCATCAAAAGCAATGATGGGGCAAGTACAAATAGGGCTAAAATAATTGCAATATTTATTGTTTTTACAAATTGTTCTGGTTGTTCAACTTGGGCAACGCTTAAATTTATAAGCGGAGCACCATCAGCTCCAAAAAGACCACTAATTAGTAATATAAGAACAATAAAAATTTTCATTTTGTATACCTAAGATTTAGTTTGTGACATAACTTAACACCATAAAGGTAAATAATCCAAGAGATATAAATCCACAAAAACATAAATACAATAGCACTAAGTGTCCCATAAATCGTTGCATATGTGGTGGAGTATGTTATGTAATAAATAAACATAAATTGTGTAAATTTTAAAACTTCTAAAGTTACAAAAGCAGAAATAATAGATGCTTTTAGAGAAACAAATTTATTGATTGAGATTTTAAATAACAAAGTCATAAATAGCATTCCAAAGATAAATTCCAATATAACTTGTGTAAAGCTATTGTCTATAAATGTTGAAATAAATGCAAAAACAACTAAGCTAAGTGGTATTAAAAATAAAAAACTGATGTATAAAAATGACATTGCAACAAATGATCTTTCGCTTGTTTGGTGGATTTTACTGATTATGTTTTCATAATCTTTAAAAAACATTGTAAATACAAAAAGTAGATAAAAAAATCCTAAAGTTCCTAATTTGTCAATATTTGATAGAAAATGCTCAATTCCACTGATTACGTCTTCAGAGTGAGTGGGATTTACAAAATCAAGTATATAAAATAAAAAAAGTTCAATTTGTGATGCAAAAATTTCATAAGTTGACATCACTGCGATCAATAAAGCTAAAATAGGAAGCATTGAAAAAATAGTAAAAAAGCTAAGGCTGGCTGCATAATGAAATGTATCATCATCAAAAAAAGTATAAATCTTTTTTATTGCGCCAAACAAAGCTGTTTTGTCAAATTTTAATTTTTCAAACACTACTAAAGAGCCATTTTAAAAGGATTTAAAATATTATTTGGGTCAAATGCTTTCTTGATGCTTCTAAAAAGCTCCATTTCTGCTTGCGTAAAAGCAATATGCATAAATGGTGCTTTAGATGTTCCAATTCCATGTTCACCACTTAAGGTTCCACCCATATCAACTACGAGTTGGAAAATCTCCTCAATTGCTTTATGTCCATCTTCCATCTCTTTGGTGTTATTTTTATCTTTAACCATAACATTTACATGGATATTTCCATCTCCTGCATGTCCAAAGCAAGGAACTTTAAACCCATATTTGTCACCAATAGCATAGATAGCTTCGAGTGCTTCTGGTAGCTTACTTCTTGGAACTGAAATATCTTCATTGAGTTTTTTTGTACCAAAAATCGTAACAGCAGGACTCGCATTTCTCCTTGCATACCAAAGTTTTTTAGCTTCTTCATCGTTTGAAGCAACTATAAAATCAGATGCGCCATTTTCTTTAAATGATTTTTCTAAGATTTCCAATTGATATGTGATTTCATCAGGTAAGCTTCCATCTACATCCCCAACTAGTACTCCCCCTGCAAACTCTGGAAGGTCAACTTTTAGTTTTTTCCTTAAAGCTTCTATAACTAAAGAATCCAAAAATTCCATCGCAACAGGGTTTGCACCACTTGCTAAAGATTTAAATACGGCATTCATCGCGCTTGTTACGCTCGGAAAAATCCCCATATATGTTTTTTTGTATTTTGGTTTTGGAATAAGTTTTAGAGTGATTTCGGTGATAACAGCTAATGTGCCTTCGCTAGCTATTAAAATACCAGCTATATTGTATCCAGCTACGTCTTTGATTGTTTTTTTACCAGCTCTAATAATTTCACCATTTGGTAAAACAGCCTCTAAAGCTATTACATAATCTTTTGTTATCCCATATTTTGCAGCTCTCATACCACCAGCATTTTCACTTACATTGCCACCAAGTGTTGAGTACTCTTCACTAGCAGGATCTGGTGGATAAAATAATCCAACAGCCTCAACGGCTTTTTGTAAATCCATATTTATAAGCCCAGGTTCAACAACAGCAACCATATTTTCCATATCAATCTCAAGAAGTTTATTCATATGTCTTTCGAGTGAAAGAACAATCCCTCCACTAGCAGGTAATGCTCCACCTGTAAATCCACTTCCAGCACCCCTTGGAACAACTATAATTTTATGCTCATTACAATATTTTAAAATAGCGCTAATATCGTATTTATTTCTTGGAAAAAGAACTGCGTCTGGCTCAAATCTTGTTCTAGTTGCATCGTAGCTATAAGCTATCATGTGAGCTTTATCACTTTTGATATTTTCTTCACCAACAATATTTTGCAGTGCTAAAATATGTTTATTTTCCATTTGTAGCTCCTAATAGTGTTTTATAATATGTGTTGTAATCTCCGATATTTTCTGGTTTAAAAAAGGTAAATGTTGAATTCTTTATATCTTCAACATTTGTATAAAATGGTTTTATTGTTGTATTGTCATCAACACTTAAAGTACTTTTTTCTAAAACATTAAATGAGATAGCATCGATGATATTGATATTGTTATTTTCAATCAAAAAAATAATACCTAAATCGTTTTGGTGTGCAAAAGAAGTTATATCCTCTTTTGATGGAACTGGAGTATTATTGATTTTTAAGTACCCACCAAATATGTTACTATTTATAAATGTAAAGTTTGGATATAGTTTTTTAATCTCTTGTTGTGATTTATAGTTTGGCGCAATTATAATTGCATTTTTATAGAGATGATTTATAATAAAACTATCGCCCACTCTAGGAAGTAATTTTGTTTTAGGAATAGCATTTTGTTCAATAATTTCTTGATTTAGAAATTTTATTTTAGAGTTGTTTGTGTCTGAGTCAATAACGGTTGCATAATCTAAAATAACATTTTTATTTTTAATGTCTGTATTTATTATAATTCCGCTTTGTCCAATAAGTAGGTTTCCTAGATTGATTGTTGCTTCTTTTTTGTCTTGACTTATAGTTTCTATTTTGGATATTTTTTCAGTTTGCTCAATTGCAAAAAGCGATATCGTTAACGCAAAGATTGTATATATTATTTTCATTTGACCCCTTGATTTAAAAAATGTAGTTTATCGAAATATGCTTTATAAAATGGCAGTGTAACTGTTGGAAAATCCTCTTTATCAATGTATAAATTGATATACCAAGTGTGTTTAATTTGCATCGATTTTAAAGCATTTATTGATAGTAAAGTTTCGTTGATCGAGCCTAAATTTGATGGAACAATCAAAAATGTATCATCCGGATTTATCTCTTTTATTAAATCAATCATAAAATAATCTTTATTAATTGGAACCATAAGTCCACCAGCCCCTTCAATAATTAAAACATCACAAAATAAAAGCAGATTTGTCATTTTCTCTTTTATTGTATTTATATCAATATTAATGCCACCACTTGCAACAAATGGAGCGGCTGGAAGTTTGAATTGAAATGGGACAACATCATTAATTGATAGGTCAAAATCACTATTTAAACTTTTTGCTAGATTAAGCATCTTGCTCCCGTCTTCTGGAATATCAAAAACACCAGTTTCAATCGGTTTAAAATAACCAACTTTTTTTCCACTTGATGCGAATTTTTTCAAAAATATCTCTGATGCTTTTGTTTTTCCAACATTTGTATTGGTCGCTGTTATAAAATATATCTCTTTCATATTGCAGATTGTATCTAAAAGTTTATTATTAGTATTGCTTTAAGGTGTATTTAATCGAGTAAAACTTATAATCCCAGTCCAAAAACCAGCTGGTTCTTCATAAGGGTCATTAGCTCAGTTGGTTAGAGCACTCGGCTCATAACCGAGTGGTCCCAGGTTCGAGTCCTGGATGACCCACCACTTACAAATCCCATTAAATAGACTTTCTAAACTCAAAAATAACAGTTTTAAGTTATTCTCAAACAAAGAATAATTTATATCAAATTAAGGATTAGTGTGAATCTTAAAAAGATGCAGGATAAATATTCCGCATCTTTTTATTTATTTAAAAACCCTATCGAAAATTTTGTCCACATTTTTTGTGTAATAATCAAAGCTAAAACACTCTCTAATTTGCTCTTCTGAAAGTGAATTTCTTAACTCATCATCTGCTAAAAGATATTGAAGATATAAAGACTCACCTTTTTCATTTGTAGTTGGTTTTCCTATTTGTATCTCTTCCCAAACTTTCATGGCATTTCTTTGGATGATTCTATACGCATCCTCTCTACTTACACCCTTTAGTGGAAGTTCAAGCAAGACCCTTTGTGAAAATACTAATCCGCCTGTTAGATTTAAGTTTTTCATCATATTTTCAGGCATTACAGTTAAATTTGCAATAACACTATTCATTCTGTGAAGCATAAAGTCAGTTGTAATAAATGCATCTGGTAACCAAAATCTTTCAGTTGAAGAGTGAGAAATATCTCTTTCGTGCCACAAAGCAACATTTTCTAAAGCAGGAGTTACATAAGCTCTTACCATTCTAGCAAGCCCCGTTATGTTTTCGGTTAAAATTGGATTTCTTTTGTGAGGCATCGCTGAGCTTCCCTTTTGACCTTTTGCGAAATACTCTTCACATTCATAAACTTCTGTTCTTTGTAAATGTCTTACTTGAACTGCAAATTTTTCAACAGATGAAGCTAATAATGCTAACGCCGTTGCTAGTCTTGCATATCTATCTCTATGAATTACTTGATTACTGCAAGGCTCTGGTTTAAGTCCAAGTTCGCTCATTGCGTACTCTTCAAGTTCTAGTGGCGCGTGAGCAAAGTTACCCATAGCTCCACTAATTTGACCAACAGCGATAACTTCCATTGTTTGTTCAAGATTCAAAAGATGTCGTGCTACTTCATCATACCAAACAGCTAAAGTTAAACCAAAAGTGATAGGCTCTCCGTGAATTCCATGGCTTCTACCAACCATCAAAGTCATTTTGTGTTCCATTGCTCTTTTTTTGATAGATTCCATAAGCATCTTCACATCTTCAATGATGATTTCTAAAGAATCTCTCATTTGAATAGCAACACCTGTATCAACTGCATCTGAGCTTGTCATTCCATAATGGAACCATCTGCTTTCTTCACCTAAACTCTCACTTACACTTGTATTGAATGCAATTAAATCGTGTTTTGTAACAGCTTCAATCTCTTCAATTCTCTCAACTGAAAAAGTAGCATTTTCTACAATTTTTTTACAATCCTCATCAGGAATTAGTCCCAGTTTATTCCAAGCTTTTACCGCTGCTTTTTCAACTTCTAGCCACGCTGCATATCTTGCTTGTTGTGTCCATTTTGAACTCATCTGCTCTCTTGCGTATCTTTCTACCATCATAAATCCTAATAAATTTTTTTTGGTATGTTATCTAAACTCTTATTATTATATTATCAAAAGTGGTTTTAGTGTAGAGTTCGAGCCAAAATAATTTAAAAGGTTTTAGATGGAAAATTTAGCTATTTTAGCCTCTCATAATGGCTCTATTTTTGAGTCACTTTATGACGCTTCACAAAATAAAGAACTACCATTTAGTATCTCATTAATCATCTCAAACAACACCTCTGCACCAGTTTTACAAAAAGCAAAAAACAATCAAATTCCAAACTTTGTAGTAAATCAATCTATTGTTTGTGATGTTGATTTGGAAATATCCAATTTACTAAAAAGATACAATTGTAAGTATGTACTTTTAGCGGGATATATGAAAAAAATATCACCATATTTAGCCAATAATTTTTTTATAATCAATTCACACCCAGCACTTCTTCCATCTTATGGTGGAGTTGGAATGTATGGACGATTTGTCCATGAAGCTGTAATAGCTAACAATGAGAAAATAAGTGGAGTTACAATTCATAAAGTCGATGAGCATTATGATGAGGGGGAAATTATTTTACAAAAAGAACTTCAATTAAACGAATTTGAAACTGCTGAGACACTTGAATCTAAAATCAAAGATTTAGAAAAAGTAGCTATTTTGGAGGCACTTAGATGTTTGAAATAGCTGAGTATATAGGAATCGTTGCTTTTGCGGTAAGTGGATTTTTTGTAGCCGTTAGAAATAAACTTGACCTTTTGGGGATTTTGGTCGCTACTTTTTTAACTGCACTTGGTGGTGGAATCATAAGAGATATCGCTGTTGATAAAGTTCCATACACTTTTTCTCACGATTATCCAGCAATTATAGTTTTAATCGTTTTGATACTACTTATACTTTTTAAATTCCACAAAAAAGCTTCGATTGAAAATAAACTTATTTTTATTGTAAGTGATAGTATTGGGCTTGTTTCTTTTAGTATAACTGGTGCATTAATTGCGATTGAACACAACTTCAATCTAACTGGTATTTTGGCACTTTCATTTGTAACAGCAGTCGGCGGTGGAATTGTGCGAGATGTCATAATCAACGAAGTCCCATTTATTTTTAAAACAGGATTTTATGGGACTGTATCTTTGCTTGTTGGACTTCTTGTCTATGGTTTGGATTTCTACAATTTTCTATCATATTTTACCCTAGGAATTATTTTTATTTTTGGGGTATTTTTGCGAGTTATTGCGTACTACAAAAAGTGGAGAGTTATGGTTTTGTAATTTTAAAATTAGTCTTTTAGATTTTTAACCCCCCATAAGCTATAATCCGCCCCATGAAAATTATTACAGATAAAAAAGAACTACAAGCTTTTACGAAAAGTACGACAAAATCGATAGGATTTGTCCCAACAATGGGGGCATTACATGAAGGGCATATTTCACTTATAAAAAAAGCTAGAGGGGAAAATGAGATAGTTATTGTTTCTATTTTTGTAAATCCAACTCAGTTTTTAGCTGGTGAAGATTTTGCAAAATATCCAAAAAAAGATGAGGCAGATAAGAAAATTTGCACACTTGCTGGAGTTGATATTTTGTTTATGCCAGATATAAATATGATTTACGGGAGTGATGAGGTAACTATAAAAGCACCAAATGTGCGAGGTTTTGTACTTGATGGTTTTAAAAGACCTACACATTTTGATGGTGTGCTTCAAATTGTCCTCAAGCTTTTTAATCTTGTTCGTCCAACTAATGCTTATTTTGGAAGAAAAGACGCGCAACAAGTTATACTCATAAAACAGATGGTTGAGAATCTTTTTTTACCAATAAATATCGTAGATTGCCCATTAATAAGAGATTTGAATGGTTTAGCGCTTAGTAGTAGAAACGCATATTTAAGTGATAGTGAAAAAAAAGAAGCACTAAAAATTTCAGCAAGTCTTCAAAATGCTACAAAACTTATTGTTGGTGGCAATATGAATATTGATGAGATTAAGAATGTTATGTTTGCGACACTTGATGGTATAAAAATTGAGTATATTGAAGTGGTTTCGTTAGAGTTAAAACAACTAAAAAAAGTTGAATTAAAAAATACAATTATTTTGGTTGCTGTTCAAATTGGGACAACTAGATTGATCGATAATTTATGGATATAAGATTGGATATAAATACAAATATGAAAAACACAATAGATTTTTTAACAACAAATGAGATAGAAGCACTTGATATTTTCGTTCAACTCAAGTGCAATAAAGAAGAAGCCATACTCCTTCAAGCACTTACAAAATATTATGTAAGTGGAAACACAACAATGATGGTTGTTGATTTACTTGGTGATTTTTACGATACAAAAGAGTTTTTACATCTTCCTAAAATCGCCCTTATTAAAAATCTCCTTGAGCTTGGTTGGATAGTTCAAGCAAATATGATGCCCATTAAGGTGAGTGAATTGCCTAATCTTGAGCTTTTAAATAGTGCAATTTCACTTAGTTCATCATTTTTAAAACTACTTGAAGTTGGGAGTTTGGATTTGGTTTTGCCAGAAATCAAAGAATACAATGACCATTTGGAATATTTGCAAGATCAGTTTTTTAAGATAGATTTAGCACAAAAATTAAATGTTGTAAAACACAATTTTGAGCCAAATTCACCAAATATCAATAGGTTAAAATCTAAACTTAACTTGTTGGAAAATAGGATAAAAGAGAGAATTGCAGCTACAAAAGTTGAAATTATGCTTGAAAGTTTTTTTAAAGAACATACACTTGAAGAGAAAGAACAAATGTTATTTTTGGCACTTTTAAAAGAGGAGTATAGTGGCGGAGATGAGTCAATTCGCGATATGACTTCACTTATAAATCTTATCTCAAGTGATGATTACGAGAAGATAAAACATAGAAGCTTACTTGAAGAGAGTGGAAATCTAATAGGTAAAGGGTTGATTGATTATGATGAGATGCTAACACCATTTGGTGGGATAAATCGTAACTTTTTTATCCCTGAACAGATACTTTATAAAATCTCACATCCAAATAAAAAAGATAAAAGAAAACAAAAAATTAAACTTGATATGTTAATTGGGGAGCAAGAAACATTTGAATTAATTGAGCCTAAAAAAGATTTAGATGAGATTGTTTTAAATCCAAAAACCGAAGAAACACTAAAAGCACTTTTAAAACAAGTTGATAAAACAGTTGTAAATAGACTAAAAGATTGGGGAATTAAAGATAAAAGAAAAGGGATTGATGCGAGAATAATATTTTATGGAGCTGCTGGGACTGGTAAAACCATCACGGCTTTAGCAATTGCAAAATCTATGAAAAAGCAAATTTTGAGTTTTGATTGTAGTAAAATTTTATCAATGTATGTTGGGGAGAGTGAAAAAAATGTACGAAAAATATTTGATAGTTACAAAGAGTTGTGTGTCAAAACAAAATCAGAACCGATACTTTTGCTAAATGAAGCAGATCAATTTTTAAGCAACAGAGTTACTGGAAATTCTAGTGGAAGTGAAAAAATGCACAATCAAATGCAAAATATTTTCCTAGAACAAATTGAGAAATTTGATGGAATTTTAATAGCAACTACAAATTTACTTGAAAGTATCGATAAAGCATTCAGTCGAAGGTTTAACTATAAAATTGAATTTACAAAACCTACAAATGAGCAAAGAACTAAGCTTTGGAGTAAAATGCTCCCATCTGTTTTACCTACTAAAGGGAAAATTGATATTGAAAAGTTGGCTAATTTTGATTTAACTGGTGGACAAATTGAGATGATTGTAAAAAATACAGCTTACAAAATAGCTGTTTTAGATGAGCCATTTTTTACAACTGAAGATTTTGTTGAGCAAATTGAAAAAGAGAAAAAAAATATGTTTGACAAAGAACATAAAGTTGGATTTTTTCAGTAAATAAGAGTGTTTAAAATCTCAAAATCTCTTATTTTGTAAAAATATAATAAACTCCCATAAAATTAAGCTTCATAAGTTGAGGCAATCACAAGGGAAAAAATGTCATTTTCAACATTAGGTTTATCTGCACCTATTTTAAAAGCACTTAACGAAGAGGGTTATCTAAACCCAACACCAATCCAATCAAAAGCTATTCCAGTGATACTTCAAAAAAAAGATGTCTTAGCTGGAGCCCAAACAGGAACTGGGAAAACTGCTGGATTTACTTTGCCTTTACTTGAACTTCTAAGTCAAAAAACATCATCAAATGAAAAAAAACACATTCGTGCATTGATACTAACTCCAACAAGAGAATTAGCAGCGCAAGTTGGGCAAAGTGTAGAGACTTACGGAAAATATTTACCAATAAAATCAACTGTAATTTTTGGTGGAGTTGGGATAAATCCACAAATTGCAACGCTTAAAAAAGGTGTAGATATTTTAACGGCAACTCCTGGAAGACTACTTGACCATGTTGGACAAAAAACGATTGATCTGAGTAAAATAGAATTTTTAATACTTGATGAAGCAGATAGAATGCTCGATATGGGTTTTATAAATGATATAAAAAAAGTTCTTGCGCTGCTCCCGAAAAATCGACAAAATTTACTTTTTTCGGCTACTTTTTCAGATGAGATAAAAGAATTGGCGGATAATCTTTTAAATAGCCCAGTGTTACTTGAGGTGGCTCGTAGAAATGAAACTGGCGGAGGGATTTCTCAAGCTGTTTATATTTTGGATAAAGAGAAAAAACGGGAGCTTTTAGCTCACCTGATAAAAGATGGTAGTTGGAAACAAGTTTTGGTTTTTACAAGAACAAAACATGGAGCAAATAAACTTTGTGAGTATTTGATAGGTAAAGAGATAACGGCTTCTGCGATTCATGGAAACAAATCACAAGGTGCTCGAACAAAGGCGCTAGAGGATTTTAAGAGTGGAAGTGTGAGAGTTTTAGTTGCAACAGATATTGCAGCACGGGGGATTGATATTGATTTATTGCCTCATGTTGTGAATTTTGAACTGCCAAATATTAGCGAGGATTATGTTCATAGGATTGGACGAACTGGACGAGCTGGAAATGTTGGAAGTGCAATATCACTGGTTTGCGGAGAGGAACTTGAGTATCTAAATGGAATTCAAAGACTTATAAAACAAGAGATAAAACAGATAACTTTAGATGGATTTACATCAAAACAAGTTTATGTAGCTGAAGTTAAACCACAAAGAGGAAGAGGAAATAACCCTTCAAGAGACCAAAAAATAAGAACTGAAAGAAATGCTAGAAATGGTGGAGCATCGGCGATTTCTACAAAAGATGGACAACCAAAAAGGGATAATAATAAAGATAGAAAACCGTGGGAAAAAGATAAAAAATCAACTCATAGTGACGATAGAGGGCAAAAAAGTTATGGAAGTCATAGCAAAACAGACTCAAAACCACAAAAAAATACAAAATTCTCACAAGGGAAAAAGTACTAATTTTCCCTTTTACTTGCTTGGGTTAAGATGGCTTGATACATAAATTCAGCCCTTTCCCAATCTTCAAGTGTATCGATATCTTGAACCAAATATCTTGGTAAAATAAGTGGGATACTGTCTTTCCCAAAAGGTATATCATTGAAATTTTTATTTGGATTTTCAAAATAAAATTGCCCTGCATCTTGATAGGCAACTTCTAAATCTTGACTTCTTGAGGTGAAATATTCTGGTGTAAACATTTCACATCTTCCATCTTTTGTGAGTTTAAATGTTCTTTGGATTGGAAATGGCATTGAAGTTGCACTAAATACCATTTTTGCATCACTATTTTTGATTAGCTCATATCCTTTTTGTAAATACTCTTTTTTTAGTAGTGGAGCGGTTGCATAGATTGTACATATAAAATCAAATTCAAAGTTATTCACTTTTAGCCATTGTATGGCGTGATTTATAACAGCTCCAGTTCCAATAAAATCATCACTAAGTTCGGCAGGTCTTACAAACGGGACAAATGCCCCATATTCCATAGCAACACTAGCGATCTCTTCATCATCAGTGCTAACTAAAACTTTGGAAAAAAGCCCACTATCTTGTGCTACTTTGATGCTATAAGCAATCAGTGGAATACCATGAAAAAGTTTAATATTTTTTCTTGGAATTCTTTTACTTCCACCTCGTGCTGGGATTATTGCAATCGCTTTATTTTTCATTTAATAGCTCTAAAATGGTTGAAATTACATAATTTTGCTCATCAATTTTTAGTGATGGAAACATTGGAAGGGAAAAGCATTGTTCGTAATATTTATCCATCACGGGTGTAATCTCATTGCCATATCCTAAAGATTTATAATACGGCTGTTTGTTTATTGGAATATAGTGAAGTTGTAGTCCAATATTCGCTTCTTTCATTTTGAAAAACAACTTCTCTTTGGTGATGGTAAGCTTCCTAAAATCAACCATAACTACAAATAAGTGATATGATGAATTTTTATTAAAAGGATAAAGTGGTTTTACAACGGTATTTAAAAATGCTTCATTGTATATTTTGGCAATTTCATGGCGTCTTTTTATAAAGTTATCTAGTTTTTTAAATTGACTAATCCCTAAAGCACACCCAAAATCACTTAGTCGATAGTTGAAACCAAGCTCTCTCATCTCATATTCCCAAGGTTTCATATTTAATGATTTCACCATTCCATGACCTCTTAAACTTAGTAATCTTTGATAAGTTTCGTAATTATTGGTTGTAATAGCTCCACCTTCTCCTGTTGTTATATGTTTTACAGGGTGAAAAGATAGTATTGAACAATCACTATTCTGACAACTTCCAGCTTTTATCCCATCAAAACTAGCGCCTAAACTATGAGCACAATCCTCTAAAATCTTGATATTGTAGGTCTCTTTTAGATGTTTTAGTTTATTTTGATTTATTGGATTTCCACTAAAATGTACAACATAAAGCACTTTTATTTTGTTATTTTTTTTGAGTTCTTGTTCACAAAGATCCAAATCAATATTTCCATCTTCGCAAATATCTATAAATTTTGGAGTTGCACCGACATAAAGTATAGAATTTGAAGTTGCTAAAAAACTATTTGGAGTAGTCAGGACAATATCGCCCTTGCTTAATAAAGTAAGTGAAGCTAAATGTAGTGCAGCTGTTCCATTTGCTAAAGCAACTGCATAAGATGCTCCTGTTTGGTTACAGATTTCATTTTCAAATTCTTCAATTTTTGGTCCAGTTGTTAGAAATGGTGATTTTAAAACATCAACAACAGAAGCTATATCATCATCATCTATAAATTGTCGCCCATAAGGGATAAAATCCATTAACTTTCCTTTGAATATTTTAGTAAATCATCCTCACTAAGCCACCAATCGTTATTACCAGAATTGTATTCAAACCCCTGTTGTACTGGAGTTCCAACTTCACCAAGAAGATTGTTTAGATAATCTTTTGTTCCAGCAAAAGTAATAGATGGTTTTATTACATAATGATCATGGAATTCTAAAGTTAGATGACTATCATCAGATGGGCACATTATTTCGTGCAGTTTTTCTCCTGGTCGTATCCCAATGATATTTTGTGGTAGATGCGGAGCTATTGCGTGCGCTAGGTCTGTTATCTTCATTGATGGAATTTTAGGTACAAAAATCTCACCACCTTGCATCCTTTGGAAATTTTTCAAAACAAAATTTACACCATCTTCAAGTGTAATTAAAAATCTTGTCATTTGTGTATCTGTAATTGGAAGATTTGTAGCACCTTCATTTATAAGTTTTTTAAAAAATGGTATTACTGAACCTCTGCTACCAATTACATTTCCATATCTTACAACTGAAAATTTAATATCTTCGTTGCCTATTAAATTGTTTGCAGCTACAAATAATTTATCAGATGCGAGTTTTGTGGCACCATAAAGATTGATTGGATTTGCAGCCTTATCAGTTGATAGTGCTATTATCCGTTTAACTCCATTTTCCAAACAAGCATCAATTACATTTTGTGCACCCATAATATTTGTTTTGATACATTCCATAGGGTTGTACTCTGCTATTGGAACATGTTTTAGTGCGGCTGCATGGATTACAAAATCGACATTTTTCATCGCTTTTTTTAATCTATCACTGTCTCGAACATCACCAATAAAATATCTCATACACTTATCATTAAATATCTGGGCCATTTCATATTGTTTTAGCTCATCTCTGCTGTAAATTATTATTTTGTTTGGTTTGTATTTTTTTAAAATTATCTCTGTGTATTTTTTTCCAAAACTTCCGGTTCCGCCCGTTATAAGTATATTTTTTTCGTTAAACATTGTAATTTCCAATCGTTAATTTTATATATAATCGCCTTTTGTTTCAAGGAGCCTTGCTATTCTTTCATTTTTCTCTTTTTGCCTAGTTTCTCTCTCTTCTCGCAAGGTTCTTAACTTCTCTAGGGTTTCCATTTTTTCATGATCTACATTTGATTCAATTTGAACAGCTTTTCTATTATTTGAAATCCCTGCGATCGCTGCAAATTTCTCTTTTTTATTTATATATACTTTTGCAGATGAACTTGTCGCATTTTTATTAAAAACTATAATATCATCTTGTTTGAGATTTAAAAGTTCAAGTACTGATAGTTGAGTTTCAGCAAGAACCGCTTCAACATCCATTCTTGCTCCAGATATCAGAGTATTCAAATCTTTCTTTTTGCTTGTTTTTTTACTTCCACCACTACCTAGTAGTTTCCCAACTATTTTATTTAAAAGTGGTTCTATGTAAGCAATAGGGTAGCAGATTGAAACATTTCCAATCTCATCATCAATTGTAATTTCTATAACAACTAATAAAACAACTTCATGATCAGAAATAACTTGTATAGCATTTGCATTTGTATCTCGCGATTCTATTTTATAGTTTATAGTTGCTATTTCATCCCAAGTCAATTTTAAATTACTAACAAGTAGGGTATAAAAGTGTCCAAGAACTTCAACTTCAAGATCTGTTAATTCTTTGTCTTGATTTGTTGGAGAGTAACTTCTTCCATTTCCTAATAGTTCAGCTATTATCTTATGGCTAATGCCTTGGTTGCATTCAATTACAATCCTACCTTCAAGTGGTTTTATTGAAAGTGTATTTAAACTTGTAATTGGTGGAATTGATAGGATAAATTCACCATAAGTCATCTGCTCAATTGATGAGACTTTAACTTCGACAATTTTTCTCATCATTGATGAAAGGTCTGTTACTGTTGTTCTAACTAATTTTTCATGTAGTGCCTCAAATGCTTTTTGCTGATCTACTGTAATTGTGTTTGGTTTTTTAAAGTCATATATTGTGTAACTTTTCTCTTTGGGTGTAGATTTTGTTTGTGCTACATCATCTAAATTTGTTTGACCATCTTCAGCGATGCCTAATAATGCATCAATTTCATCTTGACTTAAGAACTCAGCCATTATTTAATCAACTCCAATTTTGCATCAATTGCATTTAATTCTTTTAACATCTCCAATGTTTTTATTATCTGACCAATCTCTATTTTCATAACTTTCATCGCACGCATAAGGTCAGATACGGTTGGATCATTTGATGAGTTTACAAGAGCATTATTTAGATTTATATTAACCGGTTTGTCACCAACAACAACTCCATCGCCAATATCAACACCGGGATTTTTTGTTTGATCTTTAAAGTCAGTGTCATTTAATGGTAATTTTTTAATTTTGATTGTGAAATCTTTTTGAGTTACTGTTATTGGTTTTATTTTAATATCAGATCCCGCAACAATTATCTCTCTTGCTATATCTATAATAATTTTCTTTTGAAGAGTTGTTTCAAGCTCAATATCTTCAATTTGTGCAATAAAGCTTACAATTGAAACATCTTGCGGTTTTTTTACTGAGATAGTTCTTGTATCAGTTGCTAAAGCTATTTTGTTTCCAAAGGTTCTATTGATTTTTGTTTCGATTAATGATGCAGTTTTGGCATCATTTTTAAATAAACTTAGAGTTACCGTATTTTCATTTTTAAGTGAAAACTCAAGTTCATTTTCAATAGTAGCTCCATCATAAATGTAGCCTGTTGTTTGACTATTTGGATTTGAGATAATTTTCCCTTGAGCGAGAGCATACACTTTCCCATCAACCGCTTTTAGTTGAGTAAGTAGAAGTTCACCACTATTTATAGATTTGGCATCGCCAATTGATGAAACATTTATTTTAATCTTATCGCCTTGTCTTGCAAATGCCGGAAGAACTGCTGTTACCATCACTGTTGCGATATTTTTTGAATTAATTGAAGATGTTGGGATTTTTACATAAGAGTTTCGAAGGAGATTTTGCAATGATTGCATGGTAAATTTACTTTTATCACCAGTTCCAGGTAATCCGACAACTAATCCATAACCAATAAGTTGATTTTCTCGTATCCCAACTATATTGGATACATCTTTGATTGTTTGAGCGTAAGTATTTAAAATAAATAATAATATTAATAAAAAAAGTTTCAATTTACTTTGTTACCTTGGTTGGATTTTCCCTATTTTATCTGAAATTTTATAAATATTTGATATTATTTTTAGAAATACGAAGAGGGAAATTTACTTGATTATTTATATTTATGGTGCTTCTAAATTTAAAAATAAAATCGAATCAATTCTTGTTAAAGCAAGATTGGGAGTAAAGATTGAGACTGTAAATACACCTTTAAAACTAAAATCAATTATAGAAGCAAGACCTAGGGAAATTTTTATCATAGACGAAGATAAAATTTTAAAAGATAGTTTATTTACAAGAAAATTTAGATTTTTATACTCCTCTGAATCAATTGAAAAGGTATTTATTGATAAATACGGAATAGGTGATGTCTGCTTTAATTCTATAAATAGTATGATAAGCTTCATACAAAATAGAATCACTATGGAGCAACAACAGTGTGAAAAAGTGAAAAATGGTGATGAATTAAATCAGTTATCGCAGTTTTTTGATCCAAAATTAAAACCAGATGATTTTGAAGATGATAAACAGCTAGATAACCAAGAGAGAATGATACAGAGAGATTTATTATCTCTAAAAGATATTGATGAACTTTTAGAGTGTGATATAGAAAATAATATGTTTGAAGATTTAAAAAAATAATTTTTTGGCAACGGAGAGTAGCGATGGAAATTGAAGATATTTTAGAAAAAGATTTAATCGATATTTTTAGCAATAATAATTGCAGTTTGAATGACAATGTAGTCAGTCGTGAGGTATTTAAGACTGATGAAATTTTGCATACAAAGAAACTCCAGACAATGGAAGAATCAAATGTGCCTGAAGTGTTACATCTTAATGTAGGTGGGGCTATTTCAAATGCTGATGAATTGCTTAAATTAATGAATGGACTACTTGCTAATAAAAGTATTGAGATTACTATAAAACTCAAGGATAATTAAGATGGACTTGATGGGGATATCTCAACAAACAGTTAAAATTATTTTAATATTAGCTTTGCCATCTTTGGTTGTGAGTATGGTTATTGGTGTCTTGATTAGCATTTTTCAAGCAGTAACTCAAATAAGTGATGCTTCTTTATCTTTTGTTCCAAAAGTTATAATAGTATCTATTTTTATCGTTTTATCACTTCCATGGATAGGAGATCAAATAACTACCTATACAATGGAATTGTGGGATTTAATATTGGTTTTTGGAAATCCTAAAGAGTAAGTATACAAAGTGATTTTATGATAAAAAAACTTTTTAACTTCAAATCACTTCAATTAAATCAACAGCTAATTCAAAAAAAACAGTTGGTAGGAAAAATTTTTGATATTGATGAAAAAACGAAAGAGACAAAGTTTCACTTATCAACAGCAAGTGTCAAACCATTTGGTGCTATTGGTGATTTTAAAGTTTTAGAGATTCATAAAAACTCTATGAGATTTGAACTTTCAAAACTGGAAAGAGAAAAGAGATTTTTGCAAGCCGAGATCAGTGGGTTAGATAAAATAATAATGGAATGTCAAAAAGAATTAGAGCAATATGGATATATATTAAAACAAGAGCAAAAAGCTAAAATTAAAAAAGAAGAGAAAAATGATGAGTTGATTGCTGGTGAATATATGCAGTCAAAATGGGTGGAAAAATGATAAAAAAATTATTAATTATGGGTTGTTTTGTATTTGTATCATTAAATGGTGCAGTTATGCCTGAGGGTGAATTTGTAAAAGAAAAAGCGGAACTAGCTCAGTTAAAGCGAGATTTGGATGGATTTTACAAACTTAAAGAGGCTGAATACAAAAAACAAAAAAAAGAGTTAGAAGATTTAAATAATCAAATAAAAAGCAAAATGGATAAAGTTGAAGCATTGAAAGCAGAAAATCAAAAAATATTAGATGAGATTGATAAAAAAATCACAGATAAAGCTACTATTTTGTACGACAAGATGAAACCAAAAGTTGCTGCTAGTATACTAAGCGAAATAGCTTCAAATGGAAATATTAATGATGTATTTGATATTATGATAAAACTTAAGGATAAAAAAGTTGTAGAGCTTTTAAAATTATTAGATACAAAAACATCAACACAATTGATGAGTATGATAAAAAACCACAAATCAAAACAAGAAATAGAGGGGAAAAAATAAAATGGCTGAACAAGAACAAGCTGCAGTTAAAGAGAAAAAAAGTGGAAATCCAATGATGTTGATTTTAATCGTTTTAATTGTTGTCCTTTTGGGTGCAGTTGGTGGAATAGGTTATGTTTTATACTCTAAAGGCATATTTGATGAGCCAAAAAAAGAGGGTGAAGCTACCAAAACTGAGCATGGAGCAAAAGAAGATGCACATGCATCAGAAGCAGAAGCAGACCCTGAACATGCTAATGTATTTTTTGAATCAGAGATTAAAGAATTGGTTTTAAATGTTACAAATTCAAAAGGTAAAGCACAATTATTAAAACTATCATTTTCGATGAAAAGTACAGAAGCAACAATAGAAGCACTTGTAACAGCAAGCAAATCTGAAATTATAGATGTTGTAATTAATCAAATTAGTGCAAGAAATAGTGAAGAATTACTGACTTCTGCTGGAAAGGATTTGTTAAAAGAGGAATTACTAGCTGAGGTAAATACAATCATAAATGAAGCTATCGCATCAAATCCTGAAATACATAAAAATCCTGTAAAAGAGTTATTTTTTACAATATTTGTGATTAAATAAGAAAATAATAAATGATTTTTATAGTAAAAAAAGAACCAAACAGATTAAAAACACTTATTGTAATCTTTATTGCACTTGGAGTATTGGTTGGTGGTTTTGTGTTTTACTATTTACAAATGAGCAAAAAATTTCAACATAATAATGCAATTTTAAGTGAACAATTAAAAGAGCATCAAGATATTGAGAAAAAAAGATTAGAACAAAATGCAAAAGTTGAAGATGTCATATTGAAAGAGGCAAAAAGTTGTGTTGATCTTATTGGTCAAGAGAAAATTCAATCTATAAAAATTGTAAAAGATAAATTACACATAGTTTGTGATTGGGACACTGATATTGAACCATTGTTTATACGATATGGGGTGTTGGCTCTTGTAAAATCAACACCAGAAAATATTAGAATCTCAATAGATTTAAAATTTATCGTTGAGAGTAATTATGAAGCATAGTATTTTTTTAATTTTATTTCTAATAGCAAGTGGTTGTGCATCAAAACAAAAAATTGATTTAGATTCTAAACCAGATAATCAATTTCCAATGGCTAAAGAGAAAAAAGAAGCAGTTGGCTTTAAGGGAAGTTTGTATTCAAGTGCTGGCACATCACTATTTGCTGATAAAAAAGATTTGCAAATAGGGGATATTTTACAAGTTAATATTAATGAAACACTTTCAAAAGATTCTAAAGTGACTAAAGATTTAAGTAAAGATTCAACATCTGCGCTTGGCGGTGGTGTCTTTGCTGCAGCTACTGGAGTTACAAATTCTCCTGGTACAGCAAATAGAATAAATAAATTAAATAATAATCTAGGAGTAGGTTTTAATAGTAACTCGTCAAGTTCATTTGGTGGTTCTGCTACATCAAAAAATGATGAGTCATTTGAAACAGTTGTTTCAGTTGTTATTACAAATATTTATCAAAATGGAAACTATTTCATAAAAGGTAGCAAAGAACTTTTGATAAATGATGAAAAACAATCAATATCAATCAGTGGAGTAATTCGTCCTTATGATATAAGTCCAGAAAATACTGTTCTTTCATCTCAGATTGCAAACTTGAAGGTTTTGTATGACAAAGAAGGTGATGGAAATGATTCTTTAGAGAAACCATGGGGCAGCAAGCTAATAGAAAAAATATGGCCATTTTAAACTAATATTAAGAAATGTGCTAGTATAATTTACCAAATAAGGGGTATCAAATGTTAGAAACACTTAATGTTGCACTTTCTGGACTATATTCATCAAAAACACAAGTTGAAAACGTAATGAACAATATAGCCAACGAAAATACAGTCGGCTATAAAAAAAGAGTAGTTGACATCAAGCAAGCTGATAACAGTGACAGTAGATTAACTGGTCGAGGAACTACAGTTGCTGACGTAAGTCGAATAACTAATTTGTATATTTATGATAATTTAATTAAAGCACAAAGCCAAAATTCACAGTATAACGAGCTTTCTACAATGCTAGCAGATATAGAATCAATCTTTTTTGAAACAGAGTCAAGTGGAATGTCAAATACGCTTGATGGATATTTTCAAGCAATAGAAGATTTAAGAGCCAATCCATACAATGAAATTTATCGCACTAACCTTGCGAATCAGGGCAATATGTTAGTTGATAGTCTAAAAAGCATTTATACGAATATTGAAGATAGGGAAGAGATAAATAAAAATTTTTTGTATGATAATGTTGATGAAATTAATGGAATTTTACATGATATAGGAGCTGTAAATCAGCTTATTCAAAATCAAATACACCCATCAAATGACCTACTAGATAAAAGAGACCAGCTTGAGTCAAGATTATCGGAATATGTAAAAATAAATGTTGACAGAAGTGAATCTTATTCTCTTAAGACTGGTGGTGTTACGGCAGTTAGATACAATACAAACATCCATGAAGTTAATATTGTTGATAATAGTGTTGCGCAAAAAGATGTTTATTCAACAGATTTGCATGAAAGTAATTTAGTTAAGCCAACATGGGATGGAACTGGAGCAACAGCTGATAGTTTAACTTATTATTTCAATAAAGATTTATCTGTTACTGTAAAATCTGGAGATTCTATTACTGATGAATATGGAACGTTTACTGTTGATAATACTAATATAGTAAGAGCGATGGCTTACAAGATAAATAATACAACGGGGATGAGCAATAATGTAGTTGCTTATAACGGACAATACTCTACTGATGAAAATGGGAATAAATTTCCACAATTGCCAGGTAATGTCGATAGATATTTGATTATTGAGTCAAAAGTTAAAGGGACTGATGGAACTTTTGATGGAAGAATGATTGCAAATGATAATGCTGTAACAGATATAAATTCATATCAAATTTCAAATTTGGTTGAAAAAAATACAAAAATAAGCCTTAAGGGTGACAATGATATTCATCTGGAAATATTCAATGAAGAGATACCAGTTGAAAGCGGAAAAATAAAATCAATTCTAAACAATACAGATACGACTTCATCTGAAAATAAATTTTCAAAATATAAAGAGATGCTTGATAATTTTGCAAAAGCCATTTCAGATACTGCTGAAGCTTATATTTTTGAAGGTGAAGGTAAATATATTACTGGTGAAGAGGCATCATTGCTCCACAAAGATAAAAGTATTATGAAAAGGATAGGCCTTTTTGAAGGTTCTGATGTTAAAACACTGAGTTTTAATAGTTCTAAAGTTGGAAATTTAGCTCAGGCTGATTTGGATTATTTATCGACAATTCATTGGAATGAAAATATTAAAATTGATGGTACAAATGCAACATCATTTTCAAAGTTTTATCAAAATATACGAGTTGCTGTTTCTGCTGACAAAGAAAATGTGGATTATATGAAGGATACTCAAATTGCAGTTACTGAATCATTAACACTGACGTATGATAAATTAGTTAAGGTTGATAAAGATGATGAGATGGTTAATTTAATCAAGTTTCAATCAGCATATGAGGCAAATGCTAAGCTTATTACAATTGTAGATGAGATGCTTCAAACAATTTTGGGAATGAAAAGATAGATAATTATTCAATTAAGGGGTAAGAGATGGCAACAGGAATTTTAGGATTAGGCTCAAGTGGCTCAAATGGCTTAAGTCAAGAATTAATAGACAAGCTTAAAACGGCAGAAGGTAAATCAAAAATTGATCCATACACAAAGAAATTAGAATCTTGGGATAAAGAACTAGAAAAAATACAAGATGTTGAATCTAAAATAAAAGATTTACTTACGACAATGTCAAATTTTGATTTATACAAAAGTACAGCTAATGCTTTCGAGCAAGTTACAGCAAGTACAACTGGTACATCTGCTGTTTTTAATGCACTTGATGTTTCTGGTCTTTCGGCTGGAACAAATAGTGTAACAGTAACACAATTGGCTCAAAGAGATGTTTATCAATCAAATGGTTTCGGCGACAAAACCGTTCAAATTGCTAATGGTAATGATAGTGGAGATAAAATTTCCATTAGAATTGGAGGAGAGAGTGAAACAACTTTTGAATTTTCTACTGTTGGCAAAACATATCAGCAGTTAGCAGAAGAGATTAATAAAAATAGTCAAATTACTGCTTCTGTGGAGCAGGTTGGCGATTCAAGTTTTAAATTAGTTGTTAAAAGCAAAGATAGTGGAACCTCCAATGCACTTACAATCACCCAAACAGGTGTTGATTTAGGATTGTCGGAGAGTAGCAATAAAGTTTTATCTGCACAAAATATGAAATCAACCGTAGATGGAATTGAATATGATGTATCATCAAACACTATAACAATACAGGGAAATCTTACTATGACTGCGGTTTCTCTTGGCACTTCAACCATTTCAATTCAAGAAGATAAAAGTGGCATCACAACTGGTATAAATGATTTTGTTGATAAATACAATGCCTTATCATCTTTAATTGATCAGGAGCAGTTTAGTGAAGACTCACCAATTAGTGACATAGGTAGTTTAAAGTTAGTTATGGGAAACATTAAAAATGCGCTATTTGCTAATTATGGTGTTGATGAGGATAAAAATGTATTTAATTACGGATTCTCACTAGATCAGTACGGCAAGCTATCTGTTGATAGTACAATATTGGGTAAAGCTGTATCTGATGATATTGATGGACTCAAATCACTGTTTGTTGGCGTTGCAGAAAAACCTGGTATCGGCACATACTTAAAAGAGTATTTAGATGATCTAGATGGCTTTGATGGATTAATGACAAAATATGGTGAAACGATGGCTAATAATAAAACAAAACTTGAGGCAGATAAAACAAAAGCACAAGAATTACTAGATAGTAAATATTCTCTTATGTCTCAACAATTTGCTTCTTATACGGCCATGATTACTCAGATGGAGGCTGCATTTGGTGGACTTAAGATGATGATTGAACAATCAGCAGCTGGCAACTAATTATATTGCGATAGATACTTAAGGTTACTTATTATAAAATAATTCTTTTTAAAATTGGAGTTATAAATGGGATTAGATGTCTATAATCAACAAGCAGCAGTAACAGAAGACCCTTATATGTTAATTCTTAAGCTTTATGAAGGGCTTTTGAAATATTTATCTTTTGTAAAAGAAGCGATAGAAAATGATAATATTGAGGAAAAATTCAAATACATAAATAAATCAATTGCTATATTTGATGAGCTAAGAAACATACTTGATTTTGAAGGTGGTGATATAGCATACTATCTTGATGGTTTATATTTGTATCAAATAGAAACTCTCTTTAGTGCTGGAATTGATAATAATTTATCATCTATTGAACAGGTTACCAAAGTAGTTAAAGGGCTAATTGACGCATGGAAAGAAGAGACTGGTCTTTAAAAGCATATCAAGAATTAGTCTATATTGATTCTTTAGATGACGAAGAGAAGGCTCCTTTGCTTCTTAAGTGGGGCGAGCAATATATTTCAGATAATGAATTTGAGCTTACTCTTGAGGAACTCATAGCACTATCAGAGTTATTTTATAAAAATATAAATTTTCTAAAAACATACAAAGATAACTTAAAAAAACAAATTGACAATCATCAAAATATCAAAAAATTTCTAAATTAAATCTTTTTTATATCATCAAGTATATATTTAATATTATTTCGCTCGCAATAATCTACAAATTTATTAAATTCAGCGCTAGATAACTCTTCCGAATTTGATGATATTGAGATTACAGTGTATCTTAAATCACCATCTATTATTGGTAAAGAGGACATATCGACATCTGATGAAATACTCTCCATCGTGTAAACTAAATCATTTTCACTTACATAAGCACTAAGAGTAAGTCTAAAATTTTTTTCATTATTAAGTGGATAAAATTTATCTAAAGCTTCCAATATCATATGTTGTGCCATAGATGGAAAACCAGGCACAAAAAAGAATCTATTTTCTATATAGAATCCTGGTACATTTGAAACTACATTTTTAAGCAAACCACAATTTAATGGTAGTGTAGCCATATTGATACGATGCGGGTAGGCGTTATCGCCAAATCGCTCTATTATTGCTTCTTTTGCAACTTCGTTTATCTCTGTTGTACCATTTGTAAATACATCTGCGGCACATTTTCTTGTATAGTCATCAGGAGTAGCACCAATCCCGCCAAAACTAAACATTACACTTTTTGGATCATTCTTGATTAATTGAAAAACAGAATTAATAAATTCTGGCTCATCTTTTATTGTAAATGAACCTTTGTGCGCCCAGCCTCTTTTTAAAAGTTCACTATTGAAAAATGCAAAATGGGAATCACTACGACGCCCATTTAAAAGTTCAGTTCCTATAATAACGCTATAAAAGTTCATAGTTTGGTATTAGATTTTACTTTGAATAAATCTATCCATATCATCAACAATAACTTCAATTGTTCTTTCACCATCAATTTTTGCTAAAAGATTTTTTCCTTCATAAAAGTTTTGAATATCAGCTAAAGGATCTGTGTAAACTTTCATTCTATTATTGAATACTTCATTGTTATCATCGGCACCTCTTGCTCTTCCTAATACTCTATCTCTTGCAACTTCTTCATTTACTACAACTTCGATAACATTTACAAGTTCAACTTCTGTTTCGTTAGCCAAATATTTGTCTAGCTCTTCCATTTGTTCTGTACTTCTAGGGTATCCATCAATTACAACAGTTGGAGTTGGTGCTTTTTTTATAGCAGACACTATTGTATTTATAACTATATCAATTGGTACAAGATTTCCAGCACTCACATAACCATTGATAATAGCACCAAGTTCACTTCCACTTGCTACTTCAGCTCTAAACATATCACCAGTACTATAATGTGTTATATCATCATGTCGAGCAGCTATTAACTCAGCATCTGTTGTTTTTCCACTTCCTGGTGCCCCAATAATTAAAAATAGTTTTTTCATCTTTTGTCCTTTGTTTTGTTTTTAACTAAATCGATTTTATTATTACGCAATCAACTTAGTGAATAACAAAAAAAGAGTGAATATTGCTATCCACTCTTTAATAAAATTCATAACAACTATATGTTATGAATTTCTTTTTTTCTGAATCTCTTCAGAAACATTTCTTGGAACTTCTTGATATTGATCAAAAATCATAGAATATGTAGCTCTACCTTGAGACATACTTCTTAAATCCGTTGAATATCCGAACATTTCAGCAAGTGGAACAAGTGCAACAACTAGTTTAACGCCAGCTCTCTCATCCATTGATTGAATTTGTCCTCTTCTTTTGTTACAGTCACCTATAACATCTCCCATATAATTTTCAGGAGTCTCGATTTCAACTCTCATCATTGGCTCAAGGATAATTGCTTGTGCAGCAGGTTGTCTACAACCAGCTTTGAATCCCATAGAAGCAGCAAGTTTAAATGCCATCTCAGATGAGTCAACATCATGGTAAGAACCGTCATAAACAGTAACTCTAATATCAACCATAGGGTAACCAGCTAAAATACCAGCACTCATAGTTTCAAAACATCCTTTTTCAACTGCAGGAATATATTCTTTTGGAATAACTCCACCTTTGATTTCATTTACGAATTCAAAACCTTTTTCGTTAGTTTCTTCAGGAGTCATTGGCTCAATTTTGAGATAAACATGTCCATATTGACCTTTACCACCAGATTGTTTAGCATATTTGTACTCTTGTTGAACAGCATTTTTAATTGTTTCTCTATAAGAAACTTGTGGAGCACCAACTTCAGCTTCAACACCAAATTCTCTTTTCATTCTATCTACAAGGATTTCAAGGTGTAATTCACCCATTCCCGAAATAATAGTTTGACCAGATTCTTCATCAGTATTTACTCTAAATGATGGATCTTCTTGAGCTAGTTTACCTAAAGCAATACCCATTTTTTCTTGGTCAGCTTTTGTTTTTGGCTCAACTGCAACAGAGATAACTGGCTCTGGGAATTCCATTCTTTCAAGGATAACTGGATCTTTCTCAGAAGCCAAAGTATCGCCTGTAATTGTAAATTTAAGACCAACAACTGCACCGATTTCACCAGCATAAAGTTGAGAACACTCTTCTCTATTATTGGCATGCATTTTCATTAATCTTCCGATTCTCTCTTTTTTGTTTTTAGTTGAGTTCATTACATAAGTACCAGATTCTAGGATACCTCTATAAACTCTTGCAAATGTTAATTGCCCAACAAATGGGTCGGTCATAATTTTAAATGCTAGTGCAGCAACTTC
The DNA here is from genome assembly GCA_020048055.1 of Arcobacter sp. Taxonomy (GTDB): domain Bacteria; phylum Campylobacterota; class Campylobacteria; order Campylobacterales; family Arcobacteraceae; genus CAIJNA01. The sequence goes on along the minus strand of JAIFNA010000003.1, from coordinate 129,414 downwards.
GCCATCATCAGTCGAAGGAACAATTACTGCTTCACCATCTTGAGTTTCACCTCTTATATCTTCAACTTCAGTTGGAGCTGGAAGATACATAGCAACAGCGTCAAGTAAAGTTTGGATACCTTTATTTTTAAATGCAGTTCCACAAGTCATAGGTGTAATTTTCATATCAAGACAACCAGCTTTAAGACCAGCTGTAATCTCATCTTCAGTTAATTCTTCACCCTCAAGATATTTTTCCATCAAAGAATCAATAGCTTCAGCAGCAGCTTCAACCATTTTTTCTCTATATTCAGTTGCTTGATCTAATAATTCAGCAGGAATCTCTTCTGTGTGATAATTAGAACCCATCGCAGCATCTTCGTCCCAAAGGATAGCTTTCATTTGTACTAAATCAATAATACCTTTAAAGTTTTCTTCGCTTCCGATTGGAATTTGAATTGGAACTGGATTTGCTTTTAATCTCTCATCAACTTGTTTTTCAACCATGAAGAAATCCGCACCTGTTCTATCCATTTTGTTTACAAATATCATTCTTGGAACTCTATATTTGTTAGCTTGTCTCCAAACTGTCTCAGATTGTGGCTGAACTCCACCAACTGAACAGAATACAGCAACAGCACCATCAAGAACCCTCATAGATCTCTCAACTTCGATTGTAAAGTCAACGTGTCCTGGAGTATCTATTATGTTAATTTGTAAATCTTCTTTTGTTTTTGGGTGTGTCCAGTGACAAGTAGTTGCAGCAGAAGTAATTGTAATACCTCTTTCTTGTTCTTGTACCATCCAGTCCATTGTAGCAGCACCATCATGTACCTCACCAATTTTGTGAGATACACCTGTGTAGAATAAAATTCTTTCAGTAGTTGTTGTTTTACCAGCATCGATGTGCGCAGCAATCCCAATATTTCTAATTCTATTAAGTGGTGTTTTTCTTGCCATTTTAATTTCCTACCATCTGAAATGTGCGAAAGCTTTATTAGCTTCAGCCATTCTATGCATATCTTCTTTTCTTTTGAAAGAGTTACCTTTCTCATTTGAAGCCTCAAAAAGTTCATTTGCAAGTCTATCTACCATAGTTCTTTCATTTCTTTTTCTAGCCATATCAATTAACCATCTAAGTGCTAATGTTTGTCTTCTTACAGCTCTAACTTCAGTTGGAACTTGATAAGTTGCCCCACCAACTCTTCTAGATCTTACTTCTAAAAGTGGTTTTACATTTTCGATAGCTTTCTCAAATACTTCAATACCTTTACCATCTGATTTTTTATCAAGGTTTGCTATTGCACCATACATAATTTTTTGAGCAATTGATTTTTTACCATCAAGCATAATTACATTTATAAATTTTGTGATCACTTTACTGTTGTAAATTGGATCAGGTAATACTTCTCGTACAGGAGCTTTTTTTCTTCTCATTTTCTAATCCTTATTTCTTTTTACCAGTAGTTGCAGCACCTTTAGCGCCAGCTTTAGCTTTTTTAGTTCCGTATTTAGATCTAGATACAGTTCTTCCATTTACCCCAGCAGTGTCTAAAGCACCCCTTACGATGTGGTATTTAACCCCTGGTAAATCTTTTACCCTACCGCCTCTTACAAGTACGATACTGTGTTCTTGAAGATTATGACCTTCTCCACCGATGTATGAAATAACTTCAAATCCTGTTGTTAATCTAACTTTTGCAACTTTTCTTAAAGCCGAGTTAGGTTTTTTTGGAGTTGTTGTATATACTCTTGTACATACTCCTCTTCTTTGTGGACAATTAGCAAGTGCAGGTGATTTTGACTTCACTACAACTTTTTGTCGCTCTTTTCTAATCAATTGATTGATTGTAGGCATTGTTTTCCTTTATAATTTGGTTTAAACGATTGAGTCGTTTAGGCTTCTTTTGGGTTTTTGTAGTCACCCGAAGATGAAATAATCATCTCAATACTACCTAATCTCAGATGGAAATATAAATTTGTTTTTCTGAAAAAAGTTTCGGATATTATCTAAAATATCCTTAAAAAAAATAAAAACAATTTTTTATAGTGGTTTTTCTTTAAATGATTGTATAATCGCGATAAATAACTAAAATAGAAAATGGAGTAAATATGAATTTTAAAGAACTAAACCTATCCAAGGAAGTACTTGATGCACTAAAGGTTTGCAACTATAAAAACCCGACTCCAATTCAAGAGAAAATAATCACACAAATCCTAAAAAATAAAGATGTTCAGGCAATTGCCCCAACAGGTAGTGGTAAGACAGCTGCATTTTGTTTACCAATTATTGATAAACTTAACAAAAATTTATCAGATGATTTTAGACTCCCAAGAGCTTTGATACTTGTACCTACAAGAGAACTTGCTGTTCAAATTGATGCAAGTATTAAAAAATACGCAATCCATACAGAACTAAAATCTGGAACAATTTTTGGTGGAACAAAAATGGAGCCACAAATTAATAAACTGAAAAAAACTCTTGATATTTTAATTGCAACCCCTGGTAGGTTGGCTGAGCATATAAAAGAAAAGAATGTAAATCTTTTACATATCAATACTTTAGTTCTTGATGAAGCTGATACAATGCTTGAGATGGGTTTTAGTGAAGAGATGGCAATTATTTTTGAAAGTTTTGCATCAAAACCTCAAACAATGCTTTTTAGTGCAACTTTAGGGGAAAGTATTAAAAATCTTGGTGAGAAAATTTTAACAAGTGCTTTTTGTGTTAATGTTGATAAAAATCAAAAAGAGACACATAGGATTGTCCAATCTGTTTACTATATAAATAAAGATGAAAAAAGTTCACTTGTGTCTTATTTGATAGGAAAAAATTATCAACAACAATTTATAGTTTTTACAAGAACAAAACAAACAGCAGAAGAGGTTTATAACTACCTCCTTGAAAGTGGACTTAAATGTGATAGTTTGCATGGGGATAAAACTCACGGAAAAAGACAAGTCGCAATTCAAAGATTTAGAGACAATGAGATTCAGGTGCTTGTTGCAACTGATATTACAGCTCGTGGAATTGATATTAAAGGATTAGAGTATATTCTTAATTATGATATTCCAAATAGCGTTGATGACTATATTCATAGAATTGGACGAACGGGAAGAGCAGGGCTTGATGGAAATGCTATTAGTCTTGTTAGTTCAAGTGAAATTTATAGTTTAAAAGTAATTGAAAGAAAACTTCATATGAAGTTCTTGGTGGTAAGCGAAGAGGGTTATGGTAAAGATATGGTTGATGTTATAAAATCGCCAAAAATTACTGTTAAAAAAGAGGCAAAAAGAGTTGTTACTGGTGCCTTTGGACACGACAAGCCAAAAACTAAAACAAAGAAAAAAACAACAAAAAGAGATGGCAATCCAAAGGTGGAGAAAAAACAAAAAAACGGTGATAAAGTTATGATTGATGGAAAAGTTAAAATTGTAAAGGTTAAAGAGAAAAAACCAAAGAAAAAAATTGACTCAGCAACTTTTGCTAAAAAAACAAAATCATATTTATCAAGCAAAAGATAGGATTCGTAATGTTTACTGGGCTTATTAGGGAGATTGCAAGGGTTGAAAGTTTTGTTGGAAATAAACTTACAATAAAAGCAAAATATTTGCCAAAAATTGGAGATAGTATAGCCATAAATGGTGCGTGTTTAACTGTTGTATCTTTTGGAAATGGAACATTTTGTGTTGAGCTTTCCCCTGAGTCAAAAGATGTTTTAGCTATAGAAAATTATAAAAATGAAGTTCATATAGAGCCAGCAATGATGATGGGGGATAGGTTTGAAGGGCATATTGTTCAAGGGCATATTGATTGTATTGGAACTATAAAAGCTATTAAAAGCAATGGTAATTCACATGATTTTTTTATTGAATTGCCAAAAGAATATATCAAATTTGTAATACCAAAAGGAAGTATAACTGTAGATGGAGTAAGTCTTACGGTTAATGATGTTACGAATAATAAGAGTCAATTTAGACTTACGATTATTCCTCATACCATAGAAAATACATTGTTTAAATCATATAAAATTAATAGCAAAATCAATATTGAAACTGATATGTTTGCACGATACGTTTACAATATTTTTAGTCCGAAAGAGGAAAATAAATCACATATGAGTTGGGACGATATTGATAAAATTATGGCTAAGTATTAAAATTTAATTATTTTTATGAGTCAAATTTTCTTTCATACCTTGGGAGCATTGTTTTGTTTCCTATAAGTCCACCTTGGTGGATATATAAAATATCAGTTTCTAGGAATTTATCAAGATTTTTCAGCAATATATTCCAGCCAATCGGGTCGTACAAAAGGTCAAACTCTATATCTGTTGCATTTTTTAGCTTTTTCCATATTTCAAAGTTTTCAAGATAAAGTTTTCCAAAATGATATTTTTTGGTTGTTTCCAAAATTCTTGGGTAAGTTTTGAGATTTGGTTCTAATTCTTTAAATTGTTTCATCAAATATTCTCTATCGCCAACACAAGGACAAGTTATAACTTCATCGTTTGTAAACTTTTGCAAAAATAGAGCAGTTGTTCCTGTTCCGCTTGGCAAAAAGATTTTTAGATATTTTATATTATTTTTGTTTTTCCAAGTATTTATTTCTTCAGCCAATATCTGAAGTCCAAAACTAGCTTTACTGATTGCTCCACCCTCATCAATAAAGAGTTCATTCTCTTTTTTTTGGTAGTTTGCTTTATCAAAATTTAAATCAACAATCAATTCCATGTTGTTTTTAAGTGCATATTTGTAATTTCCATTTGGATGTTCTTTTAAAAATGAAGGGATATGGTTTGTAAAATATTTAAAATTCCATTTTTTTAATTTTGCCAAAACAGACAAACTATACATCGCATTTGATTGATTTGATCCATAACTTACAATAGTATCAATTTCTGGAAAGTCATTTTCTAAAAAATAGTGAAATTTCCTAGCTTTATTTCCACTAAAATCTTTATGAAGTAAATCATCTCTTTTGATATAGATATCTCTATCTTTAAAATTGATTTTTTGTATCGGAGAATTTTTTAACATATTGTTACTTGGTAATCACATACTATTTATGTTTAATTTTGCATAAAAAAAGGCAAGTGAAAAACACTTGCCCTTGAAAGTCAAAAACAAAAATATTAGTTTCTTAATTCTTTGATTTTTGCTGCTTTACCTTTTAATGCTCTTAAGAAGTGAAGTTTAGCTCTTCTTACTCTTCCTCTTCTTAATACTTCGATAGTTTTTAAGCTATCAGAATATAATGGGAAAATTCGCTCAACACCAACACTGTTAGCACCGATTTTTCTTATAGTAAACGTATTAGATACACCTTCACCTCTAAGTGCAATTACAATTCCTTCAAAAAACTGAATTCTTGATTTTGCACCCTCTGTAATTTCAACACCAAGTTTTAAAGTGTCTCCAGCTTTAAATTGTGGTATTACTTTACCTGCCATCTGAGCTGCTTCAAAAGCCGCTATATATTTGTTTTTCATTTTTTCCCTTTATTTCGGGGGTACCATGGTAAGTGGCAGTGCCCCATTTTATGGTCTATAGTACTTAGTTTTGCACAAAGACATCTTATTTTTTAAGCCTCGGATTTTATCGTGATTACCCTTTAATAATTCTGAAGGAACAAGCAAATTTCTAAAATTTATTGGTTTTGTAAAAGATGGTGCTTCAAGAAGCATTTTTCTATTTGTTGCTAAATTATTGTAGCTTTCATCATTGAGTGAATCTAAGTTCCCAAGTACACCATTTATGTTTCTACTGATTGAATCAGCCATTACAAGTGATGGCAATTCACCACCAGTTAAAATATAGTCACCAATGCTAAAAACTTCATCAGCAAATTTTTCAATAACCCTCTCATCAATACCCTCGTAACGACCACTTACTAAAACAATATTTTTTTTCTTAGCCAATCTTATTGCATCATTTTGATTAAAAGGTTTTGCTGATGCAAGTGGAAATATTATATATGCATCTTGATATTTATTCTTTATGGTTTCTAGTGTGTCAAAAAGTGGTTGTGGAAACATAAGTTGACCAGCGCCTCCACCGCATAATGTATCATCTACTTTTTTGTGTTTATCGCTTGAAAAATCTCTCGGATTGTAAAAATCAATTGAGACGATATTTTCATTTATTGCCTTTTTTAGAATTGAGTCTTGAAAGTAAAATTTGATGAGATTTGGAAAAAGTGTCACAAAAGTGAAAGTCATTTGGTCCCTTAATTATTTTAGTTGCTATTTGATACAATTTCGCGATGATAACATTAAATGACATAATAAACGCAAAAAAGAGACTGGATGGTGTTGTTTACAATACGCCATTAGCATTCGCACCAACATTAAGCAAAGAATTAACTTCAAATATCTACTTCAAAAAAGAAAATTTACAATTAACTGGTAGCTTTAAAATAAGGGGTGCATTTAATAAAATTTCACTTCTAAATGAAGGTGAAAAAAAATTAGGTGTAGTTGCCGCAAGTGCTGGAAATCATGCTCAAGGGATGGCTTTTAGCGCAAGACACTATGGAATTGAAGCAACAATTGTGATGCCAGAAGCAACACCGCTTACTAAAATAAGTGGCGTTAAATCTTATGGTGCGGAGGTTATTTTACATGGAAGTAACTATGATGAAGCATACTCATTTGCCACAGAATATGCAAAAAGAAATAATAAAACTTTTATCCATCCTTTTGCTGATGATGATGTTATAGCTGGTCAAGGGACAATATTTTTAGAGATTTTTGAAGAGCTACAAGATATTGATATTATTATTGTTCCTATTGGTGGAGGTGGGCTTATAAGTGGAATAGCAAGTGCGGTTAAACAATTAAAACCATCAATTAAAATAGTAGGCGTAGTAGCAAGCGGAGCATCTGCTATGAATACTTCATATAGGGCAAAAACACCAATTGATAACATAGCAGTTAAAACAATTGCAGATGGAATAGCAGTCAGAGATGTGACGCCAAAAATGTTGGATTATGTGCTAGAACTTGTTGATGAGATTGTAGAGGTTGAAGATCAAGAGATCGCAAGTGCAATATTATTTTTATTAGAAAAGCAAAAAATTGTTGTTGAGGGCGCAGGCGCTGTTGGACTCGCAGCTGTAATGCATAATAAAATAGATATAAAAAATAAAACAGTTGTTTTGCCACTTAGTGGTGGCAATATTGATGTTACAATGCTTTCTGTTATAATTGAAAAAGGTCTTTTGGAATCAAATCGAAAAATGAATATGATTGTTACACTTGTTGATAAACCAGGAAGTCTAATGAGATTGACTGAGGTTTTTAAAGATGTCTACGCAAACATAGTTATGATTGATTATGATAGAAATTCAGTACAGCTTGATTTTGGAGAAGCTAATGTAACTATTGGACTTGAAATAAAAGGGATTGAGCATAAAGATAGCATAAAAGCTAAATTAAAAGAAAATGGATATAGATTTAGAGAAATTTAAAAACCTATAATAAGATTTTTAACAATCTTTAATTATAATGGCAAAATATCAAACACAAAAAGGACGATTATGGAAGAAAGATTATTTACATTTTTAGGGACATTTGGACACTCCCAAGAATGGATGATATTATCGCATCTAATTTTAACAGTAACTATTGTTTTATTAGTTGCAAGAGCAGCAACGCGAAAAATACAACTTGTGCCAACAGGTACTCAAAACATTATGGAAGCATATATTCAAGGTGTTGTATCAATTGGTACAGACTCAATGGGTGCAAAAAATGCAAAAAAATTTATGCCACTTATCGCTACCCTTGGTTTTGTAATATTTGTAGCAAATATGATGGGAATTATCCCTGGATTTGAATCTGTAACTGGAAATATTAACTTTACTTTAGCATTAGCAATTATGGTTTTTGCTTACTATAACTATTTAGGTTTTAAAGAAAATGGTGCTGGAAAGTATCTTGGACACATGATGGGACCAGTTCCTGCGCTTGCGCCACTTATGTTTCCAATTGAAGTAATTTCACACATTTCAAGAATTGTATCTTTGGCATTCAGACTTTTTGGTTCAATCAAAGGTGATGATATGTTTTTAATGGTTTTACTTATGCTTGTACCTTGGATTGCACCTCTTCCAGGTTTCTTCTTCTTGTTTGCATTTGGAATACTTCAAGCATTTATTTTTATGATCCTTTCTTATGTTTACATAGCTGGTTCGGTTATGATGGCTGAAGAAGCTCACCACTAATCAAAAAATAACTTTTTAAGGGCTTCTCTTGAAGCCCTTTTTTTATTAAAAAAATAAAAAATATAGCTAAAATCTTTTTATGAAATCCTATCTAATAACAGACCCACAATATTATTCAAGCAACCCAAAAATATTTAAATCAGTTCTTCAAAAAGCACTAAAGTTAAATATGCCAGATATGATTTGCTTTAGGGATAAAAGTTCTATAAATACTGAAGAGTTAATTGAGGTTTTTATTGATGTTTGTTTTCAAAACAATCTTAAGGAAACATACATCAATAGTCATATTGATTTAGCAAAAAAATATCAAGTAAAAGGTGTTCATTTAACATCTTCGCAATTTGATAAGATCAATAAAGTGCAACATTTTGGACTCGATGTTGTGATAAGTTGTCATACTCATCAAGATATTAAAAATGCCATAAAAAACGGTGTAGATAAAGTAACATATTCACCAATTTTTATAACCCCTCATAAAGGGGAGCCAAAAGGTATTTTAGAGCTTCAAAATGTTGTTAAATCGTATGATATTAAAATTATTGCACTTGGCGGAATTGTGTTGAAAAATCAACTAAAAGAGATTGAAAAAACAAATTGCTATGGATTTGCTTCCATAAGATATTTCTTATAGAAGCTTCTTTTATGGTCTTAGGTAAGTGTAGCCTTCCTCTTGTAATTCAACGATTTTAACAACTCCAGCTGTAACTTTAACAACACCAGAAGTTAGTGTAACATCTTTGCCTGTATCCTTTTTTACTTTTTCCATTGTATTTTCACATGCATTAAAATGTATATTTTGCATAGATAGATTTTTAACTCTATTTGATTCTTCAGACTCAGCTGTAAGAACAGAAAGCCCAGGACCATAAGCTACAACTTCAACTTCAACATTATCAATACCATAATGTTTTTGCAAATTTACAGCATTATTTAGAGCCAATGCCTGAACTTTTTTGTCATCAGTACTTATTTGAATTACAACTTTATGTAAATCTTTAGCGTAACTAACTGACGCAAAAGTTAGTGCAAGTATCATCAGCGGTAACTTTTTAGATATATTTTTCATAATATTCCTTTTTAAAAAATCAATAGAAAAACTATTGTTGTAAAAGTTTAGTATAAGTTTTTGTAATTTTATCTAAAGTTATTTAGCTATTTTATTTTGGTTAATTAAAATGCTTTTGAGTTTGGATTTAATTTAATTAGTGCCAAATCAGCAAATATATTTCCAAGGAGTGTTAAAAATGCACCAGTTATAAGAATTCCCATAATTACAGGATAGTCGTTACTCATAGCACTTTGGAAAAACAACAATCCCATTCCATCTATTCCAAAGATGGTTTCAAGAATAACGCTTCCTCCAAAAATTCCAGGTAATGAGAGCCCTATAAGTGTAATTATTGTTGGATATAGGTTTGGTAAAATATAAAGTCTAAGTATTCTTTTGTTGCTTAAACCCCTTGCTTTTGCAAAAAATATATAGTCACTTTTTAGAATTTCTAATGTTAATGCCCTAATATATAGTGTTAAGCTACCAAGTCCTCCAAAAATAATAATAAAAATTGGCAATACTAGGTGCCAAGCAATATCGGTATATTTTGAAAATCCAACTAAACTTTCATCACTTGATACCCCAGAGAGTGGAAATACATGAAAAGTAATTGATAATAAAAATGTTAACAGAAGAGCTAAATAAAATGATGGCATAGAGAAGCTAATAATAGTAAATTGCGTAGTCAATTTATCAAAAAAACCACCATTATTTAAAGCTGCTTTAATTCCAATATAGATTGAAAATAGAAAAATTAATACCATGCTTGTGATATTTATAACTAGTGTAATTGGTAGTCGACTGAGTATCTCATCTTTAACCGCTTCACCACTACTAAAAGATATTCCAAAATCAAGCACTAAAATATTTGAAATCCATGAAAAAAATTGAATGTAAAATGGTTTGTCAAGACTATAAATCTCTTTTAAATGTTCAATTCTTTCAGGGGTTATATTTGGGTTTAATTCACCACTTGCAAAAAAACTATTTGGGGCAAAATTTACAGCAGTAAATGAAATCAAAGAGATGATAAAAAGCATAAAAAATAGATATAAGAATTGTTTGATAAGTGAATTCATTTTTTGACCTCATTTACCACAACTGCAATTGCAAAACCACCATCGTGTGTGATACTTAGATGAGAATTTAAGATTTTAAATTTTTTTCTAATATGTTTTTTGTATTTAATTATTGGTTGACCTGATGGTAATTTTTTGATTTTAATATCACTAAATGAGCACTCTTTCCCTATGCCTGTCCCTAGAGCTTTACTTGCCGCTTCTTTTGCAGCCCAAAATCCAGCGATAGTTGTTGGAGTTTTAGCTATATTTATCTCTTTTTGGGATAGAAATTTTCCTAAACCTTTCTCTCCCCATTTTAAGTATAGTTTCTCAATGCGTCCAATTTGCGTAATATCAATCCCAATCATAATTAGAAACTGCTATTTTTTTAATGCTTCAAATAATTTTTCTCTAGCCTCAAGAAAACTTCCGTTAAATAAAATTGAAGGTGTCCCTTCAATTTTTGATTCAGTTGCAATCTTAATATCGCTTTGAAGCCTATCGTCAATCTCTTTTTTATTTAGGTCACTTAGTGTAAATTTAGTCCCTAAAATAGTATTTACTGAATCAAGTGAAATTTGTGCGTCAGTTGTTTTGTAGACATCATAAAAATTCTCCATATTTGCTTTGTAAACTTTTAGTTCACTATTTTTTATCCCAAGTGCTTTAGATGCTTCAATTGCCTTTATAACTGTTTGACTTGTTGGGTGTATTGAATCAAGAGGATAGTTGAAATAATAGAGCGCAATATCACTTCTTTTGTCTATCTCTTCAATAATCATTGGCACATTTTTTATGCAATAAACACATAAAGGGTCACTAAAAATCGCTACCTTTGTTTTAGCATCATGATTTCCAGCTATTAGCCTATCCTTTGTGTAATAAGCATTATTTAAAATAAATTTCTTCTCGAACTCACCTCTTTCTTTTTCTCTTGCAAGTTGTCCATTTTGTCTTATTGATTTTAAGATATCATCTCCATATCTCTCGTTCGTATTTAAATTAATCATTGTTGTCGTGATATTTTCACCATTTGAAAATAAAAAATATGGAGTTTTAATCTCTCTATTTGAATCTTTCTCCATAATCACAAGATCAAGTGTGTAAGCAAACCAGTTTTTATCGGTTCCTAGTTGTTCTTTCTTTGTTATTGTTTGACTTTTTAGTTCAAACGATGGATTTGAATTTAATATTTTTTTATTAAAGTCCAATACTTTTGCGTCAAAATTTGTGTTAAGTGTTAGTTGCTTTAAATCTTTTGCTCCAACTGATGAGAGTATCAAAATTAAAGCAAGAGATGTTTTTGTAAGTAATAAATTTGGTTTCATTGTGTTTCCTAATATTTTGAATTTTATATAAATAAGTAATTATTTTATCACGAAAATGTAAAATAAAACATACAATATTATTTAAAATATTGTAATTTTTGGCTGTAAAAAAATATTGAAAATTTGTTAAAAATTTAAGTTATATAAAAGTTTCTTTATATATAATTCTACCCACAAAAGCGAATAGCTTTTATATGTTCCGGATTAGCTCAGCGGTAGAGTAGATGACTGTTAATCATTTGGTCGCTGGTTCGAACCCAGCATCCGGAGCCACTTAAAAATCAAAAAATCCCCATTTTTTTCAAATCTTTAAACTTTTAAGTTACATTAATAATTAATCGAATACAATCCCAACTTCAAAACAAAATCAATAGGCATTTAATGATACAGCTACTACCTTACTTTCAAATCCAACTTGTGCAAATTTATTGTATTTAAGGCTTTTCGTGAGTAGATTAAATCTCATAATTTTTATTATTTTATCGTTGCTTTCAGATTCATTTGGTGAGCTAAATAAAAATCAAATTTTATCAAATTGTGTTCAGGTAAATAAAAATATTGAAACTGAACTATTTAAAGATTTAAAAAATCCAACTCTTACCAAGAAGTTTTATGACGATTATTGCAACAATAAAAAAACATTCCTTTGGATCGGCGAAGATTTGCGTTTAAATAATAAAGGTGAGGAGTTGTTGGCATCACTTGAAGAATCGCACTTGCATGGATTGAAAGAGAAAGACTATAATCTAGTAGAGATAAAATCAAAAATTAATAGTTTTAAAAGTGCTAAATTTAGAGATTATGATACAAATGCAGATGCTACAAGACTTGATATTTTGCTTACAAATGGCTATCTTTCTTTGGTAATAGATTTATATTATGGCTCCACTAATTGGGAGAAGTTTATTAAAAAAAATTTGAATAAAGTTAATGCTAAAGATAAAAACAAGAAGAATAAAGATGAAGTCGATGAAGATTTAATCAGTTGGGATCGTGGAAAAAAAGGTTATTTTAGCGCAATTCAACATTTAAAATCGTCATATAAAGTTGGGAAAATAAAAAAATCTCTAGTTGAGCTTTATCCAAAATATGAAACATATTTTAAACTTTTAAATACAATGAAAAAATATGATGAGATTAGACTGCAGGGTGGCTGGGGTGATTTAAATATTACAGAAAATATAGAGATTAATAACTCAAGTGATAAATTAACACTTATTAAAGAGAGGCTTTTTAGAAGTGGTGAATTGAAGACTTTTGTAAATCTTGAAAATACAATATATGATGAGACTGATCTAATTGATACGATTAAAAATTATCAGCTAAGGAATAATTTAAAGTCAAGTGGAATTATTAATATGGAAACTATTAAATCTCTAAATATACCAGTCGAGGAGAGGATGGCAATAGTTGGTTTAAATATGGAGCGATATAGATGGATGGATCGTTCAAGTACACAAGATGCAACTAAGATTATCGTAAATATCCCTTCATTGCAGATGAAATTAGTTGATGAAAATAAAGATATTTTGACTATGAAAGTGATTGTGGGTCAAGCAAAAAGAGCAACACCAATTTTTAGTGAAAAGATAAAATATATTGTATTGAACCCAACATGGACTGTTCCGCCATCTGTTATTTCAAAAGATATTTTTTCTCAAAAAGGCGATCAGCTTAACTATTTTAAAGAACACGATATGAAAGTTTTTGTTTTAAATAGAGGAAAACAGATTGAAATTGACCCGTCACTTGTAGAGTGGAATAGTTTTAAGGATACGGATATTAGTCCATTTGTTTTTATAGCAAACCCAGGAAAAAAGAATCCATTAGGCGATATGAAATTTATTTTCCCAAATAAGTATTCTGTTTATATGCATGATACAGATAGAAAAGATTTATTTACAAAATATAAAAGAACTTTTAGTTCTGGTTGCATAAGACTAAGTGAACCAGAAAAACTCCTTATATATTTACTTGAAAAAGATAAAAAGATTGATAAATTGAAAACTTTTAAAGCAAAAAATGCAAAAAATATAAATGGAGAAGTTATCAATCTATCAAGTAATATACCAGTTTTTGTTCGATACTTTACTGTTAGCGTTGATAAAGAAAATAATATCTATTTTTATGATGATATTTACGGTTATGATGTTCATCAAAGGGAGATATCAAAGTAGCTAACTTTTTCCTCCTACTCATATGGAATCGCATCAATTTTACCAGCCAGACTAAAACCTTTGAGCCTTAGTCTGCAACTATCACAAACACCACAGGCTTTTTTTTCATTTTTGTAGCAACTCCAAGTTAAATGTAGTGGAATAGATAACAAAATAGATTTTTTCACAATAGCTTCTTTTGTCATATGGACAAGTGGTGTTTTTATAGTAATTTTTGTCTCATCTCTTGTACCTTGATTGATAGAATTTTCCATTTTCTCAATAAAAGTATCACTACAATCAGGATAGCCGCTACTATCTTCCTCCACAACCCCTATAAATATGGCACCAGCACTATGTTTTTCAGCTATCGCTGCGGCTATACTTAAAAAGATACCGTTTCTAAATGGCACATATGTAATCGGAACACCAGCTTCAATCCCATCAACTGGTACATCAATTGAATTATCAGTTAAGGCACTGGCACCAATTTGTGTAAAAAATGGAATATTTATCTCGTATTTCTCTTTTATGTTTAGCTCAATACAAATATTTCTAAAACACTCCAGCTCTTTGTGTTCAGTTCTTTGTCCATAGTTAAAATGAAGCGCAATTATTTCATATCCATCATTTTGTGCCAAATATGTGCTTAGTGTTGAGTCCATGCCACCACTTAAAACACAAACTGCTTTTTTATTTATTTTGTTTTTATCCATTTTCATCCACCTGTCTCATAAAATGCTCGATTACTATTATTTTCATCTCCCCATTTGTTTTTTTCTGGTTTATTTTTCAAAACATTTTTTAGTATATTGACAGCTTCACCTAGGTCTCTCTTTTTTATAGCTTCAGCGATACTAAGTGCATCTTCAAAATATAAGCAAGGAATTAAGTACCCCTCAGCAGTTAATCTTATTCGATTGCAATCACTACAAAAATTATCAAGATGCGGCTCAATTATCCCAAAAATATAACCATCTTCAAGAGTATAGCTTTGAGACGGACTACAACCATCTTTTTTCGTTTTTTCAAATTTATATTTTGAGGCGATAATGTTTTGAATCTCTTGTGAATTTAGTCCTTGTTTCACATTTGCATGTGAGTTTTCCATAAATTCTATAAATCTAATTTCGTAATTTTTATTTTTGCAAAACTCAAGTAAATCAAGTATCTCTTTGTCATTTATATCTTGTAAGGGAACACAATTTATTTTAATTTTTAACCCAACTTGATCTGCAGTTTCAATTCCAGCTAGAATTTCATTAAGCACATCTTTTTTTGCGATATAGTGTGCTGTTTCTTTGTTTAGGCTATCAAGTGAGATATTTAATCTTTTTAAGCCAGCATCTTTTAGTGCTTGTGCGTAGGTTGAAAGTAAAAAGGCGTTTGTAGTGATTGCTAAATCTATATTTGGAGCATAGTCATTTATCATCTTAATAAAAACACTTAAATCTTTTCGCAATAGTGGCTCACCACCTGTTAATCTTATTTTTGTAATACCTTCATCAATAGATACTTTTACAAATAAAAATAACTCCTCAAATGTCAATAAATTTTCATGAGGTACCCAAGAAAATGGTTTTTCTGGCATACAATATTGACATCTAAAATTGCATCTTTCGGTGACTGAAATGCGTAAATAATCTACTTTTCTATTGTGTCCATCAATGAGCATCTTGTTCCTTGTTTAGTTGAAAAAATCTTTCGGAATACTACTAAAAAATTTCCAATTTATCGGTAAAATTTTTACTACTTCATTTTTTTTAATTAACTCTTTGTTTTTACCAAGTATTATCATGCTATTGCACTTATGAAGAACACCTACCATTCCAGGTAGTCGTTTTGGTTCTGCTGTAAAGTACTCTCCGTCAAAAAATCCAGGAATGAGTGTTGTGCGCCCTTTTTTGTTATCTAGGTCATTTGGAATTTTGCTTAGAATAAAATTATGATATATCTCTTTGCTTCCACGAAGTTGTTGGAGTATTATTTTTCCAAAGACTTCAAAGATAAGTGTTGCTGCTAGGGGATTACCTGGAAGATTTAATATGTAAGTGTTATTTATTTTACCAAATAGTGTTGGTTTTCCTGGTTTAATATCTATTCCGCTAAAAAATATCTCCATAGCAAAAGCTTCAAATGCTTCTTTTGTAAAATCAGCCTCTCCAACACTTATCCCTCCGCTTGTTATTATAAAATCACTATGAAGTGAATTTTTAATCATCTCCTTTATAGAGTCAACGTTATCATTTGCCATACCAACAAATACGGCGTCCGCTCCAAATTCCTTTGCTCTTGCTAAAAGTGTGGGGGTATTTGAATTGTAAAGCTGAAAGTCCTCAATAGTTTCATAGTGTAGTTTTAGCTCTTCTCCACTTGTAAAAACACAAACCTTTGGTTTCCTGTATATTTTAATATGGGTAATCCCTTGAGATGCCAAAAGTGTAATTGATGCAAAATTTATCTCATCCCCATCACTAATTAGTAGCTCACCATTTGTAACATCTTCCCCTACAAATCTAATGTGTTGATTTTTTTCAATTTTTTTTGGAAGAAGTATATTCCCATCTTTATCAATAGTTACATTTTCTTGAGGGGCAATCGCTTCGACACTAGCAGGAACTCTTGAGCCTGTCATTATTTTTATTGTTTCACCATTTTGTATTGCGGTGTCTTTTGAGCTTCCTGCTAATATTTTATCAATTTGTTTAACTAATGTTCCTCCATCTGATAGCTTTACTCCATACCCATCCATTGCAGAATTATTGTAGTTTGGCAATGAGTATTTAGCATATATATTTTCCGCTGAAATACTGCCAATACTATTTTCAATAGGTACGATTTCGTATGATAGTTTTTTTACATTTTGATTAATTAATTGGATTGCTTTTTTAATACATATTGCCATCAAGAGCCTTTATAATTGTCTGTGTGTTATAATAACTTAATTTATATAAAAGGATTTTTTTGGAAGCTGGCTTTGAACTTATTACTACATCGACATCGGTGCATATCGTTGCAATTTTTGCACTTATTGTTGTCATCTCAATAAATTACTATACTGTACAAAATATGACAAGTTTCTTTTTTATGGCAAAAAGACTAAAAACACTTACACCATATTTTCATGCTGTGAATTTCATTGTTGCATATACAGGTGCAGTATTGTCTGGCTTTACCCATGATTTAAATCCAACCATTATCCTTATGATACCTGTTGCACTTTTTTTGATGATTAGTGAAATCAAAAGGTATAAAAAAATGAGAGTAATCAGACTAAACCAAGTTGAATTACAAGAAGAATTTAGGGTTTATGCAAAAAAAATCTATCTTATGCAAATTATTGCTATTGCATTAATGTATATCGTTGCTAAGTTGTTTTAGTAATGCAGTTTATTTATCATAAAGATGCATCTAGTGCTACTTTAAAAATTGATGGGGATTTGCATAATTATCTCTTTAAGGTAAGAAGACACGATAAAGATAAAAATATTTTTCTAAGAAACCTCCTTGATGATTTTATCTATGAATATAAAATTGAGTTTGTCGATAAAAAATCGACAACAATTAAATTACAAGATAAAGAGTTAAAAATTATTAAGTCAAATAAAAAACTCCATATTGGTTGGTGTAAAATAGATTTTAAAAATATAGAAAAAGTTATAGCATCATTAAATGAAATAGGTGTTTCTAAAATAACTTTTATTGATTGTGAATATTCTCAAAGAAATACATCTATAAACTTTGAAAAACTAATTAAATTACTACAAAATTCATCCTCTCAGTGTGGAAGAAGTGATATTATTGAATTATCTTATGTTAAAAATTTAGATACATTTTTGGAAGCAAATCCAGATAGTTTTATGTTTAATTTTAGTAGCAATAATATTAGTGATCATAAATCTAAAATAGAGACAATTGTACTTGGGTGCGAGGGTGGTTTTTCTAATAAAGAGGCAGAGAAGTTTAAGCCGGAGAAAGTTGTTGGAATTAACTCTAATATTATTCTGAGAAGTGAAACTGCTGTTGTTACTTTGGCTTCAATTATTATTTTATAAACATTATTTTTTATCTGTATCACTAGAATTTATTCTAGTGATACAAGGAGAAAACTAGTGTAATTTTCTCCAAACAGATTTTTTCCATAATACAGCAAGAACTGTGAATATGGCAGCATATAATACAAACCAAATACCCATAGAATCTCTCTCAGGTTTACTTGGATCACCTATATTTTCTAAATGTTTCATAACTTTTTCATAACCATCTTTTGTTAATCCAACAGCTGGCATAGCAGTACCTGCTAATTGAGTTTGAGGATTTTCAATAAATGTTTCTAAGAAATTTTCACTTCTAGCTCTTAGCATCATTGATAAATCTGGAGGTAATTTACCCATATATTTAGATAAATTAGCTTGATAATCTAACACTTGGATGTCAAAAGCAAGTGAATCTTTTTCATATTTGAACTTTTGTTTTTGTCCGATTTGTGTCCATTTTTCACCCATAACTTTATTATCATATCTAGCCGCATGACATCTTCCACAAGCATCAACAAATACCTCTTTTGGAGTTAATTCTTTTTTACCAATTGATTTAAGGTAGCTTACTATGCTCGCAATATCTTCGGCTGGCATATAGTTATAAGATGGCATCGGATGAGCTTTACCACTACCCTCAGGGAATTTGTGTGATACATTTGAAGCTTTTGCTGGATCTGCTATAAATGCAGCTAAATAGTTAGAAGCAAAAATAACGCCCGCATTACTTAGATCCGGTGGATTTACACCGTAAGTTGTACTTGCAGTTACTGCGTCCATTGGAGCAGGAACACTTTGGGAACTTATACTATGACAAGCTACACAGTTTGCCATTACTAATTCTTTACCTTTAGCTACATCACCTTCGGCTGGTTTTGGCATATTTTTATACTCAAAATTACCACTTTCAACATGTTTATGCATTTGTGAGTGAGCAAAAGGCTCAACTCCCCAATATGTTACAAGCGAAAAGAATACAACTACTACTAATATTTTTAATTCTCTCATCATATTCCCCTTATATCTTTTTTTCATTTTTAGTTATGAATGGCAATGCTACCCATAGAACTATAAATGCAATTGCTGCCCATAATCCGATTGTACTAAACATACCCTCAGGTGGCAATTTACCCATCATTGTTAGAATAATCATATCGATCAGCAATAACCAGAACCATACAAAGAACATTGGTCTTTTGTGTGCTGGGACTGCATTTGGACTTCTATCAAGGAATGGTAAAAGTACAAAAATAACTTGAGAGAATGCAAACGCAATCAATCCTGGATCTTTAGGGAATGGTCTTAAAATTTCATACGACCACAAGAAATACCATTCAGGATAGATATGTGCAGGTGTTTTTAATCCATCAGCTGGATCAAAGTTAACTGGATCCATCGCAAATTGGAAGTGATAGAAAGTAAGATAGAAGAATAAAATCAAGAAGAATCCCAAAACCATAAAGTCTTTTGAAAGGAAATCAAATTGGAATCTTATAACTTTTGCTTCTTGAGTATTTCCAGCTAAATATTTTTTTGCCTCTTCGTCAAAATCTATCATTGCGCCTTCTTGATTGTTAACATGAGGAATTCTAAGAGTTCCAAAATGTAAAACAATAATCCCAATAATTGCTAATGGCAGTAATAATACGTGAAGCATAAAGAATCTTGTCAAGAATGCATCACCAGGCACATAATCACCTCTAATCCATTCAACTACGCCGTTAAGTTCTAATGAACCAGCACTAAATAAATTTGTAATAACCATACCAGCCCAGTAAGACATTTGTCCCCAAGGTAACATATATCCAGAGAATGCTTCAGCTGAAAAAGTTACAAACAATAGCATACCAGATATCCAAATCATCTCTCTGCCTTGTTTGTACGAGCCATAATATATCCCTGTAAACATATGAATATATATTATTAAAAATACAACCGATGCAGCTACACCATGAATATGTCTAAACAACCAACCATATCCAACTTCTTGCATGATTGTATAGTTTACACTATCAAACGCTAAAGCAGCATCTGGTTTGTAGTACATCAAAAGGAAAATTCCAGATATTGTAAGTAAACCAAATGTTACAGCTAAAATCATACCCATTGCCCATAAGAAGTTTATATCTTTTGGAATCCAATACTCTTCTGCCAAAACTCTCTTAAGTGTTCTAACGCCAAGTCTATCATCTAACCATTGTTCTGAAAATGGTTTCGCGTTTTTATCAAAATGTGCCATTGTTACCCCTTACGCTTTTAGTGGTGTTGCGCCAAGCACACCAGCAGCTTTCATTTTTTCATATTCAGGACCAGCTTCACCAATGATTATTTGTCCATCTGCAATTTTAAACTCTGGAATTAACATCGGTAGTGGAGCAGGTGCTTTTGTGTTTATACCAGATTGGTTGTATGTTGCCCCATGACATGCACATAAAAATGCTTCATTATTTGTAGCATTTTTTGGATCGTATGATGGGATGCAACCTAAGTGTGTACATAGTCCAATACAAATCATATAATGGTCGCTTCCTATAATAACATCTCTTTTTTTAACATCTTCGCTAGAAGCAGCAACCATTTCAGCTGTTTTTTTAACAATAAAAATTGGTTTACCTCTCCATTTTTCTGTATAAAGAACATTTGGTTCAGCTTTTGAGATATCTACAACAGTTGTTCCTGCTGCTTTTACACTTGGAAGTGGATCCCAAGCTTTTTTCATACCTGCAAGAGCAAATACACCACCAACAGCAGCGCATGCACCAAATGCAATTCCCATTGCATCTCGTCTATTCATACTTTCAGACATACTTTTTTCCTTGTAATAAATTTTTAGCTTGTCATTATAATGTTAAATTTCTTAATCTATTGGTTTACTTTTGTAAAAATAGATAAAAATTATTATTTAAAATTATTAATATTATAATAAATAGAAAATAGTGAGGATCTGTTTTAGTAAAAAAGATTTTCTTGTAAAAGAGCAGATTTTATATTTTTCATTTGGTGATGTTTATTTTTACACCACAAAGGATCAAGCAAGGAATCGTTTTCAATCCCTGCTGTTAGCCTTGATATTGAAATCTTTGATGGGAGAAGCTTAATAGATTTTACGAGTATTTTAATGTAAAGCTCTTCACTTATTGGTTTAAAATTTCCCTTTAAATATTCAGAAGTAAGTAATGTATTTTTTGTAACATATAGGGGGTGAAATTTAATTGAGTCAATATTTAAATTTATTGATTCTGTAACTGTTTGTAACATCATCTCCTCTGTTTCATCTGGAAGTCCAAAAATTAAATGCCCACATACAAGTAGACCACTATTTTTTGTTTTTGTTATCCACTCTTTTACATTTGCAAAATCGTGACCACGATTTATTTTTAGTAAAGTTTCATCAAAAATAGATTGAATTCCATATTCAACCCATATTTCATATGTTGAAGTTTTTGTTTTTTCATTTATAAGGTAAAGAGGAAGTTCTCTCTTTGAAAGCGATACTAAAAAATCTATTGTTTCGTCTGTTATGCAGTCTGTTCTTGTCCCTATGCTAAGTCCAACTACATTTTCAAATGATAATGCTTTTTCATATAATGCTTTTAGTGTATCTATTGGAGCATAAGTGTTTGTAAAAGATTGAAAATAGACAATAAATTTTTTAGCACCAAATTTTTTACTTAATCTTTGTGATGTTGCAATAAATTGCATTTCTAGCTGAAGTAATTGTTTCGCTAAATATGGATTTTGTGTGCTTGATAAATTTAATTTAAATTTTGATTTGTCTGTTAGATTTGGCGAAAAAGATTCATTCTCGCAAAATGTACAGCCACCTTTTGCGACTGTTCCATCTATATTTGGACAGGTAAATCCACTTATACTAATTGGTATTTTGTAAACTTTCTCTCCAAATTTATTTTTGAAGTATTTACCTATCGTTAGGAGCTGTTTCAATTAAAAATCATATCCTATACAATAAAATAATCGCCATCAAAACTTACCATTGAGTAGTTTCTATCGTTTCCAAGTGCATCTTTTAGGTTTTCAAGTGAGATATATTCTAAAGAATCGGCACCAATGTATTTACACACTTCTTCTTTACTCATCCTAGCATTTATCAGTTCCTCTTTTGTTGGAGTATCTATTCCATAAAAACATGGATGTTGAATCATAGGACTTGCAACCCTAAAATGAACCTCTTTGGCCCCTGCTTCTTTAAGCATTTGTACAATTCTTTTACTCGTAGTTCCCCTTACAATACTATCATCAATCACAATGAGTGATTTTCCATTAATCAGGGATTTCATAGGATTAAGTTTCATTTTGACTTTAATATTTCTCATCTCTTGTGTTGGCTCTATAAATGTTCTTCCAACATAGTGATTTCTGATAATGCCAAGTTCAAAAGGTATTCCACTTTGTTGCGCATAACCAAGTGCAGCTGGAACTCCACTATCTGGAACTGGTATAACCATATCTGCAAAAATACCGTTTCCAATATCATTTGAAGCTAAAGCTTTACCCATATTTTCTCGCGCTTTATATACACTTTTCCCATCAATTACACTATCTGGTCTTGCAAAATAGATATATTCAAATGCACAAGGTCTAAAAGGGAAACCTTCAAAAAGTTGAATTGATTCAGGTTCACTATCTTTGTCTGATAAAATAAGCATTTCACCAGGTCTTACATCTCTTATAAATTCCGCCTCAACTAAATCGAATGCACAAGTTTCACTTGCCACTATCCAGCCACCACTTTTTAATCTGCCCAAACTAAGAGGACGAATCCCGTGTTGATCTCTAATCACAAATAACTTACTTCTGCTTTGAATTATGAAATTGTATGCACCCTTTACTTTTTGCAGGGCTTCTTTAATTCTATCTGTAAGTCTATCTTTAGATGATTTTGCAATTAGGTGAATTAAATTTTCCGTATCCATCCCTGTTTGAAAAATTGCACCATCATCTATAAGTTTTTGCCTAACTTCATCTTTATTTATAAGGTTTCCATTGTGGACAATTGAGATTTCACCAAGTTTATATTTTGCATGAATTGGTTGAGCATCAAAAACAGAATCACTTCCTGCAGTTGAATATCTATTATGCCCTATTGCCATATCCCCTTGAAGAATTTTAAATGCCTGTTCGGTGTAAACATCTCTAACATAACCTCTGTTTTTAACAGTATATATTTTTTTATCGTTGTATCCACCGCTACTAATTCCAGTTGCTTCATGTCCACGATGTTGCATCGCAAAAAGTGCTGCGCTTGCTAATCTTGCTGCATTATCATTTCCATAAATTCCTACTATCGCACACATATTAAAGTCCTAAACAATCGTTTATTGAGTATAAACCATTTTCTTGAGTTGAAAGCCACATAGCCGCTTTGATTGCACCTTTGCTAAAAGTATTTCTTGATGTAGCAGTGTGGTTAAGTTCCAAAAATTCTCCATCGTTATAAAATCCAACAGTATGTCGTCCTACAATATCACCACCTCTTAAACTCATAACACCAATCTCATTTTTGGTTCTAGCACCAATCACACCATCTCTACCACTAACTCTTACATTATTAAGTTCAAGTTCTCTTGCGCTTGCTGCATGTTCTGCTAAAGTTAAAGCTGTTCCGCTCGGGCTGTCAACTTTATGTTTGTGGTGTTGCTCTACTATTTCGCAGTCAAAATCTCTTAAAGTTTTAGATGCTAAAGATACAAGTTTATTTAGAACAGCTACGCCCAAACTCATATTTGTTGCGTAAAGAATTGGAGTTATTTTACTAGCTTCCATAAGAAGGTTTTTTTGGTGTTCATTAAATCCGGTTGTAGCAATTACTAGTGGTTTATTTCCACCAATTGAGATTACACTATTTAGCAATTCTTCTGTTGCTTTTGGAGCTGAAAAATCAATCACAACATTACAATTAGCTAACATAGTTTTCATATCATTTGTTACTACTGCATCTTTTGGAAGTGCTTTTTTAAGTTCATCAAATACATGAACACTTCCAACTTGCATATTTTCATTATTTTCCAAATCATCAATAAGTAGTGAGCCAACCCTACCAGTACTTCCTAAAATTCCAACTTTTAACATCTATTATTTTCCCTTAATTTTGTTTTTGACTAATCATTTTTTGATAGTCAATTGTGACAATGAAATTTTTAATTTATTGCAAATATGCAATAGCACCAATTCCAGCAGTAGCGCCATCACCAGCTGCACAAACAACTTGTTTTGGCGCATTTATTCTAATATCACCAGCCGCAAACAGTCCTGGAATAGAAGTTTTCATATTTAAATCAACTATAACTTCACCTGAACTATTTGTTTCACACAAAAAGCTACCATCATCTTGAATTAGTGTTTGATTTAATACATTACGACCAACAAAAACAAAAACACCATGGACATCTAACGTTTTCGTTTCATTTGTATCTTTTGATGTTACAATCAAACCAGTAACCCCACTCATATCACCAATAATTTCATCGCTTGTATGACTTAAAACCTGAATAATATTTTTTGTTTTATTCATTTTTTCAACTTCATGAGGTGATGCTCTAAATTCATCTCTCCTGTGTACTACATATACAGTTTTACAGATATTTGCTAAAAAGATAGCCTCTTCAACAGCAGTATCTCCACCGCCAATAACAGCTACATCTTTGTTTCTATAAAAGAATCCATCGCAAGTAGCACAAGTACTTACACCTTTTCCAAAAAATTCTTTTTCACCTTTGATATTTGCTGGTTTTGGAACGCTCCCTGTTGCTATTAAAACAGATTTTGCTTCAATTATTTCACCAGTTCCTAGTAAAAGTTGAAAAATATCTCCATTTTTAGTAACTTTTGACACTTCGTTCATTTGGTGTTGAAGACCAAATCTTTTACATTGTTCAGGCCACTTTTCCATAAGCTCCATTCCAGTTACAACATCAATTTGACCAGGATAGTTTTCAATTTCACTACTTTGTGTTATTTGTCCGCCTGGAAGTCCTTTTTCAAACATAACAACATTTTTAAGTCCACCTCTTGTGGCATAAAGTCCAGCTGTAAGTCCAGCAGGACCCCCTCCGATAATTGCAAAATCCAACATATTTATCCTTTTTTGTGGTGTTAAATATAAAAAGGTCGGATAACTTAATACCCAACCTTTTTATTTTAGTTACATCTAATGATTATAGTAAACTATTTAACTTATCAGCAAATGCTTGTTTAGAAGCAGCACCAATCATAGTTTCAACTACTTTTCCATCTTTCATTAAAAGAATTGTAGGAATTGATCTTACACCAAATTTGCTAGCTAATTCTTGTTGCTCATCTGTATTTACTTTGCAGATATTTGCTTTACCGTCAAAATCATTTGCTAGCTCTTCAATTACTGGAGCGATCATTCTACATGGTCCACACCATGGAGCCCAGAAATCCACTAACGAAACACCCTCATTTACTGTTGCTTCAAAATTCTCATTTGATAATTCAATATATTTTCCCATTTTTTTGTCCTTAATTTGTATTTTACTTTTTATTTTGAGTTTGTTATTTCACACCCAAAACCACTTTTAAACTTAAAACATAATCATTACGATTTCGTAAAATTAGTGGGAAAAATTATAGGTAAGTTTTTCTTTAAGCAACCTTTTGGAGGGCTATTAAATTTTTTATCCTAGAAACTATTTCAATAATACGCTAAAAAAAAGTGAGCCAAAAAATCATTAATGTTGATAATATCGTAGTTTTTTATTAAAAATAATAGTAGCTTTGGATATAATCTTTGCCTCAAATAAAATATGGATAATAAAGATGAATATAAGAAAAGAATTTTTAGACTTTTTCAATAGTAAAAACCACACAATCATTAAGAGTTCGCCACTTGTCCCTGATGATGCAACTCTTTTGTTTACAAATGCTGGAATGGTTCAATTTAAAGATATTTTTACAGGAAATATACCAGTTCCCCAAAATCCAAAAGCAACAAGTTGTCAGCTTTGTGTAAGAGCTGGTGGAAAACACAATGACCTTGAAAATGTAGGTTATACAGCAAGACATCATACACTTTTTGAGATGCTTGGAAATTTTTCATTTGGTGATTATTTCAAAAAAGATGCTATCGCCTATGCTTGGGAATTCATTACAATTAATTTGGCTTTACCAAAAGATAAACTCTGGGTAACTGTTCATAACGATGATGATGAAGCATTTGTTATGTGGTGTGAACATATTTCAAGTGATAGAATTGTTAGATTTGGAGATAAAGATAACTTTTGGTCTATGGGTGAAACGGGAGCTTGTGGACCTTGTAGTGAGATTTTTTATGACCAGGGGGAGGAATACTTCAATTCCCCAGAAGATAAAATGGGGGGAGATGGCGATAGGTTCTTAGAAATCTGGAACTTAGTATTTATGCAATATGAAAGAACGGCGGATGGAAAACTAAATCCATTGCCAAAACCATCAATTGACACTGGAATGGGACTTGAACGAATTACAGCTATCAAAGAAGGGGTTAGAAATAATTTTGATTCCTCTACTTTTAAGCCTTTGATTGATAAGCTTGAGTCGTTATCACCATCAAAAATTGATGAAAAAAATATTGGTAGTTTTAGGGTTATTGCTGACCATGTTAGAACAGTTTCTTTTATGTTAAGTCAAGGGATACTTTTTGATAAAGCAGGGAGAGGATATGTTTTACGAAGAATTTTAAGAAGAGCCGTAAGACACGGTTATTTACTTGGATTTAGAACAGCATTTATGGCAAATATTGTTGATACTCTAGTTGATATTATGGGTAAACACTATAATGAATTAATTGAAAAGCACACTTTTATAAATGAACAAGTAACAATGGAAGAGGATAGATTTTTTCATACTATTGCTAGCGGAATGGAGCTTTTTAACGCAGAACTTATCAATACAAAAGATATCTTTAGCGGTGAAGTAGCATTTAATCTTTATGATACTCACGGATTCCCACTTGATTTAACAGAAGATATGCTTAGGGAAAAAAATCTTCAAGTTGATATTGAAACTTTTGAGAGATGTATGGGTGAACAAAAAGCAAAAGCAAAAGCTGCGTGGAAAGGTAGTGGAGATGATGCAAATGAGGGTGATTTTAAATCTTTACTTGATGAGATAGGTGTAAATAATTTTATTGGTTATGAAAATACCGCAAGTAGTTCAAAAATTATCGCTTTACTTGATGACAGTTTTAAAAAAGTACATACTTTGCAAGAGGGCACAACTGGCTGGGTAGTTCTTGATAATACACCATTTTATGCCACAAGTGGTGGACAAGAGGGTGATGTTGGTGCTTTAAAAGATGGTGAACATATAGCAATAGTTAAAGAGACAAAAAAAATTCACGGCATAAATATGTCACAAGTTGAAGTTGAGTCTTTAACACTAAAAGTTGGTGAAATTGTTGAGGCTGTTGTTGTTAATCGTTCCGAAGTTGCAAAACATCATAGTGCGACACATCTTTTACAAAGTGCACTAAGGATGATTTTAGGGGAGAGTGTGTCTCAAGCTGGAAGTTTAAATGATGACAAAAGACTTAGATTTGATTTTACCTATCCAAAAGCACTTACAAAAGAGCAAATTGATGAGGTTCAAGATATTGTAAATTCTATGATTGCACATGCAATAGATGGTAGCGTTGAAGAGTTACCAATTGGTAAAGCCAAAGAGAAAGGCGCGATAGCAATGTTTGGTGAAAAGTATGGCGATGTTGTTAGAGTTGTTGAATTTGGTGATGTGAGTGTTGAGTTTTGTGGTGGGACACATGTTAAAAATACGGGACTTATTGGTAGTTTTTATATCACATTCGAGCGTGGTGTGAGCGCTGGGGTTCGTCGAATCGAAGCAGTTTGTGGATTAAGTGCAATTAATTATACGAAAGATACGATTGGTAAACTTTCTTTGATTGAAAATGAACTCAAAACAAAAGAGCCATTGCAAGGGATAAGTAAATTAAAAGAGCAAATAAAAGAGCTCAAATGTGAACTAAAATCAGCACATGAAAATATTCAATCACCGCTTTGTGAAATGATGATTGGTAATACTAAAGTTGTTGTTGATGTAGTTTTGCATGGTGATATAAAAAAACTTGTAGATGACCTTAAAAACGGAAATGAGAGTGTAGCTGTACTTCTTCTTCAATCAAAAGATGAAAAGGTAACTTTGGTCTCAGGTGTAAAAAACTGTAACCTAAAAGCTGGAGATTGGGTAAAAGCCGTTGCTCCAATTGTTGGCGGAAATGGTGGCGGAAGAGCAGACTTCGCATCAGCCGGCGGTAAAGATAGCTCAAAGGTAGAAGAAGCAAAACAATTTGCACTTAGTTTTGCAAAAGAGAATATTTAAGCTGATAGTAAAGATGATATATGGAATTGGATTATCATCAGTTATAGCGGTTTTGGCTTTATTTTTTGGGGAATTTATCTTTTTGGGTTCCGCCGTTTTGGCTATTTTACTTGGAATCTTGATTTCAAATACAATACAAATTCCAAAAATTTATAATACAGGCATTGGTTATAGTGAAAAAAATATTTTAGCTATTTCAGTTGCATTGATGGGATTTGGACTTGATTTTACAAAACTTCAAGAGCTTGGAATTGTTACAATTATTTTAATTATTATCGGTATTTTTGTTGCAATTGGTAGTTCAGTCTTTATCTCAAAACTTTTTAAAATCGATTTTAAGCTTTCACTTTTGCTTGGGATTGGCAATGGAATTTGTGGTGCTAGTGCTATTGGAGCTACAAAAGATATAGTTAAAGCAAAAGAAGTTGATGTTGCTATCTCCGTAACTGTTATAAATTTTTTAGGCACAGTTGGGATGTTTTTACTCCCTTTGCTTGCATTGACTCTTGGGCTAAATCAAAATGAAGCTGGTATTTTTATGGGAAATACACTTCAAGCTGTTGGACAAGCAGTTGCTGGTGGGTTTGCTTATGGGGATATTGCTGGAGCAAATGCAACAATTGTAAAGATGGGTAGAGTTTTAATGCTAGCATTTTTGATTGTTGTATTGATATTTATTTTTGTAAAAAGCGAACAAGGGGAAATTTCCAACAATCAACAAAATAGTGCATCTATCAATCCGTTAAAAACTGTATGGAGAAATATTCCACTATTTATAATCTTTTTTATAGTGTTTTCAACTATTACAACACTAATTTCGTTGCCACACATTTTTATAGATTTGATTAGTAAAATCAGCAATTTTTTACTTCTTGTATCGATGGGTGCGATTGGACTTAGGATAACATTTGCTTCAATAAAAGAAAATGGGAAAGTTGCGCTTCTTGTTGGGACATTAATTTTTTTGATTCAAATAATCTTTACTCTTTCGTTTGTTATATTCTTTATTCGCTAGCTGTCTATCCCTTTCAGTTTGAAAGTAAGTCTGTGAAGATTTGATTTTCCAAATAATTTGATTTTTTCAACATGTAAGGCTGTACCATATCCTTTATGTTTAGTAAATTCATACAAAGGGTAATCTTTAGAGATTTCCATCATAAATCTATCTCTTGTAACTTTTGCCAAAATGGATGCAGCTGAAACTTCTTTTATTAATGTGTCAGCTTTTATAAGATGATTTAAGTTTTCAATTCCAAAAGATGTGTTTCCATCTATTAAAAAATTAATCCCCTCGTCTTTTGGGATATTGTTCATAATTTCCATAATTGCTGTTTTTAGACAATATGAAATTCCAAATTTATCAATTTCATGATTTGATTTTAAAACAATATGGTAATGGGAGTTTTCCTTTATAAGTGGAAACAGTAATTCCCTCTTTTTTTCTGTAAGTTTTTTACTATCATTTAAAAAAGTAAATTGTTTATTATTTGCAATATCTTTTTTGAATATAACTCCAGCAACACAAAGAGGACCAGCAAGTGGTCCTCTTCCAGCTTCATCTATACCACATATTTTTTTATTCATCTATTTTCCTAATGCCCATTCGTAAAATGGGATAATTTGTGCTTCAATTTTATCAACATAAAGTGTATCAAAATTACTAATTGTTACGATTGTTATTTTATTTATTTTAAGCTCATCAATATACTTTAGTAGTTTGGGTAGAATTTTTGACATTTGTAAAGTATTGTAAAATGGGATACTCAAAACTATACTATTATTATGTGGAGTATAAAAATCAATATACTCAAGATAAAAGATCTCTTGATTTTGATTAAATAATTCAAGGAAAATCATATTAGAAAATAGATTTGAAAAATTCTTTTTGTAGCTTACAATATCAATAAGGGCAAAATTGAAACAAAATATTTTTTTGACTGCATTTGGCTGATTGAATTTTGGACAAAAGATAATTGTATTGTTGTTTTCAAAATCTTTTATTGTTTTGTAAAAAAAATCTTTAGAGATTTTTATATTCTTTTTAAGGATATTGTAGAGCCAAAATGGTGATTTAAGCTCACCAGATGACTTAACTAGGATTTTTAATATTTCAATTGTATTTTGATTGGCATCGTATAGTTTAATTAACTCTTTGTTTCTATTTATCTTTTTGTAGTCTTTGACTTCAATAATTTCTGGAATATTTCCATATTTCAAAAAGCTATTAAAACTATTGGTTGTATTTTGGTGTTTTGTATCAAAAAGTAAAAACTCTTCAAAATCTAATGGCATAACCTTAATGTATGAAAAGTCTGGAATATAAGATTTGTAAAGACCTGTAAGTATTAAAGTATCAATATTTGGTAAAGTAAATCCATTAATGTAGTTTTCAATAATACAAGTTTTTATTTTATTCTTTGTGATAAAAGTTTGTAATTCACTTAAGTCCTCAATGTCGTATCTAAAATCATCAAAATCAATATATAGATAATTTTCATCATTTTCTTTTAAATAATTAAAAATAATTGAAGTTTTACCACATAGTTTTGGACCAAATAAAAATGTTTTTTTATTATTAATGACAACTTTTCTATCAAAAAGAGTTGGAAAAGTGATTTTGTTTTCATAAAGAGTTTCTAAGATATTCATGTAAAATATTAATATGTTCCTTATTAAAAGGAAATAAATTCACAAAAATTGGATAAATTTGTCTAAAAATCACTCTAATATTATTGACTTTAACAATCTTTTTGGCTAAAATCCCGCCTCATACATAAGATCAGGGTTGTATTAAAATAATGCCTGACGAGTTCTTTAAAGGAAAAACAATGGAAAAAATAAGATTAAAGCTTAAAGCTTATGATCATAGAGTTTTAGATCGTTCTGTTGCTTCGATTATCGAAGCTGTTAAACGAACAGGAGCTGAATTAGTAGGACCGATTCCAATCCCTACAAAATTCAGAAGATATACTGTTATAAAATCGCCACATGTTAATAAATCAAGCAGAGAGCAATTCGAAATTAGAATTCATGCAAGAATTATTGATATTGTATCTGCAACACCAGATACAATCGATTCGTTAATGAAACTTGATCTTGCACCAGAAGTGGATGTAGAAGTAAGATCAATGGGTAAAGAGTAGGAGGTAATAGATGGAATTTATTGTAGAAAAAATCGGAATGAGTAGAACTATTACAGTACCTGCGATACCTGTTACATTAGTAAAAGTATTAGATGCTAAAGTTTGTGAAGTTAATAATGGTGTAGCAATAGTTGCATATAGCAGTGGTAAGAAATTTAACAAAGCTATCGAAGGGCAACAAAAAAAATACAACATCTCAAAAGAGTTTAATAGATTTGCAACAATGAATGTTGTAAACACTGAAGCTGGAGATTTAGATAGCTCAATGTTAGTTGAAGGTGTGGTTGTAAAATCAACATTTAAAACTAAAGGTAGAGGATTTTCAGGTGTTGTAAAAAGATGGAATTTTGCTGGTGGTAGAGGTTCTCACGGACACAGAATGGGTAGAAGAACAGGATCAATTGGTAACTGTGAATGGCCAGGAAGAGTACAACCAGGTAAGAAAATGCCAGGACAATATGGTAATGAAACAATTACTCATAAAAACAACATAGTTTCTTTTGATAAAGAGACTGGAATATTAGTTCTTAAAGGATCTGTTGCTGGCGCAAACGGTTCATTAGGAAAAGTAAGGATAGCGTAATGTCTAAATTAGTAGTACTAAATGATAAATTTGAAGCAAATGGTGAAATAGTTTTACCAGAGAAATTTCAAAATATTAATGCACATAACTTACACCTATTTGTAAAGTCTTATTTGGCATCTTTAAGATCTAATACGGCTAGAGTTAAAAATAGAAGTGAAGTTAGTGGTGGTGGTAAAAAACCTAAATCACAAAAAGGAAGTGGAGCAGCTAGATGGGGTTCTAAAAGATCACCATTATTCGTTGGCGGTGGACAAGTTTTTGGACCATCAAATAGAAACTACAACCAAAAAATAAATAAAAAACAAAAAGTTTTAGCACTTAATTATGCAATTAATGCTCAGGCTGAAAAAGGTTGTTTATTTGTTGTTGATTCTATAAAAGTTGAATCTGCAAAAACTAAAGATGCGGCTGCAATAGTTAATAAAATAAACAAAAGAGATGTATTGATTGTTGTTGAAAATTTTGATGACAATACATACCTTGCATTTAGAAATATTAAAAATTGTTATGTGATAGAAAAATCAGAATTAAATGCTTATGCAATAGCTGCTTTTCACTCAATATTGATTGAAAAAGCTGTGGTTGACAGCTTAATAGCTTAAGAAGAAGGGTAAAATATGGCAGATATTACAGATATCAAATCGATCCTTTATACAGAAAAAACAATAGCACTTCAAGAAAATGGAGTAATTGTTGTTCAGACTAGTCCTAAAATGACTAAAAATGGATTAAAAGAGGTATTTAAAGAGTATTTTGGAGTAACACCTAAAAATGTAAATTCTTTAAGACAAAATGGTAAAGTTAAAAGATTTAAAGGGAGAATTGGATCTCGTCCAGACTTCAAAAAATTCTATGTAACATTACCTGAAGGCGCTCAAATAGCGAACCTATCGGCATAAGGAAAGTAAAGATGGCAATTAAAAAATTTAGACCAATTACACCTGCAAGAAGATTTATGAGTGTTATGGACACTTCTGATATTACTTCAAAACCTACTGTTAAATCTCTTTTAGTAAAAGTGAAAGCTACTGCTGGTAGAAATAATAACGGAAGAATAACAAGCAGACATAAAGAAGCTGGTGCAA
This sequence comes from Arcobacter sp., assembly GCA_020048055.1. GTDB lineage: Bacteria > Campylobacterota > Campylobacteria > Campylobacterales > Arcobacteraceae > CAIJNA01. The sequence goes on along the minus strand of JAIFNA010000003.1, from coordinate 96,405 downwards.
AAAAACAATATAGAATTATCGATTTTAAAAGAAATAAATTTGATATTCCAGGTACAGTAACAACTGTTGAATATGACCCATACAGAAATTGTAGAATTTGTCTTGTTACTTATGTTGATGGTGACAAAAGATATATATTACAAGCAAGTGGTATGAAAGTTGGAGATAGTATACAAGCGGCTATAAGTGGTCTTGATATTAAAACTGGTAATGCTATGCAACTTATGAGTATCCCTGTTGGTACAATGGTTCATAATATTGAGATGAGTCCAGGACATGGTGGTCAAATCGCAAGATCTGCTGGTGGATATGCTCAAGTTATGGGTAGAGAAGACAAGTATGTAATTATGAGACTTCCAAGCGGTGAGATGAGAAAAATTCTTGGTGTTTGTATGGCTACAATTGGAATAGTTGGAAATGAAGATTATTCTAATATGGTAATTGGTAAAGCTGGTCGTGCTAGACATATGGGTATTAGACCACAAACAAGAGGATCTGCAATGAACCCAATCGATCACCCACACGGTGGAGGTGAAGGTAAAACTGGTCCAGGTAGACATCCTGTTACTCCATGGGGTATGCCAACTAAAGGTTATAAAACTAGAAAGAAAAAAGCTAGTGATAGACTGATTATCTCAAAAAGAAAGAAATAAGGGTAAATAATGGCAAGAAGTATTAAAAAAGGTCCATTTGTTGATGCTCATTTATCAAAAAAAGTGACTAAAGCTATAGAAACTAATGACAAAAAACCAATTAAAACTTGGTCAAGAAGAAGTACGATTTTACCAACTATGATAGGATTAACATTTACTGTACACAATGGAAGAAATTTCATCCCAGTAACTATTACTGAAAATCATATCGGTTATAAATTAGGTGAATTTGCACCAACTAGAACATTTAAGGGACACAAAGGTTCTGTTCAAAGAAAGGTAGGTTAATCAATGAGTAAAGCAACATTGAAATTTATTAGACTTTCTCCAATTAAAGCTAGATTAATAGCTAGAGAAGTTCAAGGTATGAATGCTGAAGTGGCTATCGCTTCTTTAGAGTTTACTCCAAATAAAGCAGCTGGAATTATTGCAAAAGTTATAGCTTCTGCTGTTGCTAATGCTGGTTTAGAATCAGAAGACGCAATCGTTACAAGTTGTAGAGTTGACAAAGGTCCAGTTCTTAAGAGATTTACTCCACGAGCTAGAGGAAGTGCATCACCTAAGCATAGACCTACTGCACATATTTATGTTGAAGTAGCTGCAAGAGAAGGAGATAAGTAATGGGTCAAAAAGTAAATCCAATTGGACTAAGATTAGGGATTAATAGAAACTGGGAAAGCAGATGGTTTCCAAGTTTTGATAAAATGCCTGCTAATATAGCCGAAGATGATAAAATCAGAAAATATATTAAAAAAGAACTTTATTATGCTGGTATAGCACAAACTGTAATCGAAAGAACTGCTAAAAAAGTTAGAGTTACTATCGTTGCAGCTAAACCAGGTATCATAATTGGTAAAAAAGGTGCTGATGTTGAGAAGATCAAAACTGCTCTTGCATCATTAGTTGGAAAAGAGATCGCTGTAAATATCAAAGAAGAGAGAAAACCTTTCCTTTCTGCTCAATTAGCTGCTGAAAATGTAGCTCAACAACTTGAAAGAAGAGTTGCATTTAGAAGAGCTATGAAAAGAGTTATGCAAAATGCTATCAAAGCTGGAGCAAAAGGTATTAAAGTGTCTGTTTCTGGAAGACTTGGTGGAGCTGAAATGGCTAGAACTGAGTGGTATTTAGAAGGAAGAGTTCCATTGCATACATTAAGAGCAAAAATCGATTATGGTTTTGCTGAAGGTCATACTACTTATGGTTGTACTGGAATTAAAGTTTGGATTTTCAAAGGTGAAGTACTTGCAAAAGGTATCCAACCAGAAAAAACTGAAGAGTTTGATAACAAAAAAAGAAGACCAAGTAAACCAGCAAGAAGAGGTAACTAATCATGTTAATGCCTAAAAGAACTAAATTCAGAAAAGTGATGAAAGGTAGAAATAGAGGAAACTCTATGAGAGGGTGCGAACTTTCTTACGGAACTATCGGACTTAAAGCTTTAGAACATGGAAGAATAGATTCAAGACAAATCGAAGCAGCAAGGATTGCAATGACGAGAAAAGTAAAAAGAACTGGTAAAGTTTGGATTACTGTATTCCCTGATAAACCTTTAACTGCTAAACCACTTGAAACTAGGATGGGTAAAGGTAAAGGAAGTGTTGATAAATGGGTAATGAACATTAAGCCAGGTAGAATTTGTTTTGAGATGGCTGGTGTTGAAGAATCATTAGCAAGAGAAGCATTAACTTTAGCTCTTCATAAATTACCATTTAAAACAAAAATCGTAACATTAGAGGCGCAAAATGATATATTCTGATTTAAATACTAAAAGTTTAGAAGAACTAAAAGCATTATTAAAAGAGAAAAAGGTGTTATTGTTTGAACTTAGAGCTAAGTTAAAAACAATGCAATTAACTAACACAAGTGAATTAAAGCTAGTTAAAAAAGATATAGCTAGAATTCAAACTGCTATAACTGCAGTTAGTGCAAACTAAGGATAAGATAATGAATTCACATAAAAGAGAAATTCAAGGTGTTGTGGTTAAAAGAAGCGGAGACAAAACTGTATCTGTTCTTGTAACGAGAAAAGTTTTACACCCAAAATACCACAAAACTGTAAAGAGATTTAAAAAATATTTAGTTCATGATGAAAAAAATGAAGTGAATGTTGGTGATACAATTTCGGCTGTTGAATGCAGACCATTATCTAAAACTAAGTCTTTTAGATTAAATACAATAATTTCTGCGGGAGTTAACTAATGATTCAAAGTTTTACAAGATTAAATGTAGCTGACAACAGTGGTGCTAAAGAGATTATGTGTATTAAAGTTTTAGGTGGTTCTAAAAGAAGATACGCAACAGTTGGTGATGTAATCGTGGCTTCAGTAAAAAAAGCTGTTCCACATGCTGCTAAGATTAAAAGAGGTCAAGTTGTTAAAGCTGTTATCGTTAGAACTCATAAAGAGGTTCAAAGAGAAAATGGTTCTTTAATTAGATTTGATGATAATGCAGCTGTTATTATAGATGCAAAAAGAGAACCAATTGGAACGAGAATTTTCGGACCAGTTGCTAGAGAAGTTAGATATAGTGGATTTATGAAAATTGTTTCACTTGCTCCGGAGGTATTATAATGGCTACTAAATATAAAATTAAAAAAGGTGATAGTGTAAAAATTATTGCTGGTGATGATAAAGGTAAAATCAGTGAAGTATTAGCAGTGTTTCCTAAATTAGGAAAAGTGATCGTTAAAGATTGTAAAATTGCTAAAAAAACTGTTAAACCAGATGCTGAGAAAAACCCAAATGGTGGTTTTGTAAATAAAGAGATGCCAATTGATATCTCTAATGTATCAAAAGTAGAGGGTGAATAATATGGCTGCACGATTATTTGAAAAATATAAAAATGAAATCAGACCTGTTTTACAATCTGAATTTGTTCAAAACAAAATGTTAACACCTGCTTTAGAGAAAGTTACTATCTCTGTGGGTGCTGGTGAAGCTATGAAAGATACTAAATTAATGCAAAATATTAGCGATACTATCTCTTTAATTGCTGGACAAAAAGCTGTTACTATCAAATCTAAAAAATCAGTTGCTGGTTTTAAAGTTAGAGAAGATATGCCAGTTGGTGTTAAAGTTACACTTAGAGGTGAGCAAATGTATAATTTTATGGATAAATTATGCTCAATAGCACTTCCAAGAGTAAAAGACTTTAGAGGAGTTGATAGAACTGGATTTGACGGTCACGGTAACTTTAACTTCGGTCTTGATGAGCAATTGATGTTCCCAGAAGTTGAGTATGATAATATCATCAAAACTCACGGAATGAATATTTCAATAACAACTACAACAGATAGTGATGTACAATCATTTAGATTGTTAGAACTTCTTGGTGTACCGTTTACTAAAACTGGGAGAGCATAATGGCAAAGAAAGCTATGATACTAAAAGCAGCTAAACCTGCTAAATTTTCTACTAGAGCGTACACAAGATGTTCAATTTGTGGAAGACCAAAATCTGTTTATAGAGATTTTGGACTTTGTAGAATATGTTTAAGAAAGATGGCTAATGAGGGATTAATTCCTGGAATTAGAAAAGCTAGTTGGTAACAATTAAAATAAAAAAAGAAAGAGGATAAGCCCATGATGAATGATTTAATCGCAGACGCAATAACTCGAATCAGAAATGCTGCTATGAGAAAATTAGAAGTAACTACTCTAATTCACTCTAATACAGTTGAAGCAGTTATGAATGTTTTAAAGCAAAAAAATTACATTGAAAGTTACAGTGTAGAAGATATTGGAAACAATAAAAAATCTTTAAAAGTAGTTTTAAAGTATGACGACAATGAAAAAAGTGTTATCAACGAAGTAAAAAGAGAATCTAAGCCAGGAAGAAGAGTTTATAAATCTGCTACTGAACTTAAAAATTTTAAAAATGGATATGGAACAATAGTTGTTTCTACTAACAAAGGTGTTGTAAGTAATGATGAAGCTTACAAACTAAATGTTGGTGGTGAAATTCTTTGTTCTATATGGTAAGGGGTGAGTTATGTCAAGAATTGGTAAATTACCTATCGCTATACCAGCTGGTATTGAAGTATCTGTAAATGGTTCAGTTGTTGTTATCAAAAAAGGTAGCAAAGTTGTTGAACTTGATACGCACAGTAGAGTTGGAATTGATGTTTCTGAAGGAAATATTGTATTTAGACTTAAGGGTGAAACATCTCAAGATAAAGCATTTTGGGGAACTTATAGATCATTAACTGCAAATGCAATCACTGGTTTAGTATCAGGATTTAGTAAATCTTTAGAGATTAACGGTGTTGGTTATAAGGCTGCTGTTAAAGGTGATATTTTAGAGTTACAACTTGGTTATTCACATCCTATAAATTTTGATATTCCTGCTGATATTGAAATTAGTGTTGACAAAAATATAATTAATGTAAAAGGTAGTAGCAAACAACAAGTTGGTCAAGTTGCTGCAATAATTAGAGGCTTTAGAAAACCAGAACCATACAAAGGTAAAGGTGTTAAATATACTGATGAGACAATCATTAGAAAAGCCGGAAAAACTTCTAAAAAGTAAGGTATAAATTATGAGTAGAATTAAAGACTTAGCGAAAAAAAATGCATTAAGATTAAGAAGAAAAAGAAGAATTAGAGGGAAAATTGATGGAAGTGTAGCTAAACCTAGACTTACAGTTTTTAAATCTAATAAATATTTTTATGCTCAAGCTATCGATGATGTTGCTGGTGTAACACTTGCAGCTGTTGATAGTAGAGCTATGAAACTTGGTGTAAATAAAGAAAATGTTGTTAAAGTTGCTGCTGTTATGGCAGAAAACTTAAAAGCTAAAAATATCGAAACAGTTGTATTTGATAAAAATGGTTACTTGTATCATGGTGTAATAGCAAGCTTTGCTGATGCACTAAGAGACAATGGAATCAGAGTATAAGGGGCTTATGATGGCGGTAATAAATAGAGAAGATTTCGAAGAAGCTATCGTAAAGATAGGAAGAGTTACTAAAGTTGTTAAGGGTGGTAGAAGATTTAGATTTACTGCTCTTGTTGTTGTAGGAGATAAAAAAGGTACAGTTGGTTTTGGTACAGGTAAAGCTAAAGAGGTTCCAGATGCTATCAAGAAAGCACTTGATGATGCATTTAAATCTTTAGTAAAAGTTAATGTACATGGTACAACTATTAACCATGATATTGAGCATAAATATAATGCAAGTAGAATTTTATTAAAACCTGCATCTGAAGGTACTGGACTAATTGCTGGTGGAGCTGCTAGACCTGTTCTTGAGCTTGTTGGTATTAAAGATATTATTGCAAAATCTTTAGGTTCAAATAATCCAAACAATTTAGTTCAAGCTACTGTTGAAGCATTAGCTATGATAAAAGGATAGAAAATGTCAATATTACAAGATTTAACTCCTGCTGCTGGAAGTACTAAAAATAGTAAAAGAGTAGGAAGAGGGCATGCTACTGGTAACGGTAAAACTGCTGGAAAAGGTAACAAAGGTCAAAAAGCTAGAAGTGGTTATTCAATGAAAAGAGGTTTTGAGGGTGGACAACAACCACTTCATAGAAGACTTCCTAAAGTTGGATTTACTTCAAGAGTTGTAAAACCAATGACAATCAATGTTGATAAAGTTACTAAAATAGCTGAATTAGCTGAGATTACTATGGCTTCAATTAAAGAAGTTTACAGAATTTCTAGCACTGTTTCAAAAGTGAAATTAATCGGATTGGGTGCTAAAGATTTAGTATCTAAAATCAAAGACGAAAACATTACTGTTACAGCTGGTAAATAATTGTGAATAAAGACTTATTAAATAAAATCTTAATAACTTTAGGATTTGTTTTAATATACAGATTGCTGGCTTATGTGCCAGTTCCTGGTGTCGATCTTAATGTAATTAAAGAGTTTTTTGATACAAATTCAAACAACGCGTTGGGACTTGCTAATATGTTTAGTGGGAATGCTGTTGAAAGAATGAGTATTATCTCACTTGGTATTATGCCTTACATCACTGCCTCTATTATTATGGAGCTACTTGCTGCTACTTTCCCTGCTCTTGGTAAAATGAAAAAAGAGCGAGACGGAATGCAAAAATATATGCAAATCATTAGATACACAACTATTGTTATTACTATAATCCAAGCAATTGGTGTTTCTATGGGATTAAACTCATTGACAGGTAAAACAGGAGCAAGTGCTATTATGTTAGATCTTAATACATTTATCTTTATAGCTACAATATCGATGTTAACTGGAACAATGTTACTTATGTGGATTGGTGAACAAATCACACAAAGGGGTATTGGTAACGGTATAAGTTTAATTATTTTTGCAGGTATTGTTTCCGCAATTCCAAGTGCAATAGGTGGAACAGTTGAATTAGTTAACAATGGACAAATGAATTTCTTAACAGTTATTGCATTATTAGTGATAATACTTGCTACAGTTGGATTTATCATTTATGTAGAGTTAGCTGAGAGAAGAGTTCCTATAACTTATAGCAAAAAAGTGATGATGGAAAATCAATCAAAAAGAATTATGAATTACATCCCTATTAAGTTAAATCTTAGTGGTGTTATTCCTGTAATTTTTGCAAGTGCGATTTTAATGTTTCCATCTACTATCTTACAAGGTAGTCAAAATGAATATGTGATGATTATTGCTGATTATCTTAATCCAAATAGTTATACATTTAACCTTTTGACATTTATTTTTGTTGTATTTTTTGCATATTTTTATGCATCAATTACATTTAATGCAAAAGATATTAGTGAAAACTTAAAAAGACAAGGTGGATTTATCCCAGGTATTAGAACTGGAGATACTACAAAAGACTTTTTAAATGAAACTGCAAGTAGATTGACTTTATGGGGTTCTGTATATTTAGGTGCTGTCGCAACAATTCCATGGTTAATTGTTAAAGCTATGGGTGTTCCATTCTTCTTTGGTGGTGTTGCAGTTATGATTGTAGTTCAAGTTGCCATTGATACTATGAGAAAAATTGAAGCTCAACAATATATGAATAAATATAAAACTTTAAGCGCTGTGGGTTTGTAAAATTTGGCAATACCTCTTCGAAAACAAAATGAAATAGAAAAGCTTCGTATCGCAGGTCATGCGGTCGCGAAGACCCTTTCTTACTTACAAGACAATGTAAAATCTGGAATGACTTTATTGGATGTTGATAAAATGGGTGAAGAATACCTTTTAAGTCTTGGAGCTAGACCTTCATTTAAAGGGCTTTATGGGTTTCCAAATGCAATTTGTACATCACTTAATGAAGTTATTATTCATGGTGTTCCAACAACTCAGGTTCTAAAAGATGGTGATATTTTAGGTATTGATATTGGAAGTGAAGTTGATGGTTGGTATGGTGATGCCGCTATTACAATACCAATAGGTAAAATATCTAAAGAGGATGAGGATCTTATTGCTTGCAGTAAAGATGCACTTTATTATGCAATTAGCATAATCAAAGATGGAATGAGATTTAAAGAATTAAGTTATGCTTTAGAGAAATTTATAACAAAAAGGGGCTTTGTCCCACTTGTTAGATTTTGTGGACATGGAATTGGTCGAGAGCCTCATTGTGATCCAGAAGTACCAAATTATCTTGAAGGTAATAATCCAAAACAAGGTCCTAAAATAAAAAACGGAATGGTATTTTGTATTGAACCGATGATTTGCCAAAAAGATGAAGAACCTGAAATCGATAAAATTGATAAATGGTCTGTTAGAAGTAGAGATGGGTTGAGAGCTAGCCATTATGAGCATCAAGTTGCTGTTGTTAATGGAAAAGCTGAAATTTTAACAAAAATTTAAAGTAATTAAAATGATAACAACCGTTGTCATAAAATTTAAAAAGGAAATAGAATGGCTAAAGATGATGTAATTGTTATTGATGGTAAGGTTGTAGAAGTTTTACCAAATGCAACATTTAGGGTTGAGCTTGATAATGGGCATATTGTTTTATGCCATATCTCTGGAAAGATGAGAATGCACTATATTAAAATTTTACTAAGTGATACAGTTAGGGTTGAAATTACACCATATTCACTCGATAAAGGTAGAATTACCCATAGATATAAATAGTTGTTTCCAAGCTATAAAATCAAATAAATTTATTTCAATGGTAATATTTGGGGGTTTTCTCTTAATGTTGCATTGAAATTATCTTTTTCTATAACTTAAAGCCTCTAAAATATGCTCTTTGTTGATATCCTGACTACTTTCTAAATCAGCAATTGTCCGAGAGACTTTTAATATTTTATTGATTGCTCTAAAAGAGAGTGAGAATCTATCGATTGCTTTATCTAAAATATCTTGACTATCATGAGATAATTTACAGTATTTTATAATATCTTCCTCGTTTAGTTTTCCATTTAACTCAGTTTGACCTCTATGTTTTTGAAATTCAAATGTCTTTAAAACTAAATTATGCATAGTTACTGAATCAATATCTGTTTTATCATCTTTTGAAACTTCTCCCATCTTAATAATCAAATCAATCCTATCAAGAAATGGATCTGAAAGTCTATTTTTGTATCTTTGAACCTCAAGTTCATTGCATCTGCACTCTTTTGTTGTACTTAAAAGATTGCCACAAGGACATGGATTCATAGCGCTAATAAAAAGAAATTTTGTATCATACTTTACTTTTGTATTTACCCTTGAAACCAAAATATTATGATCTTCTAAGGGTTCTCTTAATGCTTCAATTATATCTTTAGAGAAATGTGGAAGCTCATCAAAAAATAAGATTCCATTGTTACAAAGAGCAATTTCACCAATTTTTGTCCCACCCAAGATTGAAGCTTTTGTGCTTGTATGATGAGGATTTATAAATGTTCTAACCGGTTTAAAATCAGGCTCTTTCCCCCCAAGTGCATCAATTTTTGCTTTTTCTAAAATCTCTTCAAGGCTCATTGGAGGCATAATATATTGCATTCTTTTTGTTATCATCGATTTTCCACACCCAGGACTTCCTTCAAAAAGTATATTGTGGTTTCCTGCTGTACTTATCAGCGCTGCTCTTTTTGCTATTTTTTGCCCTTTAACATCAGAAAAGTTAAGCTTATAGTTTGTGTCGTAAAAATATTTTTCACCATCTATGTGTAAAAAATTGTATTCAAAACTTCTATTTAAGACTTTGTATCTCTCTTTTATTTCATCCTTTTTATTTCCAAAAAAATCTATCGCTTCTGTTAGATTTTGTGCTACAAAGATGTTTATATTTGGAATTTTAGAGATTTTATCGATTGATTCTTTGGGAATAAGAACATTTTTAATTTTCCCTTGTTTTGCTAGTGAAAGTATCAAGATAAATATTGAACTTGTATCTTTTAAAGTCCCATCTAATCCCAATTCCCCAAAAACAAAAAAATCTTGAAAGTCAATTTTTTGCTCATTTAGTGCAATTAAAAGTGCCATAGCACAATCAAGATGACTACCTTTTTTTGTAACTTCACTTGGGCTGAGATTTATCGTTATTTTTTTAGGTGGAAATTTGAAATCATTTGTAAGTAGGGATGATTTTATACGGTCTTTTGATTCTTGGATTGCATTATTGCCTAAACCAACAATTGAAAAGCTAGGGAGCCCGTTTGTAAATGTGGACTCTATATCAACAATTATTGCATCGATGCCATCAATTGTCGCACATTTTAGGTTCGTCATCTTTTTCATTATCATTCCCCATCAAATTTATAAAGAATGATAACGAAAAAGATTTAATAAGTTAGAAAATATGTCAGATTGACATATTTGTTTTAAATCTTATTTATTTATAGATGTCTCCTCTAGATCCTATATCCTCAATTATAGCTTCTATAACTATTTCGTCATCTTTAATGCTTAAAATCACTCGAATATTTCCTTTTCTGATTCTATAAAAATTATCCCATTCCCCTTGAAGTTGTTTATAGTTGATATTTATATCTATCCCATAAAACTTACTTTTGATAAATTTTATAACAAGCTCATCTACTTCACTTTCGGTTAAAATACTTTTATTTTTATCTAAAAACTTTTTGGCACTTTTAAGATAAGTAAGTTGAATCTCCCGTTTCATTTTAAAGTTCAATAGTTAATATTTTTGAATGAGACACCTCTTTGTCTTCACTACTTCTTTGGGCTAAAATAGCACTAATTTCTTTATCTTCAAGTCTATCATAAGCATCTTTTAGCATCTCATACTCTTTGATATCGATGATAACTGCTTCTAATTTATTGTTTTTAGATATAGCAAATCTATCTTTTGTTTTTTCAACAATACTATTTAAAATAGTAGAAAAACCCCTTGCAACTTCACTTGCTGAGATTATCTCATCTCTCCTATAAGCCACCATTTTTACCCCTTGTATGTAAAATTTTACATATTATATTATATACTTTCTTATAAGCCTAATTTTATTGAAAATTATATTGTAAAAGATGATATTTGAAGACAAATATTTTTAAGAGTTTGGATGTTATTAGATATTTGATTTGATATTTAAAAGGCAAAGGGTGATATTTTTGCTCCAACTTTGAAAGTTGGAGCGAGGGGAGTACAACTTAGGGATGAGGGAAATCTTTATTTTGAATTAGCTTGTGCTGTAGCTGTTTCATCAAGCCAGCATTGATCCCATAACATACTACAATACATACTACCACTAGTAAATGTGTAAATCTTGTTACTATATTGAGCATTGTTATAAAATAGTTGACTAAATTGTTTTTCATTTAGTATTGCACCCGTTAAATCATATTTATAGACTGCATAAGTGTCATCAAGAGCTTCATTATTTTGGTATGTATCAATCCCAGTAATATTTAAAGCACCATTATTGAATGTAGCTTTATAAGAAGTATTACCTTGTGCAAAATCGGTAGATGAGATATCACCATTTTGATTGATTGAAAATGTTGAATGACCATTTATATGACCAAATGTTTTATTCTGCAACTCACTAAAATTTGTCACTAAAGATTTATTTTTTAGTATAGTTGTCGAGGTACTATTTTTTGTTGCTATAAATGTATCTGCAATATTTGATGCCACCCAATAGCTAGTTGCTTCAGTACAAGCTTTTGCCTCTTCTTCAGTATCTGCTGAACAAACTGCAACTACATTTGGAGAAAAATCAATAATTTTAATATTATCAGTATCGCCATCATCAAAAGTTATTTTTATGATTTTATCTGCTGTAACGGTATAGCTTCCAGAAAACGAGTCTCCCTCATATTTTCCGCTTACTGTTGAATCATTCCAAACCAATGTGAAATCTCTTTTTTCGTAACCTAAAATATCATTTCCTTCAATTCCGACATATGACTTACCAATCAATTTAGTTGGATTGTTTATTTCTGCTTCTTTTGATTGGACAAATGTTTTCATAGATTGTTTTACTGTAGCTATCGTTAACAATGATTTATCATTAGAATTAATATAGTTATCAAAATTTCCAGCTGTTAATTTATTTGACAATAATGTTTCGAAAGTGGCACTACCCACCGATAAATTAAAATCACTTAAATTCATATCTTTTAATTTTGACACATCAAGCATAGCTGTATTTGTTCTATTGCCATCTAAATTTTGAAGCAATAATGCTATGTTAGTTGAAATATTACTGTCACTAGAACTTAGAATTCCTGCCATTTTATAAGGGCTAATCAAATCACCAGCACTTACAGTTCCTAGTGATAAATTTCCAAGTTTAAACTCTACTGTTTCACCTGCTTTATAGCTAAACTCTCCACTATCGTTTGTGTAGCCTTGTTGTGTTGCTGTTTTAAAATACAACCCTTTTACAGGTGCATCGATAAAAGTTCCTGTTTGTATATCATCTACTGGTGCTGCACTATCGCTTCCACCACCACAACCAATTAACATTGCACTTGCTAAAATAGAAAGTGTCATCGTTTGTACTAAATTTTTTAGTTTCATTTTTTCTCCTTATTTTTTAAATCAGGTGATGATACAAAAATGGAATGTCATAGAAATGACTTTTTGAAGTTTTTGAGAAAAATTTTTAAAATTAAGAAAATTGTTCTTATTTCTTAGCTAAGTTATTACCATAAAACTACAAAACAAAAGGATAATCAATGCAAACGATACATTTACAAGTTCAAGATAATCTTTACAATCAACTTATCCCAAATGGTGTCGATATACAAGAAAGATTTAATGAGTTTTTGTACAATATTTGATGATGGCTATCCGTCAATATCAACAGAGAAAGCAAAAAAAGTCAGCGATGCTGTTGAGATATAGAAGTGGGACTGGAGTTTATTCACCTTTTGATGCACAATATATCAATGAACTCAAAAATCATATAGAAAGATTGTAATTTGATTTTCTTAGATTCTTTCAAATGGAGTGATAGATAAGCAAATCAGCTTTTTGATAAAAATTGATTTGCTAAAATTTGTACTCTTATTTTAAGATTAAGAACGCATAAATGGAGTTCCCATTCGATTAATCTCTCTAATCAAACTATAAATCTCATCTCGCTTGTTTTCATCTTTATAAGTCAATGTAATTCCCCCAAATTTACCTATGATAGATATTAAATATTTATACATCCTTTTGCCACTGTCACCATATACTTTTGAAGTTACCGATGTGCTGATGCTTTTAATTTCACTAAGTTTTACTTCTTTTCTAAGGAAATACTGAAACATAAATACAGGATTGAGATAATCAAAGATTGAATTAGCTGATATTCCGCCACCTGGTAGTGTTAATATTCCATTGTCATAATCAATCTCGACCCCGTTCCAAATGGCAATTAATCTTAATACTGGTAAAACAAAAATTGCAATAATGATTAGAAAATCACCAAAACCACCAAAACCATTTGAACCCTCAATCATCTTGTAAACAACAAATACTTCCATGGCAATAAATGCCAACACTATCAAAATAGATAAAGGGTCTCTAACTCGATGTATTCCTTGATTACCAAATTCTTCATTTTTTGAATATTCTTCCATATGCTCCATTCCTTTTAAAATTAATGAGATATTTAACTATTATGTAATTTATCTCTATGTTCACACTCTTTTAGTGTCATCGCTATCAAATTAAAATAATTAGCAATTTTCCAGGCTATGCTTTTATTTTTTACGAGTCATAATACAGAATTCAAATGTCATAGAAATGACTTTTTGAAGTTTTTTGTTAAAATTTGCTACTATTTTGCTAATTTATACGACACTATTACAAAAAGGCTTCAAATCAAAACTCTCAAATTCTCATCATTTATATTTTTTATTGTTTTGATATTTTTAGTTTTGGACTTTGTAGGGTATAGACTTTTAACGAAAAGTATCCAAAAATCTCACGAAAAAGATACTCAAATACTCTTTTACAAAATCAAAAATGATGTCGATGGGATGCTTTCAAAATTGCTTTATGATTACACCAAACAAAAAGATATTTTGGAAACCAAACACCAAAAAGTGCTAAATTATCTAGCCACTTCAAACCAAGACCCACTTTCTTTAAATCTCAAACAAATTCACGATATGATAAATCAAGGGTGCAAAAACAAACCGTATAATATTTACATCTCAAACAAAGAGTATGTTATCAAAAATACAACTTATCTAAAAGATTTGAATTTCAATCTTTCTTTTGCAAAAAGAGAGTTTGATGAGCATTTCACAAATAATCAAATAGGTGTCAGCACCCCTATTTTTGAAAAATCAGCAAAAAATTTCTTCTCATTTAGCGATTCATACTACACAAAAGATAAAGCTGGGATTTTACAAGTTAGCTACAACTACCCACAAACCAAAATCGAATTAGAGTCTATTCGAGAAGTTTTAAATAATTACCCAAATATCGTAGAAGCAAAAGCTTTTATCAAAGTAAATACGGGGTTTATCAATGATTTGATTTTAAAAGATTTTCCATCATATAAGCCAACTTTAGAGGAGATTCAAAAGAGGATACAAGAGGGGCAAAAAGTAGCCTCTACACTCAAAGAGAAAACTATCTATTCAAGTGAATTTATAAAAGATGGTGTCCACTTTCATGCTCTTTATTTTTCTACAAAAAGCTCAATCTTTGATGATACAACGATAATATTTTCTATCATTTTAGATGAAACTGCACATCTTCAGGAGATACAAAATGTTGATTATTTGTTTGCTATTTTAACTGTTTTTGGGCTTATTGCGATTGTTATCATCTCACTTGTGAGAACAAAAGAGATAACGCTTTCCAATCAAGATAGATTTATCCAAAGTGCGATGCACGAACTCAAAACTCCACTAAGCATCATCACTTTAAATAACGATTTAAAAAAAGCTCAACTTGGGGAAGATGAATACTCAAATCAAATCGATAGTGCTGTGAAGATTTTGCATAAATCGTATGAAGATATGGAGTTTATGATAAAAAAAGGGGCAGAAGATTATGTGGTGGAGATTTTGGATTTGGAAGAGATTGTAGAAGAGAGAATCGAATATTTTTTAAAAATAGCTTCAATGAACGGTAGGAAAATAGTTTCAGATATCAATAGTGAGTGTCAAGTGATGATGTCGAAAACTGAACTTATAAGGCTTATCGACAATAACATCTCAAATGCCATCAAATACAGTGTTCCAAATAGCACTATTGAGATACTCCTTAGAGAAAATAAACTGCAATTTAAAAACTTTGGGGTAAGAATCGATAACACAAATAAGATATTTAGCAAATATTACAGAGAAAATAATGTTGTGGGTGGATATGGTTTGGGGCTAAATATCGTCAAAAATATCTCACAAAAATACAATATCATCTTTGATGTGGTTTCAAATAGTAAAAATAATGAAAAAAATGAAAATATTTTTATCTATCTGTTCAAATGTCATTCCGATGACATTTCATAATGCTATAAATCATTATGAAAATTTTACTCCTTGAAGATGATATAGCTTTAAATAAATCGATATGTGATGCACTTCATTATAGTGGATATAGTGTTGATGTTTTTTATGATGGCAATGATGTGATTGATGCAATCGATTCGATGTATGACTTGTATATTATGGATATCAATGTTCCAAATATCTCTGGACTTGAACTTTTACAACTCATCCAAAATCAATCAAAAAATGCAAAAATCATCATCATCTCATCCAATATTGACATCCAAACAATCAAAAGCGCCTACAATTTTGGCTGTATTGATTATCTTAAAAAACCATTTCATTTGGAAGAATTGCGGTTAAAAATAGATTTACATTTTTCAAATCTGAGTGAAAATCTCAAAGAGATAAAACTCAAACCAAATACAACTTTGTCAAAAAAAGAGAGAAGATTTTTAATGCTTTTGGTTGAAAATAAAGGTTTAGTAACTACTTATGCCAATATAGATGAAGCGGTATATGAAAATAAAACGATGACTTTGGACGGACTTCGAGCATTGATAAGACGACTTAGAGGTAAACTTGAAGAGGATGTTATTAGAAATGTTATCGATGAGGGGTATTGTATTTTGTAAAGAAGAGGGAGAAATTCCCTCTTTTAAATAATTAGTTGAAATATTTGCCTTATTTTGAAAAGTCATACACTTCAGTCACTGCGAGGCAATAATTCTTATCAATCACCTATTTGTTAGTCGCAGTGTCCTCCACCACAACATCCACCACTTTTTGAAGCTTTTTCAGCCTCTTTTTTAGCAGCTTGTTCTTTTTGATACGCTTGACCTTCAGTGCTACAAGCACTTACACCTTTTGGAAGATTTGGTTGAATTGCATCATTTCCTATCTCTCCATTTGCGTTTGCTTTTTCAATTTGTTCCCAAAGTTGCTGTGCAGCTTGAAGGTATTTTTTCCCTGTTTTGCTATCTGGATAAAAATAAACAACTGGTTTTCCATCATCTCCACCAACTCTAATGCTAGGTTCAATTGGTATATTTGCTAAAACTTTTGTGTTGTACTCTTTAGCCAACTCTTCACAAGTCCCTTTTCCGAAAATATCACTCTCTTCACCACATTTTGGACATACAAAACCACTCATATTTTCGATGATTCCAGCAATTGGGATATGAAGTTTGCTGAACATCTCTAAACTTCTTCTACTGTCATCAAGTGCCACATGTTGTGGAGTTGTTACATTTATCCCTGCTGCAACTGGTACACTTTGAGCTAAAGTCAGCTGAGCATCACCAGTTCCTGGAGGCATATCTATAACTAAAACATCAAGTTCAGACCACAAAATATCTCGTAAAAGTTGTTGGATTGCTTTTTGTATCATAGCACCTCTCCAAACAAGAGCTTTTCCCTCTTCAACTAAACTCCCCATAGACATAACTTCTACACCATAAGCTTTGTAAGGCATTATTTTATTTCCGATTATTTCAGGTTCATTATGTTCAAGTCCCATCATACGAGGGATATTTGGTCCATATATATCAGCATCTAGTAGCCCCACTTTTTTCCCTTGCATAGCAAGTGCAATAGCAAGATTTACCGATGTTGTTGATTTTCCTACCCCACCTTTTCCTGAACTAACCATAACAAAGTTTTTAACTTGTGGAGTCATATTATTTCCACTCATAGAGTTGCTCATCTGCTTTGGTGCTTGCGGTTTATTTATCGTGATACTTGGATTAGAGATACCTAAAATTGTAAGTTCTTTTGTGATGTTTTCTCTTAATTCTGCTTCAACTTCCTGTGCACTTGATGTTATCTCAACATACACTGCAACTTTATCTCCATCAACTGCAATATCTTTTATAAATCCAAAATCAACTATTGACTTTGCAAATCCTGGATATTTTACATTTGATAATTTCTCTTTTATATTTTCAATTGTTATCATAATTTTTTCCTTTAAAATGTCCTATTTTTATAGCTTATTTCTACATTATTTCTTTCGAAATCGTGGGAATTCTAACTAAGTAAGATAAATTTTGTCTTAATTTGATTTTGTAGGTATTTTAGTCCAAGAGAATAAATTTAATAAAGTTTTAGAGAGTTATTGATAAACTAAAAAAAATTACTTAAAGGTTATTAGTGAAAAAACTAAATAAATTTTTGATTGCATTTATTGTTTTCATGTCACCATTTCAAATACATGCTTCTGAATCAAATTATGTCAAAAGTATGCAAAGTGTTGTTAGAGTCTATAACCAAACAGTTTATTTTGTAATACCTGAGACATTATGGCCACCTTATTCTGAAAGACAAGATAGTGGAGTGTCATTTTTACTTGAGATTGTTCCAAAAGGTCAAACACTAGATGTTTGGAGTGAGATGATAACAGTTAGTGGTGCTAAGAATGTAGCCACCTTGCCACATGTTACTAAAGAGAATTTTTCTTCTTTTATGATTGAGGGCTTCAGAAATGCTTGTCCTACAACATTTTCACTTTTAATGCTCAAGGAAGAATCAAATGAGACAAAACAAACTTTTGTAGTTAGTTGTGGCAATATTTCTGGTAAAAGCGAAACAGCATTAATACAAGTAATCAGAGGTACAAAAGATTTTTATACAATCCAATGGGCATTTAGGGGTAAGCAATCTAAAATACCTTTGGATTTAAAAGAACAAGAATGGATGGAGAAAATCAATACTTTAAATCCAAGGTTAATTGATAATATATAGTGAATTTATAATTCACTATATATTATTGTTTAAAATCGAAGTAAAAACAAGCCACTAATGAGTTATTTTTTCTCATAAAATAAGCTGTAATATAAGCTGAAATATATATCGATATTATTGCAATCAAAGACGCAAGGGAAAGTGTTGAAAGCCCACTAAGTCCTTGCCCAACAGTACATCCAATAGCTAACATTCCACCAATTCCCATACAAGCACCACCAGCCATTTTGTGCCAAAGTTTAGGTGGAGTTTGATTTGTTGTATCACACATTTGTTTTTTACTATATTTTTTATTGAAAAGTGAAGAAACAAAAGCCCCAATTAAAACACCAATCATAACAATAACTGGAAAAATTAGTATAGTTGTTTCAAATTTACTATATCCATATTCGATTACTTTTCCAAGTGGATAGACAAAAGATAAGCTTTGAAGAGTTTCTTCTAAAAACATCTCATTTATAAAATATGATGTTAAAGCCCAACCAAACGCAACAAGTAGTCCAATTAAAACACCATCCCAAGTTTGCAATATATTTTTAAATTTTCCTAAACTTTTGAATAAAAACAAAACCAAAACAGTTACAATAAAATACAAACTTATTTTTGTAGCTTCAATTTGTTGGAAATAATTTACTAGCGCACTACTGTAAATAATTTCATTAAAAGTAGCTAGTGTAGTATAAGTAATAAATGAGAATATCCCAAGAGCTAAAAGTACAAACAAGGAGTCTATATCTCTCCCAGCTAATTTTATAAGGTGACGACTGCTACATCCATCACTTACCATCATCCCATAACCAAATAAGATTCCACCAACAACTATAAAAAGATAGTTAACATTTGAAAAATATCTTGTATCTAAAAAATCAATTTCAAGTTTGTATCCAAAATATTGTGTAGCTAAAATTGCTGTTAATATCGCCATAATAAGTGATGCGGTTCTTTTTGTTTGCCCAAAAAGGATAAAATCTTTTATCCCTCCGCTAAAGCAAAATTGCTCCCTTTGGGCTATAAAGCCATATAGAAAGCCAAATATCAAAGTGCTTAAAAGAAAAAATCTCTCAGGGTTTGCTTCACTTAGTCCGTTTATAAAATCCATTATTTTATTTCCTAAAATCTAGTTTGCTGCTAAGCTTGGATGAGAGGCAACTATCTCTCTTGTGATTTTGTAACTACAAAATTTTGGTCCACACATTGAACAAAATTCTGCGTCTTTAAAGACGTCTTGAGGTAAAGTTTCATCATGAAATTCCCTTGCTTTGTCACTATCTAGTGCAAGTTCAAATTGTTTATTCCAATCAAAATTATATCTAGCATCACTCATCTCATCATCAATATCTCTGGCACCTTTTCTCCCTCTTGCTATATCTGCTGCGTGTGCGGCTATTTTATAAGCAATAATCCCAGCTCTTACATCTTCCGCATTTGGTAGTCCTAAGTGCTCTTTTGGTGTAACATAACAAAGCATACTACATCCGTGCCATCCTCCAATAGCGGCACCAATAGCACTTGTGATATGATCATACCCAGCACCAATATCACTTACAAGTGGTCCCAGTATATAAAAAGGAGCTTCATGACAATACTCCCTTTCAAGTTTCATATTTCTCTCAATTTGATTAAGTGGAACATGACCAGGACCTTCTATCATAACTTGCACATTTCGTTCCCAAGCTTTAAGCGTAAGTTCTCCTAAGATTTTAAGTTCATTTAATTGTGCTTCATCACTTGCATCTGCTAAACAACCAGGTCTTAAACTATCCCCTAAAGAAAGTGAAACATCATATTTTGCACAAATATCTAAAATTGCATCAAATGCTTCATAAAATGGATTTTCTTTGTGGTAGTGCATCATCCAAGATGCCATAAGACTACCACCTCGACTTACTATCCCCATTTTTCTTTTTGCAATATTTGGCATATTTTCTAGTAAAAATCCAGCATGAATTGTAAAATAACTAACCCCTTGAAGTGCTTGTTTTTCTAATGTTGAAAGCATAGTCTCAATATCAAGTTTATTTACATCACCACCACAGTCATGTATGATTTGATAAATTGGAACGGTTCCTATTGGCACATAAGAGTGGGAAATAACAGCTTCTCTAATGCTATCTAAATCACCACCTGTGCTTAAATCCATAATCGTATCAGCTCCATATTTTAGGCAAACATCAACTTTATCAATCTCTCCTTGAATATCACTTGCTAGTGCAGACGAACCAATGTTAGCATTGATTTTACAAGTAGATTTGATCCCTATTGCCATTGGCTTTAGGTTTTTATGGTTTACATTTGCAGGAATTATCATTCTGCCTCTTGCAACTTCGCTTCTTATAAGTTCAGCATCTACATTTTCAACTTTTGCTACATACTCCATATGTGGAGTTATAATCCCTTGTTTTGCGTAATACATTTGAGTTCTTACTTTGTCATTTTTATGAGTTTCTAACCAATTAATCATTATATTTTCCTATTAAATTTTTAAAATTGCTCGGATTATATGGGATTTAACCATAACTTTTTCTTAGCTTAATTTCTTAGTAATAGTAAATAAAATATATGCTATATTTTCAAAATGGACAAAAAAACTTCTCTCAATAATCCCATTGTTATCTTCTCATTTTTGACAATTGTTGTTGTTGCAAATATTTTTCTCCCAGTACATTTTTTGTCATTATTACTTATAGGGATAGTTTATGTAGTTTTTAGTAGCAGTTTAGAAAAAGAAAATTATTACACATTTACTTCAATGGTTATCGCATTTTCAATTATTGAGCTTTCGCAAGGTTTAAAACTTTTTAGCCTTTCGTTATTGGCATTTTTTATTCATATGTTTATCGCACCAAAATTAAAAATCGCACTAGCTTCTCATAAATTATCAGCAATTGTGATAGTTTTTATTTTTTATGGTGGTGTTTTTGGATTGTTTAATATTTTAGGCGAAATAACAATTGGGCTGTCAGCTACTTTACTTTTGAATTATCTTATAGATATGACCCTATTGTTATTATTTGTATGAGGATATTGTTTTGAGAATTTTGGTTGTTATCTATTTTGCTATCGCTATTTGTATTTTGATACTTGGTAGGGTTTTTAATCTTAGTATCGCTTCAAATGAATATTATGAAAATCTATCAAACAAAAATCATTTAAAAAGGGAATATACCCCAGCTCCTAGAGGGGCAATATTGGATAGAAATGGCGATTTTTTAGCACTTAATAAAATTGGTTTTAGAATTACAGTTAAACCACATCTTCAAGCTTCAAAAACAGTTGGTGAATTACAAAATATTTTTAGGCTTATAGAGAAATACTTTCCGCAATATACTTACGCAGACTTGGAAAAAACATATATGAACGAAGATAGCATGTATCGTCATGAAGATATAGTTTTGGTTGAGCATATACCTTATGATGATTTTTTTAAGTACTACCCTATATTTAATTCAAATGACTATGTAGAGATAAAATCATCAACAAGTAGATTTTATCCGTATGGAAATATTGGCGCCCATTTTATAGGATATACAGGGAGAATAAGTGTTAAAGACATAGAAAAAGATGAAAAACAAAAATATTATGAAACGATTGGTAAAAGTGGTTTGGAGAAGTTTTATAATAAAGAGCTTCAAGGTGAACTCGGGGTTAAAACAATAAAAGTAAATTCTGTTTATAAAATAGTAGGAATTGCAGGAGATAAACCACCAAGTGTACAAGATATACACACAACAGTTGATATGAGATTACAAAAATATATTCATGAGATTTTTGCCGATCAATCTGGGGCGGTTATTGTTATGGATGTTAATGATGGTGAGATTTTAGCAGGGGGAAGTTTTCCTGAATTTGATAATAATATTTTTGTAAATGGTGTTAGCCACGATGATTGGAATAATATTATCAATGATTTTAATCACCCATTTACAAACAAACTCATAAATGGTAAATATCCACCAGGTTCGGTTATAAAAATGGGTGTCGCAATATCATTTTTGGAAAATGGAATTAGTCCTGATACTTCTATTTATTGTACTGGTTCGTTGCAATTTGGAAATAGAAATTTTAGATGTTGGAGACAAAGTGGACATGGTGAAACAGGATTTATAAAAGCCATAAGGGAAAGTTGTGATGATTTCTTTTATAAAGGGAGTTTAAAAATAGGGATTGATAATATAAGTAAAACGCTAAAAAAATTTGGAATAGGTGAGCAAACTGGAGTTGACCAGCCAAATGAATCAGTTGGGATTAATCCAAATAAAATGTGGAAGCAAAATATTTTAAAAATGCCATGGTATCAGGGTGAAACGGTTGTTTCATCTATTGGACAAGGGTTTTTAAATGTTACACCAATGCAAATTGCAAGATATACAGGTGCACTAGCAACTGGTAAACTTGTACAACCACATTTTATAAAATCACAAAATGGCGTAAAAATAATTGATCTTGATACATCAAGTGAACACTTTGCACTTATCAGACAAGGGATGTTTGAAGTTACTAATCATGGAGGTGGAACTGCTGTTGCTAATGTTAGAAACTCACAAATTCCAATTGCAGGTAAAACAGGAACAGCTCAAGTTATTGGTATCCCACAATCTGAAAAGAAAAGGATGGCCGAGAATGAACTAGAGTATTACCAAAGATCACACGCTTGGCTAACATCATACGCTCCATTTGATAAACCACAGTACGCAGTTACAGTCCTTGTAGAACATGGTGGGCACGGTGGAACTGCTGCTGGAGAGATAAGTGGACAAATCTACAATAAGCTTATTGAACTTGGCTATATTGTTAAGCAATAATCTTTTATAAAAAAATTAAAGCCACTTCAAAATATATAAATATTGGTATAAAATTTAAGGCTAACTAGGGTACAATCATCCACAAAATTATATACAAGGGTAGGCAAGTTGATGAAAAGATTTCAAGAATTTGAATTAGCAGAAGACGAGAACTTCGCAGAATTATTTGAGGAGAGTGAAAAACAAACAGAGACAAACACAGTTGTTGATGGGGTTATTGTTGAGATGAACAATGAGAGTTTATTGGTTGATGTAGGTCAAAAAAGTGAAGGAAGATTAAATATTTCAGAGATCACAATTAATGGTAAAGTAGCTTATAAAGTTGGTGATACTTTAAAAGTTATGTTGACAAGTTCAAGAGGAGAAAGACCATCAATTTCTCATAAAAAAGTTTTACAAAGACTGAAATTTAATGAGTTCTTTGAAAAATATGGTGAAGAGCCTGAGAATGTTATTGTTGAGGGTATTATCACTTCAATTAAACCAAGAGCTGGGTTTATAGTTGAGAGTAGTGATGGAATGGAATACTTTATGCCAATGGCACAAGGTTACATCAAAGCAATTGGTGCTGTTGGTAAAAAAATCAAAGCAGTTGTTTTAAAAGCTAAAAAAGATGCAAACAGCATAGTAATCTCAAGAAAAAAATTAATTGAAGATTTCCAAAAAAACAAAGATGAACAAATCTCTAAACTTATGGGTTCAACAGAAGTTAAAGAGGGTATCGTTAAAAAAATCACAAGCTATGGAATGTTTGTTGATATGGGTGGAATCGATGGACTTGTTAACTATAATGAAATCTCGTACAAAGGTCCAGTTAATCCATCTTCTTACTATAAAGAGGGTGATAAAGTTGAAGTTATTGTAAAATCATACGACAAAGAAAAAGGTCACCTTTCATTATCTATCAAAGATGCTATGCCAAACCCTTGGGAAGAGATAAGAGAGCAACTAGAAGTTGGTGATACTATCACTGTGACTGTTTCAAATTTCGAAACTTATGGTGCATTTGTTGATCTTGGAAATGATATTGAGGGGTTATTGCATATCTCTGAAATTTCATGGAATAAAAATGTAAAAAATCCAAAAGATTATTTAAATATTGGTGATGAGATTAATGTTGAAGTTATTGATCTTGATTGTGATAAAAGAAAATTAAGAGTAAGTCTTAAGTCTTTACAACCTAAGCCATTTAAAAAATTCCTTGAAGAGCATAAAATCGGTGATGTTATTAGTGGTACTGTTGCTACTCTTACAGAATTTGGATCATTTATCACTATCGGTGAAGTTGACGGATTGTTACACAATGAAGAAGCTAGCTGGGAATCAAATGTAAAATGTAAAGATATTTTCAAAAAAGGTGATACTGTTGAAGTTAAAATCATCAAAATCGATAGAGAAAAAGAGAATATCTCTTTAAGTATCAAAGCACTTGGTGAGTCTCCTGCTGATAAATTTGCATCTCAATATGCAAATGGAGATATTATTAAATCTGTTGTAAAAGACATTAAAGATTTTGGTGTATTTGTTAAATTAGAAAATAATCTTGACGGTTTAATCAGAAAAGAAGATTTATTAACTGTAACTGAAGAAAATCCAGAATTAAAAATTGGTGATGAGGTTGAAGCTGTTGTTGTAAACATTGACAAACAAAACAATAGAGTAAGACTTTCTATGAAAAGATTAGAGTCTCAAAAAAATAGAGAAGTTTTAAAATCAGTTAGTGATGATAGTTCAATGACTTTAGGCGATGCATTAGCTGGACAACTTAGAAAATAATTTAAAAAAACTTTTAAAAACTGGAGAAAATATGAGTAATAAACCTACAATTGTAGTTTGTGATCATATCCACGAAAGTGGGTTAGAGATACTAAAAAATACAGCTGACATCAATTATGTATTTGCAGCTGATGTTGATAAAGTAAAGCTTCTTGATGTTATCAAAGATGCACAAGTTGTAATAACTAGAAGCTCAACTGACGTTGATGAGAGATTTTTAAATGCTGGTATAAATCTCAAAGCGATAGTGAGAGCTGGAGTTGGTGTTGATAATGTTGATATTGGTGGTTGTAGCCAAAGAGGTATTATTGCTATGAATGTACCAACAGCAAATACAATTGCAGCAACTGAGCTTACAATGGCTCATATACTATCTTGCATGAGAAAGATGCCATTTGCTCATTCTCAACTTAAAAATGAGAGACTTTGGAAAAGAGAAGATTGGTATGGACAAGAGCTTTATGGTAAAAAAATTGGTGTTATTGGATTTGGTAATATTGGACATCGTGTAGCTTTAAGAGCAAAATCTTTTGAGGCTGATGTAATAACTTACGACCCATATATTAATTCTAAAAAAGCAACAGATTTGGGTATCGAATATACAACAAATTTTGATGATATTTTAGCTTGTGATATTATTACTATACATACACCAAAAAATACAGAAACTGTAAATATGATAACTCAAAAAGAGATTGATAAGATGAAAGATGGAGTAATACTTATCAATTGTGCAAGAGGTGGATTGTACAATGAAGATGATTTGTATAATAATTTAAAATCTGGGAAAATAGCAATCGCGGGGATTGATGTTTTTAATAAAGAGCCAGCAACTAGCAATAAGCTTCTTGATTTGGATAATATTATTGTAACAGCACACCTTGGAGCTAACACTGTTGAATCTCAATACAAAATTGCTACTCAAGCAGCTGAAAATGCTATTGAAGCTGCTAGAGGAATAGGTTATCCACATGCACTTAATCTTCCAATTGATGAAACAAAAATCCCATCTTTTGTAAAACCATATCTTGAACTTACTCAAAAAATGGCATTTACAATAGCTCAAATGGATAAATCAGCAATTGCTTCGATTAAAGTTGAAGCTGAAGGTGAAATTGCTCAATATCTTGAAAGTTTAATTACATTTGCTGCTGTTGGAGCTTTAACCCCATCTATCGGATTGGAAAAAATCAATTATGTAAATGCTACTTTTGTTGCACACGAGAAAGATATTATTTTGGAAACATCTGAAAATCCAAACAATAGTGTATATAAAAACAAAGTGACAATTAAAGTTACAACACAACATGGTGTAAACAAAATTAGTGGAACTATTTTTGATGAAGATGTTCAAAGAATAGTAGATATTAATGATTACATTGTTGATGTTATTCCTGCTGGAAAAATGATTTTATTTAAAAATTCTGATGTTCCTGGTGTTATTGGTGATGTTGGAAAAATACTCGGTGATAATAATATCAATATCGCAGATTTCAGACTTGGAAGAAATAAAAAAGGTGCTTTGGCTGTAATTATTGTTGATGACAATATCACAGAAGATATTTTAGACAAACTTAGAAACTTAAAAGCAGCAAATGCTGTTTATTTTGTAAATATTTAAAAAATAGGAGAACTACTTATGGCAATAGGTATGAGTGAATTAAAAAAAGGTTTAAAGATTGAAGTTGATGGAATTCCATACAGAATTACTGAGTATCAACATGTAAAACCAGGAAAAGGTGCAGCTTTTGTAAGATGTAAAATCAAAAATTTTATCAATGGGAAAACTATTGAAAAAACTTTTCATGCTGGTGATAAATGTGAAGTGCCTGATTTGCAACCAAAAACTATGCAATTTTTGTATGATGATGGTGAGATGTTACAATTTATGGATAATGAAACATATGAGCAAATTGCACTTAGTTATGACCAAGTTGGTGAAACTGCGAAATGGATTATTGATGGTATGAGTGTAGATATGATGTTTTTTAAAGGTGAGGCTATTACTGTTGAAGCACCTAATACTGTTGAGCTTAGAATTGTAGAAACACCGCCAAACTTTAAAGGTGATTCTCAAGGTGGTAAAAAACCTGCAACTTTAGAAAGTGGTGCTGTCGTTCAAATCCCTTTTCATATTGTAGAAGGTGATGTTATAAAATGTGATACAAAAACTGGAGAATATTTAGAAAAAGTTAAATAATTAAATTTCTAGTTTTGTATAGATTATTCTTTTAATAAATAGGTTTGGAAATAATATTTTCAAACCTATTTTGCTTTGTGCTTACTCCAAATATAGTTTGTTTGTAATTAAAAACTATTGACAACAAATACATATTTATATATAATTTTGGCACTCAAGTAGACTGAGTGCTAGAATTAGCTTAAATTATTAATAAAAAAGGGATCAAAATGAATTTTAAACCATTAGGAAATAGAATATTAGCAAAAATACCAGAGGAGAAAAAACAAACTTCAAGTGGTATTTTTTTACCAGATAATGCTTCAAAAGAGAAGCCAACACAAGCTGAAGTTGTAGCTGTTAGTTGTAGTTGTGAAGATATTAAAGTTGGTGATATTGTTGTTTATGCAAAATATGCTGGAACAAGTTTAACGCTTGATGATGTTGATTACTTAGTGCTTGATACTGAAAAAGACATCTTAGGTGTGATTACAAAATAATTTAAAATAATAAAAATAAGGATAAAAATATGGCAAAAGAGATTTATTTTAGTGATGATGCGAGAAATAGACTTTATAGGGGTGTAAAAAAATTAGCTGATGCGGTTCAAGTTACAATGGGACCAAGAGGAAGAAATGTACTTCTACAAAAATCGTACGGTAGTCCACATATTACAAAAGATGGTGTAAGTGTTGCAAGAGAGATAGAACTTCCAGACGCAATTGAAAATATGGGTGCACAACTTGTAAAAGAAGTTGCAAGTAAAACAAATGACGAGGCAGGTGATGGAACTACAACTGCTACAATATTGGCTCATAGTATTTTTAAAGAGGGTCTTAGAAATGTAACTGCTGGAGCAAATCCTGTTCAGCTTAAAAGAGGTATGGATAAAGCAAGTGAGCAAATTTTAATTGAATTGAAAAAAATATCTAAAGTTGTTGATACAAAAGAGCAAATCGCTCAAGTTGCTACAATCTCTGCAAATAGTGACCATGAAATTGGAAATATGATAGCTGAAGCTATGGAAAAAGTAGGAAAAGATGGTGTTATTACTGTTGAAGAAGCAAAAGGGATTACTGATGAACTTGATGTTGTTGAGGGTATGCAATTTGATAGAGGATATTTAAGTCCATATTTTGTTACAAATCCTGAAAAAATGATTGTTCAATATGAAAACCCATTTATTTTACTCTCTGAGAAAAAAATAACAAATCTTAAAGAGTTGTTACCAGTTTTAGAAGCTGTAAATCAAACGCAAAGACCACTTTTAATCATCGCTGAAGATATTGAAGGTGAAGCTCTTTCAACACTTGTTGTTAATCGAATTAGAGGAAGTTTAAATGTAGTTGCTGTTAAGGCTCCAGGTTTTGGGGATAGAAGAAAAGCTATGCTTGAAGATATTGCAACACTTACAAACGGAAAAGTTATTTCAGAAGAACTTGGTATGAAGCTTGAAAACTCTGGACTAGAAGTACTTGGAATGGCTGCTAAAATTGTTATTACAAAAGATAATACAACTATCGTAAATGGTGCTGGTTCTAAAGAGGATGTTCAAAGTAGAATTGGACAAATAAGAGCTGAGATCGCAAATACTACAAGTGACTATGATAGAGAAAAATTACAAGAGAGGTTAGCAAAACTTAGTGGCGGTGTTGCTGTTATAAAAGTAGGAGCGCCAACTGAAACTGAGATGAAAGAGAAAAAAGATAGAGTTGATGATGCATTAAGTGCAACTAGAGCTGCTGTTGAAGAGGGTATTGTTATCGGAGGTGGCGCTGCACTTATAAAAGCTGCTGCTAAAGTAAACCTTACTCTTATTGGTGATGAGCAAATTGGAGCTGATATTATAATTAGAGCTATAACAGCTCCACTTAGACAAATAGCTACAAACGCAGGATATGATGGAGCGGTTGTTTCAAATGAAGTTTCAAAATCAACTAATCCTAATATTGGCTTTAATGCAGCAACTGGCGAGTATGTAGATATGTTTGAGGCCGGTATTGTAGACCCAACAAAAGTTGAAAGAGTTGCTATGCAAAATGCTGTATCTGTGGCATCATTACTACTTACTACTGAAGCAACTGTTAGTGATTTAAAAGCTGATAAAGCAACAGTTTCTCATGCACCTGACATGGGTGGAATGGGTGGATTAGGCGGAATGGGGATGTAGTTCCCCGCCAAATAAGCCATTTATACAATAACGAATTAATCAATTTTATAATACAATCAAGTCCAAAATTTGTTAGGATTGTATTATGAATTATAAAAAATATTACTATTTTGCGGCTATCTTTTATCTGCTAGCTGTATTGTTTCATATCACTCAAAACTATTTAACTGCAAAAGAACACTATATAAATCATATAAATTCACTACTCTTAAAAAGTGTAAAAATAACACCGTTTTTATTATCACAAAACTTTCACAATAAAAATATGCTAAAAGACAAAATAACAAAAGATGAAGATTTTCATAATATTGAAATCCTTTCAAAACAGGCAAAAATTTTTGGCGTTAAATACATCTATACAATGGTTGAAGATAATAATAAAATCATTTTTACGGCTTCAAGCGCTACTGATAATGAAATTGCTACAAAAACAAATATATCCCATTTTGGGGATAGTTATAATGATGCATCCCCTATACTTAGAGAAGTTTTCAAACAAAATAAATCTGCATTTGATGAGTGTCATGATAAATGGGGAGATTTTTATGCTTTATATATTCCTTTTGTGTCAAATGACGGGACAAAATATGTAGTTGGTGCAGATATTGATATTAGTAACATTGATGAGTATTTGCAAAATAAGTTGTTGTCATCATTTCTAGAGATGTTATTCTATCTTTTAATAATCATTCCATTTTTTCTTATTTATAGATCCAATATGGGTTGCATCAAAAATGAATTAGAGATGACGGTAGTACAAAGAACACACGAGTTACATATCCAAGAGAAACTTATGTTTCAGCAAGCAAAAATGGCATCTATGGGTGAGATGATTTCAAATATTGCTCATCAGTGGAGACAGCCACTAAATGTAATCACAACTTGTGCAAGTGGACTTAGAGTGTATCAAGATTTAGGTCTTATGACATCTGAAAAATTAGAAACTAATGCAGATTTGATTTTGGAAAATGCTGAGTATCTATCTATTACAATTGATAATTTTAGAGATCTTTTTCTACCAGATAAACCAAAAGAGGTTGGACATATAGAAGATATATTTGATATTGTTGATAGTATGTTTAACGCAATTTTTATTAATTCAAATATAGAATTTATAAAAAAGGTAGATAGTTTTAAGATCAATACGCATATAAATCAGCTTAGACAAGTTATAGTAAATATGGTAAAAAATGCAACAGATGCAATCGGCAAAGATGGATATATTTTAATTGATGCTTATGTTGATGGAGATATTTTTATTAAAATCAAAGATAGCGGCGGTGGAATTCCAGATGATATTATTGATAAAATATTTGAGCCATATTTTACAACAAAACATCAGTCAATTGGGACAGGGATTGGTTTACATATGTCATATCAGATAATAACAGAACATTTAGGTGGAGCGATATATGTAAAAAATATTACTTTTGAACACAATAAAGAAATATTTACAGGAGCAGAATTTATAATAACTTTACCTGCGGATATTTTAGTAAATGATTATAATTAATGGTTTATTATTTATATTTCATTAGTTATTTAAATATATACTTTTATCAATAAACAAACAAAAGGGGAGAATATGAAAATTAACAAATTACTAGCGGGTCTTTTGACTTTGGGTGTAACTTTTACGATAGCAAATGGTATGGAAAATGGCTGCAAAGCGAAAATGGATGGAGCTTGTAAGTCACATAAGTCATCTTGTGGAAACAAAGATGAGTCAAAAGGATGTAGTGGAAAAAATAGCTGTAAAGATAAAATGCAAGGGTGTAGTAGTGAAAAATGTGGTTTAAAAGGTGGCGATAGCGTAAAACTTTTTTTACATAATATAGATAAAATATCACTTTCTATCTCTCAAAAAAATGAGATTAAAACCATATTAGAAAGCAACAAGCCAACAAATAATTCATTAAGTGAAGCTTTTAGTAAACATCAATTTGATTCACAAAAATTTATAGAGATGGAAAATGAGGCAAAAGAAAATAAGATAACTCATCAAGCAATGATTATAGAAAAAATCTATAACACGCTAAATAATGAGCAAAAAAGTAGATTAAAAGAGCTACTCGATAATGAAAAAGAGGTTAAGGATAATATAAAACATCACAATAAAAGAGGTTATGAACATTAAGAATGTTTGAATCTTAACTTCTTAAAGAAACTGAACTTAAGGTTTATATACTTATTCTAGTTCAAGTTGCATAAGGTACATATCTTCACCGTCTATTATTTCAACTTCAATGCTTTGACAAGTTGGACACGAATATTCATGTTTTTCAAGTGTTGAGGTTGAATTACAATTTTTACAGTTTATAATTACTTTTTGTATGTTTAAAATAAACACAGCATCATGGCATATTGTATTTTCTTTAAAAGTATTAAAAGCAACATCAAGTAAGTCTGGCTCAACTCCACTAAGTACCCCAATTTTAACAACCACTTTGGTAACTTTTGAAGCGTTATTTTGTTTTACATTATCTTCACAACTATTAAGCAAAGATTGAACTATACTATATTCGTGCATTAACAAATCCTTGGTAGAAGCTCACCAGTAGGTGTCTCTAAAAATGTTTGTGTTCCCCAGCTACTTTTTAGTATCACTTTTTGTTTGTGGTTATTTGTTGCTTTTGCGATTATTGAAGCATTTGAATTTGCTTCTTTTAGAATATTAAGTGTGCTGATGGCATCATCTGGGTGAACGGCTATTAAAAAAGTACCCTCATTTGCCAAAGCAGTAGCTTCAAAACCAAGTATTTCGCAAAGTCCCCTTACTTCATCATCAATAGGAATTTTTCCCTCTTCAACTTCAATGCATATACTTGAAGCTTTTGCCCATTCATTTAAAACAGCAGCAACACCACCTCTAGTTGCATCTCTTAAGGCGTTTATCTTGAGGTTCGCATCAAGTAATTTTTTTACAGTCGGATATAGTGAACTACAATCACTTTTAAGGTTTGATTGAAGCTCAATTCCCTCTCTTTGAGCAAAAATCGTCGCTCCGTGAGTTCCAATATCACGGCTAACTATTATTACATCATCCTCTTTTATGTTTGAAGCTGAGATATTTGGTTGCAAAACTTCACCAATTCCAGTTGTGTTTATAAATATCTTATCAACACCCCCTTTTGGAACCACTTTTGTATCACCTGTAACAATGATCGCACCATTGATAGCTAACTCTTTTTTGATTGAATCTACAATTTTTTGTAACATTTCAAAACTAAAACCCTCTTCAATAATAACAGCAAGACTCAGATATTTTGGTTTTGCACCCATCATGGCAAGGTCATTGCAAGTCCCACAAATTGATATCTTTCCTATATCTCCCCCATTAAAAAAAAGTGGACTAATTGTAAAACTATCGGTACAAAATGCTAATTTCCCATTTTCAATAATCGCAGCATCCTCACTTTTTTCCAAAATATCATTTTTAAATGCCTCATAAAATACCTTTGTGATAAGCTCATTGTTTTCACTTCCACCGTTTCCATGCGCTAATTTAATTTGTTTATCCATAGGCTACCTTTTTTGAATAGTTATTCATTTATTGTATCAAAAACTATTTATGTTAGAATAAATCATTTTATAATAAAGGTAGAAATTGAAAAAAATATTATTTGTATGTCTTGGAAATATATGTCGCTCACCAATTGCAAAAGGTGTGGCATTAAATATGGCTTATGAAAAGAATCTTGATATTGTAGTTGATAGCTGTGGAACAGGGGATTATCATCAAGGGGAGAAACCATGTGCAAACTCAATAAAAATAGCAAAAGCAAACAATATTGACATAAGTAAATATAGAGCAAGAGCAATTACAAAAGATGATTTTGTAAGTTTTGATATTATTGTTGGGCTTGATGAGAGTAATATGAAAAATCTTTTAAAGATGGGTTGCCCAAAAGAAAAACTTTTCAAATTGGGTTCTTTTGGATATGACAATCAAGATGTCCCTGACCCTTATTTTTTTGATGGATTTGATGGATTTTTGAAAGTTTTTTTGATGATAGAAACATGTGTGCATAATTTGATTGAAGAGAAGAGAATAATATGACTGAAAAAGAAAAACTTATCGATAATTGGAAAATGTTAAGGGGAAGTTATTTTCTCAAGTATGAAGAGAATATGAATAGATTTAAAAAATATCACTCAAACGACCCACTTTTTGAATCTGTTTTGAGAAATCTTGATAAAAGTTTTAGGGAGATAAATCAAATTGCTAAAAATGAGATAGATAATTATCTTAAAAAAAGGTGATAAATCTATTCCCCTCTCCTAACCCTTAAAAAACTAGTAAATTTAGGTACACCATTTTTTGTAAAACCATAATATTTAAAGGTTACTATTTCACCTATTTTTGGAGGGTTTTCCTTTTCAAGTTCACTAAAACCACCTCCAAGATTGAAAATCACTCCATTATCAAGTTTTAGTTTTAAACTTTTTAATTTCCCATCTTTATCGTAATTGTATCCTGTTGTTATTCCCTCCATATCTTGGGCAATTTTAACTTTTAAAATATGTGGGCTTCTCCCTGTTTGATAAGGCTCCTTTTTATTTTTTACTATCACACCTTCCCCTTTAAGTTCAATAATTTCTCCCAGATACTTTTGTAAATGCTCCTCATCTTTACAAACGATTTGTTTGATGATATTTATATGTGGATTTGGATGTATTTCAAACCATTCTTTTGCACTTTCAAGTCGCCCTAAAAAATCTCCATTTGCCTCCGGTACTTCAAAGATATTGTAAGTGATTTTTTCCCAATTTTTTGAAGGAGTCTCATCTAGAACAGTTGATTGGATAAAAGAGAAGTCATCTCTTTTGCTCCAAAGTTCTCCATCAAGTGGAAATGGCGGAAAGTTTGCGGTAAACTCTTTTGGAGCGTTTATAAGATTACCATTTTTGGTGTATAATTTTTTCCCATCCCAGTATCCACGCACACCATCAAGTTTCTCACTCATCAACCAACCGCTTATATTTTGGTCATCATAAATTTGTGGTTTTTGCACTTCAAATGAAAAAAGGGATGAGAGAAGCATTATAAAAATGAGGAGTTTGTGAAACATTTGAGTTAGTTTTTTCTGTATTTACTGTATTTTTTGCTTCCATCTTTGGAAGTTTCAACTGGGTATTTCGCTTCATTTTTTGTCATTTTATTTTGCGTAGAGTCTTCAAGTTTTATACAATTCAAAAGATAAAACAACACTTTTTGTAATATGTTTTTTTGCATCTTCCATGAAAGTAATATTAATTGGTTGTGTATTGTATGAGGATTTTTAATAAAATCACTAGAGTTAATAATAATCATCGAATATCCTTTTTATAAATATGTTAAATTATATTATTATAAAAACTATTGTCAAATGCTTTTATTTGTTTAATTCTTTTCCTAAAACTTTTTCAACCGAAGCAATTTTTGAGATGAGTCTATTTTCACAATCTTTTCGTATATCAAATTTGAGTGAACTATAAACTCTTTCACAATCCTCTAGGCATTCGTAAGCTTTTTCGATGATATCTAAAGCTTCCCTCATTGTTGTTGCTTCTATAACAGTTCCCATTGGGGTAAGTTGATAAGCTATCCCACTTTCATCAATCATTTTGATAATCTTGCTAACAGATTTTGAAACACTTGCTCCGTCTCGCCCATCAGAAGATGTTGGGAACATGCTAAACTCTAGTAAAAAACTTGTCATAAAGAATCCTTTGATATTATTTTTAAAAGTGAAGCAATTCACTTTTTTTTAACGTAAATTACCATATTTATAATATGCAGCGCAAGCACCCTCGCTACTTACCATACAACTTCCCATTGGGCTACTAGGCTTACATGCTGTTCCAAAAACTTTACACTCCTGTGGGTTCGCCTTCCCTTTGAGTATCTCCCCGCAAATACAAAGTTTATGATCATCAATCATCTGTGATGGTAAAATATCTTTATAGATAATTTCAGCATCAAGATGGGCAAATTTATCACTTAGTTTTAAAGCACTTTTAGAAATATCCCCCAAGCCCCTCCATCTAAAATTATCTCTTGTTTGAAAGTATTTTTTGATTAGATTTTGAGCTGTTACATTCCCATCATAACTAACGCTTCTTGTGTATTCAACCTCAAGTTCACATCTATTTTGGTTAAATTGATCTACAATCATTAAAATACTTTCCATCACATCAAGAGGCTCAAAGCCACTTACTACAACAGGTTTTTTATATTGTTTTGGGAAAATTTCATAGATTTTGCTTCCACTTATAACACTAACATGCGATGGTCCTATAAAAGCATCAATTTTATTAGTAGGGTCATCAAGAAGTGCCATCATAGCCTCTGGTACCGTAATGTGATTGATATGAAAAAATATATTTTTGATATTCTTTTCTACAACTTGATTGATAAGGGCTGATGTCATTGGTGTTGTTGTTTCAAAGCCAATCGCAAAAAATATAATTTTTTTGTTTTCATTCTCTTTTGCTATTTTTAGGCAATCAAGCGGAGAGTACACAAATCTTACATCAGCCCCTTTGCTTCTTGCATCTTGCAAACTTCCAAGACTCCCTGGAACTTTTATCATATCGCCCAATGTTACAAGTATTACATCTGGTTGCATCGATAAGATATAAGCATGGTCAATTCTCTCTTTTGGCATCACACAAACAGGGCATCCAGGTCCATGGATAAAGTTGATTTTTGGCGGGAGAAGTTGTTTGAGTCCATATTTCATAATTGTATGGGTATGTCCACCGCAAACTTCCATTATGTTTATTGGATTTTTTAGTTGATGAGAAGCTGTTTCTATAAGTGAAGCATATTTTTTGATTACATCACTTTGACGAAATCCGTCGTACAAATCTTTGAGATTTATGTTATCTGTTTTCACAACTATCACTTTTTAAAATTGTTTCACTTAGCTCCTCTTTATCGAGTGTTTCTAAGATTTCTCGATAAGTTTCAAGAGAGATAAGAGCATCTTCCTCGTCAATTTTATTCATAATAAATCCAATATGAATTAAAACAAAATCACCAATATTGATACTATTTTCCTCCATCAAATCGAGTGATGCTTCCCTTGTTACCCCCATAGTATCAACGGTTGCAGTGTTATTTTCTTTATCGATTTTTGTTACACGACTTGGTATTGAAAGGCACATTTATTTTTCCTTGTTCTTAATTCTAAAGATACTTTTAAAATGATTTTATGAATGATTCTGCAGTGAAAGGGTCACGATTTTTAATCGTGGGGTACCCATCACGAAGCCTTAATGAATAAAATTTTTTAAAAGTATGATTATCTCATTTTCCTTTTAAATTCTATCCAATCAATAACTTTTTGGATAGTTGTTTCATCTTTTGTATTAATCTCCAAAATATCGACATTTGGTTTGATTTTTCTTGCATCTTTTTTTTCTGCTTCTATGTCATACTCAAAATGTGGAAGCAAGTCTGTTTTTGTGATAAGTATCAAATCGGCACTTCTAAACATCACAGGGTATTTTGCTATTTTGTCATTTCCCTCAGGAACACTCACAAGTACTATGTTTAGATGAGTTCCAACATCATAACTAGCAGGACACACAAGATTTCCTACATTTTCCACAAAACACACATCAATTGGCTCTAGTGGCACATGATGAAGTGCTTTATGCACCATAAAAGCATCTAAATGACAAGCTGAGCCAGTTTGAATTTGGTAAGCATTTATCCCTTTTGCTTTTAATCTATCAGCATCCCTTGAAGTTTCTAAGTCCCCTTCAATCACTGAAAATTTAAAAGGGGTAAGTTCTGCTAATTTTTCTAAAAGTGTAGTTTTCCCACTCCCTGGACTTGACATAAGGTTGATAGCTAAGACTTGATGCTCATCAAAATGGGCACGATTATGAATCGCCTCTGTATCGTTTTTATCCAAAATTTTTTTGATAACTTCCACTGTTTTTTTATCATTTAATTGAGGGTTTGAATGGATATTATCAAGTCTTTCATCACCATGATGGTGATGGTCGTGTTCAGTTATCGAACACCCGCAATCTTTACACATACTTTATGCTCTTAAAAAAGCTAGTTTTTTAGAATAAACAGATGCCAAACCAAAACCTACAAGATGAAGTGTAATAGTTGAAAGTACAAAACCACTCATATAAGCTACAAAATTTCCAGTTGTAAATTCAGCACCATGAGCAAACCCATGAAACATCCCAAAAAATGCAATAATTGAAACTATGAAATTGATAGATAGTTTTGAAGCAAATCCAATAAGTGCAAAAACAACTGCAATAGAAATTAAAATTCCCTCCTCGACACCAACAAGAGCTACTCCACTATATCCAGCAACTGCAGCAAACATCATAGCTAGGACAAACGCTACAAATGTTGGAACAACTTTTTGCGCATAAAATGCAACCATACCAACACCAATCATCGCCAAAATATGGTCAAGTCCACTTATTGGGTGAGCTAGTCCACTCATAAATCCACCGTGTTCTAAAACATCAGTATGCCCAAATGCCAAACTCATCATAACTAAAACCATTGCAAAAATTTTCATCGTAAACCCCTTAAAGTAAATATATTCACAAATAGTGAATTGGTATTCAAATTTTAGTAGTTCAATATAAATTTAAAATTAATTTACCTATTTCTTATATGAATTTGGGACTAGAATATGGTAAAATTTTTTTATGAAGTGCCCATTTTGTAATCACAATAAATTATACCTCCTAAAAACAAAACAGCTCAAATGTGCAAGTTGTACAAAGAAGTTTAGTTTGGAAAAAATAAATCGAACAAATCAGCTTATAGAGTGTTTTTGCAATAACTTTTCGATAAACAAAACAGCAAAGTTTTTAGGGTTAAACTATCAAACAGTCGCCAACGAATACAAAAACATAAGGGAAAACATAGCAAATTTTTTAGAAACCCAATATGTAAACAAAGAGGTACTTGAGTACGATGAGTATCTTTATTTGGAAAAAAGTAAAAAAACAAAAGAGAAATTTTTTGAAGCGAAAAACTTTTTGACATTTCACTATGAAGATAAAGTTTACAATATATTGATGCCAAATATTGCAAGATACAAAGATATCGAACCAAAAGATTTTTCAAGATTTATGAGCCTCCATAAAATCTCAAAACTTGAAAAAAAAGAGACAACTATCCAAAACTTTTGGGAGTTTTTTGAAAATTCGATTTTGAAATACAAAGGGGTAAAAGAGGAGAATTTTTTTTATTATCTTAAAGAAATCGAGTTTAAATTTAATTATCTTTTGGAGGAGCAATTGAAAATATTAGAAGATATCAGATAATAAATTTATCCTATAACTTTGATTGTTTTTGTTTCTGTATCTATTCAAATGTAGACATTTGGAACGAGTGAAATTAAATATTTTTATATTTCGACACAATAATCACCAATAATTACAAAATAGTTACAATATTTCTTTATAATGTGTCGAAATAAAACTTGTAACAAATTAAAAGTGATGATAGATACTATTGATTACATACATAATATCCAGTAAAAAAAGATATGTCGATATTACTAAGCATTGGAGATATTCAAGTGCAAGAGATTATGAAGATGAAAAAGGCTGATAGATGTTGAAAGAATGTTTTAATTTAAGTATGCATTCCCAAGCAGGAGCTTGGGAACGAGGGAAAGATAAAAATAAACAAATAAAAAAGGAGAATGTAGTATGCAAACAATAAAAAGGGTGATTTTAGGGTTGATGTTGATGGGTGGTTTTTCATCTATTTCTGCAGAAGAAATAGTTGTAACAAAAGAACCATCTTTATGTAAATCTGATGAAAAAAATATTTTTTCATGTGCAGCTGGAAAAAAGGTTGTATCTTTATGTGCGGTTCTAACGAAACAAAAACAAAAGAATATTTTAATTTATCGATTTGGCAAAGAAAATTCAATTCCAGAACTTGAATACAGCTCAAAAGCAGGTGAAGATATCAATAAATATTTTCAATATGCATATTCTGGTATTTCGAAAGGAACTACTTATGAAGTTTCTTTTAAAAAAGGTAAATATACATATACAATTGCTAGAGATAGTTATGTGTACAATCCGAGTGGTTCAGGTGTTATAGTTGAAAAAAACAATCAAAAAGTAGCAGAATTGAAGTGTAATAATTCTGTACCTGACCACAATTTTTATAATATTTTAGCTTCAAAAGAAAATTTTGATTTTGAAATAATAGACTATCCAAGAATCTTGTTCAGCACAGATCATTAAAAAATATTAAAAAACAAAACGGTTACTTAGAGTTTCACTCGTTCCCAACGTCCACGTTGGGAATGCATATAGGTATTAAATAAAAAGGAAAAAGTTGTTGGAAGAAGTAGATATAAAATATATGAACCTACATATCCACATTTTATAACTTGTACCATATTACATTGGATAACTATATTTACTAGAGTTGAAACAACATATATTGTTTTTGATTCATTAAAATATCTTCAAAGGGAAGATAATCTAAAAATATACTCTTATGTAATATTAGAAAATCATCTCCATATGACAATATCAAGTGATGATATATCAAGTTGATATTACTAAGTAATGGAGATATTCAAGTGTAAGAGATTATGAAGATGAAAAAGGCTGATAGATGTTGAAAGAATGTTTTAATTTAAGTATGCATTCCCAAGCTGGAGCTTGGGAACGAGGGAAAGTCAAATTCTATATCGATAATATTATTTATACACATCTTTTCGATGTGATACCCTCAGCACCAAGATTACCAACTTGTCGTTTTGTTTTTCATAAATAACTCGATAAGTTCGTAATTTGAGACGATATAAGCCCTTAAATTCACCTTGTAGTGCTTTTATTTTTGTAAGCTTTATCAACTCTTTTTCGTATGCATCATCAAAATTATTAATAAAAATTTCCAACTCATCTAAAATAAAATTTCTTACAGTTTTATCAAGAGAAAGAATATCTTTGGAAGCTTTTTTATCAAATGTAAGACTATATTTGCTCATTTGATAGTTTTCTCATTTCATCAAATGTGATAGTTTCATTTTTCTCAAGACTTCTTTTTTTAGCTATTTGTAAATCAAGATGATCAAAATAAAACTCCAACGCTTGAGATATAATAGCACTTTTGTTTTGGTTGAATTCTTTTGCAAATTCAGTTACATCATCGACCAAGTTTTGTGGCATAGAAACCAACATTTTTGTATTTTTTACTGCTAACATTACAATCCTCCTTGCAGAATAATAAAAAAGTATATCCATATAGATATAAACTTTTCATTAAAATAAATTTCCTATATAGTTTTTAGATATGGCTATCTATTGAAATTTTATAGCTTAGTGTATTTGGTTTTCGCAAATAGCATAATAAATTTGCCCCAAGCTTATCCCTCCATCATTTGTGGGTGTTTTTTGGTTGTGGTGATATTTGATATTTTCATCTTTTAGTTTTTTAATTACAAGCTCAAGAAGTGTTTTGTTTTGAAAAACTCCACCACTTAAAATCACTTCAAGTTGCTGTATTTTAGCGATTTTTATAACGATATCTACAAGTGAATTGATAAATTTTGAGATGAGGTTTCTATCAAAAAAGTCAAATTCTATATCGATAATATTATTTTTTAAACTATACGGGAACGAATCGTTTATATTTTTATCGTAAGCCATTTCACACAAAAGTCCAGCTTCCCCCTCATAGCTTTGAAAATGACTCAGATTTGCCAAACTTGCTACCGCGTCAAACAATCTTCCAACTGAACTTGTAAGCGGAGCATTGAGGTTTTTTTCGTAACTCTGATAAAGAAGTCTCAGTTCGCTTTGGGTAAAAGTTTCTAAAAATGGTAGCTTGAAATCTAAAATTTCATCTAAACTATATCTCTCAAATAAAAGGCTCAAAGCGACTCTTCGTGGTTCTTTTATAGCTTTGCTTCCACCTAAAAGTTTGAATTGTTTGAAGTGATATTTTCGCATTTCTCCAACAAAAACTTCTCCACCCCAAATCGTCCCATCATCTCCATATCCAGTCCCATCAAAACTAAATCCAAGATAATTTTTTGTTAGTCCAAATTCAGCCTTAACGCTATAAATATGAGCTAAATGGTGTTGTACTTCAATAATTTTTAATTCTTCATTTTTAATTGTTAACTCTTTTGCCCATTTTGTAGTTTCATAGTTTGGGTGTTTATCACAAACGATAATATCTGGCTTAAAGTCATAAAATCTTTCAAATGTTTCGATTGTTCGCTTGAAGTATTCAAAAGCTTTCAAACTATCTAAATCTCCAATATGAGGGGAGATTATAATATTATCAAGAAAGGCTAAAGAGACAGTGTTTTTTCCACTTCCACCAACGGCTAAAATATTTTTTGAAAGTTTAAATGGAAGATGTATAACCTTTGGAGCATAACCTCTTCCAAGTCGTAAAATTTGCATTTTTCCATCAACTATTTGCACTAAACTATCATCTATTCCATTTACAATATCACGATTAAAATCCAAAATAAAATCAACAAATGGAAGCAAAAGCTCGATATTTTCACCTTTTGTAATAATTGGTTCATCTCCAAGGTTTGCACTTGTAGCGACGATTGGAGCTTCAAGATGTTCAAACAAAAGATGATGCAAAGGGGAATAGGGGAGAAAACAGCCAATTTTTGAGATATTTGGAGCTACATTATTACTAATTTTTAATTCTAAATTATTAACTATTAACTTTTCAAGTATAACAATTGGAGCTTCTTTGGAAGTTAAAATTTCCTCTTCTTT
Organism: Arcobacter sp.; assembly: GCA_020048055.1. Classification (GTDB taxonomy): domain Bacteria; phylum Campylobacterota; class Campylobacteria; order Campylobacterales; family Arcobacteraceae; genus CAIJNA01. The sequence continues at coordinate 54,519 of JAIFNA010000003.1, read as the reverse complement.
GTTTGAAACTTTTGCAAATTGTTTTATTTGTTCTAGGTCTTTACACATCAAAGCAAAAGGTTTTGTTGGACGATTTTTGTATTGTCTTAAATGCTCGATTGTCGTATCATTTGTACTATCACATACAAGATGAAACCCACCAATGCCTTTTATGGCTCCTATTTTTCCTTCTGTTATAAGCTTTGCTGTGAGGATCAATATATAATCACCTTCAACTTTTAACTCTTCATTCTTAACTCTTAACTCTAACTTTGGTCCACAAATAGTACACGAGATTGGCTGAGCATGGTATCTTCTAGCGAGCGGATTTTGATACTCCTCTTTACAACTTTCACACATCATAAACTTTTTCATAGAGGTATTTTTTCTATCGTACGGGACAGTTTCTATGATGCTGTATCTTGGACCACAATTTGTACAATTAGTGGCAAAATAATTATGATATTTTCGTTTTTGTTTTATATCATCTAAGCACTCGTTGCAAACTTTCATATCAGGGGAGATAAGGGTTGTTTTTAATTCTTGAGTATCGTTTGAACTCTCCATAATGGAAAAAGTTATTTCATTTTTAAGTGGTATAGGATGTTTGAGAAAGCTATCAATATGTGCAAGTGGTGGGAGTTCATTTAGAAGTGTTTCATCAAAAAGCTCAATATTTTCTACTTTTCCTTGAAGCTCGATTGTTACACCATTTGAATCATTAAATACAAAACCATTCAGATTAAATCTTGTAGCAAGGGTGTAAATATACGGACGAAATCCAACCCCTTGAACAACCCCTTTGATTTTGTAAATATACCTAATCATTAGGTGTGTGTTGAAACTTTTTTAAGATTGATTGACATATTTGTAAAATATATCTCACGCAAAAATAAAATCAATGAGATAATCAAAAAAACCATAGATAAAATAAATGAAAGCGAGATGAGAAGTTGACTATCATACGCATAAAGTGCACTAAAAAATACACTAATGATAACAAGCGCAACCATAAGCCCAGTAGCTGTTGCAAAAAATATTGCAAAATTGATGTTTTTCATCCGCTTAATCAGAAAGTTTCTCCTTTGCTTTAAAAAATCACTCTCTTTTTGGCAAACAATATTCTCCTCTTCGTGCTTATTTATTTGAGCATCGATTAGTTCTAGCTTATCTATCGTTCTTGTTAGTCTGCTTGTAAAAACATTTAAAAGTCCAGCCACACCAGCTAGTAAAAAGACAGGTGCAACTGAAAGTTGAATAAGTGTTGAAATTGTTGTGATAACTGTTTGATTACTTGAAATTAACATTTTTTATCCCTAATATTTTTTAGAATTTGTAAGATGGGATTTTAACAAAAAAATAGCAATGATGAGAAAAAGATAAATCTCTTTTTGATTACTCATCAAAAGCTATTGTGCTACTAAAATATGGGTTTGAAAGTTGAAATTTGCTAAGTATTCGGCTGTAAAGGACACTATTTTGAAACATATCGCCAAAGAGTACAAAGTTATCAATTTTAAATTTTGTTTTTAACTGATTTAGATTTGTAATAGTCATATCGGCCAAACTCTCCATTATTGAGTAGCTAAGATAATTTTTATCAGTCCCTGCTAATTTAAAGCTTATGATTGAACCCAAAAATGATGGATAGTCAAGCCCATTTTCATTGAAAAATATATCAATTTTTAATCCACCATTTCCTCTAAACAAAGAAGCAGTATCACTAAGTGCTTCAAAACTTAGTGTATCAAGTTCCAAAATAAACGAGATAAACTCAAAGAGATTTAATTTGTTTAAAGTTTGAAGTTTTCCAAAAAGTTCTGGAAAATTATTGTGTAGATTTTTTAAAAGTTTTGATTTTGTTTCATCTTCGCTCATAAATTTTAAAACTTCATCTTGGATAAAAGGTTGTGATTGTAAAACGATTTTTGAGGCTACTTCGTTTGAAACGATAAAATTAATCCCATTTAGTGCGCTTAAATATCCACCGATTGAGCCTTTTTTGAAGTTTGCTTCATTGCTGATATTTAAAAAGCGATTGATTGTTTTGTTTTCATCTAGGTTTTGAAGTGGTGTCGCAAATCTTTTATCTTTTATTATTGAGATATTTTTTTGCACTACAACACAAAGTGATGGGTTGTTGTCGTTAAAAAATAGATAATCAATACCGCTTTCTTTCGCATTTTGCGCAACTAAAGCACTTTTTGTATTATAGATAGCTTTTGTAAAAATAAAGTTTTTCCCAGTTACAAATTTTAGGTGTTCATCTTTGATTGTAAGTTTTAAAGATGGGCGTTCGATTGAAAATAGGGCTTTTGCTTCATTTTGTGTGAGTATAAAAAGTTCATCAAGTTTATTTCCATCTGTTAATAAAAGTGTTGAATTTTCACTGTAATGTGGAGAAAACATATTTGTATCGCTGTAAGTTTCACCGACATTTGAATAGTGATTGCAAACTAAACTATCATCAAGATAATTTTGACTTGATGGATTTAGGAGATTATGAAGACACTTAGGACAAGGTGCAATCTCATAATTTTTTGATAAAAACTCATTTTTTGCTATTTTTTCATCAATATTTATCGTTTCGATATCACCTAAAAATATTGAATTTGGAAGATAATTATCTGTAAGAGAAACAAAATATTCAAGTTTTTTACTATCGCTATCATCAAGAAGTAGTGTAATTTTACCGTTTGACAACGAGACCGCACCTTGTAAATCTGCTTCTTTGAGTAAATGATTTAGAAATCCAGAAAAATATTGATTGTTGCTTTTGTAGTTTAAAGTCTGCTTTATTGCCATATCTTCTCCTCAAATCTTGGAGCTCTTGGCTCTTTGTAATTTAAAATAATCTCTTCAAGTGGAAATTCTAGTTCATTTTTTGTGCTACTAATTCCCATCCGTAAGAGTTGATTGATTGCTGTATCTACAAAAATAAAAAAATTCTCTTTTATTTCATTTGTTAATCCAACCCCAACTGTTTCGATATCTTTAGGGACTATTCCAATTATATTTACCTCTGCCATTCGTTCAAGAAGTGAACAAATTTCAAGCATCTCAACAATCTCAACCTCGTGAGCTGTTTGTTTGTAGCTTCCAAGTCCTAGAAGTTCATCTGATGGTAGATTGTAAATTGAGCCAACTTTGTCATCCATTGTGATAGTGTCTAAAATGATGATTTTATCAAACTCTTGATAGTAAGTCATAAGTTGAAAACCTAAAACCCCACCATCTACCATTGTTACATCTTTATCAAAGGTGTAATTTTCTTCTATATATCTTGAGGCAAAAACACCAACACCCTCATCTTGATAGATAACAGTACCAGCCCCAATAATTGCGATTTTTTCCATTTTTTCCCTTTTATGGTGGAGTAGAATCACTCCACGATAAAATTGGAGTGATAAATTAAAAAGCCAAAAGAGTTGACTTTATTTCTCTTCCTCTTTAACAAATTTTGATCCACCAATAACAATTGAAATATCACCCTCTTGCCAAAAGATCGTTCGCCATATTTGATAATAGACATGAAACATTACCCACACTATAATTAAGTACATACTTATGTGATGTGAAATTCTAACATCAACGGTTGTTCCACCCGTTATCCATAATGTCCAATCGGTTGCAAGGTGAAGCATAGCAGGCCACCATTCGCCAATAGAACTCAGTCCCGAAGCCAATCCGTGAACATAAAGTTGTAAACCAGTTAAAAGCATCCAAAGTAACAAAAGATGGAAAACTGTAAAAAATACGATATTAAAACTATCACTATGACTACTATTAAATGTTTTTCGTCTGTTTAAAGTGACCAAATTTAAAAATACCTCTATAAATTCTTTTATATTTGTTTGGTTTGGTATGAGTTTTTTGTATGGTTTTTCAAATCTTGAAAAGAAATATAGATATGCAACAACAATACTGCTTACATCAAAAATAATAGCTGCCATAAAATGTATCCATCTATTCCAAGCCATCACATATTTATCAACTGCAGGATCACTTATAAAACTTTGATAATAAGGATGCCCGATATAAAGTCCAGTGATAACAGCTCCAACCATACAAATAGCAACTATCCAATGGTTCCACCGCATAAATGCGGTCATTCTTTCAACTTTTTTGTAACTACTCATCTAAAACTCCTTAAAAAATGTCCCATTTGTTTATATTGCACAAGTAGCACTAACTTTAAAACTACTAAGTTCTTTCCCTTTTGTATCAACAATATGTACAGCACAAGCTATACATGGATCAAATGAATGGACTGTTCTTAGGATTTCAAGAGGTTGCTCTGGGTTGGCTACTTTTGTCCCAATAAGTGCTGATTCATAAGCCCCGAGTCGTCCCTTATAGTCTCTAGGTGCTGCATTCCAAGTCGATGGAACAACAGCTTGATAATTAGCAATTTTCCCATCTTTAATAACAACCCAGTGTCCAAGTCCACCCCTAGGTGCTTCAGCCATTCCATAACCTTTAGCATCTTTTGAAACTTTTTCAAAGTCAAATTCTGTCCAAGTCGATAGATCCCCTTTTGCTACATTCGCTGCCAATTCATCAACCCACTCAAACATAACGTCGCTCATCATTTCGGTTTCAATAGCTCTTGCTGCAGTTCTTCCAACTGTTGAGAAAACAACACTAATTGGTGCAGGTTTCCCTAGACCTAAAGTGTTTCCTAGTTTTGTTAAGAAGTTTGTTGCATATTTTGAAATTCTCTCATCACCAGCAGCGAGTCCAACTACAATTCTAGCGAGTGGTCCAACTTCAACTCTTGTGTCATCATAAAGTGGCGATTTTATCCAGCTATATTTTTCATTTGTTTTTAGATACGCATAGCCATCAGCTTTTTTCTCTAAGCCTGTGTATTTAGGATTTGTTACCCCATCAAATGGGTGAAGTCCTTTATCATTTTTCCCCTCATACCATGCGTGTGTTACATCTTCTGTTATTTTTGTTTGGTCTAATGGATGGAGTTTTGAAATATCACCATTTAAAACTACACCTTTTGGAAACAGTAAAGTTGAATCATAAAAACCATTGTCGTTTAATCTAAAATCTCCATAAGACATATAGCTTTTTAGTCCTCCACCAGTCCCATCAAGCGCTTCACCTGCGTATACAGTTCCTGCCATTAAAACATCTATCAAATAGGCATTTTTGATAAAATTCGATGCTTTAGTTAAAAGTGATTTAAATGCTGAAATTCTTGCTGGATTTTTTATATCTTGGATACAAGTTACTCCACCAACTACAAGTGATTGTGGGTGAGGCATTTTTCCACCAAAGATAGCCATCATTTTTGACATATCTCTTTGCATATCAAGTGCTTGTAGGTAGTGAGCAACTGCGATTAAGTTTTGTTCAGGTGATAATTTATAGTTTTTATTTCCCCAATAAGCATTTGAGAATATTCCAAGTCGCCCTTGTTTTACAAACTTTCCAACCCTTTCTTGGATAGCTCTAAGGTCACCTTCCCCTGCTCCATATGGTGTACTTGTCCATTTTAAAGCTTCAGCTGCTGCTTGTTTTGGATCTGCTTTAAGTGCGCTTGTGATGTCAACCCAGTCAAGTGCGTGAAGATGATAGAAATGTACAACATGGTCGTGAACATACAGTGCACCTTGTATTAAATTTCTAACAATTCTTGCATTTTTTGGAATATCAATACCAAAAGCATGCTCAACCGCTTCAATACTTCTTTGGTAGTGCGTACCTGTACAAACTCCACAAATTCTCATAGCAAGCATACCAGCATCACGTGGGTCTCGCCCTTTTAAGATAGTCTCAATTCCTCTAAACATTGTTGAACTTGCAAATGCGTCAGTTATAACATTGTTGTCATCAATCACAGCTTCAATTCTAAGATGTCCCTCAATTCTTGTTATGGGATCAATTATTATATGTTTGCTCATATTATTTCCTTTGTTGGTTATTTTTAGTTTTTATTTTTCACTATCATTTGTTTGGCTTTTTTTACCAGCAGCTATACTAAGAGCTGCATGAATTCCAATACCAACTCCAGCGGCAGTTATAAGTACCATACCAAACTCATCAACTGTCTTTTCAACTCCACCAGTTGGTGCTTTTATATGTGAGTCTGCTACTGGTCTTTCAGTTGCAAATTTATCCCAAAATTGTGGTTCACTACATCCAATGCAACCGTGTCCAGCACCAATTGGCCAGTTTGTACCACTATTGTATTTGACAATTGAGCAGTTATTAAAAGTCATAGGACCTTTACAACCCATTTTGTAAAGACAGAAGTTATTTTTAGCGCCATCATCTCCCCACTCCTCAACAAATTCTCCAGCATCAAAATGTGCTCTTCTTTCGCAGTTATCATGGATTCTGTATCCAAATGCAAATTTTGGACGATTTAGATGATCTAATTCTGGAATCGTCCCTGTTAATACAAAATGCAAAATCGTACCTGTGATATTTGCAGGATTTGCAGGACAAGCTGGGATGTTTATAATTGGTTTATCTTTTATAATATCTTGCACACCAACAGCGTCAGTTGGGTTTGGAGAAGCAGCTGGAACTCCTCCAAAAGTAGCACAAGTTCCAACAGCAACTAATGCTGCACAATCTTTTGAGACTCTTTTTAGGTGTTCAACATAAGTTTCACCTTTAGCTCCCATTGTCCCATAAAGTCCATCCATTCCTCTTGGAATAGCACCTTCTACAACACAAAGATATTTACCTTTGAAAGTTTTCATCGCCTCATCAAGATGATCTTCAGCTTGATGACCAGCTGCTACCATTAAAGTTTCATTGAACTCTAGCGAGATGGTTTCTAAAATAAGCTCATCAATTGTCGGAGAATCACTTCTTAAAATTGCCTCACTATTTCCCGCACAATCTTGCAATTCAATCCAAATAACTGGTACTCTGTTCATAAGTTCAGCAGCACGAGCAACAAGCGGAGTAAATGTTGGTGGCAACATCAAAGCAGCACAAGCAGCACTAGCCCATTTCATAAAATCTCTTCTCGAAAGTCCTTCGTATTCTAAAACATTAACAATTGATGACTTGGTTGCTACTTGTGTTTTTTCTAGTTCACTAAGTCTTTTTTCCATAATATCTTTTAATGAATTATAATATTCATCACCACGGTTTGTATTAACTTTTGCCCCTTTGGCACTAAACATTTGAACCAAAGCTTCCCTTTTATCCAACATAGCAACTCCTTTTTAGTGAAAATTATTTTATAAAAATGAACATGTATTCATAAAAAAATTTTAGAGGAATTTGCCTTATATAAATCTTAAAAATACTTCTAAAATATAAATTAATCTTATTTTGAAAATAGTAGCAAAAGTTATTATTGCCTTTTAGTGTGTAGTGCAAACCGAGCAAACATCAAAAGATTTAAAAATTATCTCTGCAGTTTTTTTGTCTTTAGCCCCAATCATAGCATTTTGTGATACTCCCATCTCCTCTTTTGTTCCATTTGATAAGTTCCATTGAGTTGGTGTGATAATCTCATAATTTTCAATTATTCCATTTTGTAATTTAACTTTGTGAATAAGTGAGCCTCTAGCAGCTTCAACTGCACCATAACCTGTGCCACTTATTTTAGATAGTTCAATTTTTGGTTTTATAAAAGATGGCTCACTTAAATCAATTAGTGAGAGAAGTTTTTTTGAGTGGTGAAGTAGTTGCGGAATCTCACAAACACGAGCCAAAACTCTACTAAAGATGCTATCTCCATATTTTCTATGAGCATCTTTTATAAGTGGTGTTTTATTTATGATTGCCCTTGATAGTGGTCCAACTTCATAGTATTTATTTTTGTATTTAACATTTTTCGCATAGGAATTTTTATTTGAAAACTCCTCTATTAATTGGATATTGAGATTTTTGCTTAGTGTTGTTTTTGATGATTTACCATTTTTAAAGTAACTAGTTTCTCCAAATGCTATAAACCTATCGTAACTTTTCCCAGCAAATTGTAAATTTTGGTTTTTTATCTCATTTAAAATCATCGGCAAATCACCAGTTCGTAAAAATATTTTATCAACAGAGACACACTCTAAAAAATCTCCACTATTTGCATTAACTACAAATTCTTCAAAAAATTTAATTGTTTCATCTAAAATAGCTTCAACTTTGAATAAATCGCTATTTGTAGGGTCACACACAACACCACCAACTATTGCATAGCTGTTGTGTGGATATTGTCCACCAAATACTGCTATTGCTTTTCCCATTAAAGCTGATGGTTTTGAAGCTTTTAAAACATATTGTGGGTAACCAAAAAGTGGTAAGATTGTTAGATAAAACCATTTGAAATGGTTTTGAATAAGTTCAAAATTAAGTGTAATTTCCCTTAAAATCCTAGCTTTATTTGAGATTGTTATCTTATCGTAACAATTTTCAAGGGCTTGTACAGTAGCGATTAGGTGAGCGTGTCCACAAATTCCACAAACTCTAGGATTGATAATGAGTGCATCAAGTGCATTTTTATTTTTTAAAATATTTTCTATGTTTCTTGTTGATAAGAATTCTATCTCAACAAAATCTATTTTTTCATCATCAAGGGTAAAATGTAGCTTTGCTTCCCCCTCTATTTTTTCAATCAACCTAACCATTTTATTCATCAAAAAGTCCTTTTTCTAGCCTGTCAATTTTAAATGCTTTTGCAACCCCAGCTAGTGTCAGATAAGCTCTTTTGCTTACACCTTTTGGTAAAAATTGAGGTATCCCCATATTTTTTTTGGTTACAAAAAGGTTTGTTTTTGGGAAAGTTGGCTCAGTGCATCCAAAACAAGGGGAGCCTGATCTTGTCTTTGAACTAACTTCATTCCATAAAATTTTATTGCAACTTCCGCTCGTAAATGGTGCTTGACAACCATTGTCATAAAACATACAACCCTCTTTTTTTCCAAATGTGTGGTTGTCGATTTTGTATTCAAAGTACTCATTTCGTAAACAGCCATTATGAACTGTATGTGAGAAAAACTCTTTTGGACGGAGAAGATTGTCTAGCTTGATATCAATCTCTTTTTTAATCATAAAGAGTGTCGAGATAAGTGTTTGTGGATGGATTGGGCAGCCAGAGATTGAGATGGTTTTGTTTTTAAAGTTTTTAAAATTTTCTAGCTCTTTTTCCTCTTTAAAGTGAAGCCCTGTGATATTTTCACCACTCTCTTTAAAAATACCACCAAAACATGCACAAGTTCCAACCGTAATGATTTTTTTTGATGCTTTTCCATATTTTGAAATGATTTCGTTTAGCAAAACATCTGCTCTTCTGAACTCATTTTGGAGCGCCCCCTCGATGATTAAAATATCACAAGGTGTGACGGTATTTGTAACCTCAACTAAAGTGTGAGTTGATTCTAAGATTGGATGGTATGTAAATTGGAAATGTTTCAAAAAATATTCTAATTCGGGGTGGTTTAAAAATGAGTGTGTATTTCCATTGCAAGAAATCCCACTAAGCCATAGGATTTTTGTTTTTTCCATTTATATACTTAGTGCTTTGTAGATGTTAAAACTGATATCATCAATATAGGCTTCTAAATCTTTTGGTAATATTTTTTCACCGTTTAGAAAAACCATTCCACCAAGATAACCCATAAAAAGACCAAATGCGCTAAAAAAATCTTGATCTCTTAATTCATTTCCTCTTACACCATCTTCAAAATAGATCATAATTTCAGTAACAAATTCGTTTACGCAAATCATACCCTCACAGCCATCTCTAAAAACTTCACGGTTAGATAAGTAAACTCTTAAAAAATAATCTATCATTTGGGGATTACTGATTGCTGTTTTAAAATAAACTTCTACTATTTGTTTAGTTTTCTCTTTTGTGGAAATATCTTGTTCGTTTATTTTCTTTAGTTTTCCACCAAGATAGTGAGAGATAAATCTAATTATCTCTTTTGCTAAAATATCTTTTGAGGTGAAGTAGTTATACATATTTCCAACACTCATCTTCATAGCTTTTGCAATATCAGGAATTGTTGTAGAATAAAATCCTTTTGAAGCAAAAAGTTCAAGTGCATAGCCAATAATTTGCTCTTTTTTGGCTTGTTTTTTGTTCGATATCGTCATCTATTTTCCTCATTTAACAAATTATTTCGGTTTAAAACTATGAGATTTATTTGTTTATGGCTATTTGATTTCTTCCATTTTTTTTACAATAATAAAGGTTATTGTCTGATATTTTAATCATTTCATCTAAGCTGTTGTAGATTCCATAACATATTCCAATAGATGTTGTAAATCTTATCTCTAATCCATTTTTTTCTATTGTATTTTTTTCAAATATATCCCTGATTTTTTCAAATAATAATTTAGTATCTTCAAGCGAAATTTTTTCTAAAATAATACAAAATTCTTCACCACCAAATCTGGCCACCATATCTGAACTTCTTAAATTTTCTTGAAGTATTTTTGCTGCATTTTTAATAGCAACATCGCCAACATCATGTCCATAAGTGTCGTTTATAGCCTTAAAATTATCTATATCAATGGTTGCAATTACTAGGTTTTTTTCTTCACGTTTTGCTTTTTGAAATATTGCTTCACCACTATCATAAAAAAATCTTCTGTTGTAACAATTTGTTAGAAAATCTTTATTTGCTAACTCTTTCATTTCTCTAAAAAGTTCAAGATTTATAAGATTAGAAGTTATTTTTGTTTTAATCTCAATCGGATGATAAGGCTTATTTATGAAGTCACTCGCTCCAATTTTAATAAATTTAGCAGATGTATCTTCCTCTTCATTGCTACTTAGTACAATAATTCCTAACGTATCATGCGGATACTTTTTTCTCAGTTCTAAAGTGAGGCTGACTCCATTCATAATTGGCATATTATAGTCTGTTATAACAAGAGAGATTGTGTGACCTATCTCTTTCATTATTTCTAAAGCTTCTTTACCATTGTGTGCAATTTTTGTGTTAAAACCAAGGTCTTCAACTATGCTTTGGATAATTTTTAGTTGAATTTTTGAATCATCTACAAGAAGTATATTCTTATCAATCGCTAAAATTGAAGTTTTTAAAATTCTTATAACATTACTTATGCTTACAATTCCACCTTTTTCAATGTAGGCTACTATATTGTCATCAATCATATCAAATGCCATATTGTTATCCAAAATAGCAGAATATATGATACTTCTTATTTTTTTAGAAACAAATAATTTTACAATTTCGCACGCTTGAGTATCTGGTAATCCTAGGTCTAAAATAGCAAAATCAATTTTTACTTCAGTATCCAAAATAAATTTCAATGCTTCTTTGTATGTACCTGCAATCATTACATTGACGTTTTGTATTTCATCTTTTATGCTTGATTTTAAAAGGTCTGCTGTTGAAATATTATCTTCAACTATGAGTATATTTGTCATGTTTATCCTTAGGATTTCTTGCATATATCACTTTATTAGGCTACTTTGATAAATTGTTTCGTTAAAACCACACAGAATTTTATCTTCCCCATAGCTAATCACCGGTCTTTTTAGAAGCATATTGTCTTTTTTGAGCCACGCTAATTTTCCGTCATTATCTAGGTTTAGTTCTTTTAATCCTAGTGTTTTATATTTTGTCCCTTTGTTATTGAAAAGGAGATTTATATCAACTTTTGAAGCAAAAAAGTCTATCAAGTTATCTTCAAGCGGAGTTTTTCTGAAGTCTATAAATTCAAAATCAATTCCATTCGCCTCACAAAATTTTATAGCTTTTTGTACGCTACCGCAAGTTTTGATACCATAAATTTTCATAATCTACTCGATAATTTGTGGTACGATAAAATAGTTATCAGCTGTTTTTGGTGCGTGATTTATGATATGTTTTGTAAGTTCAGCGTCACTAGATACTACATCGTCCCTCATAGGTTGCCCACCGCTGATTGTTGTAAAAGTGGCATCAACTCCACTTACATCTATCTCATTTAGGTTTTCTACAAAGCTAACAATATCTATAAGGTCGCTTCTTAAATGTTCTCTATTTCCTTCGTCAATCTCTAAAGAGGAGAGTTTTGCTAGTTTGTCTATTGTTTTATCATCTATTATCATAATTTTTGTCCTTAATTTTATTGCTTATCTTAAAGTATAACTTAAAAGTCGTATTAAGATTTATTTTGCCACTCTTTTGTTATAAAACTCTTTTTTAAATTGTACCCAATCATCTTTTAAAATCGCTTCTCTAGCTTCTCTCATAAGATTTAGGTAGTAGTGAAGATTGTGGATTGAGCCGAGTCTAAAGTAAGTCATCTCATTACTTCTATAAAGATGGTTTAAATAGGCTCTTGAAAAGTTTTTGCAAGTGTAGCATTCACATTTTTCATCAAGTGGAAGTTGGTCCTCTTTGAACTCAGCTTTTTTGATATTTATCCTTCCAAAGGTTGTAAAAAGTGTACCATTGCGTGCATTTCTTGTTGGCATAACGCAATCAAACATATCAACCCCACGGTCAATATTTTCAATCAAATCTTCAGGTGTGCCGACTCCCATAAGATATCTTGGTTTATTTTTTGGCATAAACGCAGTTGTGTATTCAACTGTTTCATACATCTCATCATTAAGCTCCCCAACACTAAGCCCACCAATCGCAAACCCATCATAATCTTCCATTGCACAAAGTTGCTCGGCTGACATTTTTCTAAATTTTTTACTAATTCCACCTTGGATAATCGCAAAAATATTTTGGTTTAGACCGATACCTTTTTCTTTTTGCTCCATATGGTATTCAATTGCTTCTTTTGCCCATTTTGTAGTACGATTGATTGAGAGTTCTATCCGCTCGTCACTGTTTGGTAAAGCTACTAAGTCGTCAAGTATCATCATAATATCACTGCCGAGTTCATATTGAGTATCAAGGACTGATTTTGGAGTGAAGTAGTGTTTACTACCATCGATATGAGATTTAAACATTATCCCATTTTCATCTTGTTTTGTGTTTTTACCATCCATTTTTCCAAGACTAAAAGCTTGAAATCCACCACTGTCTGTTAGAAAGTTATTTGGAAAACGGCTGAAACCATGAAGTCCACCAAATTTTTTGATTGTTTTGCTTGTCGGTCTTAAATAGAGATGGTATGTGTTTCCTAAGATGATTTTTGCCCCAAGATTTAACATATCGGTAAAGTCAAGTGCTTTAACTACTGCTTGTGTACCAACAGGCATAAAAACAGGAGTTTGCACCTCACCGTGAGCTAGTGTGAGTGTTGTCGCTCTAGCGTTTCCACTTGTAGCGTCTATTTGAAATTTCATATTTTTCCTAAATCGTATTCATTTTATAAGAGTAATATGATACTAAAAAAGGGCTTATTGTCTAGTGAATGTGTATAAATCTTAATAATTAGGTAATGGAAAGTGTTGTTGAAACTCTAATTTTACGAAATTTCCATTATGAATATAAATCTTGCTTTGATTTATTTTCCAACTTGGATGTTCAAATATTACAATCCCACCAATTATTTCAAAATTATAATTTTTTTGATTCTCTTTTATCCATTTTTGTAATGCTTCTGCTTTATCTTTTGTTTCTATTGATTTTGCAGTATCACCTTTTTTTGTATCTACAATAAAAAGTCTATTTTCATTTGTCATAATCAAAAAATCAGGATAAAAAAGTCTCTTTTTTTGTTCTTGTGAATCAAAATATTCAATGGCAAAATTTTCCTTACCGCTATCATTTTGTTTATGCCACCAAAAAATTCTTTCTTGAGTTTCTAAAAATTTAATAAAATTTTCTTCATTCTCTTTTCCTTTGTATTTTTTACGATTAAAAAACCTTTCGTAAACATTCTTTGTTACTTTTAACTCTTCAAAATCATCTGTAAAACTAAGTTCATTTTGTGGAATAGTTACATTCATTAATTCTTTACCGTCTTTTTCTTTGAGTTTTATTTCATACTCTTTTCTAAATCCAACCAAAGCTTCATTTATAACAACTTTTAAAGAACTATCATTTTTAAGTAAATCATTTACAATAATCAAATAAAACTTTTCCCTATCTATTCTAAAAGTTTTACTAAACCAAACATTCAACGCCTTTTTTAAAGCACTCCAAGACCTTGATGGATTATATTTTGCACTATCATTTTCTTGTTTTTCAAGTTCTTCAAAACACAAAAGATTATAAAGTTTTTCAATATCATTTCTACTAAAAGCAAAATTTGTCTCATTTGCTTTTTGTTTAAGTTGTACTATAAAACCATCAAAACTGCTAATAGTGGCATCAACAACAATTTTATTTGAAATATTAAAAACTTCAAAATCTATTTTTTTCTCAATTTCACTTTTATAATTATCTAAAGTATTTAGCATATATTTTTGCCACATAGTTTCAGGGCTTAAAGTATTAAAATCAACTCTATTGTGATAAATACTTTGCAGAGTTATGTGAGAAATTTCATCTTTTAATTTTGTAAAAAATATCGGTAATTTATTTTCATTTGCTTCTTTTATATCTCGAATATGGCTTTTATTGTAATTTGTATAGATATATGCTTTATTTAAAACTTCATTTTCATAATGTTTTGCTTGGGGCATTCGCTTAACTCGTCCTATAATTTGAGTGTGAAATGATGGAGATTTTATCTCTCTAAACATCACCAAAATAGAAGCCCTTGGACAATCCCAACCAGTTGCTGGTGCTACTTTAAAAAGCATAAAATTCACTTCATTATTATTTAAAGTTATAAAATCAAGATTTTTCTTTTCATTTGATAACCAAATAGCAACTTCATTATCTAAAACACCTTTTTGTTTTAGGTAGTTTAACACTACAAGTTTTTTATTTGTTGTAACTTCTTCTTTTTCATTCATATCACTTGGAAGTTGTATAAGTACAAGTGGATTTATATCAAAATTTTCTTCATCATAAATTTTCTTGAGTTCATCTCTTTTTTTGATAGCTAATTCTATCATCAACTCATCTTCACTTAGATTTTGATTCGCTATAGCTTTTATCTCTTCCTCTGTTTGGATTATAAGTGATTTTTTAATCAAACCACTTTCTATTACTTCATCTTCCAAAACCTCTATAAATCCTGCTTTATGGTGTGTAACATCACTAATATTTGGTAAATTCTTAGGGGTTGCTGTTACTTTTATAATAATTCTTGGATTTATCAAATCTATCACTTCATTTGCTAAAGTTGTATTTGTTTCTGTGTGTGCTTCATCAATTATAAGTATCAAATCTCTTTTGCTTTTTGTGTTAATGATAAACTCATCAAAAACTCCATAATCTCCACTTGTAAGTTCACAATCTTTTCGCAAGACTCGTCCTTCTTTTTTATCAGCTTTTATTTTTGACCAATTAATAAAAAAGATATTGTTTTTTGGTAATTCTTTGAGAGATAAATCATTTTTATCCCTCAAAGTCATATCTGTTCCATTGTTAAAATATTTATAAAGTTTCTCTTTTGATTGTAAATAAGATTCATCTCCACCAAAAGAAATCCAAATATAAGCCTTATCATCATCAAAATGATAATTTCCATCTAATGTTCTTAAAAAATCAGCCATCATAATAGTTTTTCCAGCACCTGTTGGAGCTTTAAAAACTAAAGGAAGTTGATAATTTTTTGTTTGCCAAAGATTAAAAAATGTTTTACTTAAATCATCCACAGCTTTTTTCTGAAAATCGGCTAATATCATAAATTTCCCTCTTTGTTTATCTCTTTATAAATTTCAATTATTGGCTCTGGAATATCTTCAATTTGGTAATTTTTCCCTAAATATTTATATGAGGATTTATCAATTCTTCCAAATGAAAAAATATAAAGTTTTGTAGAATGTGATTTTGTTTTTTCTATCAATTCATCAAAACAACTTAAATCCTCTGTAAAATAAATTGCTGTTTGTTTTTTTGTAGCTTCATTTATAAAAATTTGATAATGTTCACAAAGCTCTAACATATAATGTGTATTTTCTTTGATAGCTATCATATTTCCAGCTTTTTTGGTTAATTCTTCTCTTGTTGTATCTGTAATATTTGATATACCATTTGTAGGAATTAAGTCTGTTTTATAATAATCAAGGTTTCCTCCCAAACCATCTACATCAATGTTTTTTGGATTTTTATATCCAACTATAACCTTTGAAATTCGAGGATAAGTAACTTCTTCACAAATACTATTTTCATTATTTGTACAAAGAATAAATTTTCTATTTCCTCCATCTTCTTTATTTAACTCTAAAACAGCATGTCCAGTTGTCCCTGAACCTGCAAAAAAATCTAAGATTGTTGAGTTTGGTTTAGATGATAATTCAACTAATCTTCTAATCAATGTAGTTGGTTTTGGGAAATCAAACATTGTATCACCATTAAATAGTTCTTTAATTTGGTTTTTTCCAGTTATTGAAGTTTTTAATCCGCTAAATATTGAACTCTGAATTGAAGATGAATGTTCATTTTTAAAAATCTTTAATCTTGGTACTCCATCTCCATTCTTACTAAAATAAATTCTATTATCATTTAACAAATCTATATATTCACTTTCTGAAATTGTCCAATTTCTTGTATATTTCTCACCAGTTGGTGTTGTTATAGTAAAATATTTTGAACCAGTTGTTGATTTTATACCATTTCGTGAAATATTTCCAGACATCCAATCTCCTCTAATATCATTATCTATATTAGAAAAATCTTCTCTATTTTGAAATCTAAATTCTTTATATCTATATAATTTTTTAATATTCTTATAACAAGCAATAATATATTCATGCTCAAATCTAACTGTATTTGAAGCTGTTTTTGTAAAAGAGCTTTCTTCAAAATCTCTTAAATCCCAAATATATTGATCTGTATTATTATCTCCAAATATATCATCACAAAGTAATTTTAGTTGTGCAACTTCATTATCATCAATACTAATAAATATAACTCCACTATCTTTTAAAAGATTATGTGCAAGTTTTAATCTTTTACTCATAAAATTTAGCCATTTACTATGTCTATATCCATCTTCCTTATCTACAAAACTATCGTTATATTTAAAATCCTTATTCCCAGTATTGTAAGGAGGGTCGATATATATAACATCAATTTGCCCTTTGTGTGTATAATTTAACACTTGCAAAGCATGATAATTATCACCCTCAATCAAAATATTTGTAGGTTTTTTATATCTGTTTTTATTGTTTTTTCATCAATTTTTTTGAGTATTGGTATATTATTTTGGCACTCTAATACAACTTTTTCAGGCTCTTTTTCATCATCCCAAACAAGACCATATTTTTTGGATTCTAACTGTTTTATTTTTTGAATTAATTGTTCTTTTGTATAGTTCTCATATTTTTTCATAATAGCTAATATTTTTCTCTTTTTGATAATTTATAGTTAATATTTAACTAACCAAGAAGTATAACCGTAATATATTTACTATTTTATTAATATAATAGTAAATATTTTATCTGTTGAGTAATTATTGGGTATGAGTTAGATTTTTAGTAAAAAAAGGCTAAAAATGACTCAAAGAGACATGGCAGGATTGCTTGGAATTACAACCGTTACCATAAGAAACTGGCGAAAAGAAAAACCAAAACTGTATGAAATAGTGATGAAGGGCTTCGCATTTGAAGAAGCAGTCAAAAAAGCCCAACAAAATGCCGATGAATTAAAGGAATTGGAAGAAAGTTTTAAAGCTAAGAAATAATTGTTTTTGTTCTTTGGAAAAACTATACGGCTGGTAGTTGATAGTTTGGAAGTGTATCGCTAAAACATTTTTCATAATTGATAACCAAAGGCAATACAAAGTCATTTACTATCTCATCATCATCTAAAAATCTCATTTTTATCTCATTGTTTTCATCTAAAAAAAAGTATTTTTTTCCCAAAGCTTTGATTGGTGAGTTGTTGTTTACATCAAACCCGCTAAGAGCTAAAAATGGGATATTTAGCGTGATTGAAAGTGTTTTTAAAAATATATAAGCTAATTTTATTGACATATAGCTTCCTGGTCCATTTACATAAATCAATTCTCCAATTGACATTTTTTTCAAAAGTTCATCTATTATTTTGGGTAAAACATCACTTGTTTTACCATAACCCTTGATTGTTTCTTTTAGGTTCCCCTCTTTATAAACACCAATTAAAATTGGGTTTGCGATAGAGATTACTAGAAGTGATATTTTGGACATTTTAAGCTCTGTTTTTTGCATAAGCCATTTGAAGATTTGTCGCTTCACTTGTGGTTGTTGCTAGTTCTAGATCAATAATCTCATAATTTTGCGGATTTTCTAGTAGTTTTTTTGTTAATAGATGATTTAGGTGATGACTCCCTGCAATTGCTTGATATTCTCCAATCATTGTGTATCCCAAAAGAGACATATCACCTATTGCATCGAGGATTTTATGTCTTACAAATTCATCATCGTATCTTAATCCATCAGGATTGAGTATCTTTTGGTCATCTAAAACGATAGCATTTTCAAGGCTCCCACCAAGTGCTAATCCTATACTTCTTAGATATTGAACTTCATGTAAAAATCCAAAAGTTCTAGCTCGACTGATATTTTCTTTATAATCTTCGATACTATAATCAAACCTAAAATTTTGCTCCCCAATCACAGGATGGTCAAAATTGATAGCAAAATCATAAATGATATGGTTTGATGGCTTTAATCTTACGACTTTATTTCCAGCTTCAACCACCACCTCTTTTTTAATCCTTATCGCTTTTTTGGGCGCACTTTGTTCTTCTATCCCAACTTCGTCGATAAGCATACAGTATCCACTACTACTGCCATCAAGTATTGGTATCTCATCATTATCAAGTACAATTCTAAGATTATCTATACCATAAGCATAAATGGCTGACAAAAGATGCTCGATAGTTGATATCACTACACCGTTTTTACCTATAACAGTTGCCATTTTTGTATCAACTACAAATTCAGGGGTAAGGGGTATTGTAACCCCCTCATCTTTTCTATAAAACATAATCCCAGAATTAATCGGAAGTGGTTCTAAAATCATCTTTACAGGGACACCTTTGTGTAGTCCAATCCCAACTATCTCAACACTTTTTTTAATTGTTCGTTGTTTCATATTTTTTCTTTTTATTTACTCTTTGGTTTAACGCTTGAAGTTTATGGAGTTGGAGAAATTATAGCTTTACTTGTATCAAGTATCTCTGTAATTCTTGTTTTAATCCAATTTGGATCCATCCACTCTATTGGATTTACCTCTATCCCTTGCACTAAAACACCAAAATGTAGATGATCTCCTAAAACAGCTCCAGTTACACCAGTTGTAGCAATTTTTTGATTTTTAACAGCTTTATCACCAACATTAATAAATTGACTTGTAGTGTGTGCATAGAGTGTCCCAAGTCCCAAACCATGGTCAATTATAATAGTATTTCCATAAATTCCAAGATACTCTTTGAAAATAATATCTCCACCATTTGAGATAGTTATAGAGTCTTGTTTTACACTTGCCCAATCAAGTCCTAAGTGCCACTCTTCATCGATTTTTTTGTTGTTTAAAAAGTAGTGTCTTCTTTCGCCAAAACCTGCTGCTGTTTGCGAACCTTGAAGTCTTACGAAATGATCAATCTTAAAGTCACTAATCATATTTTGTTTTAGATGTTTTAGAGACACCTCTTTTATTTTAGCTACATTTTTTGCTCTAAGGTCTTTATTTTGTTTTATAAATCTAGCCTCTAAATCAGCAGGAACTTCTTCATTCATATTTTCTAAAACACTTGTACTTATCGTATCTATAAAGCTTTGTGGAATATTTAGGTTGTCATTTTTAACTGCGAAATCTTGAATATAAAGTGGAATTTTTGCTACTGATTTATTTCCAGCTTTATCGATAGCTACAACATTTGCCCCATTAAATTCTTCAAATGGTATATTTATATCCCAAGCTATAATTGCAGCGTAGTAGTTTTTTTTGTAAAATGGAATTAGTGCAAAATTTGTTTGGTCACTAAAATTGATATATGCTTGCTTGATATTTTCATCTTCAACTTTTACTACAACCAAAGCACTTCCGCCCCTTGCTATATATCTACTATTGTTTATTACAAGTGATGTTGGAGCTTTTGTGTCTATTATTAAATCATAAGTATTGTCTGTTGTGTTACCCATCAAAAAGCCCCATCTACTATCGTCAGTTGCTTCAATTTGGAGTTTTATTGATTTCCCTTTGTAGATATTTTCAAATTTTGGTGGAGCAATTTTTAAATTAATTTTTTTTGTCGGAGCAGTGATTATTTTTTCATCTAAAACTTTCTCCTCTTTTTCATCTATAAAAGTTACTTTGTATGAGGTTAGGTTACTATTGTCACTAAGCTCAATTTCAAGGCTATCTTTGAGGTTCCAAAAGCCATCTTGTTTTAATTTTATTTTTGGTGATTCCCTTTCAAATTGTGGAGCAAAAAATAAAAACCCAAGTCCAATCAATACAACCAAAGCTACACTAGGCAAAAAGTATTTATTACCTTTTCTAATTCTTCCATCTCTAAAATTTCTTTTCATTCTCATCCTTTATAATATTTAAAATTTGTTTTAATGCTTCGTCCATATCGCTATCTATCGAACATCCAGCAGCCATAATATGTCCACCACCACCAAAATGTGATGCTACTTTTGAAACATCAAAATTGTTTTTGCTTCTAAGTGAAACTCTTGTTTTCCCACCAGATACTCTCATTAAAAACGCAACTTCTACAACACCAATAGATAAAACCATATCAACAACATCGTGAATATCTCGCACACTCCCGCCCGTTTTGTTTAACCAATCATCAACTACATAAACAACGCCAACTTTTCCCTCTTGATAGAGGCTTAGGCTATCTAAAACTAGAGGCAAAAGCCTATATTTTGCTAATGAATCTCTCCTTGTGAGCATATCAGCTACGAATGATGGATTTACTCCACAAAGTGATAAATGGTGAGCAATTGCAAATGTATCACCATCAACCCTTGGTGTGCTAAAACCTAAGCTATCACTATAAATACCTGTATAGATACAAGTAGCAATGTCACGTGATATTTCTAAATTATTGTTTTTAAAAAAATGGTATAAAACCTCTGCTGTACTTGATTTTGTATCATCAGTGATATTTATATCCCCAAAATCATCATTTGAGGCATGATGGTCAATATTTATAATTTTTATATTTTCATTTGTTTTAATATCAACTCTACCTTTATCTCCACAATCAACATAAATTGCCAAATCGTAAAAATTTGGCAACTGGTTTGTTATTTTTTCAAATCTTGGTAAAAAATCAAAGTTTTTTGGCAAATCTTTTTCTTGATTAAATACTTTGTGTTTAATTTTATTTTCCCACATAAAATTACTTAGTGCTAGTCCACAAGAAATTGTGTCCGCATCTGGGTTTGTATGGGTTAAAACTAAAACATATTGAGCATTTTTTATAAGAGAAAGTGCCTCATCGTAGATATTTGCTTTGATTTTATTTCCTTTTTTTAGTCAAACTTCATAGAGAAATCAAGCCATGTTGCTTGGTGGATAATTGAGCCACTACTTATTGCATTTACGCCACTATTTAGATAACTACTTATTGTTTCAGCTGTGATATTTCCACTTGCTTCAAGGAGTACATGCGGATAGTGCTCGTCTCTAAATTTTGAGACAATTTTTATCTCGTCTGGGTTCATATTATCACACATAATTATATCTCCACCTGCATCCATTGCTTCTTGGACTTGAGTAAAAGTTTCACATTCTATCTCTATTTTTGTAACCCATGAGATTCTTTTTCGAGCAGTTACAACAAACTCTTTGAGGTTTGTAATTGTTTTTAAGTGAGTGTCTTTGAGCATTAAGCAATCATCAAGTCCTAACCTATGGTTAATCGCTCCACCAATTCTACTTGCATATTTTTCAAAATCTCTTAAACCTGGTCTTGTTTTTCTTGTATCTAGTAAAACAACATTGCTACCTTCAAGAAGTTTTGCATATTTTGAAGCGTTTGTTGCTATTCCACTTGCATGTTGAAGGATATTTAAAAATGTCCTTTCGCTACTTAAAAGTATCGATGCTTTACCTTCAAGTTCAGCGATAATATCACCTTTTTTTACACTCTCTCCATCCTGAAGTTTAAAGATACAATCAAATTTTTCCGTTCTCGCTAATACTTTTGCATATTTTACTCCAGCTAGTATCCCATCATCTTTTGCGATTACTCTAGCTGTAAATCTACCTTTTGGAGCAATATCAAAAAATAAATCCCCTCTACCGTTATCTTCTAAAATAGCATTTTTTACAAATTTTCTAATATTGATCGCCACTTCTAACTCCTTAAATTTGCTTCTATTTATTAAACTTCGAACATTCGTTCAAGCGCTACTCTTGCATAGTGTACTGTTTCATCACTAATAAAAATTTCATTTGTGAAAGTTCTATTTTTGATAGAGATAAGTGTATTGTATAGGTCCTCCAAAGTTGTTTCATTCATTGTTGGACACTCTGGTTTTGTGCTACTTAAAATAAAAGTATTATTTGGTCTTAGTCTATTAACCATATTAAATTCTGTTCCCACTACAACTTTTTGAGTTGGTGCTATCTCTTGTGTTATGAAATGTATCAATTGTGATGTGCTTCCAACAAAATCTGCTCTTTGTACTATACTAGGATCACACTCAGGATGAACTGCAACTATAATATCTGGGTATTTATTTCTAAAAAATTCTATATCTTCAACTGTAAAAAGTTGATGAACCGAGCAAAATCCATTAAAACAGATAATATCAGCATCTTTTATTGTTTCAATACTATCAACCCCAATTACAGCTGATTTTAGGTTCATTTTGTGCGCAAAATTTTGCCCCAAACAACGATCAGGCACAAAAAATATTTTTTTACCGCTACTAAGCCCTTTTTCTATAATTTTGTAAGCATTAGAGCTTGTGCAAACATATCCACCCATTTTCCCAACAATAGCTTTAACAGCTGCGCTTGAGTTAATATAAGTAATTGGTAAAATATCATCATTTGATATTCCAGCATCATTTAAGGTTTTTAAATTGGCGTGAAAATAATCAACATCAATCATTTTTGCCATAGCACAACATGCTATTTTTGGCATCAAAACTCTTTTATGTGGTGCCATTACTTTGACACTTTCGCCCATAAAACCTACACCACAAAATATTATATTTTGGGTAGTTGCAGCTAGAGATCTTTTTGCTAGCTCTAAACTATCACCAACTATATCAGCGAGTTCAAAAACTTCGTCTTTTTGGTAATAATGGGCAACTACTGTAACATCTAGTTCCCGCTTAAGATTTAAAATCTCTTCTTTAAAATCCATAAATTCTATCGCCTCTTTAAAAAAAATTAACTATAAATATATCCAAAAGAACTTAATTACTGACTGAGTTGCGATTTCTACTTTTATAAAATGTAATATTTTTGTAACTACTGGTAACTTAATATTTATCAATTTTTTGATATTATATACAACTTATAGAATATTGAAAAATAAAAGGTACTTTGAATGAGCCAATTTACAGAAGTGATTAAGACGATTACAGATGAAACACCCAATATTATAATGATAAAAAATTATCAAGGTCAATTTGAATTTGCTAATCAAACTCTTTCTAAGCTCTACAATACAACTCCAGAAAATATGATAGGAAAATCAGATAGTGATTTTAATCCAAACAAAGAACAAACAGATTTTTATCTAAAAAATATTCAAGATATTATGGATTTGAATGAATTGCAAACTGTCTATGAAGAATCAACAGACGTTACAACAAAAGAGATAAGATATTATCAATCTTTAAAAAAACCGTTTCTTGATTCAAAAGGAAATAAAAATATTTTGGTTCTGGCAAATGACATAACAAGTATCCACAATGAAAGATTAAAAACAGAAGAGAAAGAGGCAATGCTTAATCTTGCTCTTGAGATTATAGGCGAAGGCGTTTGGGATTGGGATTTGACAACAAATATGGTGAGACACAATCAGCAGTGGTGTGATATGTTTTATATAGATGATTCGAAATTGGAACATGATCTTGGTTTTTTCTCGTCACTTCTGCACCATGATGATGCACAAAGAGTGTTTGAATCAATTCAAGATACACTAAAGACAAATAAGCCATACGTGAGTCAACATAGAATAATTTGTGCTAATGGAGATATTAGATGGGTTGAGGATAGAGGTAAAGTTATAAAATTTGATAATGACAATATGCCACTAAGGATGATTGGGTGCGTGAGGGATATTACTGATACTGTAAACTTGAGATCAAAAGAGATACTCCTTGAAAAACAAAGTAGGTTGGCAACGCTAGGTGAAATGATAGGTAATATTGCTCATCAATGGAGGCAACCACTTAGTATGATTACAACTATGGCAAGTACAGTTAGCCTTTATAATACAATGAAAACATTGGATGAAAATACTACACACGAAGCTATGGATGGAATTATTAAGCAAGCTGAGTATTTATCAAATACAATAAATGATTTTAGAAACTTTATTAAAAATGATAGAGATAAACAAAACTTTCATATCTTAAGTATGATTCAGAAGTGCTTATCAATTGCCAATGCGTCATTATCAAAATACTATATAGAGTTGATTTTAGACATTAAAGATGATGCTTTGTGCAATGGCTTTGAAAGTGAAATCTTGCAAGCATTTCTAAATATATTAAATAATGCTAAAGATGTTTTGGTTTCTAATATTGAAAATGAACTATCTAGATTTATTTTTATTGAGACACACATCGTTGGTCAAATGATAGAAATTAAAATTAAAGATAACGCAGGTGGCGTCCCTGAAGATATTTTAGACAAAGTATTTAAACCATATTTTACAACCAAACAAGATAGTGATGGAACAGGACTGGGACTTCATATGTGTAAACAAATTATTGAAGATAGCTTTGGAAAAGTAAAAGTTCAAAATGAAGAATTTGTATATCAAGATACTAAATACAAAGGGGCAGTTTTTACCCTTAGTTTTCCTATTATTGATGCAATATTTATTAATAGTGATATGGAATAGGAATATATAGATGGAAAGATTGGTTGAGGTGGAAAAAGTTTCTTTTGAAGATACTAGCACTGAAAATATACTTCGTCCGAGTATTTGGGATGAATATATAGGGCAAGAGAAAATCAAAAAGAATCTTCAAGTTTTTATTGAAGCTTGTAAAATCAGGGATGATGTTCTTGACCATATTTTACTTTTTGGACCACCAGGGCTTGGAAAAACAACACTTAGTCATATTATTGCAAACCAAATGGGCGCAAGTATAAAAGTAACTGCTGCACCAACTATTGAAAAAGCTGGTGATTTAGCAGCTATTGTTACAAATTTGAGTGAAGGGGATATTTTATTTATCGATGAGATTCATAGATTAAGTCCTGCAATTGAAGAGATACTTTATCCTGCCATGGAAGATTATCGATTAGATATTATTATAGGAAGTGGTCCAGCGGCTCAAACCGTGCAGATTGATTTGCCAAAATTTACTTTAATTGGTGCAACAACAAGAGCCGGAATGATAAGTAATCCACTTCGTGATAGATTTGGTATGCATTTTAGAATGAATTTTTATAGCGATGATGAGCTAGCAAAAATCATCACAATCGCTGCAAATAAATTAGGCAAACCAACAAAAGAAACTGCAAGTTTTGAAATAGCAAGAAGAAGCAGAGGAACCCCGAGGGTAGCTTTACGACTTTTAAAAAGGGTTAGAGATTTTGCTGAGGTGAGTGGAGAAAATACAATTACACTTGATAGATGTAAATATGCACTTGATGAACTTGGTGTAAATGATAAAGGATTTGATGAGATGGATTTAAGGCTTCTTGAATTACTGATTTCAAATAAAGGGCGACCAATGGGACTCTCAACAATTGCAGCTGCACTAAGTGAAGATGAGGGTACTTTGGAGGAGGCAATTGAGCCATATTTGCTAGCAAATGGCTATATTGAAAGAACAGCAAGGGGACGAATAGCAAGTGTTAAATCTTATGAATTATTTAGATTAACACCACCAAATTTCGCATTGCAAACAAATGCACTGTTTGTGGATTGAAACAATAAAATAAATTAAAGAGGACAACATAATGGCAACTTTTGATATTTCAGAATTAAGAACTATAACTATACTTTACGCTGAAGATGAGGGAGCGTTAAGAAAACAAGAAACTAAAATATATAGCAAAATTTTTAAAGAGGTCTTTGAGGCTGAAGATGGCGAAGAAGCATTGGAAATATTTAAAAAGAATCAAGACAAGATAGATATTATAGTTACAGATATAAATATGCCTAAAATGTCTGGACTTGATTTGGCAAGAGCTATTAATGAAATTTCAAATGTACCTTTTATTGTTACAACAGCTTACGCAAATACAGAGTATATGCTTGAAGCACTTGATGTTGGAATTAAGAAATACATCAATAAACCAGTCACAATTAATAAAATAATACAAGATATTGAAAAAGTTGTAGTTCAACACAGAAAAGAACAAAATATCAAAGACATAGCAAAAACACTTATAGTGAAATCTAAAAATGATACACAAGAGATGGGCGATTTGTTGGCATTAAACAAACAACTAGATAAAAATCTCACATACTATAAGCAGTTAGCTGATATGTATATTGCAACAATGAGTGTAGATAAAAATGGAGATATTTTAGAGGTTTCTAGTAAGTTTAGCGAATTAATGCAATATGATGAAACTGAACTTATGAGTTCAAATATATCACTTTTAAAAGAAAATAGCTCATCTGTATCTATACAAAAAGAGATGCTAGAAGCGATACACAAAAAAACAACAATTGATTCAAGACATAGTTTTTTAAGGAAAGATGGAAAGATGCTCCATTTTAAAACTAAAATGGTTTCATTTTATGGAGATGATTTGCTTGTTAATGGATATAATTTTTATCTTGAGCTTCTCCATTAGGTTTTTTTGGAGTAAAACTTTACTCCACTAATTTTTTAATTGCATTCAAATAGCTTAAATTTGATAAGTTATTGTTTTTTTTGTATGCTTTATCAAAGGCAGTACCGTGATCGACAGATGTTCTTTTAATTGGTAATCCTAAGGTTACGTTTATCCCCTCTTCAAAGTGTAAGGCTTTTAGTGGAGCCAATCCTTGATCATGATACATCGCTATAAAATAATTAAAATTTTTTCTTGAATTTGGTGTAAAAATTGTATCAGGTACAAATGGTCCTTGAAATATTTCACTCCCGAGTGTTTTATTGATTTTTTGTATAGCTTTTATTATCTCTTTCTCTTCATCTCCTAAAACACCATCATCTCCAGCATGGGGATTTAATCCAAGCACTGCTACTTTTTTTGGATTTTCAAAAGTGTAAAAATTTTTAAAAAATGAGTAAAGTTTTTTTGCTTCAATCTCTTTTGGTACATCTTTTAGTGGAATATGTTCAGTATATAGTGCAACAAACATCTCTGTACAACCAAGCATCATAATTGCATCTTTTTTAAAAATATCACGAAGCATATCTGTGTGTCCAACATAGTGTACTCCAGCTTTTTGCCAAGCTTTTTTGTTTATTGGAAGGGTGCATATCCCATCAACCTTTCCATCAGTTGCCAAATTTATTGCATCAAGAAATGATAAATAACTAAAAAAACCAGATTTTTCCGTTACTTCCCCAGCTTTAATTTTGAAATTTTTGTATGTTGGATAAGTTTTAAAATTGGTTGGAATTTCAAGTTCTAAAAGTTTACTAGCTTGTGTTAGAAGTTCGTCGTTTATACAATATATTGGATTGCAAAGTTTTGCAACTTCATTGTGATTTTTTAAAACAAGTTCAATCCCAATCCCATTTATATCACCAACAGATATTGCAATTGTTTTTTTGGCATCAGTTAAGCTAGTCATTGAGCGTCTTTTTATTTTTTATGAGACTTTTCATCTCCAAAATAGCATCTTTTAGCCCAGTAAACACACTTCTCGCAATGATGCTTTGTCCTATATTTAGTTCACAAATCTCTTTTATTTTTGAGATAAGTACTACATTTTGATAGTTTAGTCCATGCCCAGCAGCTACTCTTATTCCAAGTTTATGCGCAGTTGTAGCACTTTGATTTATCTCTTTTATCGATTTTTGTAACTTTTTTGATAGTTTTTCTCTAGGTAATTCCAGCTCTTTTATTGAATGGTGAGTTTTATTAAGTCCACTGTAAAGCATCGCATAGATATTGGCAAAAGTTCCTGTATGAAGCTCAATCCATTCAACTCCAAGTTTATGAGAAAGCTCAATCATTTTGGTATCTGGGTCTATAAAAAGTGAAACCTCAATTCCATTGTCTTGTAATTTTTTTACAACAGTTTTAATTTGCTCAAAATTATTTTCCACATCAAGTCCACCTTCAGTTGTAACTTCAGCTCTATTTTCAGGAACCAAAGTTACTCGATGTGGTAAAAGTGAGCAGACTATGTCGATTATATCATTGTTTATACTGCATTCAAGATTTACAGGAAGTTGTGAGAGATTGATAATATTTTTAGCGTCTTCATCGTGGATATGTCGTCTATCTTCCCTTAGGTGGATAGTTATTTGGTTTGCACCTGAAAGTTTGCAAATAGAAATAGCGTCAATTGGATTAGGGTCGTTTATTTTTCTAGCTTCCCTTAAAACAGCGATATGGTCAATATTTACACCAAGTAACATTTTGTATCCTTTTGATTTTTATATTTGATTTTATCCAAATACCACTTATTACTCCACCATCAAATAATCTTAATGATGGTATATATAGTTTTTAGTTAAAATCAAAAATCAAAAATCAAAGAGGAAATTTATGTTTCAATATTTAAAAGATTTACAAAAACGAAAAAACGAAAAAAATAAAGATAACAACAAACTAACAGAAAATGAAAAAAATCTTAGATTTATGATGATAAGTGCCTCGGTTTTAATTGGACTTTTTATTTATACTTTAATTAAAAGCGATTCTGTTATGTTGAATGGAAGTTATATAATAGGGATTGGATTTTTATTTTTTCTTATGATTTTGTCTTTTTATCTAAACAAATACAAAGAGAAAGTAAGGGCGATGATACCTGCTAATAAATTTCAAGATGAGATGGAAAAAGCTAAAGAGAACAATGAGTATAGTAAAAATAATGAAGTTTCAAGTGAATTAAATTCTCAAATCGAGCCAATTGTTTCTAGTATGAAATTTAGTGATATTGCAGGTATTGAGTCGATAAAAGAGGAGCTTGAAGAGATAGTTGACTTTTTACACAATCCAAAAAAATATACTTTTTATGGAGCAACATTACCAAAAGGTGTCCTTTTAGTAGGTCCCCCAGGTGTTGGGAAAACACTTATAGCGAGAGCAGTTGCAGGTGAAGCAGATGTTCCATTTTTTTACCAAAGTGGCGCTAGTTTTGTACATATTTATGTTGGAATGGGTGCCAAAAGGGTAAAAGAGTTGTTTTTAAAAGCTAAAAGTATGGCACCTTCTATTATTTTTATTGATGAGATTGATGCTGTTGGAAAAAGTAGAAATGGTGGGAGCAATGACGAGAGGGAAGCAACACTAAATGAACTCCTTACGCAAATGGATGGCTTTGATGGGGAAAATGGTGTTATCGTAATAGCTGCAACAAACAAAATTGAGGTTCTTGATGAGGCACTTTTAAGAGCTGGCAGATTTGATAGGAGAGTATTTTTATCTTTACCATCACTAAACGATAGGATAAAAATTTTACAACTTTATACAAAAAATAAAAAAATCAATTTTGATATTAATAAGTTAGCAAATGATACAAGTGGATTTAGTAGTGCAGCACTTGCAACGCTTATAAATGAGGCGCTTTTAAATATGATTAAAACAAACAATATTTCACTTAGCGAAGATGATATAAGCATTGCAAAACAAAAAGTGCAATTTGGGAAAAAACAGATAAATATTTTGAGTGATACCCAAAAAGATATACTTGCAACTTACCAAGCCTGTAAAGCATTTGTGATGCAAAAAAATGTTTCCCTTTTTGATGATGGGATAAGTGATGAGATTTGTGAGTATCCTAGTAAAAATGAGTTAATGGAAAGGATTCAAAATTATTTAGCTGGTAGTGTTGGTATAGAAACTATTAAAAATGAAAAATATGTAGTTTTTCCAAATGAACTTCAATGTGCGAAAGAAATTGCAAATGATATGGTTTTAAAATACGATATGGGGAGTGGTGCTAAAGAGATTTTAGACAGTGTAAAAAATGATTTAAGGGCAAAATTTGAAACACAAACCTATGAGATTTTGAGACTGCGAGATATTATGATTAAGGATGAAGTGATTGTTTTTTAGTGGTTTTTCTTTACAAAATGAAGAGGAGATATTTAAAGAGTATCGAATTATTAATGATGTCACTTGTAGTGGTTTTAGTTATGGAGCTATAAATTTGGTTGAAAATATCATAAATGGAGTTTATGACACAGTTGAATATAAAAAGCGAATTGATAAAATCCAACTTTTTTCACCTGCTTATTTTAATGATAAAGATGAAAAATTTAAAAGAATGCAGTTGATGTTTTTTACAAAAGATGAAAATTTATATAGTGACAATTTTATAAAAAATTGTGGTTTTAGTGAAGATGATAAAGAAAAATATTTTAAACTTGGAGCCTTTAATGAGTTGGAAAATTTGCTTTATTATGAGTGGAGTCAGGTAAAAATGGAGTCGATTGTAAATAAAGGAATTATCATTGAGACATATTTAGGTGGGCGTGATAAGATAATTAATCCACAAGAAGCTTTAGAATTTTTCCGTCAATTTGGTGATGTTTACTTTATAAAAGAGGCAAATCACAGACTTTAGATGAGTCTATGATGTTATTTTAATACAACTTTGTTTCGTCCACCATTTTTAGCTTCATAAAGTGCAATATCAACTCTTTTTGTAATATCATTCTTGGTATCACCAGCTTTAAAAAGTGTGACCCCAAAACTAACAGTAATTTTTGTTTCTACACTTGGAGATAGTTGAGCATTTGAAATTAATTCTTTAAGATTGTTGATTTTTTCAAATCCACTTTCTACGTCTGTTTCTGTTAATAGCACCATAAATTCTTCCCCACCCCATCGTGCCAATATGTCAGTGTCCCTTAAATATTTTTTTACTAAATTTGAGAGGTTTTGTAAAACTTCATCACCGATATCATGTCCATAAGTATCATTGATTGTTTTAAAATAATCTATGTCAAACATTGCTATTATGAAATTATGCTCATATCTTGAAGCTCGACTTATTTCAGTTTGTAGTATGTTGGTTAAATATTGACGATTAACTAGTCCAGTTAGAGCATCATGGTTTGCTTGGTATTGAAGCAAATCAGATTGCTCTTTTAAGATTGTAATATCAGTAAGCGACATTATAAAATGTACACCATTGAAATCATACGTGTTAATGTTTAGTTTAAATACAGTAATAACTCCGTGGTTATTTTTCATTTTGACAAAAAGATCTGTATTTGTTGGACGGTTCGTTTGTGAAAAACAACATTCACCCTTTGAAGTATTTTTGAAATAATACCCATCTTCTTCAATAAATAAATCACACACAGAAGATATGTCATCATCTAATTCATCGATTGAATTTATCCCTAGAAAATCTAAAAATCTTTGATTCATTACTGTAATCTTTTTACCACTGGAAACTGCAATTAAACTATCTTGAGAATCCAAAATTGAATTTAGTTCAAAAGTTTGTTCTTTTACTTTTGACATAAGTTCACCATTAAATATCTCAAGTTCTTTACGCAATATTCTTGATTCAACAGCTTTGGCAATCGCAGATATTAATTTTTTTAAATCAATTGGTTTTAGTGTGTAACCGTTTACTCCTAGATTTATTGCGTCATGTAGAAAATTAATCTCAGTATGAGCTGTTGTTATGATAACTGGAAATGATTGGTCAAATGCTCGTAGTTTTCCAATTAGGGTAATTCCATCCATTTTGGGCATATTTAAATCTGTTACCAAAATGTCAAAATCACCATGTGCTTCAAACATTGCTATCGCTTCTACGCCATCATTTGCACAAACGACTTCGCCACAAACGCTTCTTAATACATCAGCAGTAATAGTTTGAATATCTAGTTCATCTTCAACATATAGAAGTTTAATTGTTTTGAGTATATTTAATTCGTTTGATTTCATTTTATTCCTTTTGTCCAAATATAAGTAGAGCATTGTTTAAATCCTCTTGAGTATCTATACCAAAGCTCTCTGAAGATACTTTCACCATTGAGATTTTTTTACCACATGATATTGCTCTAAGTTGCTCTAATTTCTCAATATTTTCTAAGTTTGAAGAAGAAAAAGAACAAAACTGATTTAAGCTTTTTTTCTTAAATCCATAAATTCCAAGATGTCCAAGATATTGCAAATCAACATAATGGTCTCTGTTGTATGGGATTTTACTTCTTGAAAAATATATCGCATCTCCATTCCCATCAACAACAACTTTTACATGATTAGGGTCATCTGCTAAGCTACTATTGATCTCTTTGTATGCGCTGGCCATTGTAAAATCATCTTGTGATTGCTTAACTCTATCGATGACTGCTTTGACAACTTCTGGTTCTATAAATGGTTCATCAGCTTGAACATTGATTATTATATCATCATCGTGTAAACCCAAAATATTTGATGCTTCATTGATTCTATCTGTTCCACTATTGTGATTTTCGCTTGTCAAAATTGCCATAATGTTATGCTTTTTGGCTAAGTCTATGACTTCTTGTGAATCTGTTGCAATTACAACTTTGTCAAGTCCTTCAACTCTTTTTGCTGTTCGTATAACCATGGGAAGCCCTAAAATGTCTGCTAATATTTTTTGAGGGAATCTGCTACTTTTTAATCTCGCTGGTATTATTATCATTCTTCTAAAGCTCCTATTGGTAATGAGATTGTAAATTTAACCCATCCATTTTCAAGGTTTTTAACTAGTATTTTCCCTTTTAGATGGAGTTCTATTATTATTTTGCAAGTATACAAACTAAGCCCAACTCCATTTTTTACAATTTTTGTACTAAAGTATGGGGTAAATATTTTTTCAAAAATTTCATCTGGTATGTTTCCGCCATTATTTGAAATTTCACATACTATATTGCCTAATGATTCGTAAGTTTTTATTTTTATCTCTCTTATATCATTTTTAAGAATTTGCTCTTTAGCATTTATTAATATACTAGAAAGTGCTGAAGCTAACTCTTTTGGGTATGTCCTAAAGCTTTTTGTATCAAGATGTTCCTCTTGCAAATACTCTAAATCATAAAGATTTGCAATTTGAATTGCATCAAGTAAAATATCTTTAATGTGTCTTTTTTTCTTACTCCCTTTTAGCTCTGTTACTTCTTGGAAACTATTTATAATATTTGACAATTTTTGTGTACTAAGCGAAATGTTTTCAAGTTTGTGTTTGATTTGCTCTTTATCAATCTCATCACTAAAATCAATCTCAAAAGCCAATCCTTGCGCTTCAAGAGAGATAATATTTAAAGGTTGTCTCCACTCATGAGCCACAGTCCTCATAGTCTCAGCCATAATTTCTAGTTTTTCCTCTTCATCAACAAGCTTTTCTTGCAAAATATTTTGATTTTTTTCTAGGTTAATTTCACTTGTCATATCCATCATTAAGGCACTGTGACCAACAATATCCCCATATTTATTTTTTGTAGGTTTTGATGCTAAATAAACAAAAAATAAACCACCATCTGATTTTTTTAGTACAAGATTTCCATCCCAATGTGTACCTTTTGTTATTGAAGAATTTATTGATTGAATAACATCATTTGGCGTTTCTGTACTTATTAGTTCTTTATAATTTAAAAAAACTAATTTATCGTAGGTGTATCCAAGTAGTTTATAAAAAGCATCGCTTGCTTTTAAGATATTTCCATTCGCATCTGTGTGAAATTGTATTATAAATTGATTTATTAGTTTTTGTTCAGTTACATCTTCTGTTATGTCTAATGCATTGATTACAAACATCTTTTTATTATTCATAAGTTTTATGATGATATCAAGATAAACCATCTGATTATCTTTTCGTAAGCAACCTATTGTTAAGCGATTATTGTATTCGTTTGCTTGATTTTCTTTTAATAAATTTAAAAATGATTCTTTAAATTTTGGTAGCACAAGTTCGTATAGACTTATCTTTAAAAGTTCGATATTTGTGTAGCCAAAAACAGGTGAAAAAGCTTTATTTATGTATTTAAAGTTGGATTGAAGGTCAATAATTCCAATAGCATTCCAAGAGCCATTAAGCATCTCTTTAAGTAAAGTATTTTGATTTTTAATTATCTCAAGATTGTCTACACTGTTTGGCACTTGTTACCTTTATAAAAATTGAATTATCATTTATTTTAACATAATGAAACTAAAAATCTAAAAGCCAAACGATAAGCACCATCTAAAACAATAAATGATATTATCAAACTTAAAGTAAACATATAAAGCATCAAAAAAGATAAGGAAAACCTTGAAAACACTCACTATTATAGACACATTTGGATTTTTATTTAGAAGCTATTTTGCACTGCCACCACTTAAATCAAAAAGTGGAGTTCCAACAGGTATGATTACAGGATTTATGAATTTTGTAGCCGGAATCGGAAAAGATTTTGGGACAGACTATCTAATTTTTGCCCTCGATAGCAAAGGTGATAGTTTTAGAAAAGAGATATACAGTGAATATAAATCTCATCGTCCAGAAGCCCCTGAAGATTTAAAAATTCAACTTCCGATTGTTATTGATTTGATAGAAAAAATGGGTTTTACAGTTGCTTCAAAAGTTGGCTATGAGGCTGATGATATTATCGCTTCACTTTGCGAGGATGCTAAAAAAAATAATATTTTGGTGCGAATTGTAAGTCATGATAAAGATTTGTATCAACTTATCGATGAGACAACTTTTATGTTTGATCCGATAAACCGAAAAACTATAAAAAAAGATGATTGTTTTTTAAAATATGGCGTAAATCCTGAACAATTTATAGATTATCAATCTTTACTTGGAGATAGCGCTGACAATGTCCCTGGCGTTAAGGGTGTTGGCGCTAAAACTGCAACTAGTTTGATTAGTGAGTTTAATTCTATTGAAAATATTTATGAAAATATTGATAAGGTTGAAAAACCAAGATGGAAATCTCTCCTTTTAGAAAATAAAGAGATGGCATTTATCAGTAAAAAACTTGTTACTTTGGATAAAAATTGTATCTCATTTGATGAGTTTTCACTTCTTTTATGTGAGATGACTTTGCCAAAAGAGAATCCAATTTTGAAAGTTGCTGATATTTTAAGGGGCTATGATATGCATAATATCATTGCAAAAGTTCATAAAGACGGGACAAGTTATAAAACAGTTATCCCTGAGGGTTATGTTGAAAAAAATGAAGTCTTATTAAAAGTTGATACAAATATTAAATATATTTTACTAGATGATCCAAAAAAACTTTTAGATATTGTAAATAATATCCCAAAAGATACGATTGTTGCTTTTGATACTGAAACCACAGGCCTTGATAGTTTAAATGAAAGGATTGTTGGATTCTCATTTTGTTATGATAAAAAATCTTCATATTATGTTCCAATTGCCCATTTTTATCTAGGTGTTGGGGAGCAAATTTCTCATGATGTAGCTAAAAACGCGATTTTGGTTTTGCAAAAACATAAACTTATTGTCCATAATTTTAAGTATGACTTTGAGATTATTAAAAACAATTTTGGGATTGAACTTGATTGTTTTGCAGATACGATGATAATGTCGTGGTTATTCGAGAGTGATAAACCTGTTGGGCTCGATAAATTAGCATTAAAATATTTTTCACATGAGATGATCGCTTTTAAAGATGTGGTTAAAAAAGGGGAAGATTTTTCAAATGTTGAACTTGAGGAGGCTTGTAAATATGCCGCCGAAGATGCTTATATTTGTAATATGTTGTTTTATAAACTTTTAGAAGAATTTCAAAATGATAGGGAGATTTTAGCTCTTGGGGAGAGTTTGGAGTTTCCATTTATCAAAGTTTTAAGTTATATGCAAGAACTTGGTATTAAAGTTGATATCGATTTATTGTTAAAACTGAAACAACAAAATAAAATCTACCTTGATGGTTTAACAAATGAGATTTATGAACAAAGTGGTATGACATTTAATATAAATTCACCAAAACAACTTGGTGAGGTTCTTTTTACACACTTAAAACTCCCAACAGGGAAAAAAACACAAACAGGCTTTAGTACAAACGAACAGGTTTTGGAAGGGCTTAGGGGTACACATATTGTGGTTGAAAAATTGTTAGATTATAGAGAAGCTTTTAAGCTTCAAAGTACCTATATTGAGCCACTTTTGGAACTTGGAAAAATGAGTGATGATAATCGTGTCCATACCTCATTTTTGCAAACAGGAACAGCTACTGGAAGATTAAGCAGTAAAAATCCAAACCTACAAAATATCCCAGTTAAAAGTGAAGCTGGAAGGGGTATTAGAAAAGCATTTATTTCAAAAGATGGATTCAAACTTCTAAGTGTCGATTATTCTCAGATTGAACTTAGGCTTCTGGCTCATTTTAGTAAAGATAAAGCTCTTTGTGAAGCTTTTAGAGATGGGGCAGATATTCACTTGCGAACTGCTATCCATATTTTTGGTGAGGAGGAAGCGGCAAATAAAAGAAATATTGCAAAATCTATCAATTTTGGTTTGCTTTATGGAATGGGTGCAAAAAAATTAGGTGATACTTTAGGGATAAGTGCAAAAGAAGCAAAAGGGTATATTGATAGATATTTTCTTAGTTTTACAGATATTAAAAACTTTTTAAATAGTGTTGAAAACAAAGCACTTGAAGATGGCTATGTTAAAACTTTACTTGGAAGAAAAAGAAAATTTGATTTTAAAAATGCAACACCTATGCTTAGGGCTTCATATTTAAGAGAGGCTGTAAATGCAGTATTTCAAGGAAGTGCAGCAGATTTAATAAAACTTTCAATGGTTGAGATTTATACAAAATATAAAAACAACCCAAATGTCAAGATGCTTCTACAAATTCACGATGAGTTAATTTTTGAGATTAAAGAGGACATTTGTGTTGATGTTGCTAGTGAAATAAAAACTATTATGGAAAATATTTATACTTTGGGTGTTCCACTTAATGTAAGTACAAATATTGGTGCAAACTGGGGTGAGCTCAAATAATGGAAACACAAAAAGAGAACAAAGAGCCAAGTAGATTTACAAGATGTGAGATGCTTTTTGGAGCTGATTTTTCTAAAATCCAAAATAGTAAAATTATTATTTTGGGTGTTGGCGGTGTTGGAAGTTACGCGCTTGATTGTCTTTATAGAAGCGGAGTTTTTGATATTACAATAGTTGATTTTGATACTTTTGATATCACAAATCAAAATAGACAAATAGGAAGTGAAGCTGTTGGGGAGGTGAAAGTTTTAAGACTCAAAGAACTTTACCCAAATATTAAAGCAATAAATCAAAAGATTGACATTGATTGGGTAAAAAATAGCAACTTGGATAACTATGATTTAGTGCTTGATGCGATAGATGATATTAAGCCAAAAGTTGAACTTATCAAAAAATATCACAAAAAACTGATAAGTTCAGGGGGAAGTGCTAAAAAAATAGACCCTACAAAAATTGAGTATATTTCACTTTGGAAAACAACAAATGATCCTTTTTTACGTAAAATAAGAACAATGTTAAAAAAAGATAGATTTACAAAAGAGTTCAAAGTTATTTTTAGTAGTGAAGTGCCAAAAATAGTTGAAAAAGGCTCATTCAACGCAGTTACAGGTGCTTTTGGACTTACTATGTGTAGTATTGCGATTGAAAAAATCGTTAAAAATAAAGAGTACAAATCTATATAATGAAAAGGTTCATCGAAAAAATTGATAAATACCATCTCGAGGATATAAAAAATAAAAATCACCCAGCTGTATATTTTAAACAACCAGATTATCATTTGTTTATTTTTCGATTACCAAAGCAAAAAGATAAAAATATTATTGCTATCTCTTACCCCTTTATTGTAATTGAATCCAAATATTTTGTTTATGATAGAGAACTTAATGACTTTGTTGAATTTTTAACAGTAAATGAATTTCATACTTTTTTAGATAAGTTAATCAATGATGTTTTGGTAACTTCGCATAGATTTCATATCGAAATTGAGAAGCTTGAGGAGAAGCTTTATAGTGGTTTGAGGGTTCACTCTTTTAGTGCAATTTGGTTTACACACAAAAAGAATTTGATTGTTTTTGATAGGATTTTATTGGGAAGTAATGATGTTATGGAGAGTTTTTTAGAAAACTTTAGTAGTAAAAATTTTGATTTAAAAAATGGTTTTGAGGATATAGGGGAGCATCTTCAAAGGGCTCAGCGTTCATCGAATCATGCATTAGAGAAACTCGATGCAATTTATAATTTCCACCAAAATATCGCAAATGAGAAAATGAATCAAACTATCTATTTGCTTACTATTTTATCTGGGATATTTTTGCCTTTAAATCTAATTGTTGGTTTTTTTGGAATTAACACTACAAGTTTACCATTCACAACGCAAAGTGGCGGTTCATACAGTGTTTTAATTTTACTTGGCGTTGTTTTTATAACATCTTCTTTGTTGCTTTTTTATTTCAAAATAAAAAAATAAAAGGTAATTTTCATGCTTAAATCACTTAGGAATCAAAGTTTACGAAAGATGAATCTTTTGGGGTTGTTTTTTGTAGTGTTTTTATTATTTATTTTTGTTGGTTCAGTTCTTTTTGTTGGTTACACACAATACGTAGAAGATATAAAAAAGCTAGAAAAGAATTATTTAACATCTCAAAAAAACTTTATTGAGAAAGAGACAAAAAGAGCTTTAAAATATATAGATTATAAATACAAAAAAGATAAAAATAAACCAATTTCGCTTTTGCAAGACGAAATAAGTGCTGTTATTGAAAATATGAGAGATGAGGGTGATGGAACTGGATATATTTTTATTTATACTTTTGATGGAGTAAATATTGCTGACCCTATTTTAAAAGAAAATAGCGGCAAAAATCTTTTAAATTTCAAAGATTTAAACGGTAAAAGAGTTATATATGAACTCATTGAAGTTTCAAAAAAACCAAATGGTGGATATGTTGATTATGTGTGGAATAAGCCAACGACAAATAAACCATCACCAAAAATATCTTACGCTATCTCTTATTCACCGCTTGGACTAATGATTGGAAGTGGTGTTTATCTTGATGATATACAACAAATGATTAATGTAAAAAAGAAAGAGTATGTAACTCAACTATTTCACTATTTTGGATTTGTTTTCGTTGTTGTTATGGTTTTGTTTTTGATTGGAATTTTTATTTATAGATATTTTATGAATGTGATAGAGTTTGATATTGAGCTTATTCAAAATGCGTCATCAGAGCTTCAAATTATAAATACTTCGCTTATAACTTTTAAAGAGTTTAAAGAGGTTGCAAACCATATAAATATTATGAATGAAAGTTTAAAAGATTTGAATAAAAATCTTGAGCTTAAGGTTGAAAAAAGGACGTGCGAGCTTGTTGAAGCAAAAGAGTACGCACTTGATATAGTTGAAAAACAAGATAGATTTATAAAAGATGCTATTCATGAGATAAATACTCCACTTGGTATTATTATTATAAATATCGATCTCTATAACCTAAAATATGGGAAAAATAGGTATCTTGGTAAAATTGAAGCTGGAGCTAAGATTATCCATAATATATACAATGACTTAGAATATATGGTTAAAAAAGATAGGATTGAGTACCCAAAAGAGGAGATAAATTTAAGTAAATTTATAAAAGATAGAATCGAATTTTTTAGTGAGATTGCCTATGGAAATGAGCTTTTGTTTGAGCTTTTAGTTGAGGACAATTTAAGTATCTCTTTTAATCAAACTCATCTTCAAAGGATATTTGATAATACACTTTCAAATGCTATCAAATATAGCTTGTATAGAAAAAATATCGTTGTAAAACTTTTTTTTGATGGTAAATTTAAAGTTGTTGAGGTTATAAATAGCGGTATCAATATTGAACACCCAGATAAATTATTTGATAGATTTTATAGAGAAAATGATTCTCGTGGAGGTTTTGGAATAGGTCTTAGTATCATAAAAGAGATTTGTGATAAAAATGGTGTTGAAGTTGAGGTGATTTCCAAAAATGAATTAGTAACTTTTAGGTATTATTTCGTATGAAAATTTTACTACTTGAAGATGAGATGATGCTGCAAACATCAATAAATGAATATCTAAATGATATGGGTTACCGTGTTAGTGTGTTTGGTGATGGGCAAGAGGCGCTTAATAATCTTGAAAAAAATGAATACGATTTGTTGCTACTTGATATAAATGTCCCAGCTATCGATGGTTTACAATTGGTTTCAAAGCTAAAACAAACAAATAACTATACTCCAACTATTTTTATAAGTGCAAATACTGATATTTCAACTATTTCAAAAGCTTTTGATGGTGGGGCTATTGATTATCTTAAAAAGCCATTTCATCTCAAAGAGTTGGCAATAAGAATTCAAAAAGAGATAGAAAATATCCAAAAGATTAAACTAAAACATATCTCTCTTAGCAAAAGTTACTCTTTGGTTGTAGATGAGAATTGCTTGTATTTTAATAGAGAAGTGCAACTTCTAACAAATAAAAAATTTCAAATTGTAAAATATTTGGCTCAAAATATAGGGACAATTATCACCATTGATACACTTAGAATATATGTTTGGGATAGTGAACCAATAGGTGATGCTACGATACGAGCTGAGATGAGTAGGCTCAAAAAAGAGCTAAAAGAGGATTTTATAAAAAATATCAAAGGTGTTGGATATACGATTGACCGGTATATTCCTAGAGTTTGATTTGTAGTGTCGTCAATTTAATAAATTTTTGGAGGTATTGTATGGTTTTAGATTCATTTGTTGCATTTTTGCAGTTTTTTGGTACAGCGATTGTTTTGGTTGGGATTTTTCTTTATTTATACGCGATTGTTACGCCGTATGATGATTATGAGATGATTTTTAATGAAAATAATATTGGTGCTTCACTTGGTTTTGGTGGTGCGATTATTGGTGTTTCTATCCCTTTGTATAGTGCTTTGGTTAGTTCTGTATCATTTTTGGATTTTGTTGTATGGGGTGTTGTTGCAATAACTATACAACTTATTTTTGCTCTACTTATAACAAGATGCAATGGTAAGTACTCATTTACTAAACAAATATCTGATGGGAATATCTCTGCTGGATTGTTAATGGCATTTTTATCTATTTCGATTGGGTTGATTAACGCTGGGTCGATGAGTTATTGATAATATATTTATTAATAAGCTTTTAAAGCCTCTCGCCTGGAGAGATGTAAATAGTATTTTATATTAAAGTCCATTTTGAATTTTAAGTTTTATTATTTGAGACACACTTTCTGGCGTAATATTTTTTCTTAGCAATATTTTGGATTTAAGCCACGCTGAAAGTTGTTCTTACCCTTTGCTGGCGTTTAGCTACAATAACAAAGTACAATGTTTGTTACTGTAATAATTTTTGAATTATTTATGATATGTTCCCAGCTTGAATCAGTCTTTTTTGAA
Source organism: Arcobacter sp. (assembly GCA_020048055.1). GTDB lineage: Bacteria > Campylobacterota > Campylobacteria > Campylobacterales > Arcobacteraceae > CAIJNA01. The sequence goes on along the minus strand of JAIFNA010000003.1, from coordinate 12,940 downwards.
ACTTTTGAAGGTGTAAAATCTACATTGCAATACACACATTTTTTATCCCTATTTTTTACTATTTGTTCACTTGCCTTTGGAATGCTTCAATTGTTTACTATTGCTTGATTCTAAATTTTAATTAAACCACAAAAAACCAAAAAGCTAAACCAACAACTATTCTATAAACTCCAAACGCAACAAATGTGTGAGTTGTAAGGAAATTCATAACAGCTTTAACTGTAAAAAATGCAACAACAAATGCGGTTACAAACCCAATAGCCAAAAGTGAATAATCATCAATTATCATTTCACTTCTATTTTTGTACAAATCATAAAAAGTAGCAACAAACATAGTAGGTATTGCAAGTAAAAATGAAAACTCAGCTGCACTTTTACGGCTTAGTCCTGCAAATAATCCACCAATCATAGTCGCACCACTTCTACTAGTCCCAGGAACCATCGATAAACTTTGAAATAACCCAATAGTAAGTGCCTCTTTAATACTTAAATCATCGATAGTTTTATCTTTATTGTCATCATGATTTCTTCTAAAATACTCGACAATTAAAAAGATAAATCCACCAACAATAAGCATAATGGCAACAGTTTCAATCCCAAAAAGTGCTTTTATAGTTTTGTAAAATAAAAATCCAAAAATAGCAGTTGGTAAAAAAGCGATGATGATTTTTACCCAAAGCATCTTGTCAACCAAGAGTCTTTTTGCAAATAAAAATAGGACTGCTAAAATACTTCCAAGTTGGACGGCAACTTCAAAAGTTTTGTGAGCATTTGTTTGCTCCAGTCCTAAAAGGTGTGAAGCCATTATAAGATGCCCAGTGCTTGAGATTGGCAAAAATTCTGTCAACCCCTCTAAAGTTCCTAAGATTAATGCGTCAAATATTGTCATTTTGTACCTCATATTTTTTTAATTTTTTTGAAAGCGAGAAAAATTTCTTTAGCGATATTTTCTCTTTGTGTGAGATGTCATAGGTTATCTTTGTAAGATAATGTTTAATTTGTTTTTGCGTTAAGTTTGTTTTTTTAACATAGTTATTTAGAATATATTGGGGGATAAAAACTTTGTTTTTAACAAATTTTTTGGCTACTTTTTCTAGGTTTGGTAATTTTTTATTTGTACAAAGCCTAGCAAAAACAAACGGTAAGTTGTAGATTTTATTCCATTCATTTGCTAAATCCACAACAGTTTTTGAATTGTTGTTGTGGTAAAAATAAAGTGCCTTATCGCCAATTAAAATCTCACCCTTAAGGTTTAAAATCTTTGCTAAAACATTTGATGTGTCTGATTGGTAATCATTTTTTGAAACATCACCAACGCTAATAACTGAGATAACATCTTTTTTGGCAACTATCCCGATGTCTAAACATTTGCAATTTTTTGATTTTATAGATGAGATAAAAGCAGCATCTACTGCTCTTCTTTTAAAATCTTTGTTAATTTTTGCTGGATATGATTTTTTATAATTTATAATTTGTTTATCTTGAGAAGATGGTAGATTTTGTTTGATAAATACATAAAATGGCAATAAATTAATATAGTCAATCTTAGCAAATATCATAAATTTGAATCCTTTAAATTTTGTAGTGAATTGGTATAATAACCAACAATCGATAAAAACGGAGTGAATGGCAATAACCGTTTCAATAATACTTAAGAGGGAAAAATGGTAACAGTAGAATTTTTAGGACCAATTGGAAAATCACCAATTGAAGTAGATATAGATAATTTAAGTAGCTTAAGTGAGATTTTAAAAGCTGATGATAGTTTAAATGGGTGGCTTTCTAGTTGCGCTATTGCACTAAATGATGTGTTGGTAAAAGATAAAGATATTAAACTTAAAAGTGGAGATAAAATTTCATTACTTCCACCTGTTTGTGGCGGTTGATTGTGGAGATATTTAAAAATGGGTTGGATGTAAAACTTATTACAAACAGTTGGTATGAAGAGTTAAAGATGAAAAACTTTGGGGCAATTATCACTTTTGTTGGAGTTGTTAGAGATGAAGATAGAATTGATGGGCTTAGTTTTGATATTTATGTGCCGCTTTTAAAAAGTTGGTTTGCCTCTTGGGAAGAAAAAGCAAAATACAAAGGAGCAATTGTACTTATGGCACATTCAATTGGTGATGTTTTAAATCATGAAACTTCATATATTGCTGGAGTATGTAGTCCAAAACGGCGAGTTGCGTTGGATCTTATTGATGAGTTTGTCGAAGATTTTAAAGCAAATGCTCCAATTTGGAAATATGATATTGTTGGCGGAAAAAGAGTTTATGCTAAAGATAGAAGTACAAAATTAGAAGGCGCTGGAATTTTATTATGAATATAAAACGGATAGATTTACATAATCATACTTATCTTTGTAACCATGCTGATGGTGAGATGGAAGATTATGTAAAAAGAGCAATTGAACTTGGGATTAATATCTTTGGTTTTAGTGAACATGCCCCTATGAAAAACTTTGAAGATGAGTATCGACTTGTTTTGGATAAAAAAGATTTTTACCAAAATAGTGTTTTGGAGCTAAAAGATAAATACAAAGATAAAATTGAGATACTTTTAGGTTATGAGGTTGATTTTATTGATGGGGATTATTTGCTTGATGAGATTTTAGAAGCTCCAGTTGATTATCTAATTGGTTCTGTGCATTATCTTGATAAATGGGGTTTTGATAATCCTGAATTTATTGGTGAGTATTCTAAAAGAGATATTGATAAGATTTGGGAGGAGTATTTCTTAGCACTTAAAAAAATGGCAAATTGTGGTAAATTTGATATTGTTGGACATCTTGATTTGATGAAAGTGTTTAATTTTTTACCAAAAAAAGAGATGAAAGAGCTTTGTTTTGAAGCATTAAAAGAGATAAAAAAAGGTGATATGACGATTGAGCTTAATAGTTCAGGATTTAGAAAAGCACCAAAAGAACAATACCCATCGGTTACAATTTTAAAGTTAGCGTTTGAGCTTGGAATCGGGATTACATTTGGGAGTGATGCTCACCAAGTTTCACAAGTTGGACTTTATTATGAAGATGTTGTAAGAGTGGCTAAAAATATTGGCTACACAGAGGCTTTTTCTTTTAAAAAACGGGAAAAAATTAAGTATAATTTTTAAGTTTATAAGCTTTAAGTAGCTAAAATCAGCTTTTATGCAATCTATTGATTGAAACGGAATAGAATTTAAGGAGTCAAGATGACACAAAAAGTTTATAGGCTTGTTACAAGAAGCGATATGGATGGACTCGTTTGTGGTACGTTGTTGAAATATTTGGGAATAATTGATGAAATATCTTTTGTTCATCCAAAAGATATGCAAGATGGTAAAATTGAGATTAATGAAGATGACATAACAACCAATTTACCTTATGTGGATGGCGTTCATTTGGCATTCGATCATCACTTTAGTGAAACTCTAAGAAATGAAAAAAAAGAAAATCATATAATCATACCTGAAGCTCCAAGTGCCGCAGAAGTTGTTTATCAATATTATGGTGGAACTAAAACATTTCCAATGAGATTTCAAGATATGATGGACGCAGCAAATAAAGCAGATAGTGCACAATTTAATATGGAAGATATTTTAAATCCAAAAGATTGGGAGCTTCTTAGTTTTTTAATGGATAGTAGAACTGGACTTGGAAGATTTAGAGAGTTTACGGTTTCGAATTATCAGTTAATGATGGATTTGATTGATTATTGTAGTGAACATACAATAGATGATATTTTAAATCTTTCAGATGTCAAAGAGAGAGTAGATCTTTATTTTAGATATGAAAAGGAGTTTAAAGACCAGCTCAAAAGATGTACAAAAATACATCATAATTTAGCAATTGTAGATTATAGAGATGAAGAACTTATCTATCCTGGTAATAGATTTATGGTCTATGCCATGTATCCTGAGATTAATATTTCAATACACGCTGTTTGGGGAAGAAATAAACAAAATGTAGTTTATAGTACTGGAAAATCTATTCTTAACAGAACATCAAATACAAATGTAGGGAAGCTTATGTTGCAATATTATGGTGGTGGACATGAAGCTGCTGGTGGTTGCCAACCACCACATGAAATTGCGGAACAAGTATTGAAAGAATTGATTGAAACAATAAATACTGACGGTTAATACGACATATTTTTTTATGTAAATGTATAAAATTTATACAATTTTTACCTTGAAGTTTGATGGAACTTTTGATAAAATCTTTCAAAATTTAATTTAAAAAAAGGGGATGAGATGGGGAAATTCGTTAATAATATTGAAGAGTTTATGGCTTATTGTGAAGAAAATGAAGTACAATTTGTAGATTTTAGATTTACCGATTTAAAAGGTATGTGGCACCATGTAAGTTACAGAATGAGTGCTGTTAATAAAGACAATTTAAGTGCTGGTCTACCTTTTGATGGAAGTAGTATTGATGCTTGGCAACCAATTAATCAATCAGATATGATACTTAAACCAGATGTTCCAACTGCATTTTTAGATCCATTTACAGCTGATGTTACAATAATTGTATTTTGTGATGTTTATGATATTTATAAAGGTGATTTATATGAAAAATGTCCAAGAAGTATCGCAAAAAAAACACTTAAATATGCTGAAGAATTAGGTGTAGCAGATGCTGCATATTTTGGTCCTGAAAATGAATTTTTTGTATTTGATGATGTAAGAATTATTGATGGAATGAATGAGTCATATTATAAAGTTGATTCAACAGAGGGTGCATGGTCTGATAATACATCTTATGAGGGTGGAAATATGGGGCATCGTCCTAGAGTTAAGGGTGGTTATTTTCCAGTAGCTCCAATTGATAGTGGTGTTGATATGAGAGCTGAAATGATGCTTGTTTTAGAACAAGTTGGTCTTGAAGTTGTTTTAGGACATCATGAGGTTGCACAAGGTCAACATGAGATTGGTATAGTTTTCTCTGATATTATTGGTGCTGCTGATAATGTTCAAAAATTAAAATATGTAATCAAAATGGTAGCTCATTTAAATGGTAAAACAGCTACATTTATGCCAAAACCACTTTATGGTGATAATGGAAATGGTATGCATGTTCACCAATCTTTATGGAAAAATGGTAAAAACTTATTTTATTCACCAGGAAGTTACGGAAATCTTTCAGATATGGCTAGACATTATATTGGTGGTGTTTTCCAACATGCTAGAAGTGTTTCAGCATTTACTAATCCATCAACAAACTCTTATAAAAGACTTATTCCAGGATTTGAAGCACCTTCAATCTTGACTTTCTCTTCTCAAAATAGAAGTGCATCTTGTAGAATTCCTTATGGTGCTGGTGAAAAAGCAACAAGAGTTGAGATGAGATTCCCAGATAGTACAGCTTGTCCATATTTAGCATTTGCTGCTATGATGATGGCTGGACTTGATGGTATTAAAAATAAAACTGAGCCTATTGGGCCAATGGATGAAGATTTATATGAATTATCACTTGATGAGATTAGAGAAAAAGGTATTCCACAAATGCCACATACTTTAAGGGGAGCATTAGAGGGATTAATTAGAGATAATTCTTATCTTCAACCTGTATTTACTCCAGATTTTATTAATGTGTATCAACATTATAAATTTGAAACACAAGTTTGGCCTTATGAAGCTAGACCTACTCCATTTGAGTTTAAAACTACATATTCTTGTTAGAAATTTAAATTCTAATAAAAAGCCCTATCACTATGTGGTAGGGCTTTTTTTATAACTTACATAATATTTTTACTATTTAAAGTGACTTTTTTAGTGACCTAAATTGGGTAAAATGAAAAATAACATTAAAAGGAAAAAATATGAATAATGTATTAATCATAAATGGGCACCAGTACTACAAAGGGATTGCTGAAGGAAACTTAACAAAAGATGTTATCAAGGAGATAGATAAATTTTGTACAGCTAAAGGTTGCTTGGTAAAGCATAGTTCGGTTGAATCTTATGAGATAAACGATGAGCTTGAAAAGTTTAAATGGGCAGATTTAATAGTATTTCAGTATCCAGTTTACTGGATGGGATTGCCATGGATTGCAAAAAAATATGTTGATGATATTTTTAGTTCAGGAGTAGGTGAAGTAACATATAGGAACGATAGGAGAAGTTTAACTGACATTTCAAAAAAATATGGAAGTGGTGGACTGATGGGCGGAAAAAAATATATGCTAAGTTTAACTTACAACTGTCCTTTGAGTGAATTCTCATCCAAAGATGGCTTTTTTGATGGATTGTCACTTGAGGAATCAAACTGTGCCGTGCATAAAGTATTTCAATTTTGTGGAGCAACTAAAACGGAAACATTTTCAATACACGATGTTTATAAGGGTGATTTAAAAATTGATGATGAATTTGCAAGACTCAATAATATTTTAAAGCGAAATATCTCATAAGTTTTTTATGAGATATTTAATATTGTAATTTCACTTGTTGTACCAAGTCTCATAGGTGGACCCCAAAAGCCCGTCCCTTTGTTTACATATACTTTTGTAAATTCGTTGTGCTGATGTAGACCTTTTACATAGGGTTGTTGGAGTTTTACTAGGAAATTAAAGGGGAAAATTTGTCCGCCGTGAGTATGTCCGCAAAGTATTAAATCTATCCCTTTAGTGTTTTTGATTTCATTAATGAATTTTGGCTGATGTGCCAAAAGTATCGTTGGATTATTTTGTGAATTTTCTAATGCTTTAGCTAAATTTGGTATGTGTGAACCATATCTGTTGCCAAAAATATCATAAACACCACAAAGATAAAAGCCATTGTTTGGTTCACCAATATAAACATTTTCATTTTCTAATGTTTTTATTCCAAGTGAATTTACATAATCAATAATTGGTATTACACCATGAAAATACTCATGATTTCCAACAATAAAAAATGTTCCATATTTTGATTTTAGATTTTTAAGTTTATCTAATGCTGGCTTTGCTGATTCTAATTTTGTATCAACTAAATCCCCTGTGATAACAATAATATCTGGCATTTCATTGTTTGTTTTACTAACAAGGTTTGATACAAATTCAGTATCAATAATCCCACCAATATGAATATCACTCAGTTGTGCCATCTTGTATGATTTTTTTAGATTGTTTATTTTTATATCTACATTTTCGATTTCGATTTCATTAGCGTTTTGTATCGCTTGAGCATTTGTAGCGACAACCAAGGAAAGCATACCTAAATCTGCAGTTTTGTGAAAAAAGTCTCTCCGTGTTTCGTTAAAATCAATTTTAAAAAATAAGTAGGTGACAAGTTTGTATAAAAGAGTAATTGAAAATGTTATAAAAATGATACCAATTGGAACTGAAAATATTACATATAGAATATTTGATTCCGTTGGAAAATACCTAGCGACAGGGTAAAATAAAATTAGTATAAATAATATGTAAAGTACAATCCTAAGGTATCGCTTTGTATTTTGACTTAGTAAAGAGTTGTCTATAAACCACTTTTTTATTGTAAATACTTGGAGAGAAAAAACTATTACAAATAGTGCAAAGAAAATATAAAAACTCATAAATCACCTTTTTGATTGATATCTAATCTTTGCTCATTTTTGTATCGCTTGGTTTGTAAAATATTTCTTATAAGCAAAATTATAAAAATAACAGCAGCTACTAGATTTAAACCACCACTTAAAAGCTCGCCATCACGCAAGAAACTATAAGCAAGATAGGAAAAAATTCCACTTAAGATTAGGCACATTAATTTCCTTTTTTGATTTATATTGGCTGATAATACCAAAAAAAAATTGTTCTTGGCATTAAATTTTAAGTTAGATATCGATTCTGCTATAGTATGTCTTTTTGATTTGTTACAATCTAGTTTATAGGTTCATTTGGTACAAATTGTATAGTTTTTGTTTTATTTGGTATTATTTTACAATACGCAGTAGATTCCATCTATAAATCGATGATTTATTGTCTAAAAAATATCTTTCCAAGAAAGTGGCATAGAATGAATATGGATTCAGGCTCAGAATTAACTTTATTATATGATGTGGAGCCGATTGATTTTTTGTCACAGATTCAACCTATTGGTGCTTTGATAGTTGTTTCTTGTGACGATTTAAAAATTTTACAAGTCAGTGAAAAAGTAGAAGATTATATTGGAATTACAAAAGAAAGTTTATTATTAAAATCAATCTATGATTGTTTTAATTTATCGTTTATTGAAGAATTAACCTTCAATATTGGGGAGTTAAAAAGAGTTCAGAAAAACTTTACAACTATACAGTGCAATGTTAACAATAAAGAATTATTTTGCGTCATCAATATTAAATGTGAGTATGTAATTTTAGAGATGTCTAACTTGCTTAGTAAAGAAGATGTTGCATCAGAACAACTTGTATCTAAAGTATTAGACAAAAGTAAAGAATTAGATTCTTTTGATAGTTTAATTAATTTTATTGTCCAAAGTGTCCAAGAAATAAGTGGATTTGATAGAGTTTTGTTATATAAATTTTATGAAGAAAGAAACGACATCGTTTTAGCCCAATCTTTTAATGTATCAAAAGAAAATATTATTGGCAATTTTGTTACAGCACCCAATATTCCTCAAGAGTCTAAGACTTTGTATATAAAAAATAAATTTTTAATTATCGAAGATCTCTTTGCTAATACTCTAAATATTCACCCAATTCTTAATCCTTTAACATTAAAACCATTAGATATGAGTTGTTGCTATTTTAAAAGTGTCCCACCAATACATATTGAATATTTAAAAAATATCGGTGTAACATCATCACTTTCTATATCAATTGTTGTAGATGATAAATTATGGGGAGTAGTAGCTTGCCATCATTATGAATCTAAAAAAATTCCATTAACTTCATACGAAACGTACTCAATACTAAGTTCAATTTTTTCCTTACTAGTAGCTCAAAAAGAAAAAATTGTAAAATATAAAAAAGAATTTGAATTAAATCTTAGAAGGGAATTATTTTTTAATTCATTAAATCTTAGCGCCAATTTGACATTTTCACAAGCCATAAATCAAAATATATCCAAATTAATAAATATTGTAAATTGTGATTATTGTATATTGGTGTATGAAGATATTGTCTATTTTGAAGGAAAAAATATTACAGACAAAGACTTAAAATCACTAGTTAACTTGGCTTCAAAAAATATTAATGAGGATATATTTTATACCAATCAACTTGGACTAGAGTATCCAGAAATAAAATTACAAAATATATCTATTGATCGTTTTTTAGCAGTTAAGATTCAAGCATTAGATAATTCTTATTTATTATTTTTACGAGCCAAAGAGATTCGTGAAACAAAAATAGCAGATGAGGAAAGTATTGAATTTAGAGATAACCAAATAGTTATAGACAATAGGGCATCGTTTGAAAATATGAATCAAATTACATTTGGCACATCTTTGTCATTTTCTGAAGTAGAAATTAAAAATGCAAAACTTTTGTCCAAAGAACTTCAAATTTCTTATGAATACTTTATTGGTTATGAAGAAACAAGATCATTAAAAAAACAACAAAAAATGCAAGAGCAAATTTTAATCCAAAATTCAATCGAAAAAAAAGTATTTTTAGAAAGAGAACAACTTTTTAATAGTATTGGAGAAGGTTTTTATGGTGTTGATTTGAACATGAATTGTTTTTTTATAAATTCAGTAGCACTTGAAATATTATCTTTAAGAGAAGATGAAATTTTAGGAAAAAATATTCATAAGATTATTCATCATCACCCATTAGATAAGGGTGTTTATGACCAACACGAATGTATAATCTGTAACACGATTTTATACGAAATAAAAAATGAACAGAACGATTGGCTTTTCAAATCAAATGGGGATAAATTTCCTGTAAAAATTATTGCTACCCCAGTTTATGATGAAAATATTCTTGTAGGTGTAGCGGTAGCATTTAGTGATATTTCTAGACAATATTATGCGGAACAAGATTTGCAAATTTTAAATCAAAAGTTACGAATCCAATCAACCACCGATCCATTGACACAACTTTACAACCAGAGATATTTTAGAGAATGCGGTTTGTTACAGTTTGAGCTTGCCAAGAAAAATAAAACAGAAATTTCACTCATTACGGTAGGGATAAATTCTTTTTCAAACATTAAAACAATTTACGGAAATGATATTAGTGATGCCATTTTAGTAATGGTTGCAAATATTCTTAAATCTAAAATAAGAAATCAAGATGATGTAGTAACGCGTACTGGCTGTGAAGAATTCACAATAATTGCTCCATATTTATCATCAATTGAAGTTTTAAAGATGTCTGAAGAAATAAATGAAGAAATTAAAAATCAATCAATTTTGCTCAATGGAATTAATGTATTTTGTAGTGCAAGCGTATCTGCTATTGCATATGAGTCTAATCTTTTTTTGAATTTTAGTGATTTTGTGAGAGCTTCAGAATTAAAGTCGATTTTGTTGAAAAACGATAATGGAAGAGATTAATCTACAATATGATAGACATTTGATAGACACTTATTGGTTACAATCATCACATGGAAAACAAAACAATTGTAAAATTAACTCGAAATTGTTATTGGCATATCGAATCCTCAAACTTACTACTAAATGGACAAGAAGCAAAATTAACTGCAAGTCAAAAAAAATTACTAGGATTAATGGTTAAAAATATCAATAAACCAGTTTTGAATGTGAATATTTTTTTTGAAGTGTGGGAAAATCTTAACAAAGAATACAATGAAAAGAGTGTAAGAAATTTGATTTCTTCTATTAGAAAAGCTGTCCCAATAATATCAATTATAAATTTATATGGCGGGTCTTATATCCTTAGACAAGTAAGTAGTGAACCAAATTATGAATTTAAAGATTATTCATTTGAAATATTAGACCAATCAAAAAACGCTATTGTAATAACAAATCCAAATATAGATGATAATCCCATAATTTATATTAATGGTTCATTCACTAATTTATTTGGTTATTTGGCTGAGGATGTAGTTGGTAAGAATTGTCGTTTTATGCATAAAAACGACAACGATCAATTGTCTCTTGAAGAGCTTAGACTATCACTTCGTAACGAAATCCCTATTACTGTCAATCTTAGAAATTATGCAAAAAATAATCAGCTTATTTGTACTGAAGTTACGGTTAGTCCTATTCTTGACAAAAATAGTGGAAAACTCAAATACTTCTTGGGTATCTATACTGATGTAATTATGCTTCAAACACTAGTTAAACAAATTAAAGAGCGGATATAGTAGAAAAACTTATAGGGGTTAAGTTTTATACTAAAGTGTATTAAATTAACAATACAGAAAAAATGGATAAATTTTATACATTATTTATAAATATATTTAATATTAGACATTTGGTGGACACTTTTTAAGTATAATTCTTGAAATATTTTTATCAAATCGTGATGAAGTATCAAAAAATACATGAATGGGACAAAAAATGGTAAATAATCTAAAAACAAAATTTAAATTCATTATTATTGTGGCGATGGCTTTCGTTGGACTATCAATCTTGGGTGTAGTAAGTTTAATAAGCTTAAAGCAAGTAAATAATGGACTGCAAACAGTTTATAATGATAGGGTTGTTCCTTTGGAGCAATTAAAAAACATTGCCGATGCTTATGCTGTTAATATTGTAGATACAACTCATCAGACTAGAAATGGTAACTTTGATTTTAATAAGTGTGTTAAAAATATTGATGATGCCCAAACAATAATAGAGAAGCAGTGGGGTGCTTATAAGGCAACAACTCTTACAAAAGAAGAATCTATTTTGGCAAAAGATGCTGAGGAGCTTATGAGGGCAGGGGATGGTATTAGTAACCAAATAAAAGAAGCTTGTAAATCAAATAATTTAGAGTTAATTACTCAAATTACAAAAAATGATTTATATCCAAAAATTGATCCAATCAGTGAAAAAATATCTGAATTAACACAATTACAGTTAAGGGTTGCAAAAGAAGAAACAATAGTTGCGACTAGTACTTATAATACAAGTATAACAGTAACCATTATAAATATTATTATCTCATTGGGAGCAATGTTGTTAATGTCATTTATTATTATCAAGGATATTTCTAGAAAAATGGAAAATTTCGAACAAGGACTTATTTCATTTTTTGATTTTTTAAAGAAGGAAAAAGCTACAGCTTCAACTATTGATATAGATTCAAAAGATGAATTTGGTGAAATGTCACTAATTGTAAACAACAACATTAAAAGAATTGAAGCGGCACAAATAATAGATGCAGAATTTGTATCAGATGTAGTTCAATTTACTAATGAACTTAAATCTGGAAATAATTTGCCAAAACTCAAAAAAGAGGCACATACTAAAGAACTTCAAGAACTTGGAGATATACTTGAAAATCTAAGATATTATTTGGAACACACAATAGCTAGAGATACAAATCTTTTGGTTTCAACACTTGACTCTTACAAAAAAGGAGATTTTACTGCAAGATTCCCTAGTCCTTATGCTAAAATTGCTGTTTCGATTAATGAACTTGGTGAGCTTATTTCTTCTATTTTGTCTGAAAACAAACAAAATGGATTAACACTAGATGTGAGCAGTTGCATATTGCTTGAAAATGTTGATATTCTTAATAAAAATTCAAATGAATCAGCAGCAGCACTGGAAGAAACAGCAGCAGCTCTAGAAGAGATAACAGAAGCCATAGCAAGTAATACAACAAATATAGTTAAAATGTCTTCATTGGCTTCAAGTGTTACTATTTCATCAAATGAGGGTCAAAAATTAGCATACGATACAACAGTTGCAATGGATGAAATAAATAAAGAGGTTAATGCAATCAGTGAAGCTATTACGATAATTGATCAAATTGCATTCCAAACAAATATCTTATCTCTAAATGCAGCCGTAGAAGCAGCAACAGCAGGTGAAGCAGGAAAAGGATTTGCAGTTGTTGCGCAAGAGGTAAGAAACTTAGCAACTAGAAGTGCGGACGCCG